>CAVSSU010000029.1:0-88684 GCA_963730565.1 uncultured Gammaproteobacteria bacterium
CGGCAGGGGTTGCTCTTTATACGAGGCGCCGAATCCGGGTATCTTTCGCGCCCTTCGAGCGCGCTTAGCTCAGCGGTAGAGCATCACCTTGGACACGTGGGGGGTCAGTGGTTCGATCTCACTAGCGCGCACCACCCCTTGAGGCCACCGTCCTATGGGGCTGCACCGGTCGGAAGGGCGGGGCCGGCGTTTGCCGGGATCCCAGCCTCGTGATAGTACTGATGGATCTATGCCCGTAATCACTCTTCCCGACGGTAATCAAAAGGTTTTCGATCAGCCGGTGTCGGTGGCGGACATCGCCGCGAGCACGGGTCGGGCCTTGCGAAAGCTGCGCTGGCCGGCAAGGTCAATGGTCATCTGGTCGACACCTCGACGGTGGTCGATCACGACCGGCCCCGCGGGCTGCATCGTCACGGACAAGGACCCGGATGGGCTGTCGATCATCCGTCATTCGACCGCGCACCTTCTTGCGAAAGCGGTGCAGGAGCTGTTCCCGGGTGCGCAGGTCACCATCGGCCCCGTGATCGAGGACGGCTTTTACTACGATTTCGCATGCCGTTTTCGAGCGTATGACCTCGCGTCGATCGAGAAGCGCATGGCGGAGATCGCGGCGCGCGACGTGAAGGTGCACAGGCGCCTGCTTCCACGCGATGAAGCGGTGGAGCATTTCAAGCGCATCGGCGAGCACTACAAGGCTGAGATCATCGGCGCCATTCCCGCCGGAGAGCCGATCAGCTTGCCCGTGCTCGGCACATGCGGCCCGCGGCAGAGGTCCTCCCAATCGCCCTGCCCGTACAGGCTGATCGGCTCTCCGGCGGGAATGGCGCCGATGATCTCAGCCTTGTAGTGCTCGCCGATGCGCTTGAAATGCTCCACCGCTTCATCGCGTGGAAGCAGGCGCCTGTGCACCTTCACGTCGCGCGCCGCGATCTCCGCCATGCGCTTCTCGATCGACGCGAGGTCGTCGCTCGAAAACGGCGTCTTGTACGCGAAATCGTAGTAAAAGCCGTCCTCGATCACGGGGCCGATGGTGACCTGCGCACCCGGGAACAGCTCCTGCACCGCGTTCGCAAGAAGGTGCGCGGTCGAATGACGGATGATCGACAGCCCATCCGGGTCCTTGTCCGTGACGATGCTGACCGCGGCGTCGTGATCGACCACCGTCGAGGTGTCGACCAGATGACCATTGACCTTGCCGGCCAGCGCAGCTTTCGCAAGGCCCGGCCCGATGCTCGCGGCGATGTCCGCCACCGACACCGGCTGATCGAAAACCTTTTGATTACCGTCGGGAAGAGTGATTACGGGCATAGATCCATCAGTACTATCACGAGGCTCGGATCCGGCAAACGCCGGCCCCGCCTTACGACCGGTGCAGCCCGGAGCCACCACCCGAGGCGGGTGGCCTCAAGGGGTGGTGCGCGCTAGTGGGATCGAACCACTGACCCCCACCATGTCAAGGTGATGCTCTACCGCTGAGCTAAGCGCGCTCGAAGGGCGCGAAAGATACCGGATTCGGCGCCTCGTATAAAGAGCAACCCCTGCCGTCCGGCCAAAATCAGTCGCCGACGTGCGGATGGGCCTGATTGAACCCCGTCCCCGCCCCCTCTGTGGGCGCTTCGCCGGGCGATATGTCCCCCGCGGGTGCGCTCGGGCCTGAAACGGGCTCATTCGGGGGCTCGGAGGCGCGCGAGTTGGGCTTCAGCCGGCATTGGAATTGGGTCTCCCCGATGGTCAACAAGTCGCCATCGCTGAGCACGTGCCTCGCCACTTTGCGGCCGTTCACGAGCACGCCGTTGGTGCTGTTGAGATCCTCGATGATGATCTCGCGCGTGCCCTTGAGGAGCATGGCGTGATGGCGGCTGACCGACTGCGAGTCGATCTGCAGCTCACACCCCGAAGCGCGGCCGATCCGCGTGCGCCGCCCCAAGGGGTAGGCGGTCCGGGTGTCGCCCTCGATCTTGATCAGCTCGGCGAAGAACTCTCCCGCGAGCGCCGCCGCCGGCGGGGAGGAGCCCAGTCTCTCGATGCTGGTCTGCAAGCGGCCGAGCACGTTGGCGTTGTTGTTGGCGCTGCGCTCCAGCCGCCGGATGAGCAGCTCCCTCTCCTCCAGCGCCCCGCGAGTGCGTTCGAGCGTGGCTCGAAGCGTCCGGTTCTCCTCGGTGAGCTGGTCGATGCTGAGAGTCTTGAGCTCGAGCTCATCGTTCAGCCGCTTGATGTCCGCCTGAATCGATTGGATCGGCCGGCGTGCCTCGTTGAGATGGGCCATCAGGACCGTCATCTCTTCTTCATGAGTGATGGCGTCGGCGCGCAATTGCTCGAGCTCGGCCGACCGCTGAGCGAGACCGGCCTCCGCGGCAACCTGCGCGTCCCGGGCCCGCTGCAGCTCCCCGGCGCTCGCATTGCGGGCGGCGGCGAGCTCGTCGCCGCGCGTGCCGAGCTCGCGCTGCAGATCTTGGCGCTCGGTTTCGAGACGGTCGATCCTCGCATGCAGCTCGGCGCGTGCGCGCTGCACCTCGTCGAGCTCCTGGGACTTCTTCGACACCATCGCAGTCTCGGCGGCGCTCGCGGCGTGGAGCTTGGAGATCGCCGCCTCCTGATCGGCGAGCTTGGCATTCAACAGAGCCACCGATTGCCCGAGTCGATCGCATTCGGCTTGAAGCTCACCCTGGCCGGAGCGCGCGGCGTCCACTTTATCGTCCCACTCTCGGAACAGGTTTTGATTGAATCCACCGCGCCAGTCGCGCGTGCGCAGCACCTCGAGGTAGGAAGCCGCCTGGGCTCTGACGCTGGTGAGCTCGCGCCTTTCCGCGGCAAGGTCCGACTCGCCGCGGGCGAGCTTCGTGGTCAGGAAAGACACGGCATCCCGGCTGCTCTTCAGGTCCACCGAGAGCGTCTCAGCATGGGCCCGGGTCGCCTTGAGATCGGCCTCGAGCTCGGCGCTGGCGCGCGAGCGCGCTTCGAGTACGGGGACAGTCTGCGCGTGTTCTCGTTGCAGGGCAAACAGTTGGGCATCGCGTTCACCGAGCGAATGCAGCGCCTGTGCGATGGTCGCATCCCGAGCGGTCAAGGCCTCCCGCAAGGTGCGCGCCTCGCTCTGGTACCGTTCGGCCTCCCGCGCGGACTCTTCCGCCCGGGCACGGCTGGCCTCCACGGCCGCCGATCCCTCCGACAACGCCCGCTGCATTTCGCGGGAGCGGTGCTGCTCGACCGCGAGCGTCGACTGGACCGCCGAAAGCTCCGAGGCCAGCGCGTCCGCCCGCGTCCCGGCCGCGAGCTGCGCATCGCGGGCCTTCTCGTAGAGCTTGTTCAGCGCTTCGTAATCGGCGCTTTGCCGCGCGATGCGCTCCTCCACGGAGCGAACGCTGTCGGCCAGCGACGGAAGATCCATCCCCGGCCGCGCAAAGTCGGGCGCGTTCGGATGCGCGACCGGGAGCGGGGCCGGCGGCGTTCCAACCTCTCCTGGCGGCGCCGAATACTCGAGTCGCACCGAATCGTCGGCAACATCCTCATCGATGGTCACGCCCTGGAGGATCGGGAGCTTGTCGGTCCGGTCGAGATCGCTTTCCTGGGATTGACTGTGATCGATGGCCATGATGCCTCCTTGTTAGCCCGCCAGTGTGCTCGGCGCGCCGAATGCGGATTGGCGCAGCTTCTGGATCTCGTCGCGCAACCGAGCCGCCTGCTCGAACTCGAGATTCCGCGCGAGCTTCATCATGTCGGCTTCCAGCTTCTTGATGCGCTTCACCGCCTGCTCCGGCGCCATCGCCGCATAATCCAGGCCTGCATCGCGCACCCCGTGCTCCGGCACCGCGCGTGCGCCCTCCATCACGTCGCCCACCGCCTTGACGATGGTGCGCGGGGTGATGCCGTGCTCGACATTGAATTCGATCTGCTTGCCGCGGCGCCGATCGGTTTCGGCAATGGCCCGGCCGATCGATCCCGTGATGGAATCGGCGTAGAGGATCGCCTTGCCTTGAACGTTGCGCGCCGCGCGGCCGATGGTCTGGATCAGCGACCCCTCCGACCGCAGGAACCCTTCCTTGTCGGCGTCGAGAATGGCGACCAGCGACACCTCGGGCATGTCCAAGCCTTCGCGCAGAAGATTGATGCCGACGATCACGTCGAACTTGCCGAGCCTCAAGTCGCGGATGATCTCGGAGCGTTCGACGGTGTCGATATCGGAATGCAGGTAGCGGACCTTCACGCCGTGCTCGTTCAAATAGTCGGTGAGATCCTCCGCCATCCGCTTGGTGAGCGTCGTGACCAGCACCCGCTCCTTCACGAGCGTCCGCTGGCGTATCTCGGACAAAAGATCGTCCACCTGCGCGCGAACCGGGCGAACCTCGACGACGGGATCGACCAGCCCGGTGGGACGGACCACCTGTTCGACGATCTGCCCCGAGATGCGCTTCTCGTGGGGGCCGGGCGTCGCGGAGATGAAAATCGTCTGCGGCGCCATCCGCTCGAACTCCTCGAAGCGCAGCGGGCGGTTGTCGAGCGCCGACGGCAGGCGAAAGCCGTACTCCACCAAGGTCTCCTTGCGCGATCGATCGCCCTTGTACATGGCGCCGAGCTGGGGAATGGTCTGGTGGCTTTCGTCGATGACCAAGAGGGCATTGGCCGGCAGATAGTCGAATAAGCACGGCGGCGGCTCGCCGGCCTGCCGGCCGGACAGGTAGCGGGAGTAGTTCTCGATGCCGGCGCAATAGCCGACCTCGTTCATCATCTCGAGATCGAACAGCGTACGTTGCTGCAGCCGCTGCGCCTCGACCAGCTTGCTCGCACCGTTGAGCTCGCCCAACCGCGAGCGCAACTCGTCCCGAATCTCGTCGACCGCTTCATGAATCCGTTCGCGCGGGGTCACGTAGTGGGTCGACGGATAGACGGTGAGGCGCGGCACCTTGCGCAACACCTCGCCGGTCAACGGGTCGAACAGGCTGAGCGTGTCGATCCGATCGTCGAACAGCTCGACCCGCACGGCCTCGCGCTCGGACTCCGCGGGAAATATGTCGATCACGTCGCCGCGCACGCGGTACGTGCCCTGCTGCAGATCGATCTCGTTGCGGGTGTACTGCATGTCCGCGAGACGCCGCAGGAGCTTGCGCTGCTCCAACGGGTCGCCGCGCGACATGTGAAGCACCATGCTGAGGTACGCCTGTGGGTCGCCCAGTCCGTAAATGGCCGATACCGTCGCCACGATGATCGAATCCGGCCGCTCGAGCAGCGCCTTGGTCGCCGACAGCCTCATCTGCTCGATGTGCTCGTTGATCGACGCGTCCTTCTCGATGAAGGTGTCCGACGCCGGCACGTAGGCTTCCGGTTGGTAATAGTCGTAGTACGACACGAAGTACTCGACGGCATTCTTCGGGAAGAACGTCTTGAACTCGCCGTACAGCTGCGCGGCGAGCGTCTTGTTGTGCGCCAGAACCAAGGTGGGACGCTGCAATTGCTGGATGACGTTCGCGATGGTGAACGTCTTGCCGGAGCCGGTCACGCCCAGGAGCGTCTGGTGCGCAAGACCCGTCGTGAGACCCTCCACCAGCTTTTCGACCGCCTGCGGCTGATCGCCCGCCGGACTGTAATCGGAATACAGCTCGAAACTCATTGATCTATTCTCTCATGTCGAAGGAACTTAAGGCACGCCGCGCCTGGCGCAAGCGCGTTGTTTTTCGTACACTCAGGCGCCGCATTTTTTACATAGGATCACTCCGTTGGCCTCACTACTTTCCAAGCGTGTTCAGAAGGTTAAGCCCTCCCCCACCCTCGCCGTGACGGCGCGCGCCGCCAAACTCAAGGCCGAAGGCAAGGACATCATCGGCCTGGGCGCCGGGGAGCCGGATTTCGACACGCCGTTACATATTGCGGACGCGGGTGTCGATGCGATCCGCACGGGCATTACGCGCTACACCGCGGTCGACGGCACGGCGGAACTCAAGGACGCCATCATCGCGAAATTCAAGCGCGAGAACGGCCTGACGTACGAGCGCAGCCAGATCCTGGTGTCCTCCGGCGCGAAACAAACCTGTTTCAATTTGTGCGCCGCGCTTCTCGATCCGGGCGATGAGTGCGTGATCCCGGCGCCCTACTGGGTCTCCTACCCCGACATGGTGCTGCTCGCGGACGGCGTCCCGGTCATCGTCAATGGGGGCGCCGAGCAGGGCTACAAGATCACGCCGGCGCAATTGGATGCCGCCATCACGCCGCGCACCAAGCTGTTCATCCTCAACAGCCCGAGCAATCCCACCGGAGCGGCCTATACGCCCGCGGAGCTCAAAGCGCTCGGTGCGGTCCTCGACAAGCATCCGCAGGTGATCATCGCCGCGGACGAGATGTACGAGCACATTTACTGGGCACCCGAGCCCTTGCTGAGCTTCGCACAGGCGAATCCCCAGCTCTATGGTCGCACGGTCACTATCAATGGGGTCTCGAAGGCCTATGCCATGACCGGTTGGCGGATCGGCTTCTGCGGGGGTCCCAAGGACATCGTGTCGGCGATGAGCACCATCCAAGGCCAGTCCACGTCAAACGCCTCGAGCATTTCGCAACGCGCGGCGACCGTGGCCCTCAACAGCGACCAGGCCTGCGTCGCCGAAATGAACAAGGCGTTCAAGGAGCGCCACGACTTCGTCGTCGCCGGCCTCAACGCCATTCCGGGGATCAGCTGCCAGAAAGGTGCCGGTACCTTCTATGCGTTCGCCGATGTGCACGGCGCCATGCGCAACCTCGGAATCAAGGACGACAACGCCTTCGCCGAGTATCTCCTGGTGGAGGCCGGTGTCGCCGTGGTGCCGGGCTCCGGATTCGGCGCGCCCGGCCACATGCGGATCTCGTTCGCCACCAGCATGAAGGTGCTCGAGGATGCCCTCCGGCGCATCGAGCGAGCGCTGGCCTCGCCGGCGGCGCGGCGCGCGGGCTGAGCCGCGCGGGGGGAACGGGTTGCTGCCGGGAGCGGAGGCTGCCCCCGGGAGCGGGCGCTGCCGGGCAGTCTCTCGGTACGCTCTTGGTTCTGCTGTAGAAGATCTGACGTTTCCGCGGAAACGTTTCGAAATATTTTACATGCGAATTATCGCTCAACCATTTGATATGATTGATCTATCATGAAGTATAAAAATCTCGGGAACACCGGCCTTCAGGTCTCGCCGCTGTGCCTTGGGTGCATGACTTACGGCGTGCCCGAGCGCGGGGATCACCCCTGGACCCTGCCCGAGAATCAGAGCCGGCCCTTGATCCGCAAGGCCATCGACCTCGGGATCAATTTCTTCGACACGGCCAATGCGTATTCCGACGGCACCTCCGAGGAGATCGTCGGCCAGGCCCTCAAGGATTATTCCCGCCGCGACGAGGTCGTGATCGCCACCAAGGTGTTCTTCCCGATGAGCCCCGGGCCGAACGGACGTGGGTTGTCGCGCAAGGCCATCTTCACCGCGATCGACGCCAGCTTGCGCCGGCTCGGCACGGACTACGTCGATCTGTATCAAATTCACCGGTGGGACCCTCACACGCCGATCGAGGAAACCCTCGAGGCGCTGCACGACCTGGTGAAGTCGGGCAAGGTGCGCTACCTCGGCGCCTCATCCATGTTCGCGTGGCAATTCAGCAAATCGCTGCACATCGCCCGCGAGCGCGGATGGACGCCCTTCGTCAGCATGCAGAATCTGTACAACCTGATCTATCGCGAGGAGGAGCGCGAGATGCTGCCGCTCTGCGCCGATGCGGGCATCGCAGTGCTGCCCTGGAGCCCACTCGCCCGCGGGCGGTTGACGCGTGAATGGAACACCCAGACGGACAGGACCCGAACCGATATCTATGGCGACAAGATATTTCCCCCCTCGGCGCAAGCCGATCGCACGGTGGTCGAGGCCGTCGCCACCGTAGCGACCGCACGAGGAGTTCCCCGCGCGCAGGTTGCTCTCGCCTGGTTGATTCGACAGCCGCGCGTCACCGCACCGATCATCGGCGCCGCCAAGCCCCAGCATCTGGACGATGCCGTCGCGGCGCTCGACCTCGAGCTCACCGCCGCCGAGATGGCGCAGCTCGAGGCTCCGTATATCCCGCACGCAATTGCGGGCCATGAATGAGCGCGCCGAAGTGCGCGATTCCTTGACTTAACAGCGTAGCTTCCCGACAATCCGCGCCTCTTCCGAATTCCCCGGTAGCTCAGTGGTAGAGCGACGGACTGTTAATCCGTTGGTCGGCGGTTCGAATCCGTCCCGGGGAGCCAGTGTAGAGTCGAGGACTGGCGCGGTAAGCCTTTGATTGGCGTCCGTTTCCAGTCCCCGCTCATCGAACCGGACATGCGGGTCTCCCGCATCCGGCTCTCGGACAAGACATCATGCGTTCGCCCACGGACGGGTCTTGGTGAGGGGCGCCAGTTGCACCAGGCCCAGGCGAGTATAAAAGTACCCGTCCGGGAAGCGCGTGTAGCCCTGACTCCCAACCTTGTGCTTACGGCACAGCCACCGGCGTAGCCGACGGATCGTGTATCGATCCAGCGCTCGATCGCTCTTGCCCACTGGGCCCAGGCAGAAGTACCCCGCCCAGCCCCGCAACAGCCAGTTGATACGCTGCACGACCAGGGTCGTATCGAGCAGGCCGGTGCGCACGTCCGTCTGCGCATGCAGCCGCTCGATGATCCGGTGGATGCTCTAAGTCGAACGTATCCTGTGGTACGCGACACACTCGGGTTTTCTCCTCGTTCACGGTCAGCTTGATCTGCACCATCACGGACCGCATCGCTTCGAGGGCCTGCGCCACCGAGCCTTTGCAGCAGATGACCAGATCGTCCGCGTACGTGACGACGCGCGCCTTGAGCCGCGCTTCAAAACCCTTCCGCTGCCACCCCAACACGAACCGTCGCATGTACAGGTTCGCGAGCAGTGGTGAGAGT
Organism: uncultured Gammaproteobacteria bacterium; assembly: GCA_963730565.1. Lineage (GTDB taxonomy): Bacteria > Pseudomonadota > Gammaproteobacteria > Steroidobacterales > Steroidobacteraceae > Bog-1198. The sequence goes on from CAVSSU010000029.1 coordinate 8,888, forward strand.
GGCGAGCCCTGTGGGATACCGCGCTTCTCGTCACGCTGCCGGGTCGTGCGCTTCTTTCCACCCCGCTCGTCGGTCTCCTCGACCGGCACTTCCAGCCACATCTTGATCAGATGCAGCACCTGCCGATCGATGATCCGACGTGCCACCGACTTCATCAGTTCGGCGTGCGGGATCGAGTCGAAGTACGCGGCGAGATCCGCGTCAACGACCTGCGTGTGGCCCGTTTTCAGCAGTCTGTGGACCTGCTGGATTGCATCGTGAGCGTTCCGATCCGGGCGGTAAGCGTATTGCTCCGGTGGTCGACCCTCTATATCAAAGGCTTCAGCCGCCTCGTTACCTCCGCGACTGCTCCGATTGCTACCGGCCGGAGCGACAGTTGCCGGGCGGGTCTGACCCCCGCTGGAAGACCGTGCCTTTGCACGGCGCACTAAATCAATCACTTAGCGACCATATCAAGACAAAGCGACAGGAACGTGGTCCGCGCTTGTCGCATGCCTGACGGCTCGTACTGACTAATCGAACACAGCCAGGGTAATGCTCGAATCTTGGATCAGGGCACAAGCGTTTTTTCCCTCGACGAGCCCCATGCTCTCGACGCTCTCGTGAGTGATGATGGCGATGACGTGACGGCCCCCAGGCAGAGTCAGCGTGATTTCATCGTTGACCGATCCCAGATGTATGCGGGATATCGTTCCCCACAAATGATTGCGTGAACTTGTACGAACGCCGGGATCGGTGGTGAGCATTACCGACTGGGCTTTGACGAAGGCATGCACTTCCTTGCCCAGCGCAAGACTCAGGCGCTCGGCGCTTTCTCTCGTGATGGTGGCGACTAGCTCGGCTTGAGCATCCAGACGTATACAAACTTCGCAATTGACTGCGCCGTCGCGCAACGCCGCAACGGGTCCCACGAATTGATTGCGAGCGCTGGTCTTCATTGACATGCGCCGCAGGAGACTTCGATATTGTTGAATGTCCCCGCGCCCCTCGGTACCGAGTTTCTGCGCCACGCGATCCAATACTTCCTGGTAGCTCTCCTCCATGGCGCGGTAAAACGACACCATGCGCCGGCCATACGCGGTAAGGTTGGTGCCGCCCCCGCCGGAACCTCCGACGGCGCGCTCCACCATTGGCTCATCGGCAAGGGTGTTCATGGTGTTGATCGCATCCCACGCCGCTTTATAGGAGAGTCGAATCATTTTCGCCGCCTGCGAAATGGAGCCCGCTTCACCGACCGCCTCGAGCAACCGAATCCGCGTGTCGCCGAGAAAAGCGCCCATTTCCGTTTCCACCAAAAGGCGGCCCACCAGCTTGGGGTGGCGACGACGGTGAATCGGTTTATGCTTTGGTTTCATAAAGGCGAACGAGGATTGCGGACCCGGTGATTCGCAGTTTTCGAGATGCGCATAAACATAGCCAATATGCCTTGCGGCCATGCTACCAGTTTCTCGCAATCGTCAGCTCACCAACGAGCTTTGCATTTCAAACCGGATCGGGATCGTTGTAGTCTTCCCTACATATCAACGTGCGCTTTGCGACAATGCGCCATCCGTCGGCGGCTAGCAGGGTGTTGGTACAACACTTTTCTCCCCGTTCAGAAATCCCCCCGTACGCGCCTTAGCTGTATTTATTCACGCCGGCTTTCACCGATCCGTTAAACCTCCGCTATAGCCTGCCTCGTTGGCACGCTTCCTGCTTCCACCCCGCTATAGCCGCCGTTTTATAACGACCGGCTGGCCGGATCTCTAATTTGCGGATGCTGGATTCCTACCATTTAGGTGCCGATCGACTACGGGAGCACATGATGAACTCGCATTACAGTCCGCCATCGGCCGCGTCTAGCGGGCAACCTGATACCGCAGGTTGCCAATCCGGAGTAGGCGCGTTCGCCGTCGGTAACGAGATTCGATGGGTCGATGCCAACTCGGAACTAAGGGCTCCGCCTGTTCCATTTCCGTCGCGCCGCATCTTCAAGAAGGCCGGAGAGGAAATGTTGCGGGCGTTGGTGCAGAGTCATCATCGGCGATTGCTCGAATCACCGCTTGGACAGCTTTTTCCGACCAATGAGCGAGAGTTCCTCGCGGGGGTGAGACGCGCGGCCGACTACGTGATCGAGACATGTGGCGGCCCAGCCTATTTCACCCCCCACCATGGCAAGCCTTGCATGCGCAAGCGGCATTACCCGTTCGTAATCGACGAAGAGGCGCGCGACATCTGGCTAAGACTTTTATGCCAAGCCTTCGATGACGTGGGGTTTCCCGCTGACGTACGCCAAGAGTACTGGGATTGGGCAGAAGCGTTCTCGATCCGCATGATCAATCATCGAAGCGAGAGGATACCTTTGCGGCGCCATCCGTATCCTGACCTTCACATGAGACATTTGAAGGATACGGAGCGCGTGGAGGCCTAGCGCGCGAAGGCGCGAAGCAGGGCTCCGGCGCGCCTCGGCAACGGTCCTCGGATGTCACGCATATCAGCCTATCGAACTATCTATACCGAGCTTTAGACAAGGAAAGACAAGCTATGCAAAAGCTAATTCTGGCGTTGGTCGCCATGATCGCCATCGCGGGGCTCGCGAATGCGGCGGAGGAAGGACGGGCTCACGCCACATCCACCCCGGAGGCCTGCACGAGCGTCAAGGATTTCCTCGCCACGGATTGCACGCTCACCTGGTACGGCATAACCATCTATGGGGCTTACGACATCGGAGTCGGCTGGGTCAGCCACGGCTTGCCGGAAAACGGCTATAACTACGAAGGTGAATCGGTGGTCAACCGCAACGGTAACAACTCGCGATTCCTCATTGCGCAGAACAACCTGTCGCAGACGGGATTCGGCATCAAGATCTCGGAGCAGTTCCTGGAGGGATGGGCAGTGGTTGCGAACGCGTCGACCGGCATCAACCCGCAGTCCGGCCAGCTCGCCAACATGGCGGCCACCAACGCCTTGAATGCCGGCCTGCCGAGGAGCAGCTATTCGTTCGCCGGCGACGGCGCCCGGGCGGGCCAGACTTTCAACGACGAGTTCTATGGCGGAATCTCGTCCGTGGCCTTCGGAGCGCTGACTATGGGCCGTCAACGCGCCCTCGGCACCGATGCGATGCTTGCTTACGATCCGGCCGGCGGCTCATATTCTTTTTCGTTCATCGGTTATAACGGCCTGATGGCCGGCGGTGGCGACACCCAGGACACCCGCTGGGATGACGCCATCAAATATCGCCTGACCTATGGCCCGGTCCATGTCGGCGCGATGTATAAATTCAGCGACGGTCAGGGCGGCTGCTACTCCGCCTCCGCCGCCTGGACCGCCGCCACTTGTACCGGGGAACAGCCGCATAATTCAGCCTACGGCTTCGACCTCGGTGGGACTTTTGCCGGGTTCTCCGCCGATGTGGTCTTCCAACGGGTCTTCCAGGCGATCAGCGTAGTCAACCCCTTGTTGGGGCCCGGGAGCTTGTCGGCGCCCTATCAGTCGACCACCGACAGCATCAACACGAACACCATCAACGGAGCCAATCTGATCGGAACCACCAACACCGAATATGGCATCGTGACCGACAACAGCGCCGTCATGGTCGCCGCAAAATATGTCTGGGACCCGCTGAAGTTCTATACCGGCTATGAACACATACGCCAGACCAACCCGTCGGAACCATTGGGTGTCGGCGCCACGGCCCAGGGCGGATATCTCTTGAGCGGCGTCGAAGACAACAATCTGGATTCCCCCAAGATCGTGCAGGTCGCCTGGACGGGGGTGAAATACGCCTTCGACAGCAAAACCGTTCTCACCTTGTCCTACTATCGCGAGTGGCAAAACGACTTCCGTATCCCGTCGACTTGCTCGCCCACCGCCGGCTTCCGCAGTTCCTGCTCCGGCTACTTCAACGAGGTGTCGTTCTATACCGATTATCACTTTACCAAGCGCTTCGACGCCTATGCCGGCATTGCCTATTCCAATGTCTCCGGCGGCCTGGCCATCGCCATTCCCCACAAACCCGGCGTCCCCTATTACTACAACAACAACCTCGCGCCGACCGTCGGTGCCCGCCTCACGTTCTGACTTTTTTGCGGGTACAATCGGTGCAGCACGGATCCGTTCCCAGCAAGCCGAAGGTAGACGCTCATGCTAATCAGCGCCCGCAATCAATTTCCAGGCTGGGTGAAGGCCGTCCAGAAGGGCGCCGTCAACTCCGACGTGATCCTCGACATCGGCGACGGGCTCGAGATATTCGCCAACATCACCAACGACGCCGTCGCCGACCTGCGGCTTGCCCCCGGGCGTCCGGCGGTGGCCCTGATCAAATCGAGTTTCGTGATTTTGACTTCTGACTCCAACACTCGGACCAGCGCGCGAAACCGACTGACTGGCGTGGTCTTGGATGTGATTCCCGGCAGCGTCAATTCCGAAGTGAAGCTGCGGCTTGCCGGGAATCGCACTCTAACCGCCATCGTCACCGTCGATGCGCTGAAGGAGATGGGCCTGGTCAAAGGCGCTTCTTGCACAGCGCTCGTAAAGGCCTCGCACGTGCTGGTCGCCGTCGACGGTCAATAGCCGGCCGTAGCGCTATTCCGGGCCGAAGCACAACGCGTAATCGCTGCAAACCCCGCAGCTCGGCGCCTTGCAAAGACGCGCTTGCGCGCGATCGCACAGCAACTTGTAAAAGAACTTCTTCCAACGCAGATTATCCGTGTTCTTGAAATACAGAGTCGGGAAGTACCGCTTGAGCAGCTGCGACAACGCCGCCCGGTCGGGCATCCCCATGTCCTCCCAGAGGTGATTTTCCCCCGCGCAGGCGCTGGCGATGGCGTGCGCCAGCCAGCGGTTCTCCTCCGAATCGTCGCGCCGATGCTCGCGTAGCAACGCGAGCAAATCGTCGAACTCCTCGAGTTCAATGGCTGCGCAGATCACCTCGGGTGCCGCAACAGGGCCCCTATCCGCCGTTTCCGGAGGAGCGCTCGGAAAATAGCGTGCAAGCAGGCGAATGAATTCCGCAGAGTCGAGCTTGCGAATGGCAAAGCGCGCCAACACGCCGCAAAAAGCCAAATTTGCAAGATCGACCGGATCGCGCGCCGCCGCAAGCAGACGCTCCCGGTCCAATCCGCGAGAGGACACCATCATGCCTCCTCCGTCATCGGCACGTGCGTGTAGCACTTCTTCGGACAGATCTTCGAGCACGCCTCGCAGCCCACGCAATTGAGTTGATTGGCGATAGTCATGACCTTTTTCTCGAATTCACCGTCATCGTCATCATCGAGGTCGGCCGCCAGGGGCACCAGGTCGCCCGACTCGGTGACGCCCGCCAATTGCAATACCTCGCGTCCGCACACCTTGAAGCAGCGTCCGCATCCGATGCACGCTTCTTGATTGATCTCCTTGACGAATTTCGGTGTCCAGCTGCGCCCATCCGGCATCCTGATCGTGACGACAGCCATCCTCACCCTCCGCCCGCTGCGAGCCGCGAACGCGCCTCGGTCAGGCTCTTGTAAGCCTGAAAAGCCTGCGCCGCGACCTCCATGATCCTTTCCCAGCCGAGCGGCAGCTCCTCTGCCAGATCGTGCAGATTCATCTTCAAATTGGTCGCTTGCGCATTGAGCTTCTTGATCTGAACTTTGAGCGCTTCCACATCGTCCATCACCCACCTCTCACCCGATGTCCGGGTCTATCGACGCCCCGTCACTCGTAACGCGCCACGTCGGGATAGTTCTCAATCATCTCGATTCCGGCGAGCACCAATTTCTCGCCTTCATCCGAAAGCACTTGTAGGCTGGCGAATCCGAACCGGTGGATGTCGCGCAATTGCTTGTTCACGACGATCAAGCGGCCGGCCGCGAGAATCATCCGGCCGAACCCCTCGTGGTGCATCTTCATCATGGGAGTCACCATGACGCCGGTGACGCGCTCGATGGCGAGACCCACCGCGTTGTAGAACAGCTCCAGGCGCCAGATGGTTTCTGGGTCTGGATCTCCGATCATGGGAATCTGCCTTCGCTTCTCCTTGTCGAGAATGTACGGATCGAGGAGTTGCAGGTCGCTCTTGCCATCCCAAGCACCGTGGGCATCCTGCGCCCGCCACTGCTTGATGAGCTCCTTGACGAACCGCGATTCGATGGCTCCGCCGGCCGATACCGTTGCCGCATCAGCCGCCATGACCCGCGGCCTCCTCTTCGAAGTCCATGACACGTTCCCGACCTTTAAGCAGGGCCTTGCGCAACCATGGCGGCGGCGTCCCCCGAAGTACCTCGCGCAGGCGGACGAGAATTTCGACGATTTCCTCCGGCTGGGCGACCTTCACGGGATGGATGTTCTTCGCGACCACGCGGGCCGCACCCGATCCGCCGATGGCAGCGATGTAGAGAATTGCGCAATCCTTGATGGCCTCGAGCTTGGGCGATAGCTTGTCCTCGTTGCCGTCCTCCTGCAGGTCGCCATCGAACTGGATGGCTTCGACGAATTGATGGCCCTCCGGCGAGATCTCGTAGATCGCGATGTTCTTTGCCCAACCGAAATGGGCATCGACACGCTTCAAATCCTGGGTGGCAAAGGCGATTTTCATACCTGTAACTCCTCGCTGTGGATCAATGACCCGCAGGCGCCGTGTCATCCGCATGACTGGCCTCCGGCAGGGGCCAACTCGCGGGCGTACCCTCGTGCGGATGCGCCAAGAAGACATTTCCGATTTCGCATAGAAACTCCCGCGTTCCTCGGTACCCCACGGTGAGTCGATGTCCGGCCCCGAGGCGGTCGAACAAAGGCATCCCGGCGCGGTGAAACGGAATGTCTAGCCGCTCGGCCGCCTGTCTGCCGTGCGAATGCGTGATCATCAAGTCGCACCCCACGGCTCGCTGCTCCAGATCTTCCAGATCTCCGATGAGCACCTCTTCGGTGGGTACGAGTTCGAGCAGCGGCGAATGGGTGGTGGTGATCGCCGCCGAGATCCGGGCGCCAAGCTCCGTGAGGCTCATGGCCAAGGCCCAAAGTAGATCCGGCTCCGCACCGATCACGATGCGCTTGCCGCCGATGAAGAAATGCGCGTCCAACATCGCATCCTGCAGTTGGCTGCGCTGGCGCTTATATTTGTCGGGGACTGCGGCGCCCGACACCCGCATCAATTCAGCGATGAATTCATCGACTCCCGCCAGACCCGTCAGCCGCTGCAGCACGGTGAAGGGGACTCCCGTCTTGTCATGCAGAAGCTGCGCGCAGGGCCGCATCTGCTCGCCCAGCGCAAATGTATGGATGGAGGCACCCATCGACCGCGCCTGCGCGAGGGTCGTGCCTCCCAAGGTGGTCGGACTGAATTCTTCCGACATATGACCATCGAGAGAGCCCGATACGTCGGGAAGGAAAATGGGGCGCAGACCAAACGCCTCAATGATCTCGCGAACCTCATCGAGGTCGCCTGGTGTCAGGTGGCACCCCGGCAGCACGTTGACCTGGCAGGGAGCGGGACGGCGGCCCGGCTCGGCTAGCGCACCCAGCAGCGCAGTGACACCCTTAGACCAGCCATCCTGGAATGCGCCGACGTAATCGGGTGTCGAAACATAGACTAGAGCGGTATCGCTCACCTCGGGATGACGCTCACGGATCAGCTTCAAATAGCCGTCGACATCATCGCCCTTGGTCTCGGTGAGGCCCGTGGAACAAATGGCGATGAGATCCGGCTTGGCGCGCGACCTGATGTTGAGAATTGCCTTTTCCACATTGTCGTAGCCGCCCATGATGGTGGTGGCCTCGTTCATGGCCGTGGTCTGCAGGGGAATCGCCTCGCGAAAATGCCGCACCAGCAGCACCAACCCGAACGAGGTGCATCCCTGCGAACCGTGCATCACCGGCATGCAGTGGTTCATTCCCAGGAATGCGTAGCTCGCACCGAGCGGCTGGCTCATCTTCAGCGGATTAACCGCCGCGGCTTTGAAGGGTGTCTTGACGATGGCCATGCGTGTACCTCTAGACTCCTACGGAGACCACGTGCTCCCATGGCGCTTTGGCGCGCACCTGATCCCACACCGGGTTGTGCAGCGTCTTGTCGATCTCCTCGACCAACCTCACCATTCCCTCGTAACCCGCATAGGCGTGATGGCGTTCCTGGTTGATGTCGAGCCAGGGCATTTTGGCCTTGAGCGCGACGAACTGCGAGCGGCCGCCGGATAACATGATGTCGGCGCGGGCCTCCTTCAGCATCTTGTACATTTCGCGGGGCGTCATGTCGTCGATCATGTGCGCTTCGTCGCCCATGATTTCCTTGATGCGCTCCTTGTCTTCCTTGGTGGATTTCTTGACGCTGGTGCCGACGATTTCCATGCCCGCCTCCTGCAGTGCCGCCACCACCGACCAGGACTTTACGCCCCCGGTGATGAGCAGCACTTTCTTACCCTGCAGGCGTTGCTTGTAGGGTTCGATTCGCGTCCATGCCCGCGCCTCCTCGGCCGTGATCAGCGCCTCGGTGCGCAACACGATGTCGCCCGGTGCTCCGCGCTGCACCAGCAGGCGGGCGATCTCGCGTAGGCTCTCGGACATGTCACCGATGCCATAGAAGGATCCCTCGAAGAACGGGATTTGGTATCGCTCCTCCATTTTTCGGGCGATATTGATCATCGCCTTGGAGCACACCATCATCGATGCCTTGGCGCGATGGGAATACGCGACCTCCTGATACTTGGCATCGCCGCTGATGCACGCGAGGATACGCACACCCATGGCGTCGAGCAGCGGCTTGACCTGCCACAACTCCCCCGACAGGTTGTATTCGCCGATGATGTTGATGTCGTAGGGAGTGGTGTATTCGGGCTCCTGGGTGCCGATGACGTAGTCCAGTAGCGCCTCGCCGCCTAGCTTGTTGCCGAGATTCTTCACCCCGGCGAAACCGGGCGAGTTCACCGGGATCACCGGCTTGTTGAACTTCAAGCTGGCCGCCTTGCATACCGCCTCGATATCATCACCGATCATCGCGGTGACGCAGGTCTGGTAGACGAACACCGCCGGCGGATCGTATGTGTCGATGATCTGCTTGACCGCCTTGTACAGCCGCTTCTCGCCGCCATAAATGACATCGAGCTCATTGATGTCGGTGGTGAACCCCGTTCTATACGTGGCCGCCCCGGAGGACAGGGCATGGCGGTTGTCCCAGGAATTTCCCTCGCAAGCGATGGGGCCATGCACGAGGTGCGCCACATCGGTGATCGGCTGTAGCGCAATTTTTGCCCCGTCGAAGGCGCAACCCCCCGCGGCCGCCCCGGGCGAGAGCTGCTTGGTACAGCCCTTCTTGCGTTCCTTTTGCGATTTTCCCAGATTTTTGCCGCACGCGGGTTCCTCGAACACTTCCTGCAGTTTGCTTGACAGCGAACTCATGACGGTCTCCCGACTGCGGCCGGCCGCGATGTCAACGAATGATGTCGAAGCTATAGTCCGTCTTGGACGGCACGTTGGTGCTCCGGTCGATCTCATCGAAGATCTTGTCGAGCAGCCACACCAGCACGTTCATACCACCCTGGTAGCCCCACACCGGATAGCGATGGTGATGATGGCGATCGAATATCGGGAACCCGATGCGGATCAAGGGGGTACCGGTGTCGCGCTCCAGATACTTGCCATAGGTGTTGCCGATCAGGAAATCCACCGGCTCCGTGAACAACAGGGAGCGCATGTGCCACAGATCCTTGCCCGCATAGACATGGCAATTCTTACCGAATGGCGAGGAGTCGAACAGCGCCTGAACTCTTTCGACCCACTCCTTGCTGCCGTTCGTCGCGAGCACATGGGTCGGCTCCGCGCCGAGTTCGAGCAGGAAACCGGCAAGACCCAGACACAAGTCCGGATCGCCGTAGATGGCGAACTTCTTGCCGTGAATGTGCGCGCTGGAATCCGCTATCGCGTCCACGAGGCGTCCTCGCTCCTTCGCGAGCTCCTCCGGAATCTCCTTGCCGGTGATGCGCGACAGTTCCATCAGGAACCTGTCGGTGCCCGCGACCCCCATCGGATGATTGAAGGACACCACCTCCTGGCCGTGATTGGCGATGAAAGGCAACGTCTTCTCGGTGCAATAGTGCTGCATGGACAAAGTGGCCTTGGCATGCACCGCATTCGCCGCTTCCTCCAAGGTCGTGCCCCCGTCGTACATGCGAAACGTGCCGTCGGTGGGGGTATCCCAGACGTCGCTGTTGTCGCCGAGGATGGTGTAATCCACCTTCATCAAATTGAATATCCGTTTGATCTCGCGCAAGTTGCCGACGGTATAGCCATCGAACCCGCCGATGAAATTGATCTTCTCGTTCGCTACGCGCTCGAGCTTCGGCGCCGTGTTCGCCTTCCCGTCCCAGAAATGCTCGAAAACCCCCTTCATCACGTTGTCGTAGCCGGTAATGTGGCTGCCGACGAAGGCAGGCGTGTGCGCAAACGGCACATTGAACTCAACCGGTACCGAACCCTTTTCCTTCGCGGTCTTGATGAAGGCGTTGAGGTCATCGCCGATCACCTCCGCCATGCAGGTGGTCGAAACCGCGATCATCTTCGGCTTGTAGAGGCTGTACGCGTTCGCGAGGCCGTCGATCATGTTGTTCAACCCGCCGAACACCGCCGCATCCTCCGTCATCGAGGAAGACACGCAGGAGCTCGGTTCCTTGAAGTGCCGGGAGAAATGGCTGCGGTAATAGGCCACGCATCCTTGAGAGCCGTGCACGAAGGGCAAGGTGCTTTCGAACCCCACCGCAGCGAACACCGCTCCCAGCGGCTGACAGGCCTTGGCTGGATTGACCGTCAATGCGGTGCGCGCAAAGTTCTTTTCGCGATATTCGTCGGTCTTGGTCCATTCGCGAACCCGCTCGAGGTCCGCGGCGGGCACCGGATTCTCAAAGTTCTTTTTCTTGTTCTCGAGCATTTCCTGGTATTCCGGCTGCCGGAACAGGTCGAAGTGATCGAGTACATAGGTGGCGCTTTGAGTCATGAAGATCTCCTGAAGTCTAAAAACCCGGCGGATCGCCTCGCGCATCCGCGCTGATAGCTACTCCGGCGTTGCCGCCTTATCGATCGGCTGCACGTGCGTCCGGTCGGCCGTCTTCCACGGCGTCTTCGCCAAAGCCCACACCGGAGAATTGATCGCCATGTCCATGTCGCGGGCGAAGATCGCGAAGCCGTCATAGCCGTGATATGGCCCGGAATAGTCCCACGAGTGCATCTGGCGGAAAGGCACGCCCATCTTTTGGAACACGTATTTTTCCTTGATGCCGGAACCGACCAGATCCGGCTGCACCTTCTCGACAAATTTCTCGAACTCGTAGCCGGTCACGTCGTCATAGATCAACGTTCCATCCTTGACATAGTGCGTGGTGCGCTGATAGTCGTCGTTGTGCCCGAACTCATAGCCCGTCCCGACCACTTCCATTCCCAGGTCCTCGTACGCTCCGATCACGTGCCGCGGGCGCAGGCCGCCGACGAACAGCATGACCTTCTTGCCGGCCAGCCGCGGCCTGTATTTGTCCAACACCGCCTGCATCAAGGGCTTGTATTTGCCAATCACGCGCTCGGCGCCCTCCCTGATCTTGTCGTCGAAGTGACTCGCAATCTTGCGCAGCGACTCCTCGATCTTGGTGGGACCGAAGAAGTTGTACTCCACCCAGGGAATGCCATATTTCTCCTCCATGTGCCGCGAGATGTAGTTCATCGAGCGATAGCAATGCAACACATTCAGCTTCGCCTTGGGTGTCGCCTCGAGTTCCGCAATGCTGCCGTCACCGGACCATTGCGCGATCACGCGCAAGCCCATTTCTTCCAGGAGAATTCGGGAGGACCATGCATCGCCGCCGATGTTGTAGTCGCCGATGATCGCGACGTCGTAGGGAGTTCCCACAAAATCAGAGGGCTTATCGATCTGTTTGTCGAATATCCAGTCGCGGATGGTGTCGTTGGCGATGTGGTGACCCAGGGATTGGGAGACCCCGCGAAAGCCCTCGCAGCGCACCGGCACGATGGTCTTACCATCGTACTGTTTCGACTTCAGTTTCGAGACCGCCTCGATATCATCGCCGATCAGGCCGATGGGACATTCGGATTGCACGGTGATGCCCTTGTTCAAGGGGAACAGCACCTGGATCTCATCCAGGATCTTTGAAAGCTTCTTGTCGCCGCCGAAAACGATGTCGTTTTCCTGGAAATCGGACGTGAATTGCATGGTGACGAACGTATCGACGCCGGTGGTGCCGATGTAATAGTTGCGTCTCGCTGCCCAGGAATACTGGCCGCAGCCGACGGGTCCGTGACTGATGTGAATCATGTCCTTGATGGGACCCCACACCACGCCCTTGGAGCCGGCATAGGCGCAACCGCGGATCGTCATCACGCCCGGCACGGATTTGATGTTCGACTTCACGCCACAATCGGGTTTCCCCTCCTCGAAGGTGCCGAGATGTTTCGCGCGCCGTTTCGCATATTTTTCAGGGTACGCTTGCAGCACCTCGCTGATGAGTTGCTTGTTGCGGGCTTTGGTGTCTTCCAGCTCTGCCGGTGTACTCAGGCTCATCTTGCTACCTCTTGGGTCTTGGGGTCCCTCTCCCAAACGGGAGAGGGATTGGGACTCGACTCTCTCTATGCCACCGACAGCGCCAATTCCGCCGCCTTCTTGCCCACTTCCGATTCATCGACCTGCTTCATGATTCCAAACTGCATCAACATGTCCTCGAGTTCATCCATGGTGATGGGCGTCGGGATGATGCCCTGTCCCTTGTTTTCATGGATTTTCTTTGCCAGCTCTCGATACTCCCCCGCCTGTTTCGATTCGTTCGCGAATTCGATCACCGTCATGCGGCGCAATTCCGCGTGTTGCACGATGTTGTCGCGAGGCACGAAGTGGATGAGCTTGGTGCCGAGTTTCCTCGCCAACTCTGTGGCCAATTCCAGCTCCTTGTCCGTTTGACGCTCGTTGCACACGAGTGCGCCCAAGCGCACGCCCCCGGAGTTCGCGTACTTCAAGATGCCCTTGGAGATATTGTTGGCTGCGTACATCGCCATCATTTCCCCCGACATGACGATGTAGATTTCCTGCGCCTTGTTCTCGCGAATCGGCATGGCGAAGCCGCCACACACCACGTCGCCCAGCACGTCGTAGGACACGTAGTCGACGCCCTCGTACGCACCGTTCTCTTCCAGAAAATTGATCGAGGTAATCACGCCGCGGCCGGCACAGCCGACGCCGGGCTCCGGGCCGCCCGACTCGACGCAACGGATGTCCTTGTAGCCTACTTTCATCACATCATCGAGCTCCAAGTCCTCCACGCTACCGGCCGCCGCCGCCAGGCTCAGAATGGTGTCCTGTGCCTTGGCGTGCAGGATCAGCCGGGTGGAGTCCGCCTTGGGATCGCAGCCGACGATCAGTATCTTCTGGCCGAGATCGGCGAGTGCTGCAAGCGTGTTTTGCGACGTGGTGGATTTTCCAATACCGCCCTTGCCGTAAAAAGCGATTTGACGCAGAGATGCCATTAACCTTCTCCTTCGTACTCGAATTGTTGTGACTCGACCGACACCCTGCGTGACCTGCACGCCTTGCGGGGCCGCCGACCAAATTCCGCTGCAGGTTGGTGGGTACTGGCCTTTGCTCTTGTTCGAAGGGGCGTCATATCCATCAATCACGCTGCTCGAGAGTGATTAAGCAAGGCGCGTGCCAGGTCCGTCATCGGCTCGCAAGCCCTTGTATTCACGCAGCAAAGCAATGCGCAAGGCTCGCTGCTGGACAATGTTCTGAACCCGACATCGATCGCCCATGTGTATGAAACGGAACAAGGCGCGGTGATCGCGAGCGGCCGCCACGCGCGGCCGCGCGCGGTCTTCCCGTTCTAACACGATGATTGCGCTCGGGTCCGGCCTCCCCGGGAATGAAAGTTGCTGCGCTCAGCGCAGCTCACCCCCCTTCCGGGCCGCTTACCCACAACCACGAGGCGCATATGCAAATCGGTGTCGAAAGTTCCAGAGCCGTTGAAAACAAGCGGGTCTTCGTCGTCGATAGCGACGAGATCACGCGCGCCATCCTGCAATTCATGCTGCACGATGAGAACGAGACCCATGAGATCTCGAGCATCGCTCAGGCCTATGTCAAAGCCGCCGACTGGAGGCCGGATGTCATCCTGCTCGGCATGCCGATCGTGAACCAACACGGTGTTGGGATCATCAGCGAGTTGCGCGAGCGAATCCCCGGTGTACGCATTGCCGTCATCGCTGACTCACTGAACGATACGGCCGCACAGGGTTGTCTGAAACTGGGCGCAGCGTCGCTGCTGGCCAAACCGCTGACCATCGAGGCGGTGCGGCGCAAGGTGGATATCCTGCTCGGGCGCCGTACCTCACTCGCCATTGCGGTTCAAGTCGCCTGAGGGATGCCGTGGAGATCGTCTTCTACGAGAAACCGCTCTGTGCGACCAATGCGCGCCAGCGCCGGTTGCTCGAAGCCGCGGCCCATACCGTGGTCGCGCGTAGCGTATTGTCGGAGCCCTGGACCGCGGAGCGGCTGCGCGAGTTCTTCGCCTGCCTGCCGGTGCCGCAGTGGTTCAATCCGGCCGCCCCGCGCGTCAAATCGGGCGCGCTCGAACCGGCCGCGCTGAAGCCGGACGATGCGCTCGCGCTACTGCTGAGCGAGCCGCTGCTGATCCGACGACCCCTCATGGAGATCGGGACCGCGCGCATCGCCGGATTCGACGAACGACGGCTTCGAGATCTGATCGGACTGGAGCCTCCCGAATCTGCCGGCGGTCTCGAGGGATGCGCGCAGGTGCGCCGGGCTTGAATCGGTCCGCTCCTGACTCGCGCTATGTCGTGATCGCAACAATCCCGCTGCAGCATGTCGTGAAGGGCACATGAGGCCGCCGCGGGGAAACGCGTGCATGCCGGATTCGGCGCGAATGAGGCGGATCTTTGCTTGGCACGGACATTGCTTGGGCTTGTGCATGAATGCAAACAGTCACCTCGCTCCATCGCACTTCGAGTTGGTCGGCGGCCAGGCGGCGGTCGACCGGCTGGTCGAATCGTTCTACGACAGGATGGAGAAACTGCCTGAAGCCGCCGGCATCCGTGCACTCCATCCTCCGGACTTGAGCGGCACCAAGGCCGTATTCAAGAAATACCTGGCCGAATGGCTGGGCGGTCCGGCCATTTACAGCGCGGAACGGGGTCATCCACGGCTGCGCGTGCGGCACATGCCGTTTCGGATCGGTGTGGCGGAACGGGACGCGTGGCTTCAGTGCATGAGCGGTGCAATGGCGGAGGTGGTCGGGTCCCCTCGCCTGCGCGAACTCTTGATGGCGCAGCTCTTCAACACCGCCGCCTGGATGCGTAACGATGACGTGCCGCGCTGAGGGCGCGCTCGAGGTTCGGTCGTGAGCGCGGAGCTCACAGGCGGCGAAGGCATGATCGGGGATCATGCCGTGATCCAATACGTCGTGTGCAGCTTCGACGACATTCCCAACCGGCGGGCC
The DNA here is from genome assembly GCA_963730565.1 of uncultured Gammaproteobacteria bacterium. Lineage (GTDB taxonomy): Bacteria > Pseudomonadota > Gammaproteobacteria > Steroidobacterales > Steroidobacteraceae > Bog-1198. Next base: position 24,340 of record CAVSSU010000029.1, read on the forward strand.
AAGGCGTTTCAGCTTCTCAAACGCGCCCAAGATGGCAGTGCGACCACCTTCTTCTTCTTCGTCGTGCGCTGGGGCCGGCGCGTGTTCGGCTACATCAATCGCTGTCCGCATACTGGAGTCAATCTCGATTGGGAACGCAATCAATTCCTCGATCCCAGCGGCTTGCGACTGATGTGCGGCAAACATGGTGCATTATTCGACATCGGCACCGGTCGCTGCATCGATGGACCGTGCAAGGGCGACGCGTTGGAGCCGGTGTCGATCACGGTGATTGACGGCGAGGTGTGCCTGAGCGGCGTCGAACTGATCGAGGACGACACCGGGGCCGTCGGCCAAGTTACCGTTCCGTCGCCCTCGTGAGGCCCGCCAACGCGGTGAGCATCGCCGGTGTCTCCGCCCTCACGGAGCTGAGCTGCATGACCCTATGCGGCACCGACGCGCGCCACTTTCTACAGGGACAATTGAGCAATGACCTGCGCCGCCTGAGGCCGCAACAGGCCCTTCTTGCGAGCTGCAATTCGGCGCAAGGTCGGGTCCAGGCCGTAATCACCTTGATCGAGCATCTCGACCGCTTTCTCGTCCTGGTTCCCGCGGCGCTGGTGATTCGGTTGCTGGGGCGCCTGCGACGCTATGTGCTGCGCGCGCAGGTGACTATCGATGGCAATCCTGGCTATGCGCTCGTGCCGGTGACCGTCGAGCAGGCCGCTGCCCTCGTCGGGATGCCACCGCAGGCGCCGGGTGAATGCGCGACGCAGGGGCCGTTCGGCATTCTGCGCTGGTGGAGCACGGACGAACGCTATCTTCTGTTCGCCCCAAGCGACTCGCTGCAGGGTGTGGGGCTGCGATGCGCCCTATCGGACGCCGATCTGGCCTGGAGGCGCGCCGACATCGCCGCGGGGCTGCCCCAGGTCCGACCCGAGACCTACGAGCTGTTCGTCGCTCAAATGCTGAATCTGGACCTGCTGGGCGGCATCAGCTTCGACAAGGGATGCTATACGGGCCAAGAGATCATCGCCCGGGTCCATTATCGCGGCACGACCAAGCGCCGCCTGATGCGCTTCGCCGCCGAGTGCGCGGCGCCCGCCCCCGGGACCCATGTGTTGCACGCGTCCACGCACGCCGGCGATGTGGTCGACGCATGTCCGGTGACCGGTCCGGGGGCCGCGCCAGCGTGCGAAATACTGGCCGTCATCAGCCTGGATCAGGCGGTGCACACCCTTGAACTCGACGGTGTCGCCCACAGCACGCTCGCTCCCTTAAGCGTGCCTTATTCCACGCCTGCGTAAACTTTGCATCGAATCTGCTCCGCGGCATGCAACAGCCGAAACGCGGCCACCCACGCATCGACCCTCAGTCGACACCCTTGCATCGAGACTCTATGCTCCGCGGTCTCGAACAACTCGGGTTCCAGGCGGTAGGGTGCAACGAGTGCCCGCACGTCCGCCGCGTCATCGCTCAAGTCCACGATTCGTTCATCGATGATGTTGAATTGATGTTGATAGTTGCCGGTGATCACGCCGCCGAACACGCGTTGCACGAACAGGGACCCGTACTTGCACGCGTGCGATAGATCCTCGGGCGGCGCCTCGCCGCGCTCCTTTGCGCGTTGGCGCCACTTCATCAGGACGAAACGGCGTGCGCGGGCCATTTCCGCTGCATCCAGCGCCAACCATGCGGTCTTCAATCCACCACCTTGCCGTTGACTTGACGATGATTGCAAGCATGTCCTTCCCTGACCGCACGGGCGCGGCCCTGGGCCATGATGGCCGCGCTCTTGCCCGGTGCGCTCGGTGCGGATATCCATTGTTGCAATTTCGCGCTCCCGCAATGCGGGCAGGCCGCCTTGCTCGAGGAATTTATGAGCAACTCGAAGGCTTGGCTGCACTTCTTGCATGTGTATTCGTAGAGCGGCAAGTCGGACTCCTTTGTCGTGTTTGCGACAATCCATCGGCGAGCGGCACCGCGCCGCGGTGCGCCAACGGATTGAAGCAAGAATGGTGCCGTAGTGACCTGCAAAATCGTGAGAGGCGACATGAGCACATATATCAAGACCACGCGAGACGGCCGGAGGATCGAAGTCATAGGAATGGCGGTGTGCCTCGACGGCAAACCCGAGGCGGAGGCACTCATCGCCGTCATCCAGCACCCCAATTGGCGCGCCATACTCGAAGCGGCGCCCGACGCCACGCATATGGCGGGGCGCCTGGCGCTCAACGTCGACGAAGCGCAACAAGCGCAGCTGGCGATGAACGCTGCGCGCGAGGCCTATGAGGGCAGCGCCTTGGGAATGGCCGAGCGGACGCGCCAGGCGATCAATGGCATGTTGAAGAAACGCGGCGACGAATAGACCACGAGCACAGGAGCTATCCCCATGGATTCTTATCGACTACTCAAGATGCCCGCCAATCTGTGCGACGGGGTACGGCCGGCCCACAAGATCGTTTGCAACGGCACCCTCTACAAGTGCACCGCCTGCGGGTCGGTGGGCTGCCGTCAAACCGTAGAGGGACGTTGCAGCCACCAGGGTTTCAACGTGCTCTTCGGCTGTCTCCGGTGCGGGGCCGTCGGCAAGCAGGAGGCGCTCGCTTGATACTGACGCTCGAGGTTCCGCTCACCGGCCGGCCCATTTGCTGGTTCGCCTTCGATGAGGAGGATTTCATCCGCAAAGTGCGGCTGGGCCGGCCGGGCGCTCCGGTCATATTCGATGTCCGTACGCCCCGCCAACTGCTCGCGGACGCTGAACGGGCTCCGGTCTCGGGCGAACGCTCACTGATGGAGGCGCAGGGTCGCGCGTTGGCGGCCGAGCACGGAGCGGATGTTACCGTGTATCGCGCCGATTATTTGTTGGCACCGACCCACTATCAGGCCGAGCCGGTATCCGAGTTCGTTGCCCACGTCGCCGCCGCCGCGCACGGCCTCAAGGCGTGCCGGGTTTATTACGACGAGGAGCAGGCGATGGATGCGCTGCTCCAGGATTCCCTGTACGCCGGCGAGGCCGGGTTCTACGCGCACATGGCGCTGCGTGAGCAGCTGATCGCGTTGGAAGTGCTCGCAGACGATCTATGAGATGCCGAGGGTGTCGCTATACCGGGCGGTTTTCGTTCGGATTGCGCACCGGCCCCATTCGCTTCAGCCCCTCATCGAAGGTGATTTCCTGGAAAGCGTCGGCGAACGTGAGCGCCTTGTCGGCGATCGCATCGAGCTTGCCCGCCGTGTCGAGCTTTTTGAGATCGTTGCGCTCGATGTACAAAAGCTCGAGCAACTCGTTGTACACAGTCGCTTCATCGATGGGGAGCACGTAGAACGGGATACCTCCCATCATGACGCGATACTTCGTGCTGATGTCGATATTGTTGCAGAACACGAAGTATTTGCCGTTCGGGGTCAGATTCGGTCCGAGCACCTCGGCGACCGACTGCAGATACTCGAAGGACAACAGGTACGCCGCGAAGAACGTGATGGTGGAATCGCCGGATTGACTCACGGCCATTACCTGCTGCACCGCAAGCTCGGGCGGCCGCGCTTCGTCCGCGAGCTTGTCCGCGAATTTTAGCGCGAGATCGCCGCGAAAGCCGAAGCGGCCGGCCGCCTTGGTCGGGGCCTTCAGCAAGGGATTGAGTAGGCGGCCCTCGGTTTCCAATCGCTTGAAACCGGTCTGTTCAATGGCGGTCATCATGATCCTGATCCTCTCGGGTGGGTTTTTTGAGTCGTTGCTTTCAATTCGCGGTCTTGCGTTGCATCGTCGCGGAGCGATCCAGCGCGATCAGGACCGCCACCCACTCCTTGAGTGGGGTCGCGATGCGCTCTATGCCATAGCGCGCAAGAAAGCGTAGTTCATTGCGAGTCGGCTCCTCGGGCAGCACCGCCCAGTGGCTGCCAGTCGAGCGTTTGATGATCTGCTGCGCGAAGATGCGTTCGAGCTGGGTCGAGAAGCGGCAGCCCAGGAAGAGAAAGCTTCGATTGGCGCGCAGCTGCTGGATGGCCAGCGGAATCGGTGTTTGGATGTCGATCTCTGTGAGCACTTCGACGAAGTCCGAGTCGGACACCAGGAAATTGGCGGCCGGCGCTACCGAGCCCAAAGGCTGGTACAGCAACCTGGCCCAGGGCGTTGGGCCGCGCTCGCAGCCGTTAGATCATCGCGTCGCGAGCCGTCCGAATCGAACCAGTGCACCCACTTGCCGAAGTGTTCCGCCTGGCTCACCCCTTGGACCGCGCCCCAGCTATCCGCCCGTTCCGCGAGAGCCTGCTGCGGCAGGTCGTCGTACCAGGCATGCACCCACAACGGCAGTCTCGGCAATCCCGCGAGATAACGGTGCAGGACGGTGGGGGTCATCCGGGGCGAAAACGCCTCCGTCAGAGCGGCCGCCACGGTCTTGCGATGCTTGAAATTCTCGATGAATTGAGCCGCTGCGGTGAGGTTGTTGCGGATCTTGTGCGGCACGCTCGCCTTGGCCGTCAAGCGGCTCACAAGCACATCCGGTGCGGCCGGCAGCTGCGGCGGTTCATCGGACAGGTTCAGCACGCCCGGCCCCGTGTACGGGATGAGGCGGCCGTTCACCAAGCCGGAATGAATCAAGATCAGCTGCTCGGCGTCCATGCAGTCAGGCACCGGCGAGCGCGGCGCAGAGACTCTCGAGTTCGCCGTTCGGGATATGGAAGACGCCGCGGCCTCCGGACAGGGGCTGGTAGGACTCGCCCGCCTTGCCCGACAGATAATCGAACCACTGTTGCGATGCCATCGTCGCGGGCCGCGAGCTGATATCGGTCACCTCGCCACTCGGGGAAAATCGCACATGAATCAATACGTTTGCAGCGCTCATTTTCGGTCTCCCTATACGCCGGATGCGAAGCCAAGCAATTCGATGGTGAAATTCTCGGTACCTACGACGGCCTGACAGGCGAGGCGTGATTTCGAGCCGACCCCGACGATGCTATCGAGCTTCTCGTTTTCGAGCCGCTGCACTTTGGATAGGGTCTTGCGGCCGTCATGAACGAAAATGTGGCAGGATCCGCACTTTCCCTCGCCGCCGCATTTGTGCGGTGTTTCGATGCCTGCCGCGAGCATGGCATGGAGAATGGTGGCCCCTTCGCTGGCCTGGATCGCTTGGTTGGACGGCAGTATGGTCATGGTCGGCATATCGAGATTCCCCATAGGTTGATGGCAGAACGACTAGTAAATGGCGGCGCCCGCACCGACGTTGACCGACGCGTCTTTCATGGTGGACACGATGAAGGCAATTTGATCTTCGGTGAGATGACAGTGAAACGGCAGCGCAACCGCACGATCCGCGAGCTTTTCGGTCACCAACACCCGGCCGCGGCGGTTCGCCGGATTGCCGTCGATATAGTGGCGCTGCGTATGCAAAGGGTGGCAATAGACGTAAGCATCGATGCGTTCGCGCCGCAGATCCTCCACCACCGCGTCACAGCTCGACTTGGAGAATCGCGTGCCCAGATGCACGAGGTACAAGAACCAATGCGCGGCGTCGACTTCCGGCGCCACGTACGGATCCTTGATGCCTTCAAAGGATTTGACGTGCTCGAAGTAAATTCGCTCCACGTGTTTGCGGCGCTCGAGGATTTCATCAATGCGCGCGAGCTGCGCCATGCCCAGAGCCGCCGCGAGATCGCTCATCGAACATTGGTAGGGAGCGTGAGCACTGATCACCACGGAACCGCGATCCGCTTGCTTATGGGCACGGTGATTGCGCACCGCACGGGCCACGGCGGCGTCATCGGTGACCACCATGCCGCCTTCCCCGCAGCACAACGCCGATGGCTGGGAAAAATCGAACACCGCGCTGTCGCCGAACCCGCCGACGAGCCGTTGCCGATAGACGAGCCAATTGCCTCCGTGGAGTCTTCCAGCAGAGCCACGCCGTGCAGCTGCGAAAGTTCCCGCAAGGGGCCCCAAGGCGCCGGATGCCCGTTGGTATTGCCGGCGAGGATGGCCTTCGTCTGCGGCGTGATGCGCGCGGCCACTTTGTCCGCCACGATGACTCCGGACCAATAATCCACATCGACGAACACCGGAGTGGCGCCGGTCAAGGTGATGGCATGCGCCGTTTCGCGCCAGGAATATGCGGAGGTCAGCACCTCGTCCCCGGGACCGATGCCATGCGCCCTGAGGGCGAGCAGCATGCCCATCGTGCCGTTGCTTACGGCCACCGCGAACTTTCGGCCTGTGTAGCCCGCGAATGCCTCCTCGAACGCCTCAACCCGCGGACCGTGGGACAGATGGGTCGAACACAGCGCCGCCGACACCGCGTCGAGTTCTGCCTGGGTCACGTCCGGATCGGACAAGGGTATCCAGGGTCGCCGCCCTCGTCGGCAACCGCGCGATGTCCGTGGCAGCATTCATGCCGGCGACCCTGCCGCGCAAGCACCACGCCGGTCGCCGTTGCCGGATCGCGGGTGATGCGCCAACAGTGGTTGCGGCCGTCGACCAGGTACAGGTTGCGGGCCGCCAATTGCCTGAACGGCTCCTCGGGACCCATGTCGGATTCCTCGCAACGTGTCAGCGTCCGCCCGGGAAAGCGGCGCCGGTAGTCCGCCACCGTTTGCGCGTCGCACGGCCGGCGGCGAACAGTGCTTCGAGTTCCTGGATTTCGATGTCGGTGAACGGCATGAGGGTTGCGTATCAGCCCGCGCTCAGCCGCTTCGCTTCAACGGTGATCGGCAACGTCGTGCCGACGGCCATTTGCGGCAGCTCGAGCTCCCACCCGTTCGCGAGGGTGATCTTGCCGCCCCACATCTCGGGCTTTTCCATGGATACGATGGGTTCTTCCAGATCCTTTTTCGGCACGTAGGCGGACAATTGACCTTCGTAATTCTTGCGGATCATGATTTTCACAGCTGCCTCATGGGTGGAATGTCATCGGATCGATTGATTGTCGTGCCGTGTGCAGCTCAAGCTCCTCGAGTACCTCCGAAAGCACATCGATGACATCGTCGACCTCTCGCTCGGTGTTCTGACGGCCGAGCGAGAAGCGGATCGAGGCGAGTGCCCCGGACGCGGACAAGCCCATCGCCGTCAGCACATGCGAAGGTTTGTTGCCGGCGGCGGAGCAGGCGGCGCCGGCAGAGGCGCAGATACCCAGCCGATCGAGTCGACCGAGAATCAACTCCGCGTCGAATTTCCAAAACGCAGATTGCTGGTATTCGCGACTCGCACCGCACCTGCGCCATTGACCCGCGCGCACGCTACCCGGGCGAGCACCCCGCGTTCGAGACGGTCTCGCAGGTTGGCAAGGCGCGCAGGTTCCGCACCCATCGCCGCATCCAGCTCTACGCAGGCCGCGCCCAGCGCCACAATACCGGCCACATTCTCGGTGCCGCCGCGCCGGCCGCGCTCCTGGTGGCCGAACACCACCGGCGGCAGTCTCAAGCCCTTGCGCACGTAGAGCGCACCGATGCCGGATGGCGCATGCAACTTGTGGCCCGACAAGGAGCAGAGGTCTACCGCAGTGGCTGCAGATCGATCGGCACTTTGCCGGCTGCCTGCACGGCGTCGGTGTGAAAGAGCACGTGGCGCGCGCGCGCAATCTCGGCAAGCGTCCCGATCGGAAACAGAACGCCCGTTTCATTATTGGCCCACATGATAGTTGACCAGGGCAGTGTCCGGCCGCAGCGATCGCCGAACGCCTCGAGATTCAGTCGTCCTTCGCCATCCACCGGAACATAACTCGTATGGACCCCCCGGCCTTCCAAGATCGCGCAGCAGCATGAGGGTCGAGGGATGCTCCACTTCACTGGCAATGATATGGCGGCGATCCGGTTGCAACGCGAGCGCCCCGAAGATGGCGAGATGATTCGACTCCGTGCCGCTTGCGGTAAACACGATCTCCGCGGGCGATGCGCCGAACGTGGACGCCACTGCTGACGCGCATCGATCACCAGACGTTTGCCCGTTCGCCCTGGCTGTGCTTGCTCGACGGGTTGATCGGACCCATCGCAAGGCACTCACCACGGCCTAGAAGACAGGCCTCGCACGCCGCCGTGGTCGCGTTGTTGTCGAAATAGATGGGAGCGTGGGCGTGAGCGTTCATCATTGCCAGAAAGCCCGTTGCGGGTCGGCATTTAATTGTTCGAGCAACTCGCCGAGACGCTCGAATTTCGCGTACAGCCACCACTCACCGGCGCTGTGATCCTTACGGTAAAGCCCCCAAGGCGGCGCACCTTGCCCATATTGCACGATGGCGACATCCACCACACCTCCATCCGGATCGATTTTGCGCGAACAGCACGGGACTCCTCACCCAGTAGCCATCGTCAATGGAATGCACGCTCGGCGTGACATACTTGTAGCGCTTGCGGTTTGCGATGGCCCGCTCGATACGCCTGCGATCCAGCTCATTCGGATGTGGCGCAGCGGCCGCGCTGGCGGATTTGGGAGGTGGCCGCGTTCATGGCACGGCTGGCGCGGAACGATTTCCTCTTCGAGGCAGCCCACGACGCACCACTCATGGAATTGCACCAGATACACGGGCGTATTCGACTCCACGTGCGAGCCGACCTGCACGATTTCCCCGGGATCGCCGGCGTGCGCCAACAGCGCCCCCGGCGGCTGGTTCGGAAATGATCCGTCATTGAAGAGGTCGATTACCGCCATGACCGGCTGGCCCCATTTAAATCGCGGATCGCGAGGCTCGTTCATGCGCGGATGCGCTCCCCAATCCCCAAAAACTCCGCCAGGGCGTCGTCGTCCGCCGGGATCTCCACCCGCTCGAGCTCCTTGCGCTTCATGCCCACCCGGTGTCCCGAGCCGATGAACTCCACGCCGTAAATGTAGAACTGTTGCAGGAACGTGCCGATGTTGACGACATAGCCTTCCTCCCCTTTCACGCAGAGCACATCGCCGATGTCCTTGCCGCAATAAGTGCCGTCATTGCGGATGGTGCGGCGCGCGCGTACCTTGGTTCCGAAATTGAAGGCCGGCGGGTCGTTGAGCTCCATCGAATCACTGTCTCGGCTGATGTTGGTCATGGAACGGGTGCTCCTTGCTCCGACATCAGCGTTGCAGCGCCGGGCGACCGGGGTCGCGTGTGCGTTGCGCCCAGGCGCAAGCGCGCCATGTCGCTCACCATGGGATCCACGTCTCCGAGCATTGCCGGCAGCTGGCCATCGACGACGCGCGCGGCAACCTCGTATCGCACGCGGCAGTCGGGATCCCGCTGCAGGCTGCCCAATTGTTCGGCGGGCAGACGGCGCGCAACTTCGAGCCGCACGTCCGCATCCGGGTCCGTCGCCATGGCGGGCAGGCACCCGGCCCCGATGCGTTGGGCCACGATGCGCCGCACGCCCGCCTCGGCATCGTTCTTCATCATGAGTGCGAGCAACAGCACGCCCAGGCGACGCGCGACGATCATGCGGACGTAGTAGTCCTCGTCCGTGCGCATCGCGAACAGATCTCCGCCCTCGACGCGGTAGGCCACCCGGATCCTCACTTCCCGATGCGCGTCGCTCTTGAGCTCGCGCAGATACCGGGGCGGCAGACGTTGTGCCACGCTCCAGCGGACCGTCTCGTCGGCATCCTTGAGCAATGGCGGCAGATGAAATACGTCCGCATACTTTGCGGCGACCGCGCGCACCTCGAAGTGGGGATGATCCAGATGCCCGTTGGCCAGTTCTGGATTCCACGCGAAGAAGCGGTCGATTCGTCGGGCATAACGATCCTGCACACAGGCGCGTGAGACAGCGCAGCGATCGGTCGCCAACAGCGCCCGCTGAGGGCATGCGCGGCAGTCGATCGGTTGTCCCTGCCAGTCGCGGGCTTCATCGATATCGGTCTTCATCGCGTCCGGTCGTCCACGGCGCCATTCTTAGTGGCGGCGGCCGATGCTGCCGACATCGATACTCGCGACGCCCGGCACCGCGTTCTTGCCGCTGCTGCTGCAACTGCCGCCCGTTGCCTTGGGATCATGGATCACCAGCCCGGTTTGAGTCGGCGTGTCTGCGAAATCGATGATGACTCCCTTAAGCAGCAGACGGCTCTCTGCCGGCAGGAAAAAGCGCATCCCCTGGTGATCCAAGACTGCATCGGTGGCACGCGGTGCAGGTTCGATACTGAAATCGCCCGCAAGGCCGGAACAGCCGCCCGCCGTCACGACCAGACGGAAGCCGCTTTCCGGGGTCCCGGCCATTCTGAGCATGCGACGGATGAATTTTTCCGCTGCGGCGGTTATGGTCAGGTCCATGATGATTATGCCGCCGGTTGATAGCGCGGCACGCTATTGTCGATGACGCAGGTGTCGTCCACCGGACATACGGCGACGCATTGCGGCTCATCGAAATGGCCTATGCACTCGGTACACTTCTTGGCGTTGATGACGAACGTCCCGCCTTTCTCGTAGATGGCGACGTTCGGGCATTCCGGCTCACACGCCGAACATCCCGTACATTGCGAAGCGATGATTTTCAATGCCATAGCTTTGACTCCTCAAGTTCCCGTGTCTAAATAAGCCCGATTCCTCATGCGGCGATGTATGCGCCCTGGCGAATGTCGGCATCGCCGCGGGCTGTATGACGGATATCGCCGCTCTGGACGGCGTCAAGGTAGTTCTTGAACCACACGATCGCCGATTTCTCGATGAACTCTCCGGCGAATTGGTCCACCGGGTCGATGCCCGCCTTCTGAAGATCGGCCTTGGGACAGCCCCCGATCTTCGCAACGAACACTGCATGACAGTCGTTGATGGCGCGAATGACGGTCACCAGGCTGTCCTCGTCCCCGTAGCCACCCTGACAATACAAATCCACCCGGCGGTGACCGACGAACTTCGCGCCGGCCGTGCTGAGTTCGTATATTTGGAACTCCTTGGCATGCCCGAAGTGTTCGTTGATGAGGCCCGAACCCTTGGTGGCTACCGCGACCAGCAGTTTGAGATCGCTGTTCTGGCCGGCGAGCGTCGACAGCTCATCTTGTTTCGCAGCCACCTTGGCCTGACGCTCGACTTCAACCTTCGACTGATAGGCCTTGCGCGACTCGGCGTCGTAGTTCACCTCCATTGCCATGATCTTCTCGGTGGTGAATTCCTGCACTTCGATCTTCGCCCAATAGGCCGACGGCGTCGGCGCGGCACTGGCGGCAGTGCCGCATCATGTTCATTTCGCCTTCGCAGCTGTCCTGAAGCGCCTTGAGTTCCTGTGCGGTGGGCCCCCGCTGTCCGTTGAGCCCGAATACCGTGCCATGCTCGGGGGCCGATATGAGCGGCATGATGTTGTGCAGGAATGCGCCCCGCGATTTGACCGCACGGTTGACCTCGACCAGGTGCTTGTCATTGATCCCGGGGATCATGACGGAATTGACTTTGCAGAGGATGCCCCGCGCGGTCAGCATCTCCAGGCCCTGCATCTGCCGATCCGTGAGCAACTGCGCCGCCTCCTTGCCGGTGTAGCGCTTGTGCTTCCAGTAGATCCACGGATAGATGTGCTGGCCGACTTCCGCATCCACCATGTTGATGGTGATGGTGACGTGATCGACGTTGAATCGGGCTATCGTATCCACGTGGTCCGGCAATGCCAGGCCATTGGTCGACAGGCACAACTTGATGTCCGGGGCGGTCTTGGAGATGAGCTCGAAGGTCTTGAAGGTCTTCTCGGGGTTCGCGAGGGGATCTCCCGGACCGGCGATGCCGAGAACGGTCATTTGGGGAATCGTCGAAGCGACGGCGAGCACTTTCTTGGCGGCCTGCTCGGGCGTGAGCTTTTCGCTCACGACTCCCGGACGCGACTCGTTGGCACAATCATATTTTCGATTGCAGTAGTTGCATTGAATATTGCACGCCGGCGCCACCGCGACATGCATGCGCGCATAGTGATGGTGCGCCTCCTCGCTGTAGCACGGGTGGTTCTTCACCTTCTCCCAGATCTCCGGCGCGAGATCATTGGGTCCGGCACCCGAACCGCAGCTGGCCTTGCCGCTTCCGCCGCTCGTACCGCATCCCTTATGATCCGCCACCTGCTGCATCACCACCTGCTCGAGCTTCGGCTGGGCCGCGGCATCGATCTGTCCTTGCTGCATTGACTGCTCCTCATGTACGCGGATGCGCCACCTTGGGTCGAGACTCAGCAACTACCATGCCATCTTGCGAAATCGCTTGTTTTACTGCGTAAATGTTGCATATACCGCGCCTCCACACGGCTGTCGTGATCCCGACATCGCATACACGCGTGGGCAAATTTGTTGGGAAGCCGACACTGGCTTGAACTGATCAGGCCGCACCGCTCGGCGCGCCGGCGCCATCTACCTGCGGCTTTTCCCGGACCTTATTCGAATTTGGCTCCGGCCCGCATCGTTGGCACAGGAGTTGCTTGGATCACCGTGAGTAAGCGCTCTTGACTTCAATCCCACGGGAGATACCGGTGACCAAGCCCATCTATCTCGATTACTCCGCGACGACGCCCGTGGATCCGCGGGTCGCGAAGAAAATGGTGCCGTTTCTCTTCGAGCGCTTCGGTAATCCTGCCAGCCGTTCCCATAGCTATGGCTGGGATGCCGAGGAAGCGGTCGAGCTGGCACGCGAGCAAGTGGCGCAGCTGCTCAACGCCGACCCAAAAGAGATCGTGTGGACATCGGGAGCCACGGAGTCGAACAACCTCGCCATTGCCGGCGCGGCGCGCTTCCATAAGGCGCGCGGGCGGCACCTGATCACCATGACCACCGAACACAAAGCGGTGCTCGACACCATGCGCAACCTGGAGCGTGAGGGCTTCACCGTCAGCTACCTGGCCCCGAAGCCCGACGGCCTGCTCGATCTCGACGCCCTGTCGGCCGCCATCCGGCCCGACACCATTCTCGCCTCGATCATGCACGTCAACAACGAGATCGGAGTGATCCAGGACATCGCCCGCATCGGCGCCACCTGCCGCGACCGCGGCGTCCTCTTCCACGTCGACGCGGCTCAGTCGACGGGAAAGGTGGCGATCGACCTCGACGCACTGCCGGTCGATCTCATGTCCTTTTCGGCCCACAAGACCTACGGCCCGAAGGGCATCGGCGCGCTGTACGTGCGCCGCAAACCGCGCGTGCGCATCGAAAGCCTGATCCACGGCGGCGGCCACGAACGCGGCATGCGCTCCGGCACGCTCGCCACGCACCAGATCGTCGGCATGGGCGAGGCCTTCAGCATTGCGCATCACGAGATGGCCGCCGATAACGACCGCGCCCGCATGTTGCGTGACAAATTGCTGGCCGGATCTGTCGGTGCTCGAGGAGACCTACGTGAACGGCGATCTCTACTGCCCGCGTTCCCCACAATCTCAACTTGAGCTTCAACTTCGTCGAAGGCGAATCGTTGATGATGGCCATGAAGGGCGTCGCGGTATCGAGCGGCTCCGCCTGCACGTCCTCGAGCCTCGAGCCATCCTACGTGCTGCGCGCGCTTGGGACGTCCGGATGAGCTCGCACACAGTTCGATTCGCTTCTCGGTCGGCCGCTTTACCACCGAAGCCGACGTCGAACAGCACCATCGATCTGGTCGTCCGCAACGTCGAAAAACTCCGTGATCTCTCGCCGCTCTGGGAAATGCACCAGGACGGCGTCGATCTCACCAAGGTGCAGTGGGCCGCCCACTGACCGCCTCCGCAACCCATTTACGAGGGAAATGACGATGGCCTACAGCGACAAGGTTCTCGACCACTACGAAAATCCGCGCAACGTCGGCTCCTTCGACAAGAACGACTTGAGCGTCGGCACGGGGATGGTCGGTGCGCCTGCCTGCGGCGACGTGATGAAGCTGCACATCAAGGTCGGCGCAAACGGCGTCATCGAGGAAGCGCGCTTCAAGACCTACGGCTGCGGCAGCGCCATCGCCTCCAGCTCTCTCGTGACCGAATGGCTGCGGGGCAAGACCCTGGAGCAGGCCCTGGCCATCAAGAACACCGACATTGCCGAGGAACTCGCGCTGCCACCCGTCAAGATTCACTGCTCGGTGCTGGCCGAAGACGCGATCAAGGCCGCCATCAACGACTATCGCACCAAACAGGAACCGGCGGCCTGATCCGCCCCGCGTTCCGCAGGAGTTTCCATGTCATCCCTCGCATCCCACCCCGTCCTCTTCAGTGACAGCGCCGCCGGCAAGGTCAGCGAATTGATCGCGGAGGAAGGCAACCCGGAGCTAAAGCTACGGATATACGTCTCCGGCGGCGGTTGCTCCGGATTCCAGTACGGCTTCGCGTTCGAGGAGGCGGCCGGCGACGACGACCTCGTCATCGAGAAATACGGCGTACGGGTGCTCATCGATCCGGTAAGCCTCACGTACCTGATCGGTGCCGAAGTCGACTATCAGGATGGCCTCGATGGCTCGCGCTTCATCATCAAGAACCCGAATGCCAAGAGCACTTGCGGTTGCGGAAGTTCCTTTTCCACGGCAGAAACCGGAGATACCAATGGCAATCCAACTAACGGAAAGAGCTGCGCAACGAGTGCAGCAGTCCCTCAATAAGCGGGGCAGCGGCATCGGCTTGCGCTTGGGCGTGCGCACGTCCGGTTGCTCCGGCCTGGCCTACACCATGGAATTCGCAGACCACAAGAACGCGGAGGATGCGGCGTTCGAGAGCCGGGGGGTGACGCTCATCGTCGATGCGAAATCGCTGCCGTATCTCGCCGGAACGGAGCTCGACTTCGTGCGTGAAGGGTTGAACGAGGGGTTCAAGTTCCAGAATCCCAACAGCAAGGCCGAATGTGGATGCGGCGAGAGCTTTACCGTATGAGCCGTTTGTCGCTGATTCGCATATGACGGAGCGTGCGCCGTATCGGCGCACGCGTTTCTTGCGGCAAGGTAGCCGCAGTCCAGATCGCTTGCCGCGTAATCTCAGGGACACACAGATGCCGCAGAGTTATTTTGCGATGTTCGAACTCGAGCCGCGCTTTGGGCTGCCCCTCGAGCGGTTGGATTCCGCCTACCGCGCACTGGCCATGCGGGTGCACCCGGATCGACATGCGAACGCCTCGCTCGAGGAGCAAAGCCGGGCGCTGATACTCGCATCCGACTTGAACGATGCCTATCGTACGCTGAAGAAGCCTCAACTGCGGGCCCGGCATCTGCTCGATCTGCGCGGAATCGACGCTATTGACGGGAGCGCCGCCCTGTCGCCCTCGTTTCTCCAAACGCAAATGCAGTGGCGCGAGGCGCTCGATGAGGCCCGCGCCGCGTGCGAGGAGCGCGCGCTGCGGCAGCTCGCCGGGGCGGTGCAAGCCGCCGCGGCCGAATTGCACGCCCGGCTCGAACATCAGCTGGACGCCGCTCAAGATAACAACGCCGCGGTACAGAGCGTGCTGCAGCTCATGTTCATGGACAAGCTACTCGCCGACATCGACGACGCGCACGCAGTGCTGGAGGCTTGATGGCGCTTCTTTCCATCGCTGAACCGGGACAGAGCCAGGCTCCGCATCAGCATCGCCTGGCGGTCGGCATCGACCTAGGTACGACCAACTCATTGATCGCCGCCGTGCGCGACGGATCGCCCGTCGTGCTTCGCGATGAGGACGGATTGAGGCTCCTACCCTCCGTCGTTCGTTATCTCGACGGCGGGCGGGTGGAGGTGGGCGTCGCGGCCAGGGAGGCGCAGGCCGCCGACCCGTTCAACACCATCGCTTCGGTCAAGCGCCTCATGGGGCGGGGAATCGCGGACTTGACCGCCTCGCAGAAGCGAGCCTATCGGCTGCAGGAGGGTCAGGGGGTGATCCTGGATACCGTGGCGGGCGCGCGCGGTCCGGTTGAGGTTTCCGCGGAGATACTGAAAGCCCTGCGCGTGCGGGCTGAAGGGTTCCTCGGCGGGGAACTCGTCGGTGCCGTGATCACGGTGCCCGCGTATTTCGATGATGCTCAGCGCCAGGCCACCAAGGATGCCGCGCGAATCGCAGGCCTCAACGTGCTGCGATTACTGAACGAGCCGACCGCCGCGGCCATTGCGTACGGCCTGGAGCGCGCCAGCGAAGGCGTCTATGCCGTATATGACTTGGGCGGCGGAACTTTCGATTTTTCCGTGCTGCGGCTTACCCGGGGACTGTTCGAAGTACTGGCCGTGAACGGCGATTCAGCATTGGGCGGCGATGATTTCGATGCCGCGGTCTTCGACTGGATCGCGGTCCAGGCAAATGTCGGCGAAATGGCGGGCGTGGATCATCGCTTGCTGCTGCAGGAGGCCCGCAGGGCCAAGGAATGCCTGTCTTTCCACGAGGAGGCCGAGGTATTCACCCGCCTGTCGAACGGCGGTCGCGTCGCCGTCACGTTGACTCGGGATACGCTCGAGGGCTTGGGCGCCGCATTGATCGAGCGAACCTTGGGATCGATGCGCAAGGCGTTGCGAGATGCAGCACTGTCCGTCCAGGACATCCAAGGCATTGTGCTGGTGGGCGGAGCCACGCGCATGCCGGCCGTACGACGGGCGGTCGCCGCGTATTTCAATCGCGAACCGCTCACCGACTTGGACCCCGATCAAGCGGTCGCCTTGGGCGCCGCCATCCAGGCCAACGCGCTCGCCGGCAATCGCAGCGCGGCGGCCGATTGGTTGCTGCTCGATGTGACGCCGCTCTCGCTCGGGCTCGAAACCATGGGCGGCCTCACAGAACGCATCATTCCACGCAACAGCACCCTGCCCGTCGCCCGCGGCCAGGACTTCACCACGTTCAAGGACGGCCAGACCGCGATGAGCCTGCACGTGGTCCAAGGCGAGCGCGAACGGGTCGCCGACTGCCGTTCGCTGGCGCGCTTCGAGCTGCACGGCATACCGCCCATGGCGGCGGGCGCCGCACGGATTCGCGTCACCTTCCAAGTCGATGCGGACGGTCTGCTGCAAGTGAGCGCCCGCGAACAGAGCAGCGGGATCGAGGCGCAGGTCACGGTCAAGCCGACTTACGGGCTGGGCGAGGAGCAGATCGCTGCCATGCTCGAGGATTCGCAGCGGCATGCCGCCATCGACGCCGCCGCCCGCTCATTGCAGGAAAAGATCGTCGAGGGCCGCCGCCTGCTCGAGGCCGTCGACAGCGCCCTCAGGGAGTGCGAAGAATCCTGGCTGACCATCGTTGAGCGGACGTCGCTCCAGACGGGCATCGCCTCCCTGAGAGCCGCAATCGCTGACGAGAACGCAAGTGCCATCCGGTCCGCCGCGGAGGAACTTGATCGGCTGAGCGCCCCACTCGCCGCCCGGCGCATGGACGAGGCCATCCGCCGGGCGTTGACCGGTCGTGCGCTGGCTGATTTCGCCTGAGAGAATACGATGCCGAAAATCACCGTCCTACCGAATGAAGATCTTTGCCCGCAGGGGGCGCATTTCGAATGCCGTGCAGGCGCGGCGCTATGCGATCAGTTACGCGCCAACGGAGTGGCCATCGAACACGCCTGCGATAAATCCTGTGTATGCACCACCTGTCACGTGCTCATCCGCCAGGGCTTCGCGTCGCTGCGGCCTGCAAGCGATGACGAAGAAGACCAGCTCGGCAAGGCGTGGGGCCTCGAGCCGAATTCGCGGCTGAGCTGTCAGGTGCGCGTGAGCAACACCGACCTGGTCGTCGAAATACCCCGCTATACCTGCAATTTCGTGAGCGAGAATCACTGAGCCCCGCATGCAGTGGATCCAGACACGCGAGATAGCCGAGGCCTTGTTGGACGCCCACGGGGAAATCGATCCGAAGACCATCCGCTTCACCGATCTGCACCGCTGGGTGACGGAACTGCCCGACTTCGACGACGACCCGCGACGCTCGAACGAGAAGATTCTCGAGGCCATACAGATGGCGTGGATCGACGAAGCCGAGTGATGGTCTACCTGTCGCAAAACCGACAAAGCCGCCCGTATGTCCAGTTTCCTCCCCGGAGCAAGCGATTCGAGCTGCGGCCGATCACGCAACCGGATGCGCCGGGAGGCAATTCGCGCGCTTGGCACGCGAGTTGCTACGTCTAGACCATGAGCAAGCGACGCATCATAGTCAACGACACCACGCTGCGCGATGGCGAGCAGAGCGCCGGAGTGGCCTTCACGATTGACGAGAAACTCGCCATTGCATGCGCGCTGGATGCTGCCGGTGTGCCCGAAATGGAAATCGGGATCCCGATCATGGGCGGCGCCGAGCGGGAGACCATCCGCGCCATTGCCGGCCTGCATCTCAAGGCGCGGCTGATGGTGTGGGGACGCATGACGCAGGAGGACATCGAAGCTTCGACCGCCTGCCGCACCGGTATCGTCAATCTCTCGATTCCGGTCTCTGACATCCAGATCCGTCATAAATTGAACCAGAGTCGCGACTGGGTGCTGACGCGCATCGGTCGTTTCGTGCGCGCGGCCCTGGATGCCGGCTGCGAAGTGGCCGTGGGCGCGGAGGATGCCTCCCGTGCCGACACGGATTTCCTCCTCAAGGCAGCCGAGACCGCGCAGGCAGCCGGCGCGCGGCGGTTTCGCTTCGCCGATACCCTCGGCATCCTCACCCCGCCCGAGACCTCACGCCGGATCCAGGCGCTGCGTTCGGCCGTGGACCTCGAGATTGAAATGCACGCACACGATGACTTCGGTCTCGCCACGGCCAACACACTGGCGGCGGTACTGGCCGGTGC
Source organism: uncultured Gammaproteobacteria bacterium (assembly GCA_963730565.1). Lineage (GTDB taxonomy): Bacteria > Pseudomonadota > Gammaproteobacteria > Steroidobacterales > Steroidobacteraceae > Bog-1198. The sequence continues at coordinate 42,891 of CAVSSU010000029.1, forward strand.
AAGCCACATCAGCACCACCGTCAACGGCCTGGGTGAACGTGCGGGCAATGCGCCCCTGGAGGAAGCCGTGATGGCGTTGCGTCATTTGTACGACATCGAGACCGGGGTGGACTCGCGGCATCTCCCGTCGCTGTCCAAACTGGTCGCCCGCGCGTCGGGACGCGCCGTGTCATTCAACAAAAGCATCGTCGGCGAGGCGGTATTCACGCACGAGGCCGGTATTCATGTGGATGGGTTGTCCAAGAATCCCATCAATTACCAGGGCTTTGACCCCATCGAAGTGGGTCGCGAGCACCGCGTGGTGTTGGGCAAGCACTCTGGATCTCGAGCCGTGCGACAAGCCTACGCCAAGCTCGGCCTGATCCTCACGGACGGACAGGCCGCCGACATCCTCGCACGGATCCGCGATCACGCCGTCACCAACAAGTGCTCGCCGGATGGCGCCGATCTGCAGCGCTTCTATCTGGAGTTCTCGACGGTCGAACTCACTGCCGGACGGACGCAATGAAAGACACCATGCAGGCATTGAGCGCCCTGTCCTGCGCAGAGGAGTTCTTCGATTTCCTGAAAGTCGACTATGAGCCGCCCGTGCTGCACGTCAATCGCCTGCACATCCTGAAGCGCTTCAATCAATATTTGCGGTCGACCAAACCGGAAGTCGGCACACTCGATTCGGAGGCTCAGTATACCGCCTGCCGGGAGCTCCTCCGACAGGCATACGAGGACTTCATCCGTTCGACTCCGGCTCGGGAAAAGGTCTTCAAGGTCTTCCAGGATGCGGATGGCAGCCCGATCGCTCTCGACAGCCTGCGGCGGACTCTGCCCTCGCACAGAGCGCAATAAGGAGCACCCATGCACATCGTCGTTTGTATCAAGCAGGTTCCCGACAGCGCGCAGATCCGCGTGCACCCGGTACACAACACCATCATGCGGCAAGGCGTGCCTGCCATCATCAATCCGTATGATCTGTTCGCCCTCGAAGAGGCATTGCGACTGAAGGACCGGTACGGCGGATTCGTGACCGTACTGTGCATGGGGCCCTCGCAGGCGGATGCGGCGCTGCGCAAGGCGCTCTCGTTCGGCGCCGATGACGCCATTCTGGTGAGCGACCGTGCGTTCGCCGGATCCGACACGCTGGCGACGAGCTATGCGCTCGCAGCCGCGGTCAAGCAGATACACCGGGACATGCCGGTCGATCTGGTATTCGCCGGGAAGCAGACCATCGACGGCGACACGGCCCAGGTCGGGCCCGGCATCGCGAAGCGGCTGGGTCTGCAGCTGCTCACATATGTAGCAAAGATCGCTGCGCTCGACCTCGAGCAGCGGGAGATCACGATTCACCGGCGCGCCGAAGGTGGCGTACAGCTGCTGAAAACCGCACTGCCGTGCCTGGTGACCGTGCTCGAGGGCATCAACGAAATGCGCTTCGCGACCATGGACGACATGTTCCGTGCGGCGCGCCACCCGCTCAAGATATGGGACAAGGCAGCCGCCGGCATCGAGGATCTCGGCAAGATCGGCCTCAAGGGCTCACCCACCGTGGTATCGAAGGTTTTCGCGCCCCAGCCGAAAGCCCGCAAGGCGGAAGTCATCGAGAGCCACGGCAATGCGCCGAAGGATCTGGCCGCGACTCTCGTGACCAAGCTCTTTGCTCATCATCCGCAAATCGAGCGCCAGATCGCGGGCATGGCGTCCTAGGGGCACCCCCATGAGTACCGACAATGAGTGACGTTGCACCGAAGAGACCTGCATCAGGCCGCCGCAAGGTGGAACTCGATCCGCGCCTGGCCGCGTATCGGGGGGTCTGGGTGTTCGTCGAGCACGAGCGCGGAGCGACCCACCCCGTGTCCTGGGAATTGTTGGGCGAAGGCAGGAAACTCGCCACCCAGCTCGGCGTGGAACTGGCCGCCGTGGTGTTGGGACCCCCGGGAGCCGCCATTCGCCACGCCTGCGATGAGGCGTTTCTGTACGGCGCGGACCTTTGCTACCTGATCGAAGATCCGGTGCTGCGCGATTACCGTAATGAACCCTACACCAAGGGGCTCACCGCACTGGTCGACAAATACCAGCCGGAAATCGTGCTTCTCGGTGCGACCACGCTCGGACGGGACCTCGCAGGCAGCATCGCGACCACCCTGGCCACCGGCCTCACGGCCGACTGCACCGAACTCAACATCGATCCGGAAAACCGCAGTCTCGCGGCGACCCGCCCCACATTCGGCGGCAGCCTGCTTTGCACCATTCAGACCTTGAACTATCGGCCGCAAATGGCCACGGTCAGGCCGCGCGTCATGCAGCTGCCCGATCGGGTCGAGCCGCACAGCCGGCGTGTCGTCGAGGAGTCCTTGGGTCTCATCGAGAGCAACATCATCACCAAGGTGCTGGAGTACATACCCGACGACAGGCAGAACGAGGCGCAGCTTGCCTATGCCGACATCATCGTCTCCGGCGGTCGCGGCCTGAAGCGTATCGAGAACTTTCAGTTGGTCTGGGATCTTGCGCGGGTGCTGGGCGCCGAGGTCGGCGCCACGCGGCCATTGATTCAGGCCGGCTGGGTGACGGCCGACCGTCAAGTGGGTCAAACCGGAAAGACCGTGCGTCCCAAACTGTATATCGCGGCCGGCATATCAGGCGCGATCCAACATCGCGTCGGCATGGATGCCTCCGACGTCATCATCGCCATCAACGAGGATGCCAACGCACAGATCTTTGATTTCGCCACTTACGCCATCGTGGGTGATGCCATGCAGATTCTGCCGGCGCTCACCGACGCCTTCAGCCAACACTTGGCCACTGTCAGACGCGCGGGTTGACCGTCAACAAACCATCACGGAGGCACGATATGCCGGAACAATTCAACGTCATTGTGATTGGTGCAGGACCCTCGGGCAACGCCGCCGCCTACACGGCCGCCAAAGCGGGTCTGAAGGTGCTGCAGATCGAACGCGGCGAATCGCCGGGTTCGAAGAACGTGCAGGGGGCGATTCTCTATTCGGATGCCCTGGAGAAGATCATTCCTGACTTCCGGGATGATGCGCCGCTCGAGCGCCATCTAATCGAGCAGCGGATGTGGATGATGGACGACGAATCCTATGTAGGCTCGACGTTCCGCTCGCAGGCGTTCAATACCCCGCCCTACAATCGCTATACCATCATTCGTGCCCAATTCGACAAATGGTTCTCCAAGCGGGTGCAGGATGCGGGAGCACTGGTGATTTGCGAAACCACGGTGACGGGTCTGCATATGGACGGGGCCCGAGTGGTCGGCATTCAAACCGATCGCTCCGGCGGCTCGGTCTATGCGGACACCGTCGTGCTCGCCGATGGAGTCAATTCCCTGCTTGCCAAAAAGGCGGGATTTCGCGGCGAACTACGACCGCGTGACGTGGCGCTCGCCGTCAAGGAGATCCACTTTCTCCCCGAGACGACCATCGAGAGCCGGTTCAACATCGGACCCGACGAGGGGGTCGCCATCGAGATGGCCGGGAAAATCACTCAAGGCATGGTCGGCACGGGATTTCTGTACACGAACAAGGAATCCCTGACCTTGGGTGTCGGCTGCCTATTGTCCGAGTTGCGCGCTCAGCGCATCACTCCGCATGCGCTGATCGAGAAAATGAAAGAGCACCCGGCGATTCGCCCGCTCATCGAAGGCGGCGAGATGAAGGAGTACTGCGCCCACCTCATTCCCGAAGGCGGCTATAACGCCATACCGGCCATTCATGGAGACGGCTGGTTGATGGTGGGCGACGCGGGCATGTTCGTGAACAGCGTTCATCGAGAGGGGTCGAATCTGGCCATGACCACGGGCTGGCTCGCGGCGCAGACGTTGATCGAATTGCGCCAGGAAGGAAAGCCCTCCTCGGCCGCCAATCTCGCGCGCTATCGGCAAAAACTGGATCAGAGCTTCGTCATGAAGGACTTGAAGAAGTATCGCGACATGCCGGCGGTACTGGAGAAAAATCCGCAGTTCTTCACCCAGTACCCGGAACTCATCAACCGCGCCGCCCACACCATGCTGCTGGTGGATGGCACGGACAAGAAGAGCAAGGAGCGCGACGTTCGCAAGCGCTTCATCCAGAAGCGGTCGCGGTTTGGTCTGATCGGTGATGCGTTCAAGCTCTGGAGGGCGTTCGAATGAACAAGGTCGAGGAGAAGCTGTTTCAAAACCGCTACAAGGTCGATGCCGGCCGGCCCCACATCCAGATCGCCGATGAGGATATATGCCAGCTCAAATGCGCAGAGAAGCCTTGCGTGGTCTGCTGCCCGGCATCCTGCTACACCAAGGAGGGTGACGGGCGCGTGACGCTCATCACCGATGGGTGTCTCGAGTGCGGTACTTGCCGGGTGGTTTGCAGCGAAAACCGGAACGTGCTGTGGGAATACCCGCGCGGAGGGTACGGAATCCTGTTCAAGTTTGGCTGAGGGGTGCGGCAGCCGAATGGGATTAAACCCGCGTCGCGCGAGCGTTCGATAAACCCGGCATTATTCGAGGTTAAGATGGCCAATGTCACATTTTCGTCACCGGTGTTGCCGAGGGACTCAAGGTGACACACCGAGCTCATTCCTCGCGCATGGGCGTGGCCTTGACGGAAAAGGAAAAGGAATTGCTGCGCCAACTTGGAAAAATCCGCAAGCAGGAAATCATGGATGCCGAGGTCAACGACATGCCGCCGCGCGTGCGCCTTGCCTGTCAGTATTTCCTGCGTGACGAGGACATCCTCGTCGCCTTCGACGGCGATGAGACGTTTCCTGCGAGAGGCCCGAGCCTGTCCATAGCCGCTTCGATCTACAAGGGCGGTCTCCAGATCCATTCGCTCGACGAATTTTTGAATTTCGCACTCCAACTCGAGGACGATGCCGCCGCTCATTACGAGCTACTGGCGAAAGCCATGCATTCGAAGGGCAATGCGGCAGTCGGCGACCTGTTCACCAGGCTGGCAAGTTACTCACGCCTGCATTACGAGGAAGCCAAACAACGCATGGTCGCCCACGTGGTGCCCATGAATGTTCCGCTGCTCAGCCTCTGGCCCGGCAACGCGACGCCGGAACAAACGGCAATCTGGGCGGGCGATGCAAAGCTCTCGCGTCTGGACGCCCTTAAGGTGGCACTGCAAGGTGAACGGCGCGGCTACGAGTTCCATTACGCGGTGGCGAACATCCACACGGATGCCGCGATCTGCGCAGTAGCGAAGGAATTTGTAAAAGAGGAGGCTGAACATGTAGAAGCGCTCAAGCAATGGATCGCGCGCGAGGAATATGATATCGCGCCGTCGCAGGTGCCGGCACCGCTCTCGGCTGTCTGAGGGGACCGAAATGGAGTCGGTGGAGGAGTTTCTGGCGTATGCCATCAAATTGGAGCAGGAGGCGGCGCTGCGCTTCGGCCAATTGGCCGATGCCATGGCGACCGCGGGAAATCGGGAGGTCATGCTGCTGTTTCGCCGGCTCTCCGAGTATTCCCGCCTTCACCTGACCGATGCGCAGGCGCGTTCAGGATTTCGCGATCTACCGTCGTTGACCTCGGGTGAATACGTGTGGCCGGACATAGAAAGCCCCGAGACCGCAGCGATCTGGGCTGCGGATCCCATGATCGGGCGGGAACAGGCTCTGCAGGTTGCCCTAGAAGCCGAGAGAGCGGGTCTCCTTTACTATCAGAGCATCCTGGATTCCACCCGAGACCCGGAGATCCGAGTCCTCGCGAAGGAATTCGTCGACGAAGAGACGATGCACGTCACGGAGTTGCAGCGTTGGATCTCGAGCAGCGCCGATCACTCGCATGACGCTTCGCACTCGAGCGCGGCCAAGCCCGACTTCACCTGAGAATCAGAATTTCCGCAGCGTGATTCCGTACTTCTTGATCGCGTAACCGATCTGCCGCGGGGTCAATCCCATGATGCGCGCAGCTTTGGCCTGCACCCATCCAGCGGTTTCCATCGCCGCGACCAGTCGATCTCGATCGACTTCTGGCTCGCCCTGCGAAGGTAGAGGGGTCGCAGCTTCGGCTGACTCCACCGGCATCGGATCGTCGTCAGATTCGGGCCGCACTGGCGCCACAGGCAAGTGGGGTGATTTGAGGTACGACCCCGGTCGTCCGATCGGCAGGGACACGAAGCCCACGGTCGTTTCGGTCGGCTTTTTCCAAAGAACCGCTGACAGGCACTCGTCGTGGCGGCACGCGAAATCGTCCGCCACCAATCGCTCTCCATTTGCCAGGGTGGCGGTGCGGCGGATGCAGTTCTCGAGTTCCCGAACGTTGCCGGGAAAGTAGCAGGACATGAGCACGCCGGTCGCGCTTTCCAAGAGGGAATGATTCGTGTCGTTCTCCGTATTGTAACGCCTCAAGAACTCCCGCGCGAGCAACTGAATGTCGTCTTTGCGGTCGCGCAAAGGCGGGATGAAGATCGGCACCACGCTGATCCGATAGTACAGGTCAGCGCGAAAATCCCCCTTGGCGACGGCCTCCTCGAGATTGCGGTTCGTAGCTGCCACGAAACGCACGTCCACTTTGATGGTCGACGATCCCCCGACCCGCTCGAATTCCCCGAGTTGTAGAACACGCAAGAGCTTCGCCTGGAAGGAGGCGGATATCTCGCCGATCTCATCCAGAAACAGCGTTCCCTTGTTGGCCATTTCGAAGCGCCCCTTGCGCTGCGTCGACGCCCCGGTGAATGCTCCCTTCTCATGTCCGAACAGTTCCGATTCGAGTACGCTTTCGGCTAGCGCTGCGCAATTGACCGCGACGAATGGCTCCTCATTCCGCGGCGACCATTCATGCAATGCCCGGGCGAACAACTCCTTCCCGGTCCCCGATTCGCCTCGCAAAAGCACTGGCGAATGGCTGCGTGCCACGCGACGCACTTTCTCCAGCACCCCTCTGATCGCGGGTGTGTCGCCGATGATTCCCGCCCGCGGCGCGGCATCGGCCGACGGCAGCCGGTTCCGCTCAGCCAGTGTTTTTTCCAGCCGGCGCTGCTCCTGCATCAGCCATTCCCGATCGCTTGCGATCAGCCGCTGCAGGCGGACCGTCTGCCCCAACAAATTGGCAATCATCGAGAGGAAACGTACGTCCTCGTCTAGGCTGAAGTACGCATGATCGCCGAGTTCACGATCGATGGTCACCGTGCCAATGACATTGCCGCGATCCTTGATGGGAACACCGATGAACGAAAACTCGTCATCCGCCCCGCCCCACCCGGAGAAATCGAAGTTCTCGAAAAGCGGGTCTTTCTTCATTTGTCGGATGACCAGCGGCATCTTGGTCACCACGATGCACCCAATCGCGCGCTCCGGAAGGCGGTCGAAATAGCGCCTGGCGGTGGCTTCGCTCCAGCCGGAACCCACGACGATATCCGGTGCACCGCTCTCGTCGAGTAGCACGATCAAACCATGTCGCATGTCGAGGAAACTTGCCAGCAACCTCAGGACGCTGGAGAACGATGCTTCGAGTCGGGCCGGAACAGCCAGAAGCTTGGAGATCTCATACATGCCCACGAGAGCGATGTCCGCGCGGCGTGCGCTTTGAGGCTGCCGCTGGCTTGCGGCCGCTTCGGTTTGACCGTCTTGCACGTTGCCTCCCGGAGGATGACTCGGATATACCGCAGGCTCACCCTTGGCGCTGCAAGAAGCGTGCGCAGTTCACGTTTAGGCCGCCTTAAATTTATCTTATTGATTGTGATGGTAAAATTGGTTTGCGCAATGCACAAAGTGGCTTTCATCGAAGTATTCATTACCCACTTTCGGGCACGTCGCCCAAGCGCCGCGCGAATTGGGTGCACGCCAGCCATGGACCGCGATCAGCCATAAACCGCAATCAGCACCTGCGTGGCGTTGAACAGCGCGCAGCAACTGCTGCCCTCCGCCAGATCGAGATCTCCCAACACCTCACTGGTGACGACTGCCGTCAGCACCCGGCCACCGGCAAGCTGGATCTTTGCTTCGGTGCTTCCCTGACCTGCAATGACCGCGGAGACCACGCCCGTCAATCGGTTGTGCGCACTTGTACGAACCGCTTCGTCAGGCGATAGCATCACGGAGCTCGCCTTGATGAGGGCAATTGCCGGGCGTCCCGGCTCTAGACCAAGCTCCTGCACCGCTTCGTTCGTGATGCTCGCGACGATCTCGACGCCATCGCCGACATCGAGGACCACATTGTCGCTGACCGATCCCGACTGGATGGTCTTCACCGTGCCGCGGAACTGGTTGCGTGCGCTGGTCCGCATGCGCATGGCGCCGAGAACTGCATCGAGTGATTCGAAGTCGCCCATTTGCGCTTGAATTCGCGACAAAAGTCGACGATAGCCGGATTCAAAGACTCGGTGCGTCCGTACCATGTCCCGGCCTCGTTCCGTGAGATAGCCTCCAGCCGGCTGACCGCCGGCGGCGCAGATGAGCACGGGTTTTTCGGCGAGGTTGTTGATCGTCTCGACCGCATCCCTCGCAGCGCGGTAGCTCAAGTCCATCTGCTTCGCGGCCGCCGCTATCGAACCCATTCGATCAATGGCATCCAGTAGATCGATCACGTCGCTGCCGTGAGAATGCCGTTTGCGAACGGACCGGTTTGCATTGCTCATACTCGGGTTATTCATGCGAAGTCATGCGGCTCCATGTGGATTCGTCGACAACGTCCTGCTTCCATCCCGCGTGGCACGCCCTACAAGCCTGGAGAGTAGTCGAAAGTTCGGCCAACACACGCTGACGGCTTCGTGCCCGCGCAGCGGCGGCAACACCGTCAGCCGTATGATGGAAGGCCAACGCCTGCTGGGTGAAGGCAGGCGACGCCGCTCCTAGGCGCCTACACATCTGGCTCACTTCCTCGGTATAGCCGAGCCTTGATGCCGCTCTTTCCACCGTAGCGAAGTCGTCAGACGCCAGAGCGGTGACGATTTCCTGCACGGCGCTTAGATGGTCCCGCATCAGACTCTTCTGATGGTCAGCCATCATCTGGAGGAGCGGCAACGGGCGCCGGCCGTCGGCGGCTTCGTCCCCCATAAGGGCGGATTGCCCGCCCGATAGCGCCGGTCCAAACGCCAGGATCAACGATGTCAGCTTTGCTATCCACTTCATGATCCGGTGACGCGCTCCCGAAGGTGACCTGATGTGCACCAAGCATGAAGTGTGCCAGTGGTGGAGACGCACGCCGAGCGTGCGTTATCGAACGGCGGCCGACAAATTTGGCGGCGGCGCTGAGCCTTGCGCCGGCGGAGTGAACGAAAGCTGACAACTGAGCGACGGGGAGTGTCGAAACTCCGACAAAACGCCGTGCCAAAAAGCACTTATTCCCGCATGGGCGAATCGCGTGCGTCTTGTGCGGGGAACCGGCCCGGAGGTTTGGGTCTTCGTGATAGCAGTCACGGACGCCCACGGCAAGCGGTGTTCGAATTGAACTGTCCAAGCGGCCCGATCAATTTGCGCGAGTTGTCGAAAATCAAGGTCAGTCCGAATGGTCTGGGGCTGCACTGGTCGCTGCTGGATGCCGATCTCTACGTGCCCGGACTCATCGAAGGCGCCTTCGGTACCGATCGATGGATGCAACAGATCGGCAAACTCGGGGGATTGAGCCGTAGTGCCAAGAAAGCCAAAGCCTCGCGCGAGAACGGAAAGCGCGGTGGTCGTCCCAAAGTCCGGGCGGCGGCTTAGCGTCAATCCGGTGGAGGTCGAAGTCCACTGTCGTCGGACAATGTCCGGTGGCAGCCAGCTTTCAGCAGGGGTATCGCTGGGGGTAGCTAGACCAAACTTAAATCAGATAATACGTAAATTGCTGGTGTTTTTTATGCGATTTCGAATCCGTCCCGGGGGAGCCGGTCCTGTTTTTGCCCAGTCCTCATAAAGGGCCAACCGCAAGTGTGACAACAATCGCTCCATCGAGCACCGCAGCTCGGTGCGTATCACTCTTTGAACGATGGCCATCCTCCTGCGGCGATCTGATCTACGGCTCGATGATCTTTACCGTCGGGAAATATGAGGTATAGCGTTTGGGGTCCCGTGTGAGAATTCTCATCCCCTGAACAGCTGCGTGAGCGCCAATATAAAAGTCCGGCAAGGGCGCTGTCTTCGACCCGCCACGCCGGCGATATGCAAGAAACGCCTTTCCGGCGATGAAAGCTGCCTGCCATGGAAGCGAATCGCGCCTAAAGTCCGCTCCTAGAAACTCATCCAGCTCCTCGATCTTCTCAATGCCGACGGAGAGCTCAGCGTAGATGATGGGATTGATGACGAGCACGTTGGCATCTGCTGCAGAAGCGATTGCCGCCGCGGATCGCTCCTCCCAGACTTCATCCTGCGTATAGAGATCTAACAGGATGTTGGTATCGACGATCACTTCGGCCACGGATTAACTACTCAGCTCGCGTGAGCGCCATCAATTCATCTGTGGTCATCGTACTTCTGGTAGCTCCCCGAGCGCTCCGCCGAAGCCGAGTCACGATTGCCTCGCCGCGATTAGGGCGTTGAATGGAGCCGCGGCCAGGTGCTTTCTCCAGAACCACGATCCCCTTTCGAACCACAAATCTGACCTCGGTGTTCGGTTGAATTCCAAGCTTGTGCCGGATGTCGATCGGGATAGTGACCTGGCCTTTACTCGTTACGCGCATTGCGCCTCCATCAGGTATTACTCAATATGGTAATACTTTATCAGATACGCCTAGGGTCAGCCACAGCCAGGATGCAGCCGAAGATGTAAAGAGGTAAGGCCATTGAGCCGGGCCGCTTGAGGCCCGGCCTTTTCCTTGTGATTTCGGTTCCGTCCCGGGGAGCCGGTAAAATCTGGCACTTACATCACCTTTCTATAATTTACTGCGCCATGTTGACGTAGGTAACTGACCGCAATTTTTTCAAATCAACGCTTGGGCATCATTAGTGAAGTCGCTCCGTACTCAGATGGATCAAACTTGCATACCCTCCTCGCCGTTGTAGCCGTAAGCTCCCAAACGTCATGGAAGGGCATACCGTCGGTGGGTGCGTTGGTCCCGGTATCGAAATATGTGCGTCCGCGAAATTTTATGAGTCGGGAAATCTCGCCCGCTTGGTCAACAGCGGGATTAATCCGCAGCGCTTGAGCTGGTAGACCTTGCGGATTAAGCACGGCGGGCCATTGGGACGTGTGGCCGGTACTGCATCCACCACCAACTGTGACTCGATAGTCGAACATCGCGACGGGAACCGATCGGCCGGTGTTGTACAGGTCGGCCTTGCCAACGGCGATTATCGAAGTACTGATCCCGATTTCATCGATTCCAAGTGCCTTTTCTATTGAGCCGTCTGCATCTGCCTGTGGCACGGGCTCAGATAGGTTTACCTCTTCTTCTTGATCGTTGGCGACCGCCGACAGGGCTTTGTGCCAAGCCTCGATGACACGCTCCGTGCTGGCCGCCGATCGTACAATTTCGCATACCGGCGATGCGGTCCAGTCCGACCGGATGGCCCACAGCTTCATGTAGCTGCGCGGCGGTCGTCCCAAGGACCGCGCGGCAGCTTAGGGCCGAGCCATGCATCATGGCTATCGCGTAACACTCGATGTCGCACGAGCTCACTGACACACCGACAGGCGCCGCAGAATCGCGGATTGGCGACGGAGAGTCGAGAACCTGCTGCGATCGAAGTCCAGTGGCGTCGGACAATGTCCGGTGGCCGCCAGCGTTCAGCAGGGGTATCGTCTAGTCGCGCGAAGCGATACCCCAGTTCCGATACCCGCTGCCGTTTTTTGCAAAACTCAGGACAGGCGGCCGCTTCTCATCTGGCCAGACCAAGGAACACCGTGAGCGCGCGATTCAATCGCACCGTATCCTCGTCGTTGAGTTTTCCGATACGCTTGCCCAGCCGCACTTTCGGCACGGTGGTGATTTTATCGATCATGAGTCGTGAAGCGATCTTCAAACCGTTGCGATCTGTAGGCTCGATGAGCATACGCAGTAACGGCGCGTCCGTTGGATCGGTCGTGAATGCGCACAGCGTGATCGAGCTCGTTTGGTCGAACCGGTCCTCCTGCACAATGACCGCCGGTCGAGGCTTCCCCGTATGGCTCGTCCGGTCCGATACCGTCCATACCTCGCCGCGCTTCACACGATAGGCTCTTCAGAAACCGCGTCGATGAATTGTTGATCTGCCTTTGCATGCTCACTGGCGGCCACCGCCTTGGACTGCTTGCGGGCTGCGGCAACGAACGAACGCGCTCTCACGTCCGGCACGGACACGCGCCTTCGGCAGACATGATTTGCCGTTGCCTGTCATGTCGAACCTACCTCCATCAGCGGCTTGATAAGATCCAGCGGCAGCGGGAAGACGATGATTGAGGATTTGCCGTTGGTGGACATGTCGGCCATCGTTTGCAGGTAGCGCAACTGCAGCGCCTGCGGCTGCTGCGACAGCATCGCGGCTGCATCGCGCAGCTTCTCGGCGGCCTGCATCTCCCCCTCGGCATGGATCACCTTGGCGCGGCGTTCACGCTCGGCCTCGGCCTGCCGCGCGATCGCCCGCACCATGGTTTCATTGAGGTCGACATCTTTGATCTCGACGTTTGCGACCTTGATGCCCCACGGATCGGTAGCTTCGTCGAGGATCGTCTGCAGCGTGCGGTTGATCGATTCGCGCTGCGACAGGATCTCATCCAGCTCATGCTGTCCGAGTACCGAACGCAGCCGTGTCTGGGCGAGCTGGCTGGTGGCCTGTAAGAAGTTCACCACCTGCAGCACCGATTTGTCCGGTTCCAACACGCGGAAATACACCACCGCGTTGACCCGCACCGATACATTGTCGCGTGAGATCACGTCCTGCGGCGGCACGTCCATCACGGCGATCCGCAGATCCACCCTGACCATCCGCTGCACCACCGGAATCAGCAGCACCAGTCCCGGCCCCTTGGTGCCGGTGTAGCGCCCCACCGTCAGCACCACACCGCGTTGATACTCCGGCAAGACCTTGACCGAGGCAAACAGCAATATTGCCCCGAGTATTATCAGAACACCGACAAATGTGAACATGACAATTTCTCCTGTATATCGTTTCTTGAGGCTGTCGCGATCGCCTTGCTACGCCTCTGTCGGCGCAGGTCGGATGGCCCCGGACTCACTCCGGCAAAACCCAAAGCAGCAGGCCTTGTCGACGCACAATACGCGCGCGCGCGCCGACCGGCAGCGCGCTATCGCAGCGTATCCGCCAGCGTTCGCCATGCACACTCGCCCAGGCTTCGCCACCGGCGGCGATCGGTTCCAATAACTCCGCCACCTCATTCAGCAGCGCCTCGTCACCGATGAACCGGCGCGCACGGCGCGCGCGAAGCACCAGCCGCACGATCAACGCCAGCAACCCGGCAGCGCATACCGCGATGCCGGCGATGATGCCTAGATTGACGCCGTAGCCCGGCACCCCAGTATTCATCAGCATGACCGAGCCCACCACGAACGCGAGCACTCCGCCGATGCCGAACGCACCAACTGTCGGTGTGACCGCCTCGGCCGCCAGCAGGCCGATGCCCAGCGCCATCAGCGCCAGCCCAGCGTAGTTCACCGGCAGCAACTGCAGCGCATACAGGCCGACGAGCAGGCAGATGCCTCCGGCGATCCCCGGCAGTAGCACACCGGGATGTGTCGCCTCCAAGAACAATCCGACGATGCCGGCCAACAAGAGCAGATAGGCGATGGTCGGGTTGGTGATGATCGCCAGGAAACGCGAGCGCGCATCCGGTGCGTAATCGCGCACCGACACTCCCTTGAGCTGCAGGCGCACCGTGCGATCGCCCAGTTGCACCTTGCGGCCATCGGCCTTGGCCAGCAGGTCGGAAACGTCGCTCGCCACGAAATCGATTACGTGCTGCTGCGCCGCTTCGCTGGCGGTTAGCGTGGCGGCCCCGCGCACCGCCTGTTCGGCCCACTCGACATTGCGCCCGCGTAGTTGCGCCAGCGAACGAATGTAGGCAATCGAATCGTTCAGTACCTTGTGCGACTCGATATCGCCGTTGTCGGCGGATGGCGCCGGCGCTGGAGACTTTTCTGCGATCGTCGGCTGGTCGCCGATTTTCGGCAACGGCATCGGCGTGCTGCCGCCCAGGCTCACCGGCGTGGCCGCACCCACATGAGTGGCTGGCGCCATCGCGGCAATCTGCCCGGCATACAGGATGTATGTGCCGGCGGAAGCCGCGCGCGCACCGCCGGGCGCCACAAAGACCAGTACCGGAACCCTGCAGGCCAGCATACCGGCGATAATCTGCCGCATCGAGTCAGACAGCCCGCCCGGTGTATCCAGGCGCAGCACGATTGCCACGGCGCCATCGGCCATCGCATGCTTCGAGGCGTCGTCGAAATATTCAGCCGCTGCCGGGCCGATCGGACCATCTAGCGCCAGCAGCGCCACCATGCCGGCGGATGCCGGGTGATCGGCGACCGGAGGCGTCGCAGCGTTATCCGCCTCACTCTGAGCCAGCAGAAGCCGCGGCACACAGAGCAGCAATGCCAGAGCAATGCCCGCACATCGGCGCATATGTTCCATCGATCTCTCCCGTGTCGATACATGAGGCAACCTTGGGAGGCCCCACGCCGGGATTGGCCTCAATCCGCGAGCGCTCGCGCGATGTCCGCAAAGGTAACTGCCACGTCGAACGGTTGCACCGCAACTCCCAGCTGGCGGCCGATTTGGGTTGCCGAAAAAATGCCACGGATGCGGGTGATGCCACCGACAGCGTCCTGCTCGGCCACCAGAGCGTGCTGGCGGCCCCATGCCTTCAGCGACGCAGCGATATGCCCGACTTCGGAATGCAGAACATCCTTGATGTCGAGCACGTCGATGTCCTCGGTGCGGATCATCAGGTCGCTCACGCGCAGATCGGTATGCGTGCCACCACGATCGTGCAGCCACTGGATCGGTCGCTCGCCCTGCGTATCACGCGCTGTAATCAGCCCGACGACGGACTGGTCAGCAGCGACGACGAGCAATAGGCGGACGTTGCGAGCCATCATCGTGCGCGTCGCATCGCTCAGCGTCGACTCAGCGCCGATAGTTGCTGCGGTGACCTGGCGCAGGTCCGTCATCACGGCAATCGCCGGCGAACTGGCGGTGACGCTGGCGAATGTGCTGGGCTGCTGATAGCCAAGTCCCTTCGGGGCCTTGCGCGAGGCCAGCGGCTTGTACTTCGTTCCTTGCATTCGCGATCTCCCCTTAACCTTCCTCGCTGTCTTGACCGCTGCCGCCCGTTTTACTCGAATTTGCGGACGATCCGAGCGTATGGCACATTGGTCGTCTTCGCAAGCTCAGGCGCCCGATCCAGGTCCGCCGACTCGGGATGAGCAAGAATACGGCCCCAGATATCGTCAAGCGTGACCGCGGTGCATGACAACTAGACCATCCCATGGGCCGGGGTCGACATAGGGCCGGGTACGGCAACAGGCGTTGCAGCCGGGCGCCTCCGGCGGCAGATAGCCGCCGCCCTTGGATAGTTGAATGGCGGGGTAGCGCAGGTCCGTGTTTGAGATCAGGCTCTCCAGATCTCTCTGGGTGAGCAATCCTGCGTAGTAGTCCGGCGCACGCCGAGGAAGATAGAGCGGCTGCTTCTCCCAATACTCCGCGAAGAACCGCTCTATGGAGAGGGGTTGCAGGAGTTTTTCGAGGTCAAAGTCAACGGCTGCCACGGTTCGGCCCGGTCTACACTCGCTTGATTGTGAAGCTCAGAATTTTTTCGCGACCGTAAATCGTGCCATGAGGGGTTCGAGCGGATGTTCGTGCACATCAGCAACTCCGGCTGCGGGTTCCCCCTGAAGCCGATCTTCATACCAGAACTCAGCCGCGTAGGCGTGGACGTTGAAAAGATTATAGATGCCAACAGAGGCGCTCCAACCTTGCGGAAATGCATAATGAACGTCGAGGTTCGTTTCGGTGAACCCTTTACCGTCGACCTGACCCAGCGCAGCAGAGGTGGGTGAGTTGGCACAGGTGTACCCCGGGCCAAAATCGTGCACCACGGCGGACTCGACACAAGGCCCGGATGACAGTGGATAGTTGCCGAGATAGCGCAGGTTGAGCCCCCCGCTCCAGGGGCCCAGATTCGTCAAAAACAGCGCCAGCGCGCCGGTTGCGAGCGGCGCATCGGTGATGTACTCGCCCAGGTGCCCGGTGCCATCGTCGAAGGGTTGAGTGAAGTGCGTGTGGTCGCCCGAGTAGCTGCCGTAGAACTCGAGATACCGATTGATCTGCCAGGTCACGTTGATCTCATAGCCGTAGCGACGGCTCGGGGGGCCGGCGGTGTCCTGGCCCACGTCTGGGTCGATGATGGTCTCGGACTGCTGCCACAAGTTGTAGTAGGCGAAGGTCAAGGCAAGATTGGGCTCTGGCGTTGCGCGCACGCCGACTTCTTGGCCCTCCTGCTTGGCGAGGAGCGGAGTGTGCGGCAACCCCAAGTCCACGCTCGTGTCCTGGTTGACGCCGCGAAGGTCTGCGCTGTGAAAGCCTCGGCCGGCGCTCGCGTAAAATTCGAGCTTGTCTTCGATCGGCGTGTAGATCAGGCTCCCTTTGGGCTGCGGCAGCGCCTGTTGCGCGGTGCCATTATTAGTATATCCGGAGTATTCTCCGGGTAAGGATTCTTCGTGCAGCGCCGCCAGATAGTCGATGTCGGTGCCATGTTGATAGTCTTCTCGAAACCCCAGGACGCTCCTGAATTGGGAGGTCCAGCGAGTGGTTACCTGCACCCAGGCGGCGCTCGCAAAGAGGTACACCTGGTCGTCATTGGAAAAAGACGGCGGCGCGCTCGACACCGGCAGCGGCACCATGCCCTCGCTCGGCAAGCGTCCGACGTGCAGGATGTCGTCGCGCGTGAGGATGCCCATGGATACCACATTGGGAATCGAGCCCAAGGGGAACGGCAGCGTGTAAGTGGCCTCTCCGCCGAACGCACGGCGATTCTCAAACTGGTCTTCCTGATCACCGTGTATGGGGTCGACCAGGAACTGCGAGAAGTCATTGTACAAATGCAGCTGGTTGTCGATGAAAAAGGCGCTGCCGGTAAATTGTCCGGCGCCGAGGGTCGCATGATCATTGAACGACAGGCTCGAGCGCCACGCGCGGCCCCCGTCGGTGGGATCGAGCGTGCCGAAGCGATCGTAGACGATATGTTCGGTAATGGCGCGGATCGGAATGTCCGTGGTGTTGGTCCAGAGCTGGTGATAGGCCATGGCGGTGATCGAATAGCCGTTCGTGTCGTCGCCCTGGCTGTAGCGCAGCACGAAGTTCTCCTTGCGCGCGTCATCCGGATTCAAGAAGGGACCGTCGTAATGCTGCATCTCCACGGCGGTCAGCAAATTGCCGTTGCCTAGAGGCTGCGAGGCCGCAGCGAAGATGCGCTGAAAATTGAGCGTGCCTACGGTTGCGGATACCTGGTCCGCGATCGTGTCCCGATAGTTGACGCGCACCGAGCCAACCGCGCCGAAATCACCCACGTTGGCGTAGTAAGGTCCCTTAGTATAGGTGAGCTGATCGGCGAGCTCCGGGATCATGAAATTGAGATCCGTGTATCCCTGACCGTGCGCATGCGTCGGCTGATTGATCGGCATGCCGTCCACGTAGGTCTCGAGATCCGTGCCGTGATCCAAATTGTAGCCGCGCATCAGATATTGGTTCGCTTTGCCCTCCCCGCTGTGCAGCGTCACGATCAGCCCCGGAACGGTTTCGAGCAGCTGCCCGGGGCGGTACTGCGGTGCGAGCTGTAACTCCTGATCATCGATCATCCCTTCGCTCGCGGTCGAGGCGGTTCCGAGGAGCTCCAGCCGCTGGGCCGTGACGGTGATTTCTTGTAATGGCCCCGATGAGGAGTTTGCCGTGTCGGTTGCGATGGTAATCGCCTGATCGGCCTGAGCCGAGGAGCAGGCTGCACCGATCAAAAGGGTACTAGCGATAGCTCCATGTGTCGTAGAACCCCTCATCGTCGACCTCGCGTAAGATACATTTTTCGTTCTTCTTACCTTATACGCAAATCATGGCGAATCGGATCCACTCATTTAGATTATTTTCTACTATCGCACTGTCGGATATTCATAAGAATCCTGTTACCCCGTGATTTACGGCCGCAAATTGCCAAGAGCGGGGTCTAGTGATGGGGCTTCAGATGGCGGTGTGCAGCGCCGCCGTGGCTATGCGGTTTGCCCAACTCGACACTGATCAGATTCAGCTGTCCGTGGCGCACCCCGCGCTCCGCACTGATGGATTGCGCGAACTCACGTACCTGACTCACCGGACCTTTCAGCAGCACCGTCTCGAGACACTGCTCGTGATCTAGATGGGCATGCATGGTCGAAATAGTCAGATCGTGATGCGCATGCTGGATGGTGGCTAAGCGCTCAGCCAATTCGCGCTCGTGATGATTGTAGACGTAGGACAGATTCGCAACACAAGAGCCTTTGGCATCTCGTTGCTCACGGCTCCGTTGCAGATGGCTTCGTAAAATATCGCGCACAGCTTCACTGCGCGTGGCATAGCCGCGCTCTTTGATGAGTTCATCGAAAGCAGTTGCTAGGTTCTCATCGAGCGAGATGGTAAAGCGATCCATAATCGACTCCGATCTGAATTAGATGTTCTTCAATCATGAATAACACGCTTTACCACGCCATTCCAATCACGGCACGGGCACATGAGCCGTGGACACCCCGTCTGTAGCCGATGACGCGTCAGGACCAATGCCGATACCGAGCAGCAAGATGGACCGGCAAACACTCTTTAGTTATAACGACATGTCAGATCGAATCGGCGGGTCACAGTTCGCCCAACACATTCTCACTCCTCGACGGGAGATATCGACCCGAAATCACAACATGCTGATGCGACGGTCGCGTCCCTAGGGCCTCGATCACCTCACGAAGCGGCACATAGCCATTCTCAAGGGCACTATTCAGTTCGTCGAGCACGACAACGTCGATGGCCGGATCGCTTAGCATCCCGAGTGCCATTTGCCATGCGGCGATGGCCAACCGGCTTTCGCAATTGCGCCGTTGAGGTTCGGAGGTAAACTCGCCGGCCTGGTAGGGAGGCGAACCGGGGCGCCTGTATTCCAGGAATCGAACCATGCCCACCTGCGGCGTGGAGTCGCTTGCGCCAGGCGTCGTGCCAACGCCGGTCAGTACCAGCAATACACCGCGGTCCTGCTGAGCGGAGCGAGCGCGGCACCCCTGGTGCCGCGGCTGATCGGTATCCGAAGTCACCGGGGCAGCCATCATTCGGCGCTCCCACGAAAGAAATCCGCGTTACCGTACGCTGAGCTGGCCGCTTTACCGGTTCGAAGCAGCCATCGCACGCTCACATGAACCAACGCCGCGAGACCCACATACGTACACGGCACGATCAAAAAATGCGGATACCAGCAACGGAAATTGATCAGCCAGCCTGCAAGACTCGGCGAGGGCACGCGTCCGCTCAGCCAATAAAAGCTGCCGTTGGATGACAGGAAGCAAAGACTCACGGAGGTGAGCAGAGTGGCACTGAACTCCATGATACCGATCGGAAGAAAGCCATTCCAATGGTGGCGGGCCCAGGCACCGCCGAACCACAACGCTGCGTAGGACGGCAGCAACATCACATAAGCCGACGACAGACAATAACTGCTGACGCCCAGATGCCGTGTCGCGATGTAGTCGATCGTGACCGCCTCCACCATCAAAGCCGCGAAGGCGCGCGGGCTTCGCAGATAAAAGCCGCCTAGAAAGAGCACCGCCCACGAGGCGTCCGGCAGCACGTCGAAATGATGCAGCCGTGTCGCTAACATGACGGCTACGAGCATAAGAAAAATCAATCGATTACGGCTAAAGAAGGCCATGACCCTACTCCCTGAACGCGCGCCCCGCGCTATCAATGGTGTTGCACCGAAGGGGCAGGGAAGGAAGGACGGAGCAGGTGCGGTACGAAAGCCGTCGGCACTTGGTCCGGCATCGCCCACCGCGTGCCACCCACTATGTTCCAGGCCGGTCTACGGGCTCACGAGTGGAAGTGGACTTCCTGGATCCGGCACCTTCCCGTGCACGAGCACAGTGGTATACCGCCGGATCCTTTACTCGCTTACCGTTGCGGGGGCAGCGCCGGCCTTGTCGTCCCACGAGGGAGCAACGCACCGACTTCCCGTTTAATCCCGTGAGCCGACGCTCGGCGGGACACCTGAAGCAAGCGCACTGTACTCGTCGTCTGCGGTTTTATGCAAGCGCAAGAGTCAACGCGTTAACACCCCCTTTGCTATTGACCCGCGGACTGGTTTGCCCGGGCTGCCCAGCGCCAAGCTCAAACGCTATAGTTGTCGCGCCCAATCAAAAGGTAATCCGCACGCCGCCGAACGCCTCATAGGGCGCCGCCGGGCTCAGGAATCGATTGTCGACGCCCGGACCGTTCGTCACGCCGTTGGGTGGAATCCCGGGGCCGCCGATCCCGGTGGGATCGCTCAGGATGCCCCAGGTCGCGTATTTGCGATTGAGCAGGTTGTTGATCGAGGCGAATACTTCGAAGTGCGGGACCGGCTTATAGGTCGTATGGAGGTTGACCATCGTGTAACCGGGAATCGGGGCGAGCTGGTTGGACTCATCCCCGACATAGTAGAAGCTGCTGACCCAGTTCAGGGTTGCGCCCACGGTCCACGCCGGAATGATCTTGTAATCGGCTCCCAGCTTCAGGCGGTGATCGGGGATACCGGGTAAGTGATCGCCGGGCTCGACCTGGATGTCGCCGAGCGCGTTTTGATAGGGGTTCGAGGGCGAAGGCACCGTGAGCGGCGATCGGAACGTCGCCTGGACGAAGCTGTAATTGGCATAGGCGGACCAGCTCTGCGCGCGGTAACTGATGCCGGCTTCGACTCCTTGACGACGCGTGTCGCCGATGTTTTGGAAAAACCCCTGACTGACCGAAGTCGCGATGCCGAAAATATCGTCCTTGAGAAGCGTGCGAAACGCGCTCAGGTTCCAGGACACCTCGCCGCCCGCCCCTACCGCAGGAATCTTGCCTCGCAGACCCAGCTCGGAGGTATGCGAGATGACCTGCTTGAGGTTGGGCGGGTCGCCCGCGAGGTTGGTCGGCAACAAGCACGGCGTCAGGGGATTTGAGCACTCGATCTCGCTCGCGGTCGGCGTTCTCGTGTTCTGCGACCAGCCTCCGTAGAGCGTGACCGTTGGCAGGACCTTGTAGGTCGCACCGATCGCGGGATTGAAGTGCACGAAGCGATTGTTGCCGTCGAGATTGGTGCCGAGCTGATCCGCGAGATCGATATGCGCCATGTTGTATCGACCGCTCGCCGTAACCGCGAGGTCCGGGAGCACATTGAAGGTATCGGTGAGGTACATACCCAAATTCTTGTTGATCGAATCGACGCTCACCGGCACCGGATCGCCGTTGGCGATCGCGCCGGGAGAATTCTCCGGCGTATCAACGATCAGATTCGACGGCAGCACCAGAAGCTCGGAATTGATCAAGCCGATTTGCGCGCCGGTGAAATAGCTGGTCGAGGCATAATCGATCGCCGCACCCGCGGTGAACTGGTTATCGTGCCCCGCGATCTGCCGGCTGTCGGTCAATTGCAAGGAACCACCGCGGTCCCACGCATGGATCAGCTCGTAGTCGTTCTCGCCGATGTAGAGCGCGCCGCCGTCGGAGATATCGGGCAACGTTTGCCCTTGAGCGTTGGTCAGGGGCGTTATTCCATCGGGCTGGCAAAGAATCCCGGGCGTATTGGTGCACGCCTCGTAGCTGGTGGTGTTGCCATTCGATACGGTCTGGTTGTAATCGCGGTAGTAGAGCACCCCCTGCACCGACACATCCTGGGCGAGCTTCAGATTGCCATTCAGGGTGAAAAAATTGAGTGTATCGATGTTGGTCTGCGGACCCGTGAACACGAGCGAGCGGTTGACGGCGAGCTCCTGCACCGGCGCGGGGCCCTGGCCGTTCATGGCATTATCCGCGCGCGTGTAGCTGAAATCGAGCGTCGCCGTATCGGTATGCGCGCTCAGCACCGCGAAGATATCGCGCATCCGATCATTCGAGAACTGGCGCCAGCCGTCCCAGTCGAGCGCTCGCCCGGCGACATAGAAGCCGAATATGCCGGAGTTCATGCCATATTGAGCCGTCACGGCCCGCTGCCCATGCCCGAAAGCTCGAGGTCCGCCCCCTGGTAGGTAAAACCGCTCTTCATGGTGACTGAGATCGCGCCGCCGAGGGCATTCAGGCCGTAGAGCGGGCTCGAACTCACGAGCTCGACCTGTTGGATCGCAATATCCGGGAACAGATCCCAGTTCACCGTGTCACCGAACGCCTCGTTGATGCGCACGCCATTTTGATAGACAGCGAGCCCCTGCGGCGTTCCGAGCACCGGCGACGCCTCGAAACCGCGGTACAGGATGTCGGGTTGGAAGGGGTCATCGAGATCGTCGTTGATGTTGACGCTCGAGAGATTGGAATTGAGAGCGCTTGTCAGGCTCGCCGTGCCTTCCCGCGATAGATCGGCGCCGGAAAGCACTTGGACGTTTCCCGAAATCTTGTCGATATCGATGCTGGCGCCCGGTATCGCGGTCGCCGTGACGACCACAGCCTCCAAGGTCGGCCCGTCGGTGGGATCGGCATGACCGAAGGAACTCACGAGGAGCGCTGCTCCGCAGATTGATGTGGCGACCGCGACACTGCGACTCACTGGCGAAACCTCCCCCGCATGCTTTATGTTGGACGAGAGAAGTCTCTACGATTCGAGAGTGATTAAGCCAGGGCGAAAATTCCCGTTGCGATCGGGAATGTTTCCCGGCCGCCTCAATGATTTCGCCAGACCTAAGGATGAGTTATGCATTTCGGCCCGCCCACGGAGCAATTGCCAGTGACATACGGTTCCCCGTGGCGAGACACGCTCGCGGTGCTCATCGCCACCGCGCTCACGATCGGACTGTCGGCCCACTTCAACTGGAGCGAAGCGCTGTACTCGCTCGCTCGCCGACAAGAGCGTTTTCAGCTCGATGAGCTGCCGCTTGGCATGCTCGTCCTTCTGACAGGGCTCATGTGGCTCGCCTGGCGACGCAACCGGCAAGCCGGCAGGGAGATCCAAGCTCGGCGCATTGCTGAAGCTCAACTCGGGGAAGCGCTCGCCGCCAACCGCGCGCTCGCCAAAGAGACCCTGCGTATCCAGGAGATGGACCGCAAGCATCTGGCGCTCGAACTGCACGATGAGTTGGGTCAATACCTCAACGCCATCAAGCTCGATGCCGTCTCGATCCACGACGGTCCGGCTCGCCATTTGCAGGGCGCCGTAGAGGCCTCGGATGCAATCGTTCGCACCGTCGATCACCTGCACGGCATCGTGAGTCAGATGATCGCGCGGTTGAGACCCGTTGCGCTCGATGAGTTGGGCCTTCTCGCCGCCATCGAGCACGGCATCGATCAATGGCGGCGGCGGCTACCTGACACGCAATTTAGCTTTCAAGCCCAGGGCAGCTTCGATGGGCTCGACGAGGCCTTGAACCTCACGGCCTATCGCCTGATCCAGGAGGGTCTTACGAACATCTACAAACATGCGAATGCGAGCCACGTCCAGATCTCCCTCACTCGATCGGTCGAGGGCATCCGAAACGAATTATGGATCGCGGTAGCCGACGATGGGTGCGGTGCGGACCCTCGTCGGGGCGGCACGGGACACGGCTTGAACGGAATGCGTGAGCGTACCGAGCTATCGGGCGGCACGTTCGCGATCGACAGCGCTCCCGGCGGCGGGTGGCGGTTTGAGGCACATTTGCCGGTCACCCTGAGGGAACCATGATGACGCGAAACAAGGGCCGCGTAAGCGTACTCCTCGTGGATGATCACGCGGTCGTGCGGGAGGGCTATCGGCGACTCCTGGAGCGACACGGCGAGATTTCGGTCGTTGGCGAAGCAGGCGATGCGGCGACCGCACATTCGTTATTCACGAGTCTCCAGCCACAAATCGTCGTCATGGATATCACCCTACCGGGCACGAGCGGGCTCGAAGCGATGCGACGCATGCTGCTCTACGACGCCGATGCTCGAGTGCTCATCTTCAGCATGCATGAGGATACGATCTTCGCGAAACGAGCGCTTCAGACGGGTGCTTATGGATATGTCACAAAGGCAAGCGCGCCGAATGTTTTGGTCGAGGCGGTGCTGTCGGTCGCGCGCGGCAAAAAGTACTTGAGCCCCGAAGTTGCGCAGAACGTGGCCTTGGGTGAAGGCGTCGCCTATTCGCATGGTCTGACGCAGCGCGAGTTTGACGTGCTGCGCTTGATCGTTCAAGGTCAAACGGTTCAGGAGATCGCGGAAGCGCTCGGATTGAACTCAAAGACCGTTGCCAACCATCAGTCCATCTTGAGACAAAAGCTCGGCGCCGAAACGACGATTGAACTATTACGGAAGGCCAATGAACTTGGGCTCGCATCATAAAAGTGTGGGCCCTGCGAACGATAGGCTCCCCGATAGCGCGGTGGCGGCCAATAGGATCACCGCCACCCCGACTCACCCCTCGTTTGCAATCCGCCATTTCGGTTCCCCCTCCCTCCTTCGATCTCGGCAGACGCAAGGGCTCATCCCAACACTTCAAGAGCGTAGTGCCGATGCCCGCGACGAACCCGGTACGTTGCGGCGTAAAGTTCCATCAATTCGAATGCCCGTGTCAACGCGGTCAGATCAAAGAACCACACCGACATCGCGCCCTTCGCGATGAATTCTCTCAGCCTATCGGAACCCACGCTCTGTGGCTCGAGCATATGAAATGCCTCGGTGAGTACCGCCACCGTGGCACATAGCGGCTCCCGTATTGACCTTAGGACTGCAACACACCGTGCATGGTGGTGGTCCTTGGGATCGAACAGCGCCACGAGCGGCCGCGTGTCGACCAAAATCATCGGCCGTGCTTTCTCTTCAACGCCAGCCGAACGCTCTCTCGCGTATTCGAGGGTGACGCTATCGAGTAGCCTCCGGGGCCCAAATCCAACTCGCTGTAAATCTCATAGGGCGTACTTTCCGGGACTTGTTTCACGTGGGTCAGGAGAGCCCGAAGCCCTCGCTTGAGTACTTCGGAAATCGGCAGCAGCATGAGATCGTCAATAATTGCGGGAGCGGCCACACGCCTGCAGGGAGCAAGATCGAGCACGTTCTAGGATCGGAGTGTGCTGTCATCCCACAACGTCCGCGAGCAGCCACCCATTAGAAGGGGTGTTTTTGGGGGTATCGGTACTGAACGGCGATCAGAAACTCAGTAAATTTCCGGTTGCTTTCCGTATGGTTTCGAATCCGTTCCGGGTAGTACAATAATTCCGTGGGCTTTAGCACCACGCTGCGTTAGGCTAATGCTGTGAGAAACCGGGTCGCTCATCGCTGGCTGGATAAACCGTGGTTTGCAGCACTGCTGCTGACCACGTTCTTTTGTCGTGCGCTGATACCCGTCGGATTCATGCCCGGCCCCGGCGGACTGACTCTGTGCAGCGGCTACGCGGAAGTGCCGTCGATCGTCGGTGGCGGAGCTGCCGCGAACGACATGCAGGACATGCCTGGAATGGACATGGGCGACATGGATATGTCCGCCCATGCGACTCACTCCGGTCGAGGCAATCACTCGCCGGAACATGAAAGCATGGGGGTTTGCCCGTATGCGGCAGCGGCCGCCGTTCTCGCGATCACCCATACCTCCGCGCCATCAGCGCTGTTGCCGGTTGCTACCACACCGATTGCTTTTCCTCCTGAGAAATCTCTGCCTCGCGGCACGATCGTGCCGACCCGCCTGCCCCGCGGTCCGCCTACCCTCGCCTAAGCAATTTATTGGGTTGATCTAAACCCATTCGTGGCGCACCCCTGGTGCGCCCTTAAGACTTTGCAATTGCGGTCCTTGGGATGTTGCGAGGGTCGATGTCGCGTAGGCGTGTGTTCGTGTTGACCACGGTCGTGCTGCTGCACGGTTTGGTACTCGCGGCCTTCTGGTATGGGCGCGTTGAACTTGCGCGCCACGAGGAATCGGCGCTGGTAGTCACGCTCCTCAGCGAGCCCTTGGCTACGTACGGGATAAAGCCGCCCCCGATGCCGGCACGATTGATCGTGTCCATCCCGGCCGTTTTAGTGGACCACCTCCCCGCGATGCCGGTTCCCGCAACCGAGGAGGCCACAGTAACGTTCATGGCGACTTCTCCCGCGCCTGCACCCGCCGCTTCGGCGGCCGCCGTGACCCAGACACTGGGTACCGAGCTGGCCATTCAATGCCCAGAGCGCACTGCCCCCCGCTATCCGCCGCAGGCGAAACGCCGGCGCGAGCAGGGAGAGGTGCGGCTCCGGGTAGAACTCGACGAGATCGGGCGCATTGACAGCGTCAGCATCGTCAGCAGCAGTGGATCCCCTCGCCTCGATGAGGCGGCGCGCACGGCGATCGAGTCGTGGCGCTGTCGACCGGCTCAGCACGATGGCCAGCCCGTTCGTGCCGTGGCTCTGCAGAGTCTCGCCTTTGTACTGGAGCGTCACTGACATGACGTCAACCGACCTGCAGAACCCTCTTGGGGAGTAAAAACATGAAGATATTTCGAAACTGCGCTGCGACCACCATTCTTTGCTGCGGTATGGCAACGCTCGCCGCGAATGCGGCTGAGCCGCCAGCGGCAACTGAACTACCCAAAATGACCGTCCAAGAGACAATCGAGGACGATTACGCCGTCTCCAATGCCAGTACCGGCACGAAGACCGACACGCCGATCCTTGAAACTCCCCTCGACATCCAAGTGGTTCCGCAGCAGGTACTGCTCGACCAGCAAGTCACACGCATCGATGAGGCCCTTCGCAACGTGAGCGGGATCGCCTTCACCGCCGGTGGCGATACGAGCTTCGGGAACCCGTTTGACGCCGTGGTACTGCGGGGCTTCCAGACGGATTCGCACCTGCGCAACGGTGTGCGTATCGACAGCGTCGGGGGCGACACGGAATTGTTTACGCAGCAGTTGGCGAACGTTGAAAGCGTGGAGGTGCTCAAGGGCCCTGCCGCTATCCTCTACGGGGCCGTCGAGCCAGGCGGAATCGTCAACATCGTAACGAAGCAGCCGCGGACGACGCCCTCGTACACGATCGGTCAGCAATTCGGCTCGTACGATCTGTACCGAACCACGGTTGACGCGACGGGACCCCTTAATTCGGAGCATACCTTGCTGTACCGGATCGATGGCTCATACGACACAGGCAATTCGATCGTCGACCTCGGTTTCCACCGGGACCTGTTCGTCGCCCCGTCACTCAGTTTGCTAGTCGGCGAGTTGGCCCAGGTCACCCTGGAGTACGAGCACAAGGACGCCAATTTCAATGGCAACTACGCGATCTTCCCGCTCATACAGGCACCGAGCGGCCAATTCGTGCCTCTCTTCAACGATCCGAGCCTCAACTTCGGCGAACGCTCCACCATGCGCGAGCAGACAGACCTTGGCGGCCTACTGTGGTCGTACCACTTAGCCCCAGGCTGGGCAATCAAGCAGCAATTTCTGGCAAACCTGGTCCACGCGACCGCGCCGCAGGTAACGACCTACGATGGGATTGGCCCGAGCGACCCCAACAATCCGGCGAGTGCCCCGGCCGTGTACCGCGACGAGGCTCCATTCAACACCCACGACGAGACATACGCGACCTATCTCGATCTGACCGGACACTTCTCCACGGGGCCGGCGAAGCACACGCTGCTCTTCGGCGGTGACTGGTATCGATTCAATTCGAAGTTCGTGCTCACCAACTCCAATCCGAACTTCGTCTTCGATCCGACGGTTGACTCCCTGATCAGCCTTTTCAATCCTGTGCACCCTGGCACGCCGTTCGGGGCACCTCAGCCGTACATTGCGGGCACCGGTCCACAGGTCAGTTGGGGGTCGTACCTGCAGGATCAGGTGGCCCTGCCGAATGGTTGGTTCCTCCTCGCAGGCGCGCGTTACCAGCACGTCTACAATGCGAATTATTCAGGCGAGACGCTCGCCTCGCTCTCGTCGAGCCCGATCAGCGGCGACAGGCTGACACCGCGAGTCGGGCTGCTCTGGCAGCCGGCGAACTGGGTCAGCATCTACGCCAATTACGCGGAAAACTGGGGGCCCAGCAATGGCACCCCGATCACCGGCGGCGGTCTCGCCCCGCCGACGGGTGCTCTGCAGTACGAGCTGGGTGTCAAGTTCGCAACCGCCGATGGCCGGCTTTCCTCGACCATCGCGGTCTACGACCTCACGAAGACCAACATCCCGACGCCAGATCCCAACAACCCCGGGTTCGACATAGTGACGGGCAAAGTCCGAAGCAAGGGACTCGAGCTTGATCTGCAAGGCGAACTCGTGCGTGGCTGGAACCTGATCCTCAACTTTTCCGACATCGACGCCCGGATTCGGGTGAGCAACGATCCCGGCAACCCCGCAGGCACACCGTGGCAGGAGACTCCGCGGATTATCGGCAACCTGCGGACCACGTACGACACAGCGCCCGGCTCCGATGAGGGCATCCGACTCGGCGTAGGTGCCAACGCCCAGGGACCCACGCCCGCGCTCAATTACACAGGTGTACCGGCGGCGCAGACAAGCGATTACACGCAACTCCCGGGCGTCGCGACACTCAATGCAATGGCGGCGTATCGGTTCACGACGGCCCGCATCCGCTGGACGCTGCAACTCAACGCCTCGAATCTGCTGGACCGACGCTATTTCAATTACATCTCGCTGAACGACCCACAGGCAGGCTCGACCTACGCGTACGGCGGCCATGTCTATGCTTACGACAGGCGTCTATACGGCGATCCACGAACGCTGATCGGCGAGATCAGCGCGCAGTTCTAGGCATACATCCCATGGCGCGCGCGCATTTCGTTTGGCTACACCGATGGACCGGCCTCCTCATGGCTGGGTTTCTGGTACTGGAGGGTGCGACAGGGAGCTTGCTCGCATTTAGGCGTTCGGTGGAAGAACTGATTGCGCCAGAGCTCTTTGCTGGTCGCCGATCCAACGTGCCGACCCTGCCGCTTGCGATGCTGGCCGAGCGCGCCGAAGCCCTGACACCCGAGGCGCGCGTCGGATACTTTTGGGTGGATGATCGCCAAGCGGTGATGCGCATGCTGCCACGAGGCGAGTCGAGGGCGGCGCGGCCGGCAACGCTCGCGTTCGACCATCTGTTTCTCGATCCCTGGACCGGCGAGGAACTTGGACGCAGGCTCGATGGTGATCTATCGCAGGGCCGCATCAATCTCGTCCCATTCCTCTATCGCCTCCACATGAATCTGGCGCTGGGCGAGGCTGGATCATGGGTGCTCGGCATCGTGGCGTTTGCCTGGACGCTCGATTGCCTTTTGGGCTTCTACCTGACGTTACCTCGTGCGATGGCGCATTTCCTGCGCCGGTGGAAGCCGGCATGGTCGGTGAAGTATCCGACGACCGCGATACGAGTGAATTACGACATCCACCGGGCGGGTGGCCTGTGGTTCTGGCCCTTGCTGTTCATCTTCGGCTGGTCGAGTGTGATGTTCAATCTGCCGGCCGTGTACGAACCCGTAACAGCTCGGTTGTTCGCCTATCGATCGGACCTCGACTACCTGAAAAGTCTTCCACTGCATCCGAACGCGACGCCGCGCCTCACCTGGGGCGACGCCGAGCGGCGCGGCTCCGAACTCATGGCAAACATAGCAAAGCGCCAAGGATTCAATGTCCTGCACCCCTATGGCATGGCGTACATTGCCGAATTCGGTGTCTTCACATACGCCGTTGCCAGCGACGTGAATATCGAGGCCCACAGCTGGGCGACTTCGCTCTGGCTCGATGGAGACACCGGCGACCTCGTAAGCGCCGACATACCTCGCAGCGAGCCCCGTGGCAATATCATTGGTCTCTGGCTCCGAGCCTTTCATTTTGCAGATCTTCGTGATTCCGTTTTGTACCGGATCCTAGTCTGCGTCTTAGGGTTTGCAGTCGCCGCTCTGTCGGTAACGGGCGCATACATTTGGCTTCGCAAACAACAATCTCGCCAGCGACCGCCAGTGGTGGGGGGCGAGATATGACGCAGGCCGGGCTTCATATGCGCGCATTGTGCCACTTCGACAAACCGGGAGAGAAATATCATGAACGGAAAAATCAGAGTTCTCATCGTTTCTTTCGGGGCGCTTCTCAGCGCCTCCCCCGCTACGTTTGCTTGTGATCTGAAGATTGAGTCCGCGTGGATCCGCGAACCTACCCCGGCGCAAACGGAACTCGCGGGCTATGCGATTCTTGAAAACCACGGCTCGCGACCGTTGCGCATCACGAATATCAGTGCCACGGCGGCAGGCATGGCCATGCTGCACGAGACCCGTAGCGTTGGCGGTGTGAGCCGAATGGAAATGCTGGACTCGCTGTCGATACCCGCCGGTGGTCGGGTTGTTCTCGCGCCGGGTGGTAAGCACTTGATGCTGTCGGATTTAAAAGGGCCGCCAAGAGTTGGCGATCACCTGAAGATCGAATTTCAGGATGACTCTGGGTGTACCACAACGGGAGATTTCATCGTGCGACCGATCTCAGCGGAGGTTAACTAGAAAGATCGCGCTGCAACGCCGGGCAGATCCGAACACGTCCGGGAGCAGCCACCCTTTCGAAGGGGTGTTTCATCCAGGGCGGCGCTGGAATGTGCGACTCGCCCGCTACGGGACGAGCACGATCTGACCGACGGTCGTTCGCGACTCCATTTGCGTGTGCGCATCCGCCGCGTGAGACAGCGGCAGGCTCAACCCGATCTGCGACCGAATGACACCCGTCTCGATGGCCCCAAAGCTCTCTTTGGCCACCGATTCCAGTGCGGCTCGATCGCGAATGTAATGGAACAGCACCGGCCGCACGAGCGTGTTGGATTTGGCCGCAAGCCGCGAGACGGCGAACGGAGGCACTGAGCCGGACGATTGACCGAAGTTGACCAGCGTTCCAAGGTAACCGAGGCTCTCGAGCGAGCCTGAAAAGGTATCGGCGCCGACGGAATCGTACGCGACATCGACCCCCTGACCCGACGTGATTTGTGCGACGCGCTCCACGAAGCTTTCCTGACGATACAGAATGACGTAGTCGGCGCCGCATTCGCGCGCCGTTGCGGCCTTTTCCTCGGATCCCACCGTCGCGATCACTGTCGCTCCCAGATGCTTGGCCCACCGGACCAGCGGCTGGCCCACTCCGCCTGCCGCGGCGTGAATCAGCAGTGTTTCGCCCGGGCGTACCGTGTGAACCTTTCGAAGCAGCATGCAGGCGGTGAAGCCCTTGATGGTCAGGCTGGCGGCCGCCTCGTCCGTCACGTTGTTCGGGAGACGCAGCGCCAGGCGAGCCGACAGAAGACGCCTTTGCGAATACGCGCCGTAACAGGTGTCGATGTAGGCGATCCGATCGCCGATCGCGAACCCGCTCACTCCGGGTCCCACTTTCTCGACGACGGCTGCCCCCTCCAATCCCGGAATCCCCGGCAGCTTCAAGGTGTCGTAGAGCCCCGAGCGCACATAGCAGTCGTGAAAATTTACTCCGATCACCGTGTGGCGAATGAGGATCTCACCCGGTCCGGGATCGGCGACCTCGACTGCCTCGTAGCGAAGCTTGCCCGGGCCACCGGTCCCTCGAAGTACTATCGCGTAGCTCATGTGCTCGACCGTCAAGCCGATGGATCAGCCCTTAAGCCAGCTCCCGTGTCCAGCCGAACGGATCCGGCGCGCGCCGCTCCTGAATGGCCAGAAGCGACTCGCGCAGATGCTTTGCGACCACATCGGTTTGCCGCAGCTTGTATTCGCGGCCATCGCCTTCCACCAGCAGGGCAATCGGGGCGACGATGGCGGCCGTGCCGCAGGCAAACATCTCGCCGCAGCGACCGCTGTCGATGCCCTCGAGCACTTCATCGAGAGATATCCGGCGCTCGTGCGTTTTGTAGCCGAGGCTCCTCGCCAGAACGAGCAGCGAGTCACGCGTAATCCCAGGCAGGATCGCGCCGTCGAGCTCCGGCGTATGCAGCTCTCCGTCCAGGACGGCGAAGATGTTCATCCCCGAGAGCTCCTGCAGATAGCGATGCTCGCTACCGTCGAGCCACAAGGCGACCGTACGGCCCCGCTCCACCGCCGCATTGGACGCACGCAATGAAGCGGCGTAGTTCGCCGACGCCTTGGCCTCGCCCAGGCCGCCAACGGCCGCGCGCACTTCGGCACGCTCGATGACGACCTGCATCGACCCGGTTGCATAGGATTCCACGGGATTGGCGATGACCATGAAGCGGAAGGTGTGCGAATTTCGCAGCATGTAGCCGCTTTCGGTGCCGAACAGGAACGGCCGCAGGTACAAGGACCGCCCCGATTGCGTCGGCATGATGGGGCTGCACGCGTTTGCCACCGCACTGATGCCCTGGAAGAAAAGTGCCTCCGGCACCGCGGGCATGGACATCCGGGACGCCGAGCGTTGCAGGCGAGCGCAATTCGCATCGGGGCGAAACAAATTGGGGCGGCTCCGTCCCACCCGATAGGCTTTCATGCCCTCGAACACCAGCTCGGCGTACTGCAGGGCACGCGCTCCCGGCAACAGCTCGATCGGGCCATAGGGCTCGAGGCGCCCCCTTCCCCACCGGCCGTCGCGCCACTCTGCCTCGAACATCACCGGTGCGTCGACCGGGCCGAAGCCGAGGGTCTCGGGCAGCTTGAAGCGCTCGATCGCCTCGGTCACTCCCGGGTCGATGTCGTAATCGCTCATTCAGCCTCGAAGGTAAGCATCGGTGCCCGAGAGCCAATCCTGGCGCGGGGGACAGAACACGTCCACGTCCAGGGTATCTTCGAGCGCCACGGCGCGATGCGGCAGGTTGGAAGGAATCACGATCACCTCGCCGGCGCGCACGGTGATTTCCTGCTCGGCGTCCTCGGTGTCGAACCAGAAGTGAAGCGCACCGCTCAAGATGTAGGTGAGCTGCTCGTTGTCGTGGAAGTGCCGGGGGACTTCTTCTCCCTTCTTGAGATACACGTGCGCAATCATCATGCGCTCGCCGGTGATCAGCTTGCGGCTCAGCCCTTTCTTGAGCTGTTCCGCGGGCATGTCCTCCCAGCGGTAATGAGGGACCAGTGACTGGATGTTCGATTTCACGACCGTGTCCTCCTCGGTGCCCGCTCAGAAGCGGTAGCTTGCCTGCGTTCCGATGGTCATGGGCTGCAGCGTCGAGATGCGGGTCAACGGCCCGACGTTGAAGCTGAAGCTCGTATTGTTCGCGGAAACCCAGGGGATCTTATTGGTGAGATTGTTCACGAACAGCGTGGCGGTCCAGCGATCCGCACTCACTCCGATGCGGAAGTTCGCCATGCCATAGCCGGGAAGCTGGATGACCGAATAGGACTCGTCCCAGGACGAACCCGTGTACGAGCCGTCGAGCCGCGCCTTCATGGTGAGGTTGCCGATCGGTTGAGCGTACTCGATCGCCGCGCTGGCCGACTCCTTCGGCACGTTGAGGATCGGGACGCTGCTGCAGGTGCCGTTGCCGCAGCTGGGGAAGCTGTAGCCCGAATTGGTCAGCGACTGGACGTAGCCGGGGCTCACATTGGTGATATTGGCCTTGGTGTAGGTCCCCGACAGGGAAAACGTCCAGTGCTCGGCAATCTTCGCCGCGATCTCGATCTCCGGGCCGTAGCTCGAACCATCGCCGGCGTTGGTGGTGTACTGGGTGCCGCACGAGAGCAACGCGGTTTGTTGCACCTTGTCCCATTTGATGTAGTAGACATCGGCATTCACCCGGATCCGATTGTCCGCGAACAGCGCCTTCTCGCCCGCCTCGTAGTCCCAGACGGTATCGGGGTCGAAGGAGGCAGGGCCGCCTTCGGGGCAGGCGGTCAGGGGAATCGTCATGTTCGCCCCACCGGGGCGGAAGCCCTTGGAGGCCGACACATACGTCGTGAGATTTTGGTTCGGCATCCAGGCCACGGCGGCGCGCGGGATCACGCCGCTCGCCGAGGCGAAGTTGCCCGGCGGATTGGCGAGCGGTTCCGCCTGCGGGGTGAAGAAGTAGCCCCACTCGTTGTTGAAGGCGGACGTGTCGTAGCGGAAATAGCGCAGGCCGCCCTCGACCTTGAAGGTCGGGGCAAACTGCCAGGACGCATCGGCGAACACCGCTTTCTGGGTGATCTCATACGAGTTGTCGATGCCGAAGGTCAGTCCCGTCGGATTGTTCATGGGCGGGGACAGGAATTGCGACAGCTCGGCGATGTAGGGGGCGTTCTGCTGCTCGATGAACGCGGAATTCAGGCGGCTGTAGAAAAGGCCCGTGGCCCAGTGAAGCGTGTCGCTGTTCGAGGAGTTCAAGCGCAGCTCCTCGGTCCACTGATGCTCCGGCTCCGCCTCATAGATGGGCGTATTGATGTACGTGGGCATGCCGATCGCGGCCATTTCCTGCGGGGTCACCAGAAATGACTCCAAGGTCCAGGAAGTCGCCTCCGAGGCGTCCTGGAACTGCTCCATGTGCCGGTTGAAGTAACCCGCCGCGTTCGTCAGCTTGGCGAAACCGAGATCCGCCTCTACCGTGGCGGAGAACAGGTCCACCCGATCGTCTATGTATTCACCGATCGGATACGGCTGAAAGTGCGTCAGGTACGCGGGTCCGGGGGGGTCATCGAACTCGTCGTAGCCGCCCTGGGTCGAGCGTTGGCTGAGCGCGAGCAGATTGATGTGCAGCGCATCGCTCGGCTGTATGAGCAATTCCACGCGCCCGGAATACATCCGAGCGTCATTCACGTCAGGGATGATTTGCGACGCCGGCGTACCGGCCACATTGCCGCGCGTGTAAGGCGGCCCATCGGGCGCGAGCACGTCCGCCGGGAACGGGCTCACCACCGTCCGGCTGATCCAACCGCTGCGATAGTCGTACGAGCCCACCGCGCGCAGCGCCCAGAAGTCGCTGGTGGAGTAGTTGACCATGAAGTCGGCGCCGCCGTTGGCACGCCCCCCATCGGTGTGCGACAGCGTCCCATCCGTGGAACCGGTGATGGTGTTGAGCTGGGGCGCATTGGGAATCAGCTTGATGGTGCCGCCCATCGAGCTCGCTCCGTAGAGCGTTCCTTGCGGTCCCCGCAGCACTTCGACGCGGTCGAGATCGTACAGATTCGGGTCGATCACCACCTTGCCGATCTGCCCCATGGCGGGGGGCGACAGCGGAACATCCCCCAGATAGAAACCCACGGTCGGCGAGTTGCCGCCGTTCGAGGCGATACCGCGAGCCTCGAACTCGGTCTGGTTCGGGCCCGAGCTGCGCATGGACAGGCCGGGGACGTCTCGGGCGACCTGCTCGAGTGAGGTGATGCCGCTGCTCGCGAGCTGGCTGCCGGAGAGCGCGGAGATGCTGATGGGGGTGGTCAGCGCGGTGGACTTGTAGGTCTCAGCGGTGACCACGACTTCCTCGAGGGTATCGCTGCTGTCCGCCGCACCCGGGGGCGAACCCTGCTGCGGACCCTCGGCCGCGGTGGCGCCGGCCGCCGCCGAAACGGCGCCGAGAGCGATTGAGAGGACGGAAAGCGCGCGCAGCAGCGAGCCGCCGATTTGCTTGTTATTCGACATTGGCATTGGTTCTCTCCCTCAGGGCACGCACTGCATCCCATCAGCCAGACGCGGCCCGTCGCTTGGATATTAGTGCGCTGCCGACCGAATGTGCTTTCAAAGGCGGGACATGGCAATCGCCTTTATGAAAGAATCTTCTGCCGTTTTGAGATTTTTTAGCAGATACTTCTGGTGTTGACCACCACCCAGACTTAAGGCGCTATGAACAGCTCCACCCTCCCTGCCGCCGGTGCAGCGATCCGGCTCGATGACCTCGACCAGCGGATCCTGGACGAGCTTTCCCGCGACGGAAAGCTCTCGAATACCGACCTCGCGCGCCGCATCGGGCTCTCGCCGTCGGCGTGCTGGACACGCGTGCGCGCTCTGGAGGAGAACGGGGTGATCAAGGGCTATACGGCGATCATCAATCGCGCCGCCATCGGCCTGCCCGAGACGATCGTCGTCGAAGTGACGCTCGAGAAACAGCGACAAACCGGCAATGTCCTGGATGCGTTCGAGAAGGCGATCGCCAACCTGCCCGAGGTGATCGAGGCTGCGCTGGTGGCGGGAGATTTCGATTACTACCTCAGGGTCGCCGCCTCGAGCACGACCGACTACGAGCGCTTCCTCCGGGAGAAACTCTATCGCATCCCCGGAGTGCGGCAGGCGCGCTCAATCTTCATTTTGCGGGAGATGCGCGGACATCCCCATAAGATCTGAGCCTAACCCACGAATCCGAAGATGACGACGGCGACGATTCCCAGGGGACACAAATAGCGCAGGGCAAATCCCAGGAGCCGCCGCGAGGTCGCGGATAATCCGCTCAACTCCCCATCCGGAATCAGGTGATTCATCCGCCAGCCCACGAATAAACTGACCAGGAGCGCGGACATCGGCATCAGCAGGTTCGCGCTCACGAAATCCATCAGATCGAAAAAGTTGAATGACGCGAATCTCGGAACCCAAGTCAACGGATGCCAGCCGGTCCATCGCCCAAACGACAGCACGGAGCCCTGGCCGACCAGCCAACAGGAACCCATGATGAGGCCTGCCGCGACGGGCCGCCGCATTCGACCGCGCTCGACCAGCCACGCGATCCACGGCTCCAGCAATCCCAGCGACGGAGTGAACGCGGCGAGAATGAGGAGCGCAAAAAACAAGGTGCCGATGACCCGCCCCCCCGGCATTTCCGCAAACGCGACCGGAAGCACTTCAAAAACGAGTTGCGGCCCCCCGGCGGGATCGAGGCCGTAATGAAACACCAGGGGAAAAATGGCCACCGTCGCGAGCAATGACACCGCGAATATCGATCCGACGACGGCCAGCACGACACGACCGAGCGACTCTCCCGCCTTCATGTACGCCCCATAGGCGATCATGATTCCGGCACTGACGCCCAAGGCGTACAGCGCCTGGCCCACGGCACCGAGAACGACCGCCGGCGTGAGTCGGCTGAAATCGGGAGCGAAGGCGAACGTGAGTCCGCGCAC
The DNA here is from genome assembly GCA_963730565.1 of uncultured Gammaproteobacteria bacterium. GTDB lineage: Bacteria > Pseudomonadota > Gammaproteobacteria > Steroidobacterales > Steroidobacteraceae > Bog-1198. Next base: position 79,849 of record CAVSSU010000029.1, read on the forward strand.
CACATCCCCGGTCACCAGCGAGTACGCGACGAGCACCAGCATTATCGCGAGCAGCGCCGGCGCGCGCCATCGGTTGGCCCATTCGACGCCGCGATTCACGCCGCGGGCCGAAATGAGCGCCACCAGCGCAAAGAAGCCGAGCTGCCACAGCGACACCGTCCGCGAATCGGCGGTGAATGCATGAAACTTCCGAGTGGCCGCGGCGGCGCCCTGAACGTAGTTACCGGAGAGAAAATACCAGGTATAGGCAAGCACCCATCCGGCAATCATCGTGTAGTAGGAGACGATCAGAAAGCCCGCGACGGAGCCCGTCCACCCCACGATGTTCCAAGATCTGGAGTAACCGAAGCGCGCGGCAATTTCGCCGGCCGCCTGCGGCGGGCTGCGGCGCGACCAGCGGCCGATCACGATCTCGCCCACGAGCACGGGAGCGCCGAACACCAGGCATGCGATCACGAACACCAAAATGAACGCGAATCCGCCCCCGGCTCCCGCCAGATAGGGGAATCGCCAGATGCTGCCGAGACCGACGGCGGCGCCGACCGCGCTGAGCGAGAATGCCAGGCCCGACGACCAGCGCTGCGAGCTCACGGCCGATCAGGGAGCGATGGCGATGACGCGTGCCGGGAATCCGGTGCCTCCCTCCTGCTTCGGCCAGGTGACGATGATGATCGCACCGGCTTCCGGAACCTGGTCCAGGTTCGCCAGCATTTCGATCTGGTAGTGATTGGTTCCGAGGATGTAGCTCTCCAGGGAATAATCATCCTTGCTGGTCGCGAGACCCGGGTCCGTATCCGTGGTCTCATGCCCGGAGGCGGTGATGCCGCGGTCCTCGTACAGGAGCTTTAGCACGGGCTTGCTCCAACCCGGGTAATGCGCCACGCCGGCCGCATCGTGATTTTGCATGGCATCTTGATCAGGCCAGCGCTTGGACCAATCCGTGCGCATCGCGACGAACGCATGCGGGGGTATGCGGCCGTGCTTCGCCTCCCACGCCTGCACGTCCTCGATGGTCACGGTGTAATCCGGGTTCTTGGCCACCTTGGCATGCACGTCGAGCACGACGAGCGGCAACACCATCTCCGTCGGCGGGATCTGATCGACGGTGCGCAGCCCTTCGTGGAAGTGGGCGGGCGGATCGATGTGCGTACCCCATTGTCCGACGTGGGTGAATTGCTGCACGTGGAAGCCGTCCTTCTTGATCGTGTACAGGTCGGTGACGGTCTCCTCGCCGAACCCCTTCCAGTGCGGGGTCTTGGGGCCGAAGGTGTGGGTGAGGTCGACGAATCGCTTCGACGCCAGCACCGCGTACGTGTCATTCAAGCTGGGTGCCGCAGCCGGATCGGCAATGGCTGCCGTCGCAGAAAGCAGCGTGGACGATAAGATGATCGCAGCGGCTCGCAGGGTCTTCACTTCACTCTCCCATCCCTTAGTTGGCGCCCTTGGTGGGCGAATCAAATCGACTGTAGCAGACCGCCGTCGCACGCGATGGCCTGACCGGTGACATACCCCGCCTGATCGGATGCGAGAAAGGCCGCAAGAGCGGCAAAGTCCCGTGAACGACCCAATCGGCGCGCCGGAATTTGCGCGGCCAGCTCGACCTCATCGAGATGAAGCTCCTCGAGCCGCTCGGTCAGCGTATAGCCGGGCATCAAGGCGTTGACCGTGACCTGATCAGCGGCCACTTCCTTGCTGAGCGTCTTGATGAGGCCATGAAGACCCGCGCGCAGTGAATTGGAGAGCATCAGATTCGCCACCGGCTCGCGAGCGGCGATCGAGGTGATCACGATCACCCTACCTAAGCGTCGCGCCCGCATATCGGGAAGAGCTGCGCGAATGGCCCCTACGGCGCTCATCCACAGCTGTTCGAACGCCGTATGCCAGGCGAGGTCGGACAAGTCGGCAAATTGGCCGGCGGGCGGACCGCCGGTATTGACGACGAGCACGTCCAAGTGCCCCAAAAGGCTCTGCGCCTTGCGCACGAGCGTATCGGCGGCGCCCGGTATCGACAGGTCGCAGACCAGCCCCTCGACCCCGATCTCCGCGGCGGTCGCGGCCACACGTCCCGCGTCGCGCGCGCAGATGGCGACTCGCGCGCCCTCCCCTGCAAGGACCTCGGCGACGGCCTTGCCGAGTCCGCGTGAACCGCCCATCACGAGCGCTCGACGCCCTTTCAATCCGAGATCCATACGCCGCGTTCCTCAGCGCCTCAGGAGGGTCAGAGAAACCGCGGATCTATGTCGACGCCAAGCGCCGTCACCAGACGGTTGGTCTCGTTCGCAAGACCGACGATGGCCAGTAGCTCGGAGTACTGCGACTCCGTCATACCTTGCTTGCGGGCCGCGGCACCGTGGGAAGCAATGCAATAGTGGCAACCATTCGAAACGCTCACCGCCACGTACAGAAGTTCCTTGGTCAAGGGGGAGAGCGTCCCCGGCCCCATGACCTCCTTGATATTGGCCCAGATACGTCTCAAGGTCGGTGGATCATGGGCCAGCACTTTCCAAAAGTTGTTGACCCAATCCGTCTTGCGCGTCGCCATGATGTCGTCATAGACGGCGCGCACCTCGGGGCTTGCGTCCGCGTACTCAATGGGTTGCCGTTTTGCGGTCATATGGATGCGTCGAAGATACTGGGGTGTCGTTGGAAGCTAGCACCTAAATAACATGCTGTAAACTGCATGCTAATCGTGGAGCCGAGGGCCGCGGGACTCGCCGCCACCGGCCTGCAAGATCTAACCCTGCGCGTTCTCTATTTAGGCATCCGCAGCCTCAACGTATCCGAGTGGTTCCAATCGATGCATTCGCAGATTGTCGATGCCGTCGCCGCGCGCACCGGCGCTCCCGCGAGTAAATTGTGGATTACGAACTTGAGCTACGGCGTACGGATCGTTTTCGATGCGCTGGTGACGTTGCCCGAGGTGAGTAGCGTGAACTTGGGGGGCGTGGCGCTCTTGGCAAAATAACTATTGCAGGGCCCCTTACGAACTCGCCGACTATCGGCGCGACGAGATACCTTAACCTCGATTGTCCGGGAGATCCTGCGCTCAATCTTGCCATGAAAGACCGCGAGCTCGCGTTGTTGCTGCTCGATTACGGTGCGGACCCAAGCCGTACGGATCGCCTGTGGATTCGCGGATCTGAGCCATTTCAGCCGTGATTTTGCAAGGCTGTTTGGGATGCCGCCCTCGGCAGCGCGTCGCAGCAAAGCTCTGCGGTGAATTCCAACCTAAAGCATCGAGGGCGATTTGACGTTTACAAGTGCGGCGCACGGGGCATTTCACGAGTAGACTGATTTTGACAACACGTGCAACAGCCGCCGTGGGTTTGCACCAAGGATTTCGCGCGATGCCAGGCGAGGCGATACCAGAGGATGGGACGGTCTCCCTAAAGACGCTGGCGCGCCTGCTGGAGATCATTACCTCGCGGGGGCCTCTGGCCACTTCGCTCGATGAACTTCTCCGATTCAGTGAGCTGTTATCCCCCGCAATGCATTGTTCGATCTTGCTGGCGGATACCTCGTCCGGAGTGCTTCGCCACTGCGCCGCTCCAAGCCTGCCACCCGCCTATACGCGCGCGATTGACAAGCTGCCCATTGCAGAGGGTCTCGGTGCTTGTGGAACAGCCGCGGCGCGGCGCGAGACCGTGATTGTCAGTGACATTGCCAAATCACCTCTCTGGGAAGGTTATAAGGAGCTGGCCGCGGGGCACAACCTCCATGCGTGTTGGTCGGTGCCGTTGATCGATAGTGAGGGCGCGCTGCTAGGCACTTGCGCCATGTACTACTCGGAGCCCCGATCGCCCACGACGGCCGAGGAGGACGCGATTCGCATCACTGGCGGTCTCGCCGCGCTGGTCATTCAGCGACATCGAGATGCGGAATATTTGCGCAAGAGCGAGGCGCGATATCGACAACTGGCAGAAACCGGTCCCGACGCGGTCATAGCGCATGCCGATGGGCGCATCCTGTACGCGAATAGTGCCGCGGCAAAGCTGCTGCACGTAGCAAACCCGGCGGCGCTAATGATCTGCAACATGGCACAGTTTGTTAGCCTCGAGAATCGGGGGGATTTCTTGGCTCACCGTGCCGGAATGTTAGCGGCCAGTCTGCATCGGACCGATGGTACGGACGTGAATGTGGAAATCGCCGCATCGCAAATGCTTCTCGACGACCAAACCGTCACATTACTGGTGTGCCGTGACATTACTGAACGGATGGCGCTGGAAGATGAAGTCCTGAATGTTTCCAGTCGCGAGCAAGCTAGGCTGGCGCATGATCTGCATGATGGTCTCGGCCAGCAGCTGACCGGATTATCGCTGTTTGTGCGGGGACTTGCCAATCAAGTCATTGCTAAATACCCGAAATATAAGCACGACTTCGACAGAATCGAGGCGTTGGTTAAAAAATCAATCGAGGACACGCGCCGTCTGGCCGCCGGAATGTCTACCATCGCAATCGAGGGCTGGGGGTTGACGGAAGCGTTGTTCGCGCTCGGCGTACAAGCACGAGAGCTCTATGAATTGAAGGTGGTGACTTCGCTCGAAGCACTTCAGGGCGTGCATGTTGAGCCCCGAATCGCGACACATCTCTATCGAATCGTGCAGGAGGCGATCAGCAATGTCGCTCGCCACGCCCACGCCACCACTCTTACGATCGAGGCACAGATACTGTGCTCTGAACTGCAATTAACGATTGCGGATGACGGAACTGGATTCGCGGAGGTTCCCGCTATGCGTGGCCACGCAGAAGGCTTGGGGCTTCGCATCATGCGGTATCGTGCCCAAAGAATCGGCGGGACCTTCAGGCTCGAGCCCAAGATGCCCCGTGGCACCATTATCCGAGTCTCTTGCCCGCTTGCGGTTCGCAAACGGGAGGTCTCGCTCACGCGATCGAGTAATATCGCCGCTCATCATCGTAACTAGAGAATTAGGACGCACACTTACAACTGGTCATCGGATCCATCCGCGGTCAGCGCCGCGCTCTTAAGATACGAGACGAACGGCTTTCGACATTGATCTGCCTGCTTAGGCAATCGGCACGTAATGCGCGCTGAGGAGGCCATTTTCTCTCTCGCCATACGGATTGGTCGCACGTCCGCTGTTTCATGCGTAACAGGGCGAGGCGGATTCTGAAATACACGGGATATGGTCGGCATTCAGGGTGTAGCCATCGATCACCAACACCGTACCACTCGTCCGTTTTGGAGGATAAATTCCATGTCATCGTCAAGACAGGTTCGCACGCCGGCCGTGGAGGCTGAATTCGTCAATATCCCGGGTACCCGGCTAAAAGTCTCGCGCGTGGCGCTTGGCACGTGGGCCATGGGCGGGTGGATGTGGGGAGGAACCGATCAACGTGAATCGGTGGCCACCATTCGCGCCGCCTTGGACCAGGGTATCAACCTGATTGATACCGCTCCCGTATATGGCTTCGGGGTGTCCGAAGAAATAGTCGGTGCTGCGCTCGACGGGATTCGCAGTCGGGCGGTAATCGCCACCAAGACCGGGCTGGAATGGCGCGACGGCAAGGTCTATCGCAATGCGACGCGCGCTCGAATCATGCAGGAAGTCGATGATTCCCTTCGTCGCCTGCGCACCGATTATATCGACATTTACCAGGTCCATTGGCCTGACCCTCTCGTGCCGGTGGAGGAGACCGCCGAGGCGATGCTCTCGCTCCACGAGCAGGGGAAGATACTCGCCATCGGCGTGAGCAATTTTTCGGTCGATCAGATGTCGCGCTTCCGACAAGTCGCTCCGCTGCACGTGCTCCAGCCGCCTTATAACCTTTTCGAACGCGCCATTGAGAAGGATGTCCTGCCCTACTGTCTGGCCAACGACATCGCGACATTTGGCTACGGTGCACTGTGCCGAGGGTTGCTGAGCGGGCGCATTCGCCCGGACACGACTTTCGATGGCGACGATCTGCGGCGGATCGACCCCAAGTTCCAGCCGCCCCGGTTGGCTCAGTATCTCGAGGCAGTGCGGCAACTCGACGAGCTCGCGAAGACGCGATTTGACCGGCGCGTGATCCATCTGGCCGTGCGTTGGATACTCGACCAGGGTATCAGCGTCGCGCTTTGGGGCGGCCGGCACCCGGAACAGGTGCAGGCAGCGCTCGGTGTGGCGGGTTGGTCGCTAGGCGGCGCCGAACGTCAACTGATCGAGCGCATTGTGGATACGACCGTCATTGATCCGATCGGCCCTGAGTTCATGGCGCCTCCGCAGCGTGCCCTATTACCGTGAGATAAAGGAGTCCAGTCATGAAACCTGGCATCATCGGACAGAGCCGCGTGGACGCCGTTACGTGGGGTCCGATAGGCGATAGCGGCGCCCGCACCCACCTACACCGCGGCTTTATCGCCGCGGGCGGGATTCTGCTGATAGCCGCCTTCGGTACCGACTGCATCTACTGCACGACGGCGCTCTGGCAATGGGCAAACTTCTCCGCCTGGCTCATCACGGCCGGCCTGATCGTCACCCTCTTCGCCGTCATCTTACTGATGATCGACTTCGCTACAGGGCGCGCAGGCCGGCTCAACACGGTTTCCTTCATCCTGGTTGCCGCGGCCGCCTTGCTGTCTTTGGTCAACGCCTTCGTGCATAGCCGCGACGCGTGGACCTCCGTGGTACCGCAAGGAATCTTGTTGTCCGCGGCATCCACCATCCTGCTGCTCATCGCCGGCTGGCGAGGATGGAGCCTTGCAATGAGCCGCGCAACCGGAGCCCGCCCATGAGCACGACATCTTGTCGCCCGATCGCCGCACTGATCTCGTTCGTCGCCCTTGCGGCGTGCGGCTCAAAGGGCGGAGACCCGGCCCGGCAATATGGCTCGGACCCGTATTTGCCCGAACCCCACGAGTACCTGCTGCCGCCCATGAGCGTTCCCAAGGCGATCGGCTGGAAGGTCGGCGAGATGCCCACGGCTTACCCGGGTCTCAAGGTCGAGGCGCTCGCGACAGGCCTCGAGCACCCCCGCACTCTTTACACATTGCCCAACGGCGACATCCTGGTCGTCGAGAGCAACAGCCCGGGCACTGAGCCCTTTCGGCCTAAGGACTTCATCGCCGGAAAGGTGAAGGCGCGCGCCGGGGCCGGCGCAAAGGGCGGCAATCGCATCACGTTGCTTCGCGCCGCCGACGGCGACGGCAAGCCCGCGCTGAGGACGGTCTTCATCGACCATCTCCACTCGCCTTATGGGATTACGCTCGTCGGTGACACGCTCTATGTCGCCAATACCGATGCGATCCTCGCCTTCAACTATGTTCCGGGGGCGGCCCAGATCACGTCGCCCGGCGTAAAGCTCGCCGATCTTCCAGCGGGCCCAATCGATCATCACTGGACGAAGTCGATGGCCGCGAGCGCGGATGGTTCGAAGCTGTATATCGGCGTGGGCTCCAACAGCAACATCACCGAGAACGGCATGGCCGTCGAGGAGGGCCGTGCCGCGATTTACGAAGTCGACCGGTTGACGGGCGCCAAGCGCATCTTCGCGTCCGGCACGCGCAACCCGACCAGCCTGGCATTCGAGCCGCAGACGCACCAGTTGTTCGCCGTCGTGAACGAGCGCGACGAGATCGGCCCCGACCTGGTCCCCGATTATTTGACCTCGATCCGGGAGGGGGGCTTCTACGGCTGGCCCTACAGCTATTGGGGAAGTCATGTCGACGTTCGAGTACACCCTCAGCGGCCGGACCTCGTCGCTCAAGCGATCAAGCCCGACTATGGTTTGAGTTCCCACGTCGCCCCGCTCGGCCTGCTGTTTAGCGAAGGGCAGCGTTTGTCGCCGGAGTTCGCCAACGGCGCCTTCATCGGTGAGCACGGCAGTTGGGACCGCAGTCCCTTGAACGGTTACCAGGTGATTTTCGTACCTTTCGCGGACGGCCGGCCGGCCGGCAAGCCGGTACCGGTCGTCACCGGCTTCCTCGGCAAGGACAACGGGACGGTTCACGGACGGCCCGTGGGCCTCGCGCTCGACCAGAGCGGAGCACTGCTCGTGGCAGACGATGTGGGAAACACCGTGTGGCGAGTGAGTGCAACGCAGTCGGGAATGTAAACCGAGATAGCTTGATGACCGGGCCGGGATGGAACTACAGTGACTCTCCGTTGCACGCCTTTCGTGCGCAACCATGTCTCGGAATGGGGCTCGAATAAACCTCTCGCCCATCAAGGTAGGTGGCCAGGATTCGAGTGTCGTGCAGGTCGAACGGGTCGATCGCGAAGATATCCCGATCAAGCACGATGAAGTCCGCTCGTTTGCCCTGTTCCAGACTGCCGGTGGTGTGCTCCTGCTTCAGGGCGAAGGCGGCATTGATGGTGTACGCATCGACGATGTCCTGGAGGCCGATACTTTGTTCGGGCAGGAGTGCTTTCCGGCCCCGAGCCTCGCGGCGGGTGACGGCGTGCTCCATGGCCGCGAAAGGATTGAAGCTGCTCACTCCCCAGTCGCTCCCGCCGACGATCAGCGCCCCGGCATCCCGCAGCGAGCGCGCCGGATAGAGATATCGGGACCGTTCCGGCCCGATATAGGGCAACGTCACTTTGACGATGTATGGATCGCGTTCTGCCCATAGGAGCTGGAGATTGGCTATGACGCCCAGTTCCTTGAAACGCGAAAAATCTGCCGGATCGACCAATTCCAAATGGGCGATCTGATCGCGGTTGTCGAGCATGCCGTTGTGCTGCCGCGCGTTGGCAAACGCATCGAGAGCCGAGCGCACTGCGCGATCGCCGATCGCGTGAACGTGAACCGTGAAGCCGGCGGCATCCGCGGCGCTCACGATGCGGTCAAGCTGATCCTGCGTAAAGTAAGTCGGCCCGCGATTGCCGGTCGGGCG
>CAVSSU010000030.1:0-39047 GCA_963730565.1 uncultured Gammaproteobacteria bacterium
TCCACGCATTGCTCCACTCGTGCAGCGCCCGGTCGTCATTGGACTTTGCCTTCACCAGGGCCTTGCGACCGGCCCGATAGGTGTTTCCCAATCCTTCGACGGCGGACGCCGCTTCCGGAACGACGGGGGAGAGCTCGCTCAGATTGCGCCGTGCGGCTTTCAGGTGCGTAACGGCGGCGCGCAGTCCCTGACGCTTGAATCCCCGGCGCTCGCGTTGATACTCGGACTTCAGGCCACGCTCGAGGGATGGCGGCGCGCTCGTCATGCTCCGCAACGTTCTTTGCAGCATGAAGCTATCTCTGATCGCAGTGAGCGGTCGGGCGGCATCACGGACGCCTCGATTCTCGCGATGATACTTGCCAGGCCCGAGACTTCCCCGCAGCAGCCGCAACGCCGCCCGAATTCGCTTGGTGGCCTTTCGAGCGGTGTGCACCGCCTCGTCACCCTGATCAGAGGCAAGCGCATCGATCGCGCGGTCGAGTAGACTCAAGGTGGCATCGTGCAGCGAATGGATCCGCCTCTTGACGACATTGCCGCGGCGCGCCGTTCCGTCATGCTTGCGGGACATTGTCATCGTCCGTGATTATAGATACCTCGGCCGGCAGTAGAAACAAATACAAGTTCGACCGGCCGAGCGGGTTGTTTTGCAATGGGAAAAGCGCCGCCCATCGATTGGGCGACATCGAGCGGCAGCACGTAGTCCGTCACGCAGGGCGCAAAACTGCATCGGGAGATGCAAAGAGCGGTAAACTTTGCCAGTTGAGGCCCGCGCAACGCGTGAGCCCACCTAAAGTTCAAGGAATAGCGCTCATCGACGCCGACGAAATCATCGCGATGACGCGTCGCTGGTTGGAAAAATCGGTGATCGGCCTCAACTTGTGCCCGTTCGCGGCCGGCCCCTATCGCGATAATCGCGTCCACTTTTGCGTCACTGAGCAACGCACCGCGGCCGGGCTGCTCGATGCATTGCGCTCGGAGTTGGTGGATCTATATGCCACAGACCCGCTCCAGCGCGAGACCACGCTGTTGATTCACCCTTGGGCGCTGGCCGATTTCGCCGAGTACAACGATTTCCTCGAAGTCTGCGACGCGGCGGTGTTCGATCTGGGGCTGGAAGGCGAACTGCAGGTGGCCAGCTTTCATCCCCAGTACCAGTTTGCGGATACCCAGCCCGAGGACATCGAGAATTTCACCAACCGCTCGCCCTACCCGATGTTGCATCTGCTGCGCGAAGAAAGTGTGGAACGCGCCGTCGCCGCCGCGGGCGACACCGAGCAGATATACAACCGAAACATCCGTACACTGCGCGAACTGGGCCACTCCGGGTGGCAGCGGTTATGGCGCGACTGATGCATTACGGCGGTCATCCGCCGCCAATCAGTGAAGGGGTTCGGCCTGTTTACCGTCGAGCCTCAAGACTCGATGAGGCCGGAAGCCAGACCTGGCGCCGGATCACGTTGGCCGGCGTTTGATGGGGGCCGGTTTGCGCGATCGCGATGTAGAAATAGGAGCGTTGCGATCGCAATGCCTGCGGCAAGAGCCTGACATACAGGCGCGTCGCGCGAAAGCCGGTTGGGAAGGTTTGGATCGCCACGGCCTCGGGCACATAGTCGACCTCCGGTTTCGCCGTAGCGGGCTCGGTCCACCATGTGAACGAGCCGTTCTTTTGCAGCAGGCTACGACTCAGCCGGATCTCGGCGAAATGATCGTCCGATCTGACGGGCGAAGGCTCGACCGAGATCGCAAGCGATGGAGCCCTCGCCGCCGGCCGGCCCTGGGGCGCGGTGGATGCATTGTCTTTCTTCACAGAATCGGCCGGCTGGCTCACCAATAAATTCATCGCCGGCGGCTCATTGAGCGGGACAGAGGCCGTATATCGATTCGTCGCCACCGGAGGGGCGGGCCCGTCAATCGACTTACGTGCAAAAGTCGACCGAAACTCCGCCAGGACCGCTGCAACGGTCAGTGTGCCGATCAACAAAAGGGCAGCGGCTCGCCGCGGCATCCTGGACTGCGCCGGTTTCGGCTGCGTGAGTTCGTGCAACGGCGTCACGCGTTGCTCCCGCATTCCCTCCTTCCTCAATCGATGCATCCACGCCTGCACACCGATCGAACGCGCCGCGCGATGCCAGGACAGACCCTTCTGCAGAGCCCTCCACTGCCGGCCGGTGAGGCCATCGGGCCGTACCAAACCCACGCGGTAATTCCGTGCCACCGTGGCGGGCCGTGATCCGAAGGGATGAATCCCCGCCAGGAGCTCGTAGCTGATGCTGGCCAGCGCATAGAGGTCGTCGCGCGGGTCGGCGCGGCGACCCTCCAACTGCTCGCAACTCGCGTAGGCCAGCGTCCCGGAAGCGGACGTGTCGTGGGCATCCTCCGGACGCCGCGGCACCGCCTCGAACCGGTGCGCCACACCGAAGCCGAGGATGCGGACTTCACCGTCGCGAGTGATGAAAATGTTCCGCGGCTTCAAGTCGCCGTGAACGATTCTGCGTTCGTGTGCGTGCGCCAATCCTGCGCCGAGCTGCTCGATGAGTTGCCAGGCCTGCGATTGGCGCATCGGGGCCGGACCCAAGCGCTCGAGTACGCTGCTGAGCAGCTCACCGTCCAGGAGCTCCATCGTCGAGAAGACCACATCCCCGTCACGGTCGAGCTCGTAGACGTTCAATATATTTCGATGCGATAGAAACTGACCGCAGTGAAACTCAAGGCTCAAATTCGCGAGCGTCTGCTCCGAGCACTCGCCGGCGGGGTGCAATATTTTTAATGCGACGTGTTGATATGTGCCGGGCAGCGTCGAACGAAAACGATCGAACGCTTTGAACACCGCTCCGTCGTCGCCACTCCCCAGGCGAGCCTCGAGGACGTATCGGTCGCGCAACACCCGCCCGACGGCGGGGTATCGCGGGGGCTCCACGGACAGCGGTTGAAGGGATCGCGCCTGATCCAGGTCTATCGTTGGTTCATTCATGACACCAAGCATGGGCGTCGCCCCTATTATCGCCTCCCAGAACCACCGCTGGCGGCTTTCCGGTCGGGCCCGGCAATCGCCGACTCGCACCGTCCGGACAGTCTGTCGCGGTTTCCGTCACATGTATGTAAGAAAACGCCGCCTTCCGGCTGCTGTTCCCAGCGCGTGAGCGCCCGTCGTTGCCACCGGAAGCACCGCGGCCCAGGGCCCCCCGTGTGCCTGAAGGTCGGCGGAAAGCTTATCCAAATCGTTTTGTTCGGCGGCTGAATGGACCGAATCAGCAGGCGCTCTCGACTTGTTCTGGTTTTCCCAAACGATCCGCCGAGCGGGCAGCAACGCCTGCGCGCGCCGCTGCGGCGTCTGAATGGCATTCGACGACAATCACCCACTGTCCGAGACCGATGGCGGTGGCCACCTCCTCCTCGACATTGAGGGGAACGTCGACTGAGCTCGAGCCGGCGCCCATCAAACCGCCCGCCAGCGACCCCATGCCGAGTGCCGACATGGCCCCCAGCATCGGCCCCGCTGCCAGCAGCCCGACGCCCTGATCGCCCACGATGCTGCCGGCATGCTCTTTGACGTTGCCTATTGCCTGTCCGACCGTGCCCTTGGCCGGACAATCGCCAGCGCGGGCGTCGGTCGCGGGCCTCAGTCGCCGTCAGCGACACCCGGACAGTGCGCACGAGGCGACGCCAACCCGGCCGTCCCCACGGGAGGGCCGCCGCGATGCACTAATGCTGTCGCAAAGCCGCAAAGTGTTACCTATGTGTTCGGAATGCTGTGTAAACTTATGATCCTTCACGCTGCCCGCACATCTATGTCGATTGAAGAGTCCGCCTCCGCGCCCGCCACAGCCTCCGGTCCTGCCACCCGCCTGGCGCAGATCCGAGACCGGGCCAACTACCTGATCGCCCTTTTGGACCTCAAGGGCCGAGGATTGCTGCTGATTGCCGGTCTGCTGGCGGTGGCGTGGGTCAGTTCGGGCGTTTACAAAGTGCAACCGGACGAGCAGGGCGTCGTGCTGCGCTTCGGGCGCTGGCTGGACACCACGGAGCCCGGGCTCCACTACCACCTCCCCTATCCGATCGAGACGGTTCTGCTGCCCAAGGTCACCCAGATCAACCAATTGCAGTTGGGTGGCGGCAGCGTTGCAGCCTCCGCCACCAACTCGCGCGACAAGCAGATGCTGACCGGTGATGAGAACATCGTGGAAGCTGATTGCTCCGTTTTTTGGAGAATCAAGGATGCGCGCCATTTTCTGTTCAAGATCAGCAAGTCCGAGCTCTCGGTGAAGATTGCCGCCGAAAGCGCGCTGCGGGAGATCATCAGTCGCACGCCGATCCAATCGGCGATGTCCGACAAGCGCGCGCAAATCGCCGATGAAACCCGGGATCTCCTGCAGCGACTCTTGGATCAGGAGCACGCCGGCATCCTGATCACCCAGGTGCAGCTGCAGCGGGTCGACCCCCCGCCGCAGGTCATCGACGCATTCAACGACGTGCAGCGCGCCCGCGCGGATCAGGAGCGCGCGCGCAACGAGGCTGAGGCCTACTCCAATGATGTGCTGCCGCGCGCGCGTGCCGACGCCGACCGGATCACGCAGGAGGCGAATGCCTACAAGGCGCAGGTGATCAACCTGGCTGAGGGCGAAGCCAATCATTTTTTGTCCATTTACAAGAGCTATGCCGAATCCAAGGAGGTGACCGCGTGGCGTCTTTATTTGGAGAGCATGGATGAGGTGCTCAAGAAAGCCTCCAAGGTGATCATCGACTCGTCCGGCAAGGGCATGAGCGGAGTGGTTCCGTATATGCCGCTGTCCGACAAGGACGGCACGGCAAAGAAGGTCGGCGCACCGAAAGATGCCACCCAGAAGGGGGCCTCCCCATGAAGCTGGACAGGCGGTGGCTTGCCGCCGGGGGCGTGCTCCTCGGCCTGTATATCATCGGTTCGTCGTTCTACGTGCTCCGCGAGTCTCAACTGGCGCTGCTCATCCGCCTCGGCGCCCCGAATGGAGTGATCGGCGAGCCGGGACTCAAGTTCAAGTTTCCATTCATCGATTCGCTGGTATTTTACGACGGACGCCTGCAGACACTTCTGCCGCCCACCGAGCAGGTCATATTGGGCGACCAGAAGCGCATCGAGGTGGACACCTATGCGCACTTCCGCATCAGCGATCCGCTTCGCTTCTATCAAGCGGTGCGCACGCTGGAGCAGGCCAATGCGGAACTGACGCAGATGATCAGCTCCTCTCTGCGCCGCGAGTTGGGACAGGTGCAGCTGCTTTCCCTGCTGTCGGTGCAGCGCCAGCAGACGGTCGCGAGAATCGAGAAAGATGTCGCCGACAAGGCTTCTGCGCTCGGCATAGAGGTCACCGAAGTGCGATTGCATCGCGCCGATCTGCCGGCAGAGACCAGCCAGGCCATCTATGATCGGATGACATCCGAACGCCAGCGCGAAGCCAAGGAATTGCGGGCACAGGGCTTCGAGTGGGCGCAGCAGATACAAGCCAAGGCCGATAGCGAACGCACCGTGCTCCTATCCCAAGCGCAGCGCCAGGCCAACATCACACGCGGCGACGCGGATGCCGAGGCCAACCGGATTCTGTCGGCCGCCTTCAGCAAGGACGCCCAGTTCTACAGGCTGTATCGCTCGCTGCAGACGTACCGGCAATCGTTGGCCGACACACAACCCACGCTGATATTGACCCCCGATGCCGCCTTCCTCAAGCAATTCACCACCGGCCCCGCAGGAGCGGCCAGCGCCAAGTAGGTCGTGCGCACTGCCGACCTCTCGCCGCAAACCTAAGGTGACGCCACTTAAGCGCTTGCCGCGGCTGCTTGCCGTCATCGGACCGGGGCTGATCGTCATGCTGGCGGACATCGAGGCCGGCAGCGTGGTCACCCTGGCGCAAAGCGGCGCACAATGGGGCTACCATCTCCTGTTCATGCAGGTCCTGCTCATCCCGCTCATGTTCATGGCGCAGGAACTGACGGTGCGGCTTGGCTTGTGCACCGGCAAGGGCTATGCAGAATTGGTCAGGGACCGGTATGGTCAAGGCATCGCAATGGCCGCCACTGCGGTTCTGCTGCTCAGTTGTTCCGGTGCGCTGGTCACTGAGATGAGCGGGCTGGTTGGCGCTGGAAGCCTGTTCGGCATTCCTCCCTGGGAAACGCTGACGCTGGTGGTGACGTTGATCATCGGCATGGTGGTCAGCCGTTCCTACCTGGTGATCGAGCGGATTGCGGTCGCCATCGGGCTCTTCACCGTGGCATTCATCGTCATGGCGGTCAAGGCGCGGCCGAATGCCGGAGAAATCGCGCATGAGATATGGCGCATTCCGTTCAGCGATCACGCCTACTTGTATCTGGTGGCCGCAAATCTCGGAACGAGCATCATGCCGTGGACGATCTTCTACCAGCAATCGGCGCTCATCAACAAGGGACTGAACAGCGGTCAGCTTCGGGCCGCACGGATCGAGACCATGCTCGGTGCGATCCTCTGCCAGATATTGTCCGCCGCCGTGCTCATCGCCTCGGCTTCCTCCTTGAGCGCTCGCCACCACGATAAAGGGCTCGACAACATCGCCCAGATCGGCGAGGCCTTCGGCACCCTGATCGGCCCCTGGGGTAAGGCCGTGTTCGCGATCGGCTTATGCGGCGGCGCATTGGTGGCCACCATCGTGGTGTGCCTGAGTGCTGCCTGGGCGATGGGGGAAGCAGTGGGCGTCAGGCATTCGCTCGAGCAACATCCGCTCGAGGCCCCTTGGTTCTACGGGCCTTTCGCGGCGTTGCTGATCGCCGGCGCATTGCTCGTGGGCTCCGGCGTCAATTTGATCCATCTGTCGATTGCCGTCGCCGTGCTCAACGCCATCTTGCTGCCTTCCATGTTGTTGCTGCTGTTCCTGCTGGCGCGACGAGCGCTGCCGGAGGAGCATCGACTCAAGGGGTTCTACGCACTGCTGGTCGCCACCGGGCTTGGCCTGACCGCGGCGCTCGGTCTGTATGCCGGAATAGTCGGCTCGCTGGGATGACCCAAAGGCTGCCGCATGACGTTTGACTCCGCGTTTCACGGCTTGAGCTTGATCTTTCAGGTGTTCCTGCTCGATCTGATCTTGTCCGGCGACAACGCCGTCGTGATTGCCTTGTCCTGCCGCTCGCTCCCCCCGCGGCAACTGAATCAAGCGCTGCTGATCGGAACCGGCGCCGCCATCGGGCTGCGCGTATTGCTCACCACGGTGGTGAGCGTGCTGCTGAAAGTTCCGATGCTCAAGCTGATCGGCGCCATTCTGCTCATCGTGATCGGGATCCGTCTGCTGATCGAGGAGGAACGCGGCGCGAGAGCGGCACAGCAGAATTCATCATCCGGTCTGTGGAGCGCCGTGATGACCGTGATCATCGCCGATGTGGTGATGAGTCTGGACAATGTGGTTGCGCTCTCCGCCGTCACCCAGGGCAACATCCTCTACTTGACGATCGGCCTCGTTCTGAGCGTGCTGCTGCTGATGTTCAGCAGCAAGCTGATGATAAACCTGCTGCAGCGATATCCCATTCTCATTCCGGCTGCGGGTGCCCTGCTCGGGTACATCGCCGGCGATATCGCCGTGTCCGATCCGGCCATCGCGGATTGGGTGAATACCCAATCGCCGGCTCTGACGGGGCTCGTACCGTTGCTGTGCGCGGTGTTCGTGGTGGCGGAGAGCCGCATCATCCAGCGCCGGCGTCGTGAATTGCGCCGCCCCGCCGCTCTCGAGGCCGCGACGACGCGGCCCGTGCCGCCGCCCCCCCTCATCTTGCCGCCGGCCCCTACCGTCTTGCGACCGGCCGCCGTCAACGTCCCGAGGCCGGCCGACGCCCCGAGGCCGGCCGACGCCGCGGCGACGGCCATCGACGCCCCGCCGGCCGCCGTCGAAGAGGCGCCCGACTCGATGGCGGCGCCCATGGAGCGTCCTCAAAATGTCCAGTCCGCAAATCGCTTCGGCCTTTCCAGACTGATCGGGAACCCGCTCATTCAGGTAACCGTGAGCACGGTGCTTGCGCTGTGCTGCATCGTGTTTCTGCCGAAAACGCTGGATATCCTGATCCTGATCGGCATCATCGCGCTGATGCTGTTCAAGATTTTTTGAAGCCCGGCAGGCCCGGCAAACTCACTTCGGGAAATGCTCGGCCAAAAAAGCCTCGCCGCGCTCGAGAATGAAGTACCGGAACGCCTCGGCGGGCGGCGAGAGCGTCTTGGCGAGATTGTTGACCACGTGCCAGCGGCGCATCACCGGCAGGTCTTCGGTGTCCGGGGTGGCAATCAGATGATGGTTCAGTTCGAGGCCGAGCGTGTGCAGGGACAGGAGCGACACGCCCATGCCGGCCATCACCGCCTGCTTGATCGCTTCGTTGCTCGACATCTGCATCGCCACGTGAAGAGTGGCCTGGTGCGCCTGCATGTACTCATCGAGCGCCGCGCGGGTGCCGGACCCGGGCTCGCGCACGATGAATGCCTCCTCGGAGAGCGCGCGGGCGGGCACGATTTCCATGCGGGTGAACGGATGATCGATCGCCGTCACCAACACGTGCGGATGCATCGCAAAGGGTTCGGCCCGGGTTGGCCAATCCTTCGGCGGCCTGCCCATGACGGCGAGCTCGATATCCCCCTGCTGCATGAGCGTGACGATCTCTTCGCGGTTGTCGGCGACCTGCAGGCGGATCTCGATCCCCGGATGTTCCTGCCGAAACTGCGCGAGCATGCGTGGCAGGAAATACTTGGCCGTGCTGACCATCCCGACATCGAGCTGGCCGGTCTTCAAACCGCGGAAACGGGCCACCAGATCCTCGGCATCGCGCATCGCCGCGAGCACCCGCCGCGCGTGCCCGAGCACGTACTCCCCGACCATGGTGAGCGACACCTGACGGCTGGTGCGATCAAAGAGCGGCAACCCGACTTCCGCTTCGAGTTCCTTGATCTGCATCGATACCGCGGGGGCCGTGAGTTTCAGCTCCTCCGCCGCTCGAATGAAACTCAGGTGGCGAGCGACCGAGGCAAAGACGCGCAGCTGGCGTAAGGTGGCGTTTTTCATTTAGAAATTCTTAACTTCGAAGGGACTTTATCGGACTGACGGTTAACGATCAACTGGCCCATCGGGCGCGAGATGAGATAATGTGGGCGAATTACGCCAAGGAGCCTTGCAGGAGCATGCCCAAGTTAACCGACTCGCCCGCGCCGATTCCCAAACCCAGGCTCGCGAGCCGGGCGTTGGGGCTGTACCGGTGGATACTCGACGCCATCGTCACGGCGCTCGTGATCGTCATGATCTTGACGCTGCTCGGCGCCCTGGCGGGACTCATCCTGGACTTCGCCAGCGCGGCTGGCCTGTTCCGGTCGGCGCTGGTCAGCCACCATCTCGCCCACGGGGTGATCTATGCGAGCGACCGGGAACTGGTGATCGACGTACTGTCGGTTTTCGTGCTGATCGAGCTGTTCCGCACGTTCACCGACTACCTGGAGTTCCACCGCGTCCGGCTGCGGGTGCTTTCCGAGGTCGGCATCGCCTTCATCCTGCGCGAGATCTTCATCGGTCTTTACGACCATACCGTCGACTGGCCGCAGATCCTCGCGCTTGCGGCCCTGCTCGCGGTGCTGGTGTCCGCCCGCATTGCCTCGGTGCAGTTTCCAACGCCCAACGAATCGGGCGATTAGCGGCTTCGGGCGGAGGATATTCACCTGCACAGCCCGCAACATCGGAAGCGGACAAGGTGCGGGCAAGTGCTCGTCGAGCACACCGTCAACGTCTTTTTAGTCAATCCTCCGGGATGGATCCGCGATGTGCTGCCTACTTATCTCACGGCGAAGCAGGTGGCCGACGACGTTCGCGCCGAGCTGCGCGATTCCGGCTAGAGATACTGGGTACCGACCCACATGAGGGCGACAAACACGATTATCATCGTCAACACAATCGTCGAATCGTTGAGTTTGCCCACGTTTAGCATCCTTCGGGTGCGGAGTTCTTGTTAGCCTGTCGACCGACACTGCCACGATGAGTGTATTTTACAGGAACAGCTTGGCGAGAGCTACCCAAGGCCCGACGAGTCCCATTGCGTTCGCGGCCGCAAACCAAGGAGACGATATGAAAGACGAAATTCGATCCGTTCTGTCGCAAGACATCGAGAACTACCGGAAGAAAATCGTATTCTACAAATCTTTGAATTTGTTCGAAGCGGCGCACTTTGCCGACAAGCTGGCGGAAAACATCGAGCTGGCGCTGACCACCATGCACAAGGACGATGATCCGGAGATCGCTTGAGGCGCACGATACCGCAGCCGCCCCGGAAGAGCTTCAACTGGCGCGGCTGTCTGATCGAGATGGCCATCGCCATCGCGGTCTTCAACATAATCGCCGCCCTCGCCTGGTACCTCATCCTGAGGCATCTGAATCGCTGAACCCTCAGGGACCCCGGGCGGCGGCCTGCCATGCGGCCGCATGCTGCTTGGCTTCGGCGGCGAAGAATGTCGCGAAATCCGGCTCGGGCGTCTTATGCTCCGCCGCCTTTTGCGCATCGACGATCCTGCGGAACGAGGCCGACTGCAGGAATTGCTCGAATTGCAGCAGATCCTCGGCATATTGTCGCGCAAGGGCATCGAGTTCGCGAGCGCGCAGCCGGCTGAATGATTGATACGGCCCATCCATGGCCCGATCGGCGGTTTCGGGTCCATACATCACGCGGATGAACACGATGGGAAGCCATAATCCCAGAACGCGCTTGCGCGCATCGAGATTCTCCACCGAGGGGCTGCCCACCACCGACTCCCTTTCGAGGTTCACCTCGATGCTCAGATTGAACAACGACTGTTGCAAATCCAGGAAACGGCGGCCCGTTGGGGACCGAAAGAAAGCCAGCGCGGCATCGAGGTCCTCGCGAACGACGCCGTCGCTCATGGCACGCACCGCGTTCTCGACGATGGCGGCTTCGGCTTCTGAAAACTGCGACTCCGCGTCGGCACGCAGGTTTCGCTCGATCAAGGCGCTCACGGAGTGCCACCGGGGATGCGTGCTGTTCCAGGTGGGATCGTTCGGCGCGGCATTCGCGGTCAGATAGGGGACGGCGGCGGCGACGTGCTTGATGT
The DNA here is from genome assembly GCA_963730565.1 of uncultured Gammaproteobacteria bacterium. Classification (GTDB taxonomy): domain Bacteria; phylum Pseudomonadota; class Gammaproteobacteria; order Steroidobacterales; family Steroidobacteraceae; genus Bog-1198. The sequence goes on from CAVSSU010000030.1 coordinate 11,081, forward strand.
CCCCCCCATAGCCGAGATCGGCCACCAGTTCCCGGATCTTTTGAGGTCGAGTCGACGAGGTGATGGCCGGTGTCGAGTCTGGTTCCGGTGGCAGCCCGGCGAGCGCCGCCTGGGCGAACGGCCCCAGGCAGGCGGCGGCGATCATGAGCCCCAGAGGGCCCCCACCCCGTCCGATCATTAAAAAGTACCTAAGATAGTAGTAACTATTCCTGAATGTACCTGAACGATCAGCCGCCTTACAGTGTGACCACGCTCACACAGGGGACTAACATGGCGGAAACAACAGCAAAATCAGGCGAAGGGGTCATCAAGGACGCCAAGAAGCGCTATAGCGCGGGGGTCCTCAAATACCGGCAAATGGGCTACTGGGACGCGGATTACGCCCCGAAGGACACCGATGTCCTGTGCCTGTTCCGGATCACGCCGCAGGAGGGTGTGGATCCGATCGAGGCCGCCGCGGCGGTGGCGGGGGAATCGAGCACGGCGACCTGGACCGTGGTATGGACCGACCGGCTGACCGCCTGCGACGGCTACCGCGCCAAGGCTTACAAGGTGGAGCCGGTGCCGAACACCCCGGGGCAGTACTTCGCCTGGGTCGCGTACGACATCATCCTGTTCGAGGAGGGCTCCATCGCCAACATGACGGCGAGCCTGATCGGCAACGTATTCAGCTTCAAGCCCCTCAAGGCCGCGCGGCTGGAAGATATTCGCGTCCCGGTGGCCTATGTAAAGACCTTCAAGGGCCCGCCCTGCGGCCTCGTGGTCGAGCGCGAGCGGCTCGACAAGTTCGGCCGGCCGCTGTTGGGCGCGACCACCAAGCCCAAACTCGGTCTATCCGGACGCAACTACGGCCGGGTGGTCTACGAAGGGCTGAAGGGCGGCCTGGACTTCATGAAGGACGACGAGAACATCAACTCGCAGCCGTTCATGCATTGGCGCGACCGCTTCCTGAACGTCATGGACGCGGTCAACAAGGCGAGCGCCGCGACCGGCGAGGTCAAGGGTTCGTACCTCAACATCACCGCCGCGACCATGGAGGACATGTACGAGCGCGCCGAATTCGCCAAGCAATTAGGTTCGGTCATCATCATGGTCGATCTGGTGGTCGGCTGGACGGGCATCCAGAGCATGGCGAACTGGTGCCGCAAGAACGACATGATCCTGCACATGCACCGTGCGGGCCATGGCACCTACACGCGGCAGAAGAACCACGGCATCAGCTTCAGGGTCATCGCCAAGTGGCTGCGCCTCGCCGGCGTCGATCACCTGCATACCGGCACGGCCGTCGGCAAGCTCGAGGGCGATCCGATGACGGTGCAGGGCTACTACAACGTATGCCGCGACAGCTACACCAAACAGGATCTGCCGCGCGGGTTGTTCTTCGATCAGGATTGGTCGGATCTGCGCAAGGTGATGCCGGTGGCTTCCGGCGGCATCCATGCGGGCCAGATGCATCTGTTGCTGGATCTGTTCGGCGACGATGTGGTGATGCAATTCGGCGGCGGGACCATCGGGCATCCGGCGGGGATCCAAGCCGGCGCGGTGGCCAATCGCGTCGCGCTCGAATGCATGGTCAAGGCAAGGAACGAGGGCCGCGACATCCGCAACGAGGGCCCGCAGATCCTGCGCCAGGCCGCCAAGTCCTGCAGTCCGCTGCAGCAGGCGCTCGACACCTGGGGCGAGATCAGCTTCAACTACACCTCCACCGATACCTCGGATTTTGCCGTGACGCCGGGAGTCGCGGCCTGATGCCGCGCGCCCCCACCACAAGGAGCACACGATCATGATGACCAATCCTGTCGGCCGCATTACACAGGGCTGCTTCAGCTATCTGCCGGACCTCACCGACGCCGAAATCAAGCTGCAAGTCGACTATGGGCTGAACAAAGGCTACGCCTGGAGCGTCGAGTACACCGACGATCCGCATCCGCGCAATACCTACTGGGAGATGTTCGGTCTGCCTATGTTCGATCTGAAGGACGCCGCCGGCGTGATCACCGAGCTCACCAGCTGCCGCAAGACCTTTCCGCAGCACTACATCCGGCTGATGGCGTTCGATTCGACGCGCGGCGTCGAAAGCATCGCCATGAGCTTCATCGTCAATCGGCCGTCGAAAGAGCCGGGGTTCGGTCTGGCGCGGCAGGAAGTGGAAGGCCGCAGCATGCACTACACCGTGCACAGCTATGCCACCGACAAGCCCGAAAGCGAACGCTACGTCGAATAGGACCTGGTGAGAGACCCGAGAATCGCACGACGTTCGAGCAGCAACCCGTTGCGCCACCGGGCTGGCCGGTGGCGCAACGATACGGACGGCGCCGCAACGGATGGCGCCCTGGCAGGCTAAACATGTATCGCATCGCCCCTTCCATTCTGTCCGCCGATTTCGCCCGCCTCGGCGATGAGGTCACCTCGGTCATCGCCGCCGGTGCGGACTGGATTCACTTCGATGTGATGGACAATCACTACGTCCCGAACCTGACCATCGGGCCGATGGTGGCCAAGGCGATCAAGCCGTATTGCGTGCGCGCCGACGGCGCCAAGATACCGCTCGACGTGCACCTCATGGTGCAGCCGGTGGACGCCTTGGCCGGCGCGTTTGCCGAGGCCGGGGCCGATCTCATCAGCTTTCATCCGGAAGCCTCGGCGCACATCGATCGGACGCTTCAGCTCATCAAATCGGCGGGCTGCGGCGCGGGCCTCGTATTCAATCCGGCCACCTCGCTCGAAGCGCTGGACTACGTGCTCGATAAGGTCGACCTGATCCTGATCATGAGCGTCAATCCCGGCTTCGGCGGGCAGAGCTTCATCGAGTCGGCGCTTCGCAAGGTGGAACGCGCGCGCAGATTGATCGAGACCAGCGGCCGCGACATCCGGTTGGAGGTGGATGGCGGCATCAAGGCGGACAACATCCGCCGCGTGGCCGAAGCCGGCGCCGACACGTTCGTCGCGGGCAGCGCGATTTTCAGCCAGCCCGACTACCGCAAGGTCGTCGATGCCATGCGCACGGAATTGAAGCACGTGTCGCCGACGCCGAAGGCGGCCTGATGGCATCGCCCACCTACAACATTCCGGGACAGACGAGTGCGTCCGGGACCGGGGGCGCCGCGGCCGGCACCGCCGCCCGGGCGGATGCGGCCACCGGCATCGGCGAGCCCGAGCCGCGCACCGTCGCCGCCGTGCTGGCGCGCTCCCAAGCCGGCAATGTGCTCGATGAGCTCGACAGGGATCTGGTGGGTCTCGCGCCGGTCAAGAGCCGCATCCGCGATATCGCGGCGCTGCTGGTCATCGACAAGCTGCGCATGAACCTCGGACTGCAGGCGCAGGCGCCCTCGCTCCACATGAGCTTCACCGGCAACCCCGGCACCGGCAAGACCACCGTCGCCATGCGCATGGCCGAGATCCTGCACCGCTTGGGCTACGTGCGAAAGGGCCACCTGGTCGCGGTCACGCGCGACGATCTGGTCGGGCAGTACATCGGACATACGGCGCCGAAGACCAAGGAAGTGCTCAAGCGGGCCATGGGCGGGGTGCTGTTCATCGATGAGGCCTATTATTTGTACCGCCCCGAAAACGAGCGCGATTACGGCCAGGAGGCGATCGAGATCCTCCTGCAGGTGATGGAGAACCAGCGCGAGGATTTGGTCGTCATTCTGGCCGGTTACAAGGATCGGATGGATACCTTCTTCCGCTCCAATCCCGGTCTGAGCTCGCGCATCGCGCACCACCTGGATTTTCCGGATTACGAGATCGGGGATCTCTTGTCGATCGCGGACAAGATGCTGGCTGCGCAGAATTATCATTTCGGGACGGGTGCGCGCCAGGCCTTCTCCGAATATCTCACTGCCCGCATCGAGCAGCCGCATTTCGCCAATGCCCGCAGCGTGCGCAACGCGCTCGATCGCGCGCGGCTGCGTCAGGCGAGCCGGCTGTTCGCCGACCGCGACCGCGAATTCACTGCCGAGGATCTGACCACACTGGCCGAATCGGACATCCGGGCAAGCCGCGTTTTCATGCTCGCCGCTAAGGAGTAAATCATGCATCTCGGACGCACCACGCTGTCGAAGTTTTTGATCCAGCAACTGACCGGCATCGAGGGCGCCAGCGACCTGGGCGCGCTCCTGGTCGACGTCGCCGCGGCGGTCAAGGCGATCTCCGCCATGACCGCCAAAGGCGCGCTCGGGGAATACCTCGGCAAGGTCGGCACCACCAACGTGCAGGGCGAGACGCAGCAGAAGCTCGACGTGCTCGCCGATGAGGTGATCATCAAGAGCTGCGAGTGGGGCGGCCTGGTGGCCGGCATGGTCTCCGAGGAGCTCGAGGAGCCCCACGCCATACCGGCCGAATTCACCCGCGGCCGCTACCTGTTGGTATTCGATCCGCTCGACGGGTCATCGAACACGGACGTGAACGTTTCGGTCGGCACCATCTTCTCGGTGTTGCGGCATGACAAGCGCGAAGCGCCGGTCACCGCCGATTACCTGCAGCCGGGACGGCGGCAGGTCGCGGCCGGCTACGCCCTGTACGGACCGGCGACGATGTTCGTCGTCACCGTCGGCAAGGGCACCCATGGCTTCACGCTGGACCGTGAGATCGGCAACTTCATCCTGACTCATCCGAACATGCAGATTTCGCCCGATACCAGCGAGTTCGCCATCAACACCAGCAATGCGCGCTTCTGGGAGCCGCCGGTGCATCGCTACGTGACCGAGTGCCAAGCCGGCAAGACCGGCGATCGGGGCCGCGATTTCAATATGCGCTGGATCGCCTCCATGGTGGCCGAAGTGCACCGCATCCTGATCCGCGGCGGCGTTTTCATGTATCCGAAGGACACCAAGGATCCCCGCAAACCGGGGCGGCTGCGCCTGATGTATGAAGCCAACCCGATCGCGATGCTGGTGGAGCAGGCCGGCGGCCTGGCGACGACCGGCAACCAGCGCGTGCTCGATCTGGTGCCGGCCGACCTGCATCAGCGAGTGCCGCTGATTTTGGGGTCGCGCAACGAGGTGGAACGGATCGAGCGATATCACAGCGAACACGCCAAGGGTATCGACCGACCGTACGTCTCGCCATTGTTCAGCGAGCGCTCGATGTTCCGACCGGAAGCGTGAAGTGGGCCCCGCGGCGGGGCTTTGGATTTGCTGGATCAACAAATTGAATGAATGGGGAAGAACATGTCCGTCAGACATCCGATTATCGCGGTGACCGGATCATCCGGAGCCGGCACCACGACCGTGATGAAGGCCTTCGATCACATTTTCCGGCGCGAGCACATCAAGGCCCAGGTGATCGAAGGCGATTCGTTTCACACGTTCGACCGCGTCGAGATGCGCGAGCGCGTGCGGGCGGCGGATACGGGCAAGGGTCCGCCCATCAGTCACTTCGGGCCGGAAGCGAACCTGCTGGCCGATCTCGCCGATACGATGGCGACCTACGGCGCCACCGGCGGCGGGAAGGTGCGCCGCTACATTCATGACGCGGCCGAGGCCAAGCAGCTCGGCGGAGAGCCCGGCACGTTCACGGAATGGCAGCCGATGTCGGAGACCAGCGACCTGCTCTTCTACGAAGGCCTGCATGGCGGCTACAAGGACGGCGAGGTGGATGTCGCCCAGAACGTCGACCTGCTGGTCGGCGTGGTGCCGATCATCAACCTGGAGTGGATCCAGAAACTGCACCGCGACCGCAACATGCGCGGCTACAGCCAGGAGGCCGTGGTCGAGACCATTCTGCGGCGCATGCCGGACTACGTGAAGTACATCTGTCCGCAGTTCAGCCGCACTCACGTCAACTTCCAACGCGTGCCCACCGTGGATACCAGCAATCCGTTCATCGCGCTGGACATTCCCTCGGCGGATGAGTCGATCGTCGTGATCCGCTTCGCCAATCCCAAGGGCATCGATTTCCCCTATCTGTTGTCGATGCTGCACAACTCGTGGATGAGCCGCCCGAACACCATCGTCGTGCCGGGCGGTAAGATGGGTCTCGCGATGCAGTGCATCTTCACCCCGATGATCCTGCGGCTGGTGGATCGGAAAAGGCGCGCGGCATGAACGCACGAATCCAAGTCCCCGCCGCCCAGCGCGCCCAGCTGGCCAATGTCCTGCGCATGCTCGCCGTCGACGCGGTGGAGGCTGCGAAAAGCGGGCATCCCGGTCTGCCGATGGGCATGGCCGAGATTTCCGAGGTGCTCTGGCGCCGGTTCCTCAAGCATAACCCCGCCGATCCGCACTGGCCGGACCGCGACCGTTTCGTGCTATCCAATGGCCACGGCTCGATGCTGCTGTACGCGCTGCTTCATCTGACCGGCTATGACCTGCCCATGCAGGAGCTGCGCCGGTTTCGTCAGCTGCACAGCAAGACCCCGGGCCACCCGGAAGTGGGCGTGACGCCGGGCGTCGAGACCACCACCGGACCGCTCGGGCAGGGTCTCGCCAATGCCGTGGGCATGGCCCTTGCGGAGAAACTGCTGGCCACCGAGTTCAACCGTCCGGGCCACGAGATCGTGGACCATCGGACCTGGGTCTACGTGGGCGACGGGTGCCTGATGGAGGGCATCAGCCACGAAGCGTGCTCGCTCGCGGGCACGCTCGGTCTGTCCAAGCTGATCGTGGTGTACGACGACAATGGCATCAGCATCGACGGCCATGTGGAGCATTGGTTTGCCGACGACACGCCGCGTCGTTTCGAGGCCTACGGATGGCGCGTCATCCGCGATGTCGACGGCCACGATGAGGCGGCCATCGAGGCCGCGCTCAACGAGGCCTCGAGCGCCGGCGAGCGGCCGACGCTCGTCTGCTGCAAGACGATCATCGGCAAGGGCAGCCCCCACAAGGCCGGTACGCACGACGTGCACGGCGCGGCGCTCGGGGCGGCCGAAGTCGCCGCGACTCGCGAGGCGCTCGGATGGACCTCGCCGCCCTTCGAGGTGCCGGCGGAGATTCGAGCGGCGTGGGATGCGAGGGCAGCGGGTGCGCAAGCCCAGGCGGAGTGGCAGCGCCGGTACTCGGCCTACGCCTCGGCGTTCCCGGATCTGGCGGCCGAATTCGACCGGCGCGTGGTGCGCGCGGCGCTGCCCGCCCAATGGACAGACGCCACGCAGGCGATATTGGCCCAGGTGACCGGTAAAGCCGAGACTATTGCTTCGCGCAAGGCGTCCCAGAATGCGATCGACGCGCTGCAGCCGTTGCTGCCCGAGCTCCTCGGCGGCTCGGCCGATCTCACCGGCTCGAACCTCACGGACGGCAAGGCCAGCGTGCCGGTGCGCCGCGGGAAGGGGGGTAACTACATCAATTACGGCGTGCGTGAATTCGGCATGAGCGCCGCGATGAATGGTGTCGCCCTGCACGGAGGATACATCCCCTACGGCGGCACGTTCCTGACTTTCTCCGACTACAGTCGCAACGCCGTACGCATGTCGGCCCTGATGCAGCTGCGTGTGATCTACGTGTTCAGTCACGACAGCATCGGCTTGGGCGAGGATGGTCCCACGCATCAGCCGATCGAACATGTCTCGACACTGCGCATGATCCCGAACAACGCGCTCTGGCGACCCTGCGATTCGGTGGAAACCATGATCAGCTGGCTCGCCGCCATCGAACGGCGCGACGGTCCGACGTGTCTGATCCTGTCGCGGCAGAACCTGCCGTATTGCAAGCGTTCGGCGGATCAGATCCGCGATATCCGCAAAGGGGGCTATGTGCTCGCCGAGGCGGCCGTGGGCTCGAGCGGCGCGGCGATCACGCTGCTCGCCACCGGCTCGGAGGTGGCGCTCGCGATGCAGGCCCGCACCGAGCTCGAAGCCGGCGGCGTCCCGACGCGCGTGGTGTCGATGCCGAGTTGCGGCGATTTCGACCGACAAAGCCCTGAGTACCGTGCGGCCGTGCTGCCGCGCCGCATCCCGGTGCTCGCCATCGAGGCGGGAGTGTCGAATTTCTGGCGTGCCTACACCGGATTCTCGGGCGACGTGGTGGGCATCGACCGCTTTGGGGAATCGGCACCCGGTCCCCAGGTGTACGAAGCGCTCGGCCTCACGACGCAGGCGGTGGTGGCGCGTGCCCGCGCGCTGCTCGCGCGCAGCGCGAACGCACTTTGAACTTTGGAATCAGGAGTCTCTCATGTCGCTCATCTCCCTCCGTCAATTACTGGATCATGCCGCCGAGCACAGCTACGGCGTGCCTGCGTTCAACGTCAACAATCTCGAACAGATACAGGCCATCATGGAGGCGGCCCAGGAGACCGACAGCCCGGTGATCCTGCAGGCCTCGGCCGGCGCGCGCAAATACGCGGGCGAAGCCTATCTTCGCCACATGGTGCAGGCCGCGGTGGAAACGCATCCGGACATTCCGATCGTGCTGCACCAGGATCACGGAGCGACGCCGTCCGTCTGCGTGCAATCCCTGCGATCGGGGTTTACGAGCGTCATGATGGACGGCTCGCTGCGCGAGGATGCGAAGACGCCCGCGAGCTACGAATACAACGTCGCGGTGACGCGCCGCGTCTGCGAGACCTCGCATGCGGTGGGTGTCTCGGTCGAAGGCGAGCTCGGCTGCCTGGGGTCGCTGGAGACCGGCGAAGCCGGCGAAGAGGACGGAGTGGGCGCTCAAGGCAAGCTGACGCACGACATGATGCTCACCGACCCCGTGCAGGCGAAGGATTTCGTGGCGAAGACGGGCGTTGACGCACTCGCGATCGCCATCGGCACCAGCCACGGCGCGTACAAGTTCACGCGACAACCCACCGGCGATATCCTCGCGATCGACCGCATCGCCGCGATTCACGCGGCCGTGCCGAACACGCATCTGGTGATGCATGGCTCCTCGAGCGTGCCGCAGGAGTGGCTCGCGATCATTCGCCAGTACGGCGGCGACATCAAGGAAACCTACGGCGTCCCGGTGGAGGAAATCCAGCGCGGTATCCGCAGCGGGGTGCGCAAGGTCAATATCGACACCGACATCCGCCTCGCGATGACCGGCGCCATGCGCCAGGCATTTGCCAAGGATCCGAGCGAGTTCGACCCGCGCAAGTCCATCACCGCCGCGCGCAAGGCCGCGCGCGGGGTGTGCAAGGCGCGATTCGAGGCGTTTGGATGCGCCGGGCAGGCGGCCAAGATCCATCCGATTCCTCTGGACACGATGGCGACACGCTACCAGTGATCCCAAACCGGTGAACCGAATCGCGGGGCGCAGCCTCGGCCTGGGCGCGATTCTGTGGGACGTTGACGGGACGCTGGCGGAGACCGAGCGCGATGGCCACCGGGTCGCCTTCAACCAGGCGTTCGAGGCGCTGGACGTGCCGTGGCGCTGGGACGAGCGGCACTATGGTGAGCTGCTCGAGGTCACCGGCGGCCGCGAGCGATTGCTGCACGACATGCAGCGCCAGCCCAAGGCGCCGCGCGAAGCCGCGGAACGCGAGGCGCTGGCGGCGCGCGCGCACGCGCTCAAGAACGAATGCTATGCGCGGATCGTCGCGAGCGGCGCGCTGCCGCTGCGCCCCGGCGTCCTCGAGCTCATGGACGATTGCGCGCGCGAGGGACTCTGCATGGGCATCGTGACCACGACCAGCCGCATCAATGTCGGCGCCCTGCTCGCCCCGCATCTGGGAGCCGCTTGGGAGTCGGCCTTCGCGGTGATCGTGACCGCGCAGGAGGCGCCGAGGAAAAAACCGGATCCGCAGGCCTACAACCAGGCCCTCGAGCGACTCGGGCTGCCGGCCGCGGCGGCACTCGCGATCGAGGACTCACCCGCGGGGGTCGCGGCGGCGCAGGCAGCCGGCGTGCCCGTGCTCGTCACGCGCAGCGTCTATTTCGCGTCGAGGCCCGTGCCGGGCGCGCTGGCGGTCGGGCCTTCGCTCGCGAGCCGCGCCGGATGGCAACCGCCGGCCGCCGGCGGGGACGCGGTGCCGGATCGAATCGACTTGGCGCAGATCCGGCAGTGGCATGCGCGCGCCGCTGCGCACCATGTGCCGATCAGCAACACCTAAGCACCCGACGCAATCCACAACACCAGCGCCAAGAACAGCGCCCACAAGCCCCACGCCAGCACGGCCTCGAGCGGCGTGTCGCGCCGGGGCGGCCGCGGCGTCCGCACGGCGCCATCTTCGCCTGCCACGGGCTGGGTGCTCCGGAGCCTCAACGGCAGCCAGCGGCCGCTGAGCCAGACGTACGCAACGGCCCATACGAGCCCCATCGTGGCGATCTCGAGGCCGAAGGGGGCGCCTCGCTCGAGGTCATACCATCCGCGCACGGCGGATGCCACGCAGAGCACCATGGCCGTGACCTCTTTGAAGCGCCGCGATTTCAGCAGCATGGCATCGATCCTATCATTCGCCTGCCGGCGCGCGGCAGGACTCAGCTCTGCCGCGCAAACCGCGGGCTTTTGCGCGCACCGGTAAAACATCCTAATATGCTGAAGGCAGCCGCCCTGCCGCCCATGCGGCCGCCTTTATTGATTTTTCATAATTTTTCGAGCTTCCGGCAATCGGGGTAAAGCATGAACACGGTCATTCCGGATGTCGCCCTCATCGACAATAGCGACGAGCGCGCACCGCTGGTGCTGGTGCTGGATTGCTCCGGCAGCATGCAGGAAGAGAACAAGATCCAGCTGCTCAACGACGGGCTCAAAACGCTGGCCGCCGATCTGAAGGCGGACCCGGTCGCCGCCCGCTGCGGACGGGTGCTGGTCATCTCCTTCGGCGGCGACGGCAATGTCGAGATCATGGGCGATTGGACCGATGCCATGGACTTCACGCCACCGCAGCTTTTGGCGGGCGGACTGACGCCGCTCGGCGCCGCGATGCGCTGCGCGCTGGATGAGATCGAGTCGCAGAAGAGCCAGATGCGCACCGCGGGCGTACCGTACAAGCGGCCCATCATCATGCTGCTTTCGGACGGCGAGCCCACCGACGATTGGCGTGCGGTCGCCGCCGAGTGCAAGGGCGCTGAGACCGCGCACAAGGTCAACATCATGGCCATCGGGATTGGCGATGCGGCCAACAAGGACACCCTGGGACATTTCAGCAACAAGGGCGCCCTCAACTTGAGCGGCCTCAAGTTCAAGGAACTCTTCATCTGGCTGAGCCGCAGCATTCGCGCGGTCTCCCGGGCGCCGACCGGCGGCACGGTGCAGTTGAACCCGGTGGACAGCTGGGCGCAGTTGTCCACCTGAAGATCCGCCGCTAGATGTGGAGAGTGTTCTCTGCCTCGGCGACCGGACAGCGCAACGTCGACCAGGGTGTGGCCGGGCAGGATGCGAGCCATTGCCTGGTGACCGGCGATGTTCTGGTGGCCGTGGTGTGCGATGGCGCCGGGTCGGTGCCGGAAGGCCGTGCGGGCGCGAACTTCATGGCGCGCTCGCTGGCTGAGCAATTATCGCGCACCCTCGATGACGACCGCGGCCTGCTCGACCTGCAGGCAGCGGGCAGCGTGCGCCTCGAGGCTGCCCTGCGGGACGCCATCGAGACGGACCGAGGCCGCCTCGCCGATCTTGCCGCTTCCAGCGGGATCGCCCTCGACGACTACGCGTGCACCCTGGTGGGATGCGTGGCATCGCCCGGCGGCGGCTGTCTGTTCCACATCGGCGACGGCTTCGCCATCGTGCAGGGCGCGGTCGGGGAGTCCGTGCTCTCGCCCCCTGAAAACGGCGAATATGCCGATGAGACTTATTTCGTGACCGACGAGAATTGGAAAGATCATCTACGGCTCACCCCGCTCGGCGCGCCCGGCCGCGGATGCGTGATCGGGCTCCTGTCCGACGGCACGGCGCCGTTCGCGGTCGACCGCGCGCGCAGCGGCTTTTTTCGGCCGTTCATCGATCCGATCACCGCCTATCTGCGCGAGGCCGCGGCGTCGAACGGCAACGAAGCGCTGCGCAATCTTCTGGAGAGCCCGCGGGCCAGCGCGATCTCCTCCGACGACAAGACGCTGCTGCTCGCCTTTGTCTCTGAGCGGTGATTCCGCCCGAACGCAAGCCTGATCACATCGTGCAGCTCGTCTGGCCCGGGCAGCGATCGGAACGGGTCACGCTCGGCGCGACCGGCAAATCGGGCGGCGCCGGAGAGATCTTCTCCATCGAGGGCATGCCGGGATTCCTCGCCAAGATCTACCACACCACCACCTCGCAGGCACACCTCGCGAGGTACCGGCACAAGATCCAGTGGATGGCTGAGAACAAGCCGGCGCTGCCCGAGGTCCCGGCCGAGTACCACGACATCGTGCAACTCGCCTGGCCCGAAGCGCTGATCCTGCGCCGCTCGCGCTTCGCCGGTTTCGCCATGCGCAAGATCCCCTTCGACCGCACGCTCGAGCTCGACTATCTGCTCAATCGCCGCCAATCCGCCCAGGAGGGATTTGCCGCCGACTACGGCAAGCTCCTGACGGTCTGCTTCAATCTCGCCTCGCTCATCAACAGCCTGCACGAGCAGCGCATTGCCATCGTGGACCTCAAACCCATGAACGTAAAGGTGTACAAGGCGGAACTGTATGTCTCGATCCTGGACTGCGACGGCTTCCACATCGACACCGAGGAATTCCGCCACGAAGCGCCTCAGGTCACGCCCGAATACCTGGCCCCGGAATTCCAGGACAGGGCCGTGACGCACCCGGAAGCCCAGGACGGCTTCGCGCTCGCCACCATCATTTTCCGCCTGCTCAATTACGGCATCCACCCCTTCACCGGCGTGGCCTCGGACCACCACAAGCATCCGCTGGAGCTCGCAGGCCGCATCGAACAGGGGCTGTATCCTTATGGCATGGTCGCTCACAAGAGCGTGCGCCAGGTGCCGGCCAGCGTGCACGAGGCCTTCCCCGACAGCCTGCGGCAACTTTTCGATCGAGCCTTTTCATCCCCCGGCCACTCGAGACCGAGCGCCCGCGAATGGGTCGATGTGCTGTCCCCCTACGCGAGCAAGCGCAGCGGACAGATATCGCCCTGCGAAAAGGGGCATCTCAAATTCTCAAACCGCCCGTGCCCGACCTGCATGCGGGAGGCGCTGATCCAAGGCGCCGAAGTGCGCCGCCGCAGCTTTGTCGCGCGCGTGCAGGCGGCGCCCGCCCGCACCTTGAAGTATGTGCGGCGGACTTTGCGTCAAACCCATAGCTCACCGTTCCAGGCCGCATTGGCGCAGGCGCAGCTGTTCACCTTTCGACAGCTGGCACCGCCCCCTCCCATCTCCACGCGCAATGCCATTGCGCTGGAGATTCTTTGGATCAGCGGCCTGTTGATCGCCTTCTGGTGGGCGAGATGAGCCCACTGGCCGTCACCATCCTGTGGGCCTCGTTGCTTCTCATTGCCTGGCGCTGGAGACCGCCTCAGGCAGCTACCCTAAGCGCCTGGGTGCTGCTCGTCGCGTTCGGCGCATTGGGCGCCACGGCCCTCTGGTTCGCTGGCCATCCCGAGCCCGCAGGTTTCGATTTCTGGAAACCCACGGTCGTTTACTGGACGCTCGCCGCGGTCATGTGGTTCGTGCCGCCGCTCGGCGGCGGCTACCCGGCGAAGATCATCCTGGGCAATTATTTCGCGCTGTCGAACCGGGAATGGCGTTGGATCAACCGCGGTTTCGCCCTTCTTTGCACCCTCCTCGGAGGGGTCAACCTAGTGGCGGCCTCTCAGGCTTCCTACAAGGACTGGGAGGGCTTCAAGTTCAGCTGCATGGTGTTCCTGCTCACCATCGTGCTGTTCCGCCTGAATTTCGTCTGGCTGCCCATCCTCGCGGAGGTCTCGATTCACCTGTATCGGCGCGGCACGGCGGCGTATCGGTATCTGTCGAGGCTGTTCTCGAGCTAGGGAGGATTGGCAGGTCGCACACTCGCTCGCGCCTGATTCCGGTCAAAATGCTCCAGGCTCCGGCGCGCGGCCTCCATGAGCTTGCTGGGTCCGCGCTTCTCCAGTCGCTCGACGCGCTCGGCGAGGTACGCCCTGGCATCGGCCGCCTTTCCTTGTTCGCTGGCGAGCACCGCGAGCTGATACAGAAGGTCCTGTTCACGCTCGATGTCGCTGCGTGCCTGCGCGATGTCGAGCGCGCGCTGCAGGTAGCTTTGCGCCTCGGCAAGCTTCTTGAGCGCGTACAGATTCTGTGCCGTGTTGATGAGCACCGTGCTCAATCGGTGATCGTGCGCTCCGAAAAGCCGTTCGGCATCCTGGAGCAATTCCAGGTTGGCGGCGCACGCCTCGGCATAACGCTTGGCCTCGTGCAGGGCGAAGGCGAATCTTTCCCGGATCCCGAGCCGCTGGTTCGCGTCGAAATCCGTCGCGGTCTTGGAAAACTCCACGGCCTTGCCGTAGTGCTCGGCGGCGGTCTGAAAGCTCCTGAGGTCGCCGGCCACGCCGGCGAGGAGATAGTGGTCCCGCGTGAGCTCGTTGGCGTCGGCAGCCGCCCCGGCATCGATGGCCAACCCGTCGATCAAGAGGTCGCGAGCCTTGGCGCGGTCGCCCCGCTTGAACTCCACCTTCCCCAGCAAAATAAGAAGTTGCCGCAACTCCAGACGGGCATCGGAGCGAACGCGTGCGGAGTTCAACAGCTCCTGCAGCTCATTCGCCAGGGGGAAAGGGTCGTAGTCGGTGCCCGGTCCGGGCAGTGACGCTCGCAATTCCGCCACCCGATGGCGAATCCGCGTCAATTCCGTATCCATCGCCATGCTGTACGGGATCAGATGGCTCGGGCGCAATCGAAGGGTCGCACGGTGGAACAGGTCCCACCGTGCGACCAAGCCCTTATCGCAGCGACTCCAGATACACCGAAACGGCTTTCATTTGAGGCACCGTCAGCGGTGCGGCCACCCCGTTCATGACGATCTGTTCGCGTGTGCCGTTATGCAACGCAATCAACTGCTTCGTCAGGTACGAGGCGTGCTGTCCGGCGAGGCGCGGGAACTGATCCGACCCCTCGGCAGCGGCCTGATGGCAGGCAGAGCACGGCGGAACGCCGCTGGCCGGAACGCCGTCGTTGTAAATGCTCTTGCCTTCCGCGATGACCGCGGCCTTCGGCATGTCGAATGCCGGAGCCGGTTCGCTGTAAAACGGCGTCTGCTTGCTGAAATAGTCGGCCAGCGCCACGATCTGATTGTCCGTCAGCTGCGAGGCCATTCCCCACATCATGGCGCGCGCATACGGGTCGGCGCGCGTGCGCGCCCTGAACGCATGCAGTTGCTCGATGATGTACCACGCCTTCTGGCCGGCCAGCGCCGGATAGATGGGCGAGACGCTGTGTCCTTGGGGTCCATGGCACCACTGGCAGGTGGTGACCACCTTCTTTTCAGCCCAATCGGCACCGACCGGACTGTTGGGCTGGGGGCCGAGCGACGCGTCTCCCGCGTCCTGAGCCAGCGTCGCTGCGTCTTGAGCCAGCGCGGCCGACGCGGCCAGAAAGGACATAGCTGCCGTAGCTACGGTCGCGAGAATCAGTTTTTTGGTGTTCATATGATTCTCCTTTATTACAGGGCGTACCACAGGTAGAAATAAGTCGTGTCGTTGTCGGACGCGTTACGATGGTTGCCGTCGTAGTTGGTCGTGGCGCCGTTGAACTTCGTGTAGTGCGTGTACTGCAACGTGAACTTGACGTTGAGCCAGGGCACATAGGAAATCTCGGCGATTCCCGCATCGGTCGTCGGGTTGCTGTTGGCGCTGTTGGTGACACCGACGTTATATACGCCGCCGACCCCGGCCGTCCCGAGTTGCGAACCGCAGGTCCCACCTTGTCCGGCGATGCACTGAGTGGGCGACGAAGGATACAGCGTAGGATCCGTCGATCCATGGATGTTGACGAAACCTATGTCGAAGCCCAGGCGCCTCTCCCACCAATAGGTGAGGTCGACGGTGGCGTAGCTCAGCCAATCGTGGCCGTTCGCGAAGCCTGCAGCACTCGAGGCGTTGAGCGACTGATTCTCCTTGACGTACGTGCCTTTGAGGGTGGCGGTGTTGTGGTCGCCAATGAATTGAAACTGGAA
This sequence comes from uncultured Gammaproteobacteria bacterium, assembly GCA_963730565.1. Taxonomy (GTDB): domain Bacteria; phylum Pseudomonadota; class Gammaproteobacteria; order Steroidobacterales; family Steroidobacteraceae; genus Bog-1198. The sequence goes on from CAVSSU010000030.1 coordinate 27,015, forward strand.
GTCCTCGGCCACATCGGTGTAATTATCGGTCGCTCCCGACAGCGGCAGCCCATTGCCCGGGTACAATTTGAACTTGAGCCCGTAGGTGCCCACCATGAGTGCGTAACGGTCGATGTCGTACTCATACGAGAGTCGCCAGTACGCATTGTTGCCGGCCAGCACGCCCCCGGTGGTCGAGTCGAACGGGCCGAAATTTCCGGTGAGCGGGTTGCCGGGCGAGCTCGATCCAGTCCTCGCTTCACGGTAGAAGCCGGCCGCAACGTACAATTGCTCGTTCCACAGAAGGTAGGCGATCGGGCCCGCCGCTTCATAGGCCTGTCCCGCCTCCACGATGGGCGCCGCCAGCGACGGTATGAAGGTTGACGGCGGCAGATAGGGGAAGCCGAACGCCGGGGTCGTATTGTACGGATCCTCGACCGACGGATTATTGTTGATCGACACGCCGTACGCCAAGGGCTGCTTGTTCGGCAGAACAATGGTGTTCGCAAAGCGAAAGTCGGTGTTATCGATGTTGAAGGTGTCGGCCGCGTTGCTGTAGGTCACCTGGGCAAAGGCGCCAAAATGGGGGGCAATCTTGCCGCCATACAGCAAGGAAACCTGATAGGGGAAATCGATGTTGTCCCTCAGCGAATTGGCACCCGGAGTCTGGCTGTCGGGGACCGCCTTTTTGAACGACACGTAATCCGCCATGATGAACAGCGCGAGATTCGGCACCGCCGGCAACGACAGCACCGACTTGCCCTCGTCGGAGATCATTTCGAGGTCGCGCCCGTTGTCGAGCTGATAGCCGTTCAGCTTGAACATGCGCCCGAAATGCGTGAGCTCCGGATAGACCGTGTGGCAGGCCGCACAGGCGGCGCCCGTCTGCCGCGCGAACAAGGGCAATGCCGCGGCAGGGCGGGAAGCCATGACGCCCAAGAGCAGCAGTGCCCCCAGGGCGGCGGCGCGCCCGCACCACGCGTTTATTCGAAACCGATTGAATTTATGCATAACTCTGCAACCCCCAATTTAATTGCTCGCTACCCAGGCCGCCCACCGCACAACGGGGAGAACGGCACCGTGACTCGATTTCAAATCGCCAATTCTTAAAACATCCCAAAGTTCGCGCCGCCTATTCGCCGGCGGGCACAGCCGACCTATCGCGGCGGCGGATCGGCCGTGTGGCTCGGCGGCAGTTGCCTCTTATTCCGCGGCATCAGAATGTACCAAGATAGCAACATACTGGAGAATGCCAGAGAGAGCCCGAAGACCGCTGCGATGATTGAGAGCATCTTGTTTGAGTTCCGTTTGTGGTGTTGAGCGCTCGTTCCAACTGCCTCATCTCTTATCTGGCAACGCTGGCTTCTGCGGCTTCCTTCACACCGTGACGCTTCAAGGCGATCCAGAGCATTGCGATGTAGGCGACGCCAAATACGAGCATGCAGCAGTCGATGAAGCCGGTGAACGTCTGGGGCTCGTAATCGACGGGAAACCAGCCGCCCCAATCGTTGAATTCACCGCGCCCCAGAAAGCACATCATGGCGGCGCCGAATACGCTTCCGTTGCCCATGCCGGTCACCATGCCGGCAATGATAATGATCCAAAAAGCACGAGACGCTAATGATTTTTGTTGCATGTGTTTAGCCCCAAACTCCCCAGAGTTGCGAAAATACCTCAATCTAAGGCACTTTGCCGAGTCGATGGTACTTGAAGAATTTCATTGTTGCAACGGCATCCAGAGTATCAATCAGCCGCCGCGCGCGCTTTGCGATCCAAAGGGCTCAACTCCAGAATGCGCGCACGGCTCTCGGCCGCATCGGCGTCGCCGCGCGCATGCTGCAGTGTCCACAGGGCGCGCCAGGCCTCGACCGACCACGGATTGATAACGAGAATCTTCCGCAATAACTGTTCGCGCGTGAGCCCGCGCTCCGGTGCGGCGTCGATGCTCGCGAGCAGCCGATCCGACACGGCGTAGTCGATCCAACGATCGTGCGGGTCGGCCTCGAACGCCAAGCCCAGCAAATGGTCGGCCTCGAGCGTCGAGCCCTGCCAGTTTGCAAGTTCGCTGCGCACCCACAGCTCGGTGCCGGCGTAGGCGCGCCTGAAACCCTCTTGTTGCGGAGGTGATACACCGAGCAGGGCGCCTGCCCGGTCGATGGTCGGCCGCCGGGCCAGCAGCCACTCGAGCAGCGAGGCCGCATCGCCCTTGCGGTCATAATGCAGCCGCGGTGCCAGGAATTCGATCACGGGCGCCCATTCGTGCTGGGTGGGCCCGGGACTCGGGTCGATCGGGCCCCAATAACGGCCGAGCCATTCCAGGTCGCCTTCGGATGCGGTCGCCGCGGTACGCTCCGCCGGCGTCAACGCATCCAAGTGAGTCGCGATGGATTGCGCGCCGGCCCACCGGTCGCGCGGCCCCACCAAGGCGAGATGCATACCGTCGAGGAACAGCTGGCTTTGCGGAAACACCTGCTGGAAGCTTCGCAGGACGATCGCCAAGGTGGCTTGGTCGAACTGGTTGAGCGCCAGCCATTGCACGTAAATACCCTGGGGTGCGAGGTGCGCGCGAACGCGCTCGAATTGCTCCACCGCGAGCATCGAGCCTGCCCCCGCCAGATCCGGATGGAATACATCGCCGATGACGGCATCGTAGATTTCACCGCTTGCGGCGAGGAAATGGCGCGCGTCGTCGTGATGAACACGGGTGTTCTGCAGTACGTTCCCGTTGCTTTCGCTGAACCAGCGGCGCGCGGCCTCGATGCTGCCGGCGGACAGTTCCACCGCGCTGCGCTCCACGTCGGGAAAGGCGAGCGAGCCCGCGAGCGAGATGCCGGTGCCGATGCCGAGGAACAGGACCCTGCGCGGCCGGGGATCCAGGAGCAAGGGCAGCCGCGATTGGTTGGATTGCACGAACACCGCAGTGGGGTCGGACGAGGCATCCTGTCGGCGCATATCCGTGAGCAGCACCCGTTGTCCGTCGGGCTGCTCGACCACCTGCGTGATGGCGATGGCGTCCTCGTAGCGATACAGATCGCGGGCGCCGGCCATGGCCTGCGGCAGAAATTCCCTGACCGGCGGCAGGACCGACACGGACCAGGCGGCGGCCATCAGCAGCGGAACACCGGCCCAGGCACGGCGGGCGCGGCCCAGGATCAATCCCGGCAACAGCATGAGCACGGCGGCCAGGCTCAGCGCGCCCGCGCTTCCGATCAGCGGGGTCAGGATCACATAGAGCAGGCCGCCCAGCGCCGCGCCGAGCGAATTGCAGGCGTAGAGCCAGGTGCCGTTCGTATCGGATCTCGCCGTCAACGCCGGAAGCCATGCTCCCAGCGACAGCGTGACGGGCAGCGTCAGCGCCACCAGCAACAGTGCCTGCACCATCGACGCCGCGCCCATCGAGTCGAATCTCGCCCGCTCGAGCAGCGCCGAGACATGGGGCAGCATCCAGAGGCCGGCGAGCGCATAGCCTGATGCGCACCAGGGCAACGCCGCGAGCACCCTCGCATCCGGCCGGCGCGATACGAGGAGACTTCCCAGTCCCATGCCAAGCAGCATGACGGCCAGGATCAGGGCGAGCACGTATTCGGTACGCAGCATGGCGAGGCTGAACAGCCGCAGCCACGCCATCTCGAGCAGCAGGCTCGCGGCGCCGATGACACCGTAGTTCAACAGCAAAAGACCCGATGGCCTTCGCCCGTCAGCCGCCGCGGAGGCGCCCGGCGCGGGGGCGCCGCGCCCGCCCACGCCCCACCCCTGCCGCTCTGCCCCGAGCCGGTCGAGCATGAAAAAGCCCGCGGCGACCAGCACGTTGAGCGCCGCGACCGCGCGCACCGCGCTCGTCCAGCCGACGGCGGGCAACAGCAAGAGCGGCACCAACGCGCCGGCCGCCGCGCCGATGGTATTGCTGCCATACGCGACGCCGATGGACCCCCCCTGCCGCTCGAAGCCCTCCACCAGCAGCGGAAATCCGGCGCCCATCGCCGCAGCCGGCAATGTCAGCGACAGCAGACCCATCAGCGCCAGAAGCGCATGCCATTGCGGCGGGGGGAGCAATCCCGCCGATGCATCGATGATCGGCGTCGCAAGATGCACGACCCAGGGAAGCAACAGCGCAAACAGGGCGATCCCGGCTTCGAGCAGCGCAAGAAGCCGCAGCGGCCTCAGGTTGCGTCCGGCGCGCCCGGCCATGAACGCGCTCCCTCCCGCCAGACCCAGCATGAATGCGCTCACCGTGACCACGGCTGCGAAAGCGCTCACGCCGAACTGAATGCCCAGCATTCGGGCCCACAAGATTTCGTAGGCCAGCGCGCACGCTCCGGACAGGGCGCCGAGCGGCGCGAGGAATCGGGCGCTCATGCTGGGGATCGCCGCCGATCAGAACGGATAGAACCAGACCAGTCCGACGGCGACGTGGATCAGCGCCACCGTGACCGTCAGGCCGGCAAGGATCATGTGCACGAGGAACAACGGCTTGCCGAACGCAGCCACGGCGATGCCGACCGTTGCGGTGCCGATCAGGAGCGTCAGCAGCACCGCCCCGATCGAGAACATGATCACCTGCTTTTCGTGCTGTCCGATGACGGTCTCGCCCGCGGGACGCTGCGCGTCCTGGCGGGCGAAGGACTCCAGAATCTTCGTGGGATTCGCCGGCGCAGGCGGCGCCGAATCCGCCAGGCAGACGGGACTCAACGCCACGAGCCACAAGCACGCCCACAGCGCGCGCAATCCGCGCAGTCGGCTATTCATCGTCCGGCGTCTTCGACTTGGGCGCGGCGGTCGAATCGTGCATCGGGCGCCGCCACATGAGCACCAGCATCAAAATGAAGGGAATGAAGATGGTGACCAGCAAAAAAAGGAAAATCATCCACGGCGTTTCGATGCTGACGTGCAGATATCGATAGCTGTCGATCGCGAACCCGGCGCCCGGATGCAGCAACGACAGCGCGCACGCCGGCCCCGCGAGCAGCCGCCTCATGTCGGCTCCCTTGCCGTCGGTTCGGCGCTGCTCGCACATCGAAAGCCGTAGAAATCCGTGGCATGATTGGGAAGGTCGAAGTTGCGGTGGTAGAGCGAGGTGGAAAACGGATCGCCCTTCCACGATCCGCCGCGCAGCACCTTGTAGCTGCCGGTCTGCGCCGCCCCCGGGCCGCCGGAAGGAAAGTTCTGCGGCGCCTTGGACCCTTCGTACGGGCGCAGATCGTCCGCGGTCCATTCGGCCACATTGCCGGCTAGATCATAGGCACCGTAGATGCTCGCGCCGCGCGGGTACGCCATCACGTCGCTCGAGGATCCCACGTTGTAATACGTGTTGAGGCGGGTCGGATCCATCTGATCTCCCCAGGGCCAGCGGCGCCCGTCGGTGCCGCGCCCCGCCTTTTCATATTCGGCCTCATGCGGCAGGCGCCGGTGGTCCCAGGCGCAATAGTCCGCCGCATCGTTCCAGGTCACCATGGTCACCGGCTTCAACAACTCGCCCCGCGGAATGTGCCCATCCTTCCAATTGATCGGCGCCCGGCGCTGGGTCGAGGCGACGAAGCGCGCGTATTGGGCATTGGTGACGAGAAATTTGTCCAGATAAAAGGCCGGCAGCGTGACCGGGTGACTCGGCTTGTCCTGCTCGTCGGCGCGCTCGAGATCGGTGCCCATGATGAACGGACCCGCCGCAACGGCCACCATGCGATCGAGGTCCTCCCACTGCTCGCGGCTCACCAGGCGCTGCGCCTCGACCACCGAATAAATTTGGCCGGAAGTCCCCTCGGTCTCATGCTTTCGCTGCAGCACGAGGTCTTCGCCGGCGGCGCGAACCCGGGCGGATTCTTCTTTCAGGTCATAGGTGGCCATGCGGCGCATATCGCCGAGGCGGAGCTTGCCGAGCATCACGACGTGGATGGTGCCGCCGATCAAGGCCAGCACCAGGCAGGTCAAGAGAGTCATCGACAGCAAGCGACGACGCTTTTGCCGTTCCCGCTCAGGCAACGCGGAGGGAGGATACGAAGCCAAGCCCATGGGTGAACCTACCGCCGCGCCGGTTCGGTCGGTTCGACCGCCTTGTTCGGCGTCGAGCGCCCGTAGGTTCGCTTCACCATGACCTCGCCGATAACGCCGCCGACCGCGCAAAACTCGATGGTCAATATGAGGTAAATACCCCACCAGCCGATGGGCATCAGCGAGGATCCGGGCGCGATGGCGGTCATCTGATGGGCAATGGCGAAATAACTGAGCGAACGCACGATCAGCGGCGGCAGATGGGCCAGCCACTTCCCGCCATAACCGAAAATCAGCGAGACGATGATTCCCGCGAGGAACGGCACCAGAAATACGTCGACCACCCACCACGGGCTGAAATAGTCGATGCCGCCCGTGAAAGCCTCGATCTGGACGCCCAGGATCCGATCGCAGAAATGAATGAACACGGCAGCCAGAATGACCGCTCCCGCACCGCGGTAAACACGCTCGGGATTACTTCTGCGCATGCGATTGAGAATACTCTTTCCCGGTCAGCTTTTCATATTCGGCGGCCCGCGTATTCTCGAGGTACCAATCCTTCACTTTGAGGCTCGCCATGTACTGGGCAAGCGCGCGCCTCTCCGCCTCCGGCAGCGTCGCGAGGGAGGGCATGCGGTATTCGGCCTTCAGCCGGCTCGGCAATATGTCCTGGGGATCCGCCGCGGAAAAATACCGGTAGAACCATTCCTCGCTGTGCAGCGAACCGATCCCGTCGAGCGCCGGCGCGGGAACGGACTCAAATACGCTCTTCACCGTCCACAAGGAATGGCACTGACGACAATTGTTCTCGCGGTACAAGTCGCCGGCACGGCGCGCCAGCGCGGGATCGGCCGTGGTGTAGAAGGGAATGCCGGGATCCGGCTGTGTCTGGGAGCGGAGGCTGATGATGTTTCGCGCTGTCAGGCCGACGACGACCACTCCGATCACCGCCAGGATCACCGCTTCGCCACGCTTCATGACGGGGTTCGGCGCGTCTCCGCTAGCTCTTGAAGATGTCGCTCGCGACTCGCCTCCTGCGCCGCCAACACCTCGCGGCTATGGCGGTAATCCGCGGGCGTCATCTTGTCCTTGTCGGACTCGGTGAACACCAGATACTTGATGTCCTCGTCGAACTGTTCGTTGCGCCACGCCCAGCGCATCGCGAACAGGCTCACGACGATGATTGCCGCGCCGACGATCAGCCAGAGGTAGATGGACCAGCCATCACCGAGCGATTCGAGATAACCCATAGTTCAACCTCCGTCCAAGCCATCGACCGTCAGAAGAGCACGCCGGACAGCATTTGCAGGGACGCGAACACCACGGCAACGACCACGCCTAATATGATGGCCGCAAACATCCACTTTTCGCCCGTCCGGGTGACCCGCTGGTCACCTGAGCCCCTGAGCACCGCGATGATGATGCCGGAAAAGAGCGCGATTCCCAGGATCAGCAAAAAGAACACGCCGACCCCGAATCGCTGGCTGTGCATGCCCTCAATGCTGAGATCGACCCGCGAACCGGACTCGGTTAGCCCCAGAAACAACATCCAACCAGCCGCGCGATTGACTCAGTGCTCAGCCTTGTTCCCGGCGGGCGGCTTGATTTGCGGATTCTTCTTGTCGTACTTGTCGACAAAGAAGCTGTACAGGAATGGCGCTAGAAAAGCGAGGCTAATCGGCAACAGAATCGCTACCGGGCCATAGTCAAAGTCAATCATTCGGTTCCCCTACGATGCAACAATCGCCGCCCTAGTGATGACGGGGCTGCCAGTCGGTCGGTGGCAGGCGCTTCACGACGAGAAACACGCCCAGAAAAAACGCCGACAGATAGAACACGTCGATAGTATAGCCCTTGTCCCACCACGGCTGCTGCCGGATTCGCGTACCGTCAGGGCGAAAGTTGCCCTCGAAATTCGCCAGCACCACGTTGGCGCCCACCACGGTGTAATCCTTCAGATCCGTGTTCGGTCGCGCCTCCAAGGCCTGGATTTGCGGCGCGATCTGCCGCAACTGATCCATCGTGAGCGGATGCCGGGCGAGCAATGTGTCCTTGCTCTGCGAATCCGGTATCAGCTTCCCGATGGCCAGCATCGCCTGCGTGTCGTCCTTGGCGGCCACTACGCTGGGAGCCGACATCGCGTGCACGAACGGCGCATACAGCGCGGCCGTCGGCCGCTGGCCCCAGAGCGGAAACGTCACGCAAAAAGCCGTGCAGACCGTCAGGAACACCAACCAGACCACCGGCACAGGGATGGGATTGTTGTCCTCGGTGAGGCCGCCCAGGGATTCCTTCTCCCAAAGCTGCTCGGCATTTTGTACCGTGGGCGCATCGCTCAGGGTCGCCATGGGTGCATTGAAAGTCCAAGCCATTCTCGTTCTCCGCGTCGTCCCTATTTACAGGGATTATTTCATGTTCAAAACGAAATCGATCAGCCAGCGCGCCTCGCTGTTGGCGGCATAGATCGGGATGTCCGGCGGGAGATCCCGCTTGCCCTCGCGGTAGGCATCGAATTCTTCATTCCACTTGTCGTAATCGATCTTCTTGCCGTTGGCATCGACCTCGCCCCAGAGGTAGTCGAAGCGCGGCATGATGGAGTGCGGCTGCACCAACCTCGGGTTCCAAAAGTGCAGCATCATCCATTCCTTGGACGAATTGCGGGAGCCTACGTGCAACAGATCCGGCGCCTTGCGGTCGGAGCCGAACGCGGTCGGCGATTCGCCGTTGAAATCCCCCAGCATCGGCGGAGCGCCGAACACCTGCCAGTCCTGCGTCTGTTCGGGCAGCAGCGTGTGACACCACCAGCATCCCTCGCGGACGAACAGCGTCTTACCCGCGCCGGCATGCACCGAGTTCTCGTCTCCCGCCACCTTCAGCACCTCGGCCGGCTGCCAGCCTCGCGTGGCGGTGGCATTCTCGATGTACGGACCGCTCTGCTCGTTCGTTCTGATGATGAAGACCGCGCCCTGATCCCTGCGCGCCTCGTTGATCTTGCCCTGATCGATGCTGAGTGCCTTGGAATCCGCGCCAAGGCTGTTGGGATGATTGATGCCGCTCGGAAAGGGAACTCCGCTCTGGTACACGTAGGCGTACATCGGATCGATGGGCTGGTTGGTCTTCGGGTCCACCTTCAACTGGACCTTGATCGGCTTGTTCTGCCCCAGCATCAACGGATCGTAGACGTTCCATCCGGTCTCGTAACCGGCTGTCAGCTGTTTATCGATCGAGACCTCGGTCGCCTTGACGCTCGCGATATCGAGGCTCGGAAGCAGAAGCGTGATGCACATGGAGCCGCCGAGGGCCACTGCGAACATGCGACTGCCGATTTTATATTCTCTAAAATTCATTTTTAGGCTCCGGTCTCACTCGGCAACTCAACGCTCGTAGGCCAGTTCATGCGGCATGCGACCCTTCGGAACCACCGTACCGACGCGCGTCGTCATCCACATGTTGTACAGCCACACGATGTTGCCCAGGAACACCAGCGATCCGCCCAGCCAGCGGGCAACCATATAGGGATGCTCGGCGATGACCACGTCGATGTACGGCACTTCGTAGATCTTGCCGGCGCCCTGGATCAGGCCTGCGATCGTCATCGAGACCCAATAAATCGTGAACCCGATGAGCAAGGACCAGTAGTGGATGTTGCCGAGCGTGATCGACCAGAGCTTGCGCTTCAGGATGATCTGCAGCCCCAGATAGACGGCGGCGACTTCCATGAACGTCGAAAATCCCAGCAGCGCCAGATGCGCGTGCGCGACGATCCAGCCCGTGCCGTGAATGTACCAGTTGATCGCACGAGTCTGCTGAAAGCCGCCCTGCATGTTGAGGGGAATGGCGAGCAGCGCACCCGTCACCGTGAAGCGCACCTCCAGATTCTCGACGAACATGTGCCACTTCCCTTCCATGGTCAAAAGGATGTTGGACACGAAGGCGATCGCGGGAACGAGAATCAGCACGCCCTCCACCGAGGCGAACGACTTGAGCCATTCGGGCAACGGCGCGGACATCAAGTGGTGGGCCGCCGGGGTCGAGTAGAACACCACCACGGACCAGAAATGCAGATGCCCGATGCGGTGGGAATACAGCGGATTTCCGGTCACCTTGGGGATGGTGTAGTAGGCGATGGCCGCGGCCACCGGGGTTATCCAGAGCCCCAAAACGTTATGGGCGAACCACCAGGTCAGATACGCCTCGGTGAGCCCCGTGAGGTGAAAGTACTCCGGCAGGTTGCCCACGATGAAAACGACGATCAGCATGAAGGAGGCGGCGGCAAAGAACCAGTTGGTGGTGTAGATGCCCTGGGTCCGGCGGTTGATGATCGTCATCCACACGTTGATGCCCAGCGGGAGCGCCATGAACAGCGAGATGTAGATGTCGATGAACCACGGGAAATCCGAGTACTCGCGTCCCGAGGTCAGACCGGCCCACAGCACCGTGAGCCCCAACGACAGGCCGATGTTCCAGAGAAAGCAGTTCCACAGGCCGAGCTTCTCGGACCACAGCTTGGTGTTGCCCAGGGCCGGGGTGATGTACATCATCGCCATGGCGAACGCCATGGAGATCCAGCCGAAGATGACGGCGTGCACGTGCACCTGGCGCATGTGGCCGAATGATACGAACTCCAGGCCGTGGACGAAATCGGGGAAGGCCAGCTTGGCGGCGTTGAACGCCCCGAGGCCGGTGCCGATGACGAACCACACGATGGCCGAGAAGCCGAAATAGACCGCGGCGGAGCCGGTCGGAATATCCTCGTTCTTGGCAAAAAGATATTTAAACATCGGTCGACACTCCCCCGCCTCACCTAAAAATTAAATATGCGAACCACTTTCGCCAACCAGATAGGCCGCCCATCCTGGCAGCTCGGCGAAGACCCATCCCTCCGCGCCGAGCCTCAAGTCTCCCGCCAAGCGCTGATCGATTTGTCGCGGAAAGCTAATCCATTTTGCCGTGCAAAGCAATGGCGACGCCTGCGTCTTTCGGCAGAACGCCGTACTTGCGCATGGTGCTGCGGACCATGAGAAAAGCCGTAGTGAAAATGATTATCGATACGCCGATGGCAAAGGGAGAGAACATCGGCCATGGCGACTCGGCGGCGCTTCCCGCGACCCAGACATAACGCTCGATCCAATAGCCCGTGATCATCGAGACGGCGACGAAGCCGATGATGCCTTGCGAGGGCGCGACTGGGGGAAGATCAGCACCGGAAACGGGATGACGAATTTCAGGATGAAGAACAGCCAAAACAGGGTGCCGAAAACGGCCCATTTTGGTTGCGGAACAGCCGGTTCGGTCTCGTCGGGCAGGTTGGCGTACCAGATGATCAGGTACTGCGCGAAAAACGTGTAGATCCAGAGGATCGTGAAGGCGAGCATCATCTGCGCGAGGTAGTTGATAACGTAGCTTCCCGGCGGCGACAGGAATCGGTGCATCAGCAGCATGACGGTCAGCGCCATGACCGCCAGCACCATGCCGAAGGAGCTGACGAAGTGGTACATGGCGTAGATCGCGCTCGACCACCCGGGCGTGAGCGTCATCTCGAAATCCCAGGCCACCATGGTGCAGAACAACACGTGCGCGAACGGAATGAGCAGCGCAATATTGCGGAAGACGTGCGCCTGGCCCGCGCTGCGCGCCGACACGGGCTGGTACTTGATGAAAAGTCCGTACAACACGCCGACGGTAAGGAAGCCGACGAGCTCGCGCGCCGCCAGGAAGCCGAAACTATTCCAGCCCGGCATGCTCGCAGAGGAGCCAACCCAGGGGAAGGTTCTTGCACCATTCAGGAGCAGTACCAGCAGCAGCAAAACGCGAGGGAAAAGCGCAAAGAAACAGAAACGCTGATGTAGCGAATTTCGAAGCGCCATTGGGCATTGACGAGGTGCAGCAGCGCCGCGAGCGTAACCCGCCCATGGCGAGATGCAGCACGACCAGGAAGTCGACGGTCACTACTGACCAGCTGGCAAAGGACATGATCATTGATTCCTCGGGCGGGGTCCGGCGACCGAACTCGGGTGATACGCGTATCTCGTCAAGCAATACGATGAGTCAGTAAGCTTACACAACATG
>CAVSSU010000031.1:0-40298 GCA_963730565.1 uncultured Gammaproteobacteria bacterium
ACTGCATCTTACTTCGTTCAGTTGGTCTGCTTCGATCGAGGCGCTCGCTCGGAATCTCGCCGAAGGCCGTTCGGGCGTGCGGCGGTTCGATCCGCCCCTGTGCGATCGACTTCGATCTCCGATCGGCGCCCTCACGGAGTTCGACGCAGCGTCGCTCTTCGACCCGGCGCGCGTGCGCCAGCTCGACCGGGTCACGCAGCTGGCACTGGCCGCGTCGGCCCAGGCCGTGGCCGATGCCCGGCTGGATTGGTCCACCGAGCAGCGCGAACGGTGCGGAACTTTCGTCGGCAGCGGCATGGGTGGGGCGGAGACGACCGATGCCGGATATCGAACGATCTACGCGGAGGCGTCCGACCGTGTGAATCCGTATACGGTTCTCGCCGCGATGACGACCGCTCCAGCGTCCTGGATCTCCATCGAGCATGGCCTTCTGGGACCGAGCCTGACCTTCTCGACGGCCTGCTCGTCCTCGTCGGTGGCGATCGGCGAAGCCGCCCGCCGGATTCAGTCCGGTGATGTCGATGTGATGATCGCCGGCGGAGCCGAGGCGCCGCTGGCCTTCGGTGTGCTGCGCGCCTGGGAGGCCATGCGCACACTGGCGGCCGAGGATCGCCTGGACCCCGGCGCCTCATGCCGCCCGTTTTCACTGAACCGCAGCGGCCTGGTCCTGGGCGAAGGTGCGGCCTTCGTGATGCTCGAGGAATGGCAGCATGCGGTGGATCGTGGCGCTCCGATCCGCGCCGAACTCTCAGGCTACGGATTGACCAGCGATGCCTCTCACATCACGCGCCCTTCCGTCCGAGGTCAGGCGAGAGCCATGCAGGCGGCGCTCGCGTCTGCCGGGCTCGATCCCGACAAGATCGGCTACATCAACGCGCACGGCTCAGCCACGCTGCAGAACGACGCCACCGAGACCTCCGCGATCAAGGAAGTTTTCGGCGAGCGGGCGTACTCCATTCCCGTAAGCTCCACGAAGTCCATGCATGGCCATCTGCTCGGGGCCGCCGGCGCGCTCGAGTTCGTCATCGCAGTGATCTGCCTGGAAAGGCGCATGGTGCCGCCAACGATGCACCTCAACGTCCCGGATCCGGCATGCGACCTGGATTACGTCGCGGGCGCCGCACGCCACGGCATCGAGCTCGAGGCGGTCATGTCCAACTCGTTCGCTTTTGGCGGCACGAATGCGGTGCTCATCGCGGAGGCGCCGAGACTGCCCGGTCGGCGCGCGTAAGGATCCGGCGCGGCATTCGCTCACGGAAAACTTGTTGAGCGTGTCGATGGAATCGTGCGATACGCCGATGACCGTGGCGCCGAGCGCCTTGAATCTCGCGGTGGCTTCGGCGAAGTCGTGGGCTTCTATGGTGCAGCCGTGCGTGAACGCCGCAGGATAGAAATACAGCACCACGGGTCCGTCCTTGAGCGCGTCGGCGAGCTTGAAGGTGAACGGCCGTCCGGCAAGGGTCGCCGGCGCCGTGAAATCAGGCGCGGTCACACCGGGCTTGAGCGCGGCGACCGCGGGTGAGGCCGACACTCCGATGCACAGAAGCAGGGCCCAAGGAGATTTCATCGGCGCAAGCTAACCATACCGGCCGGCCCCCGGGCAAATACCGGCGCAGGCGGGACGGGAGGGCCGTGAATTGCGGCGTCTGTCACATTTGAACGCGGGTACGAGGGGATCAGGGAAACCCGACTCCGGAATTGCGCGCTGCTACCGCCCTGCAAGCAGGTTCGCCCCTAGACTCGGTTAGGGAGTTTGGAAGGTAACCTCATGCAGATCGGGTTTCCATAATGATTGCCTATCGGGCGCTCGGCGGTGCGGACGCGGCGACCTTGAAGGAGTACGCGCTGGAACTCGAGCAGGTTCTCGAGCACATAGCCGAAGCGGTGATCGTCAAGGATCTGAACGCCGTGGTCATGTACTGGAACCGCGAGGCCGCGGCGCTCTACGGCTTCCCGGCCGCCGAGGCCGTCGGCAAGCCGCTCCGCGAGCTGCACGCCGCCGAATTGTCGGATGCGGATTATGCCAGACTCCTGGAGCGCGTCCGCGCCGGAACCCAGACCTCGACCACCGCGGAGCGGCGCAAGAAGAGCGGCGAGATCGTCAGGGTCGCCATCAAGACGACGCCGCTGTTCGATGTGAAGCGCAATCTCGTCGGTGAGATCACCGTGGCGCGCGACGTGACCGTCCTGCATCGACAAGATGAAGCCCTGCGCGCGGCGCAGGCCGCATTGCAGGAGCGGCTGGCGGCGCTCGGCGAGGCCAACCGGAGCCTGGCGCGCGAGATCTCCGCGCGCAAGAAGAGCGATCTCGCCATCCGCCGCAACAATCGGGCGTTGATGGCCACGGTCAGGCAATTGGAAACCTTTCATCGCGATGGCGAGATCCTTTCGCGCATGGCGGAGCTTCTGCAGTCGTGCGCGCATCGGGCCGAGGCCTATGACATCGTGCGCGAGACCGGGCTGCAGCTGTTCCCGCAATCCGCCGGGTCGCTTTTCGTCTATCGGGAATCTCGCGATGTGCTGGAGCACGTGGCGCGCTGGGGCGATGGACCGCCGCCCGACAAGACGCTCGCGCCCGACGAATGCTGGGCGCTGCGCTTGGGCCGGCCCCATTTCGCGACGCCGAACGGCTCCATCCGGTGCCGGCATTCGCACGAGGAGTCCCGTGGGTACGCCTGCGTGCCGTTCCACGGCCAAGGCCAGATACTCGGTCTGTTTCACATCGCCGTGCCCGTGGACGCGGACGACAGGCGACCGGAACGCGAGATCGAGCAGCGTCTTTCCGCGATGACCGACAGGGTGGGTCCCGCGCTCGCGAACCTGCGGCTGCGCGACGCGATGCGTGAAATGGCGTTGAGGGACGGATTGACCGGACTCTACAACCGGCGCTATCTCGAGGATGTGCTCAACCGCGAGATCCATCGCGCGGAACGCAGCGGCAAGCCATTGGCCGTGATCATGATCGATATCGACAACTTCAAGCAGTTCAACGACCGGCATGGCCATGACGCCGGGGACTTCGTGCTGAGTGCGCTCGCGCGCGCCATCGCCCGGAACATCCGTCCCTCGGACCTCGCCTGCCGCTACGGCGGAGAGGAATTCGCCGTGCTGCTGCCGGAGGCCAGCGTCGAGATTGCCTGCCAGCGCGCCGAGGAGATGAGGCAGGGGATCCGCAACACCAACCTCATGCATCTCGGCCAGACCCTGGCCGCGCCCTCGGCCTCGTTCGGCATCGCGATGCACCCCGGCGACGGCGTCAATGCGCCGGAATTGTTGAAGGCCGCGGACCGCGCGCTATACCGCGCCAAACACGAAGGGCGCGATCGCGTCAGCGTCGAGCAAGGCGCGCCGCGCGCGCCCGAGAGAGCGCCGGAGGCGTAAGTTTCGCGAGCGCCGCCCTGGGGTACAATGGGCCATGGCCGAGTTCAAGGGTATTCCCATTGCGGAGGCAACCGCTCTCCCGCGTAGCGGGGAAAAATATCTTACGCCGCAGGGGTTTACCGCCATCAAGGACGGCATCAAGCCGGGCGGCGCCTCAACCGCTCCGGCAGCCCGCAAGCCGACCTGGCTACGCGCCCCCCTGGCCGCCGGCGCCGCCTTCGGGGCCGTGAAACAAATCGTCCGCGAGCATCGGCTGAGCACCGTCTGCGAGGAGGCGAAGTGCCCCAACATCGGCGAATGCTGGAATGCCGGCACCGCCACCATCATGCTCATGGGAGCCGTTTGCACCCGGGCCTGCCGCTTCTGTGCGGTCGACACCGGCAATCCGCGGGGGTGGCTCGATCCCGAGGAGCCGCAGAACGTGGCGCGCTCCGTCGAGCTCATGCGGCTCGAATACGTGGTTCTCACGTCGGTCGATCGGGACGATCTGCCGGACGGCGGTGCGGCACATTACGCGGCGGCCGTGCGGGCGATCAAGGAGCGCAACCCCGACACCGCGGTCGAGGCGCTCACCCCCGACTTCGCCGGCGTGCTCGAGCATGTCCGTACGGTCGTGGAGTCGGGCCTGGAGGTTTTTGCGCAGAACGTGGAAACGGTCGAGCGCCTGACCCATCCGGCGCGCGATCCCCGCGCCGGCTATGGGCAAAGCATCGACGTCCTGGCCGCCGCCAAGGCGCATCGACCGGGGGTGCTCACCAAGACCAGCCTCATGCTCGGGCTCGGCGAGACCGACGCGGAGATCCGCCGGACCATGACCGACCTGCGCGCCGCGGCGGTGGATATCCTCACGCTCGGACAGTATCTGCGACCGACGCCGAATCATCTGGACGTGGAGCGATTCGTCACTCCCGCACAGTTCGCGCAGTACCGCGAGTGGGCGTTGGAATGCGGTTTCCTCGAATGCGTCTCGGGTCCCCTGGTCCGGTCCAGCTACCGCGCGGAACAGGCGCTCGCGCGCAACAACGCGGGGCTCGAGAACGGGCAGGCGCGGGGCGCCGCGGAACCTCGCCGATGAGCGAGGCTGCGCTCGGCGCCCCGCTGATCCGTCATCTCGGGCTCGTTCCCTACGAGCCCACGTGGCGCGCCATGCAGCGCTTCACCGACCAGCGCGACCCTTCGACGAGCGATGAGATCTGGTTCCTCGAGCATCCGCCGGTCTTCACCCTGGGGCTCAATGCCAGCCGCGAGCACCTCAAGCGCACGGGCGACATCCCCGTGGTGCAGATCGACCGCGGTGGGCAGGTGACCTATCACGGGCCGGGCCAGCTGGTGATCTATCCACTGCTCGATCTGCGCCGCCGCTCGCTCGGCGTCCGCGATCTCGTGGTGGCCCTGGAGAACTCCGTGATCGATTACGCGGCCGAGCTCGGCATCACGGCGCTCGGTTCGCGTGCCGCCCCCGGCGTCTACGTGGGCGATGCGAAGCTCGCCAGCGTCGGCTTGCGCGTGCGGCGCGGGTCCAGTTATCACGGCATGGCGCTCAATGTGTCGCTGGATCCCGAGCCGTTCGAGGGCATCAACGTATGCGGCCATCCCGGCCTTGGCGTCACGCGGCTCGCCGATCTATCGCCGGTACGCGATGTGCGAACCGCGGCGCTGGGGTTGCTGCCGCACTTGTTGCGGCGATTGGGAGCCGACCGGGGCGCCGCAAAGGCCCCGGCTCAAAGCGCCATCAGCACGAGCTTGCAGGCCGTCAGCTCACGATAGATGGCGTCGAGCTGATCCCGCCCGGTCGCGACGATGGTGTAGGTGAGCGCCAGGAAATTCCCGTCGCCCGAGGTGCGGACCCGGATCCGGTCATCCGCCAGCGGCCCCGTATGACGCTCGATGATCTCGCGGGTCGCGGCGCGCAAGTCGCTGTCCTGCCGGCCCATCACCTTGATGGGAAACTCCGCGGGAAAATGCTCCGGCTTGGCCGTGCTCACAGGTCCGGGGTTCCGGCGAGCTCGCGGATGTAATCGAGGAACGCCTTGTGCATCCTTCTGAACAACGGGCCGGGCCTGCCGTCGCCCACGGGAGTGCCGTCCAGACGGGTCACGGGGAGTATGCCGCGCGTGGAAAACGCCAGCCAGATTTCGCTCGCGGCGCGCAGCTCGATCTCCGTCACCCGCGCACTGCGGTTGACGATGCCCACGCGCTCCGCCAGCTCGCCGACCACGTCGCGGGTCGTGCCCGGGAGAATCTGATGTCCGTTGGGCGGAGTGTGAATCTCGCCCCGCGATATGACGTGCACCGTGGTCGAGGACCCTTCCGTGAGTTCGCCGCGTTCCAGCATGATGGTCTCGAAAGCGCCGGCATCCGCGGCGAGTTTCTTGAGCAGCACATTGGCGAGGAGCGCCGTGGACTTGATGTCCCGTCGCGCCCAACGGGTATCGGGGGAGGTGATCGCGGCGACCCCGTCCTCGAGCAGGACGGGCGAGGGCGCTTCCAACCGGCTGGCAAAGCCGAAGATCGTGGGCGCGAGACCTGCCGGCCACGCATGGTTGCGGCCGAGCTCCGCACCGCGCGTCACCTGCAGGTACAGATACTGATCGCCCCCGCCATTGCGCCTCGCGAGTTCGCGGCAGACCTCCCCCCATTGGAGGTGGGTCTTCGGCGCCGCCATGCGGATCGCCGAAAGGCTGCGATTGAGCCGGTCGAGGTGCTCGCGCAGCCGAAACGGCCGTGTGCCGTAGACCGGAATGACTTCGTAGACCGCATCGCCGAACAGGAAAGCGCGATCCAAGGGAGACACCCGTGCATCCGCGAGCGCGAGATATTCACCGTTCAAATAACAGACGGGAAGCGGCATGCTCGAAGCTTACGCGAACCACAAGCGAATTGTGTCGATCAGCCGCCGCCACCAACCGCCTTGTGCGACTGCCGTGAGCGGGTGCACGGGTACCGTCGCCAAAGTCTGCGATCCGGCGACCACGTGAAGGACTCCGATGTCGTCGTTGTGCGACAGCGGCGCGATGAGCTTGGGCCGGACATCGACCGTGGTCTTGATGTCGCCGGACGCGCTGCGCGGCAGCGTGATGTAGAGATCCTCATTCACGCCGACATCGATCGGCGTGGCCGCCGCCTTCCAGACCGGCGCGGAGGCGAGCTTGGCGCCGCCCTTGGCCACCAGCTTGGTGTCGTAAAAGGTGAACGAGTAGTTGATGAGCGCACCGCTCGCATCCTCGCGCCCCTTGAAGCTCTTCGAGCCGAGCACCACCGACACGACGCGCATTCCGTCGCGCAGCGCCGAGGTCACCAGGCAGAATCCGGCCGAATCGGTATGTCCGGTCTTCAAGCCGTCGATGCTCGAATCGCGGCCCAAGAGGCCGTTGCGGTTCTGCTGTTTGATGCCGTTGTACTCGAATTCGCGCACCGAGAAGTATCTGTAATACTGCGGGAAATCGCGGATCAACGCGATGGCCAGCAGCGACATGTCGTGCGCGGTCGTATAGTGGTTGGGCGAAGGAAGGCCCGAGCTGTTCTCGAAATGCGATCCAGCCATGCCCAGGCGCTTGGCGTTCGCGTTCATGAGCTGGGCGAAAGTTTCCTCGGTGCCCGCGATGCGCTCCGCGAGTGCAATCGTGGCATCGTTGCCCGACTGCACGACCATCCCCAGGATCAATAGCTCGACCGATACCGGCTTGCCGAGCTCGATGAACGTGCGCGAGCCTTCGGAACGCCACGCATGCTCGCTCACGACCACCTGGTCCTGAAGCTTGAGCTTGCCGCCGGCCAGCTCCTGAAACACGATGTACGCCGTCATCAGCTTGGTGAGGCTCGCGGGCTCCATGCGCGCATCGGCATCGAGTGCCGCCAGGGCCTTGCCCGTATGGTAATCGACCACCAGGTAGGAACGCGCGTCGACGGTCGGCGGCGTGGGAATCGGGATGTCCGCGCCGAAAGAAACCTTTGACAGTACGGCGAATACCAATAAAGCGCAGAGCGGGCGAACGGCGAACGAAGCACGAAGCATGATGAACGAGTACCTTGAAAGTGATGGTTGAATGAATGAACCGGCGCGCGAGACTCAGCGATCAATCGAGTGCGAGGTGCGCATCGCGGACGCCGACCTGTTCCAGCGCAGCGACGATGCGATCGAAATCGGGCACGTCGGGCACGGGACCGATGCGTACACGATACATGCGGCGGCCCGCGATCACATCATCGCGCACGAAGACTTTTCCATAGCCTCCGTCTCGAAGCATCTGCGCCAGGCGCTGCGCATTGGCGGGATCGGCGAACGCGCCCGCCTGAACGAACAGGGCCGCCACCGGGGCGGAGGTCACCGGAGCTGGAGCGATGACGGGAGCCCCTGGCGGTCCCGCGGGCGGCGCGGCGGAGGGCGGGGGCGGCACGGCTCCCGGCGCGGATGCCGGCTCGACCGTGCGGACCTCCACCATCGCAGTGCCGTTTCGCAGCATGTCGAGCTTGGCGGCCGCCGTGTAGGACAGATCGATGACACGGTTGCCGACGAACGGGCCGCGGTCGTTGACCCTGACCACGATGCTGCGGCCGTTCTGTAGATTCGTGACCCGCACGTAGCAGGGCAGAGGCAGCGTCTTGTGCGCGGCGCTCATGCCGTACATGTCGTACGGCTCGTGGGTCGAGGTGCGCACCTTGTGGAACCCCGGGCCGTACCAGGAGGCGACACCGCGCTCGACGTAGTCCGCGCTCGAGGACAGCACGAAATAGCGCTTGCCGAAAACGTCATAGAACGGCGGATTACCATAGATCGAGCGGGGCTCGTAGCGCGGGACCGCGTCCGGGACCGTCTCGGGCGGCTGGGCCGACGGAAGAGCCGCCGAGGGCGCCGGTGCAGCAGGAGATGCAGGCGGCGCCTCTGCATGCCGTGCGCCGACGCAGCCTCCGACCGCGACGGTCAGCGCGGCCGTGGCCGCAAGCGACATCGACGGCGCGCGCGCAACGTTCACGGGTGAGCGTCCGTCGCCACCGTATCGATGGGGCGCGGTGCATCGGACATCAGCACTTGCTGTTTGACCGCCGCCGCCAGCTCGTACACCGCCATGGCATAGAGCGCGCTGTGGTTGTAGCGAGTGATGACGTAGAAGTTGTTGTAGCCCACACGCCAGTGCGCGCCGTCCGCCTGATCCTCCGCGATCAGCATTGCGGGCGCATCCGCCGGCATCGAGCTGTCGAAGCTCACCCCCTTGGCCTTGAGTGAGCCCACGGTCTCATCGAGAGCGAGCTTGCGTCCGTCGAGCTCGGCCGCCTTGGCCGGGTCCACAACGGCTTCCACAAGCACCGGCTCGCCCTCGTTCCAGCCATGCTCGCGCAGATAATTGCCGACGCTCGAGCAAACGTCCGACCAATCGGTCCACAGGTCGATGCGGCCATCGGCGTCCGCATCGACGGCGAATCGCCGATAATTCGACGGCATGAACTGCGGCGCGCCCATCGCCCCCGCGTAGGAGCCTTTGACCGTCTGGGGATCCATGTCGAAGTCGCGGGTCAAGAGCAGGAATTGTTCGAGTTCGTCGCGGAAGAACTTGGCGCGCGGGGGATAATCGAAGGCGAGCGTAGCGAGCGCATCGAGCACCCGATACTGGCCGGTGAGCCGCCCGTAGTAGGTCTCGACGCCCAAAATGGCGGCGATATATTCAGGCGGTACGCCCGAGCGGACGCTGGCGCGGTCCAGATCCTGCCGATGCGCCAGCCAGAACTCGGTGCCCTCGCGGATCCGGCGGTCATTCAGAAAGAGCGCTCGATACTCGTACCACGGCTTGGCTTTCTCGGCGGGGCGTTCCATGGCTTGCAGGATGGCGGGCTGGCTCTGAGCGCCCTTGAGGAGCTTGCGCAGCTTTCTCTTCTTGAAATCGTACTGATCCGCCATCTGCGCGATGAAGTCCTTCACGTCGGCGCGGTGGATGTCGAGCGCGACCGAGCGGGCGCCCGTGCAAGCCAAGGCTGCGGCGAGAATCAGGGCTTTGGCGACGAGCGGCGTGCGCACGCGTTCAGGATCCGATGAGCTTGCGGTGGGAATTGAGCGACATCAGTATTCCAAAGCCGGCCAACAACGTGACCATGGAGGTGCCGCCGTAGCTGATCAACGGGAGCGGAACGCCGACCACCGGCAGAATGCCGCTCACCATGCCGGAATTGACGAACACGTACACGAAGAAGCTCAGCGCGATGGCCCCGCCGGTCAGCCGGGTGAACGTGTCCTGACCCTGCATGGCAAGGTACAGCGCCCGGCCGACCACGACGCCGTACAGCGATAGGATGAGGAGCTGGCCGAGAAGGCCGAATTCCTCGCCGATGACCGCAAAGATGAAATCGGTCGAGCGCTCGGGCAGGAATTCGAGCTGTGCCTGGCTGCCGTTCATGTATCCCTTGCCGAACACGCCGCCGGAGCCAATGGCGATCTGCGATTGGATGATGTGATAGCCCGCGCCCAGCCGGTCGGTCTCGGGATTGAGGAAGGTCAGGATGCGCTGGCGCTGATAGTCGTGAATGACGTGCCAGGCGCCCCAGGCCGCCCCGCCGAGCAGTGGAATGGAGGTGAGAATGATCCGAAATTGCATGCCGGCGAGCAGCATCACGATGAGCCCGGATGCGCCGATCAGGAGTGCCGTCCCTAAGTCCGGCTGAACCACGATCATGGCGGTCGGAATCATGATCAAGATCCCCATGACGATGAGGTCGAGGAACGTCGGGGGGAGCGGCCGCTCGTGCATGTACCAGGCGCACATCATGGGCACCGCCAGCTTCATGATCTCGGAGGGCTGAAATCGAATGAACCCGATGTCCAGCCACCGCTGCGCGCCCTTGCCGATGTGTCCGGTCACCGCAACCACCACCAGGAGCAATATGCCGATGATGTAGGCGACGGGCGAGAACAAGCGCAGATATTGCGGCGTCGACAGCCGGGCGAGCGCGACCAAGGCGGTCACCGCGATCGCGATGTTGGCCAGGTGGTGCTCGACCATTTTGATGTTCTGGCCCGATGCGCTGTAGACGACGAGGATCCCGATGCACACGATCAGCGCCAGCACGCCGGTCAACGGGCCGTCGAGGCCCAGAGCCCGCAAGGTACGGCCGCCCGCCGTGAGCGTGCGGCGCGTCCGCGAGGGTGAGAATTCATCGAATATCATGAGTCGGCCTCCGGATCAGCGCTCGTTCAACCGGCCCAGGGCGCCGGCCAGCAACGGCCAAATAATCGCCCCCACCACCGGAGCGAACCATCGGCTGAAGCTCGTCACGGGATTGCCGGTGGCGCCATCGATCCAAAACAAGATGAACTGGTAGCCGGTCAGCAAGGCGAAGATGGTGAGAGATTGCGAAAGCAGGGAGAAGACGCGCAGGCGCAGCCGCAGATGCGTTGCCCAGGCCGCCATCAAGGTGAGCGCCAGCGCGTGCTGGCCCAGCACGACGCCGTTGATCACGTCGAGCGCCAGCCCGGACATGAACGCGAGCGTCAGGCCGCCGGCGCGAGGGGATTCGATCGACCAGTAAAAGACCACCAGCACCAAGAGGTCCGGGCGGAATACATCGAGCGCGGCCGGTAACGGGATCACCGCCAGCGCGAGCGCCACCAGCGAGGACAGGGCCATCGGCAAGCGGCGGATGGGGTCGTCGCGCATCATGGCGTGCGGGCCCCCGGCGGCTTGGCGGCAGGGGACTTGCCGGATTTGGCGGCCGGCGCGGCCGCATGGGCGGCCGGTGGAGTCACGCCGGCCTTGCGCGGGGGAGCGGGCGCCGCGCCGGCAGGTGCGGGATTGGCAGCGGGTGCCGCCGTCGAGGGCGACGCGGGCAGCGCTTCGCTTGGGCGCAGCCACGCCAGCATGAGCTCACGCGATCGGTCGAGCGCGGCCGCCGGGCGAACGTCGACGTCGGCCAGGGATTGGGCGGGGTCGCGTTTGACGGCGGCCACGGTGCCCACCGGATATCCGGCCGGGAACCCGCCGCCGAGACCGGACGTGACCAGCAAATCCCCGACCACCACATCGGCGCTGGTCGGAAGGTAGGGCAGCTTCAGGCGGCTGGTGTCACCGGTGCCCACGGCGATGGTGCGCAGCCCGTTGCGGTTGATCTGGACGGGAATGGCGTGCGCGGGATCGCTGATCAAAATGACTTCGCTGGTGAGCTCCTCGACCCGGGCGACCTGGCCGAACACGCCCCCCGCATCGAGCACGGCCTGCCCGACGAATATGCCGTCGTGGGCGCCCTTGTCGACCAGCACACGCTCGCGAAATGCGTCCAGATCCACATCCATGATGTCGCCAATGACGAACCGGGTCGCTACCTCGCTGGTATTGCTGCGCAACGCCCGCAGCCTCACGGTCTCGGACTCCAGGGCCTCGTAGCGCTGCAGCTTGAATTGCGCGAGACGCAGCTCCGCCTGAAGGCGTGCGTTGTCCTCGCGCAGCGCGTCGCGCGTGGAGACGCTCTCGCGGAACCAATGCCATCCGGCGAACGGGCTTTCGACGGCGACTTGCGCGGGGTAGGCGACGATCGACAGCCAGCGGCGGATTTTGCCCAGATGGTCGTAGCGCTTGTCGACGATGATCAGCCCGAGCGCGAGGAGCGAGTAGAGCACGCACCGAAGCAGCAGCCCACTGGTGCGGCCCGATGGATCGGAATTACGGAACGCGACCATGCGAGAGAACCGCCCTAGTCGCTGACATTACTCCAGTCCGAAGATGCCGGGTCCGTGTTCCTCGGTGAGTTCGAGGATGCGTCCGCCGCCCCGGGCGACGCAGGTCAGCGGATCATCCGCCACGACGACGGGCAACCCGGTCTCTTCCATGAGCAGTTTGTCCACGTCACGGAGCAATGCGCCGCCGCCCGTGAGCACGATGCCGCGCTCGGCCACGTCGGCGCCGAGTTCAGGCGGGGTTTGCTCCAGAGCCTGCTTCACCGCGCCGACGATGCCCTGCAGGGGCTCCTGCAAGGCTTCGAGGATCTCGTTCGAATTCAGGGTGAAGCTGCGGGGGACGCCCTCGGAGAGATTGCGGCCCTTCACCGAAATCTCGCGGACCTGTTGGCCCGGATAAGCCGAGCCGATCTCGAGCTTGATGCGCTCGGCAGTCGCCTCGCCGATCAGAATGCCGTAATTGCGGCGCACGTAATTGGTGATGGCTTCGTCGAATTTGTCACCGCCGATGCGCACGCTGGCCGCGTACACGATGCCGTTCAAGGAGATGACTGCGACCTCCGAGGTTCCGCCGCCGATGTCGAGGACCATGGAACCGCGAGCTTCCTGAACGGGCAGCCCCGCCCCGACGGCGGCTGCCATGGGCTCGGGGACGATGTCGACGCTGCGCGCGCCGGCCCCCTCCGCCGACTCCTTGATGGCCCGGCGCTCGACCTGGGTGGAGCCGAAAGGCACGCAGACCAGCACCCGGGGACTCGGACTCAAGAAGCGGTTGCCGTGCACCTTCTTGATGAAGTACTGCAGCATTTTCTCGGTATAGGTGAAATCGGCGATGACGCCGTCTTTCATCGGCCGCACTGCGGTGATGTGGCCGGGCGTCCTGCCCAGCATGTTCTTGGCTTCCACCCCGACCGCGACGATGATTTTGCCCCCGCGGGTGGGTTCGTCTTGCACTGCGACTACGGATGGCTCGTTCAACACGATGCCGCGCTCGCGCACGTAGATCAGCGTGTTCGCGGTTCCAAGATCGATTGAGAGGTCATTGGAGAAATAACCTCTAAGACGTTTGAACATGGGGGTTTTTTCGGGTGCGAAAGGGGGTGAAAAAAAGTTGCGCTAATGTAACAACCGATGGGACTTTCAGCAAGGCAACGTGTATCATCGGGAACGCTTTTTTTGCGCACTCGCGCGCACTTTTAAACACTCGTTATGAGCCTGATCCGCCAAGACGTCGAAAAGATCGCGCGCCTCGCGCGGCTGTCGATCACCGAAGCAGAGATGCCGGTGTACGTCACCAGTCTTTCGAGCATCGTCGACTTCGTCGCGGAGCTGTCGCGGGCCGAAACGGAGCGCGTCGAGCCGATGGCTCATCCGCTCGAAGGTCAGCACCAGAGGCTGCGCGCGGACGTGGTGACGGAGACCGACCAGCACGAGAAGTACCAGGCCAACGCCCCTCGGGTGCAAGCCGGACTCTATGTGGTCCCGCGAGTCATCGAGTAACTCTATTCGGTTCAGTCCAGATGTACCACACCCTTTCCATAGGCGAGCTCGCCCGCCGTTTGGCTGCCAAGGAGATCTCGAGCGTCGAGCTCACCCGGCATTTCCTGGAGCGGATCGAGAGGCTGAACCCGAGCCTGAACGCCGTGATTACCCTGACGGCCGATCGCGCCCTCGATGCCGCGCGCGCGGCCGATCGACGGATCGAGTCCGGGGAGCGGGGGCGCCTTCTAGGCATCCCTCTCATTCATAAGGACATTTTCTGCACGGATGGTGTCCGGACGAGCTGTGGGTCTCGCATGCTCGACAACTTCATTTCCCCGTACGACGCCACCATCGTGACCAAGCTGAAGGCGGCTGGCACGGTCATGCTGGGCAAATCGAACATGGACGAGTTCGCGATGGGATCCTCGAACGAGACCAGCTATTACGGTCCCGTTAAAAATCCGTGGGATATCACCAAGGTGCCGGGGGGCTCCTCGGGCGGCTCGTCCGCCGCCTCTGCGGCGCGCCTGGCGCCATTCACCACGGGAACGGACACGGGCGGCTCGATCCGGCAGCCCGCCGCGCTGACCGGTGTGACGGGGGTCAAACCCACCTACGGCCGCGTATCTCGCTACGGGATGATTGCCTTCGCCTCGAGCCTGGACCAGGCCGGCGTGCTCGCCCGGTCGGCGGAGGATGCGGCTGCCGTGCTCGAGGTCATGGCGGGATTCGATCCGAAGGACTCGACCAGCGTCGACGCGCCGGTTCCCGACTACCCGGCCCTGCTCGAGGCGCCGCTCAAGGGTCTCAAAATCGGGCTGCTGCGCGAATTCTTCGACGGGTTGGAGAGCCGCAACGCCGCGCTCATCCGGGACGCTCTCAAGGTCTACACCTCGATGGGGGCCGAGACCATCGAAGTCAGCCTGCCGCATCTGCCCCTGTCCGTACCCACTTATTATGTGGTCGCGCCGGCCGAATGCTCCTCGAATCTTTCGCGTTTCGATGGCGTGCGGTTCGGTTACCGGTGCGATCAGCCCAAGGATCTCCTGGACCTCTACGAGCGGTCGCGCGGCGAAGGGTTCGGGCCGGAGGTCAAGCGGCGCATCATGACCGGTACCTACGTGTTGTCGGCCGGGTATTTCGATGCGTATTATTTGAAGGCGCAGAAGGTGCGGCGCTTGATCACGGACGACTTTCGCGCGGCCTTCGAGAAGGTGGACCTCCTGGTCGGCCCGACGACGCCGACGCCCGCGTTCGCCATCGGCGCCAAAGTCGACGACCCGGTCACCATGTACCTGAACGACATCTACACCATCGGCGCGAATCTCGCGGGCCTCCCGGGCATCTCGGCGCCCTGCGGCTTCGTCGATGAGTTGCCGGTGGGCATGCAGCTGATCGGACCGCATTTCTCGGAGGCGAGGCTGCTTTCGGCCGCCCACCTCTACCAGCGCGCGACCGACTGGCATCTCAAGACACCGGGCGGGTACGAATGATGTCCGATTGGGAAGTGGTGATCGGCCTCGAGATTCATGCCCAGCTCGCGACCCGGTCCAAGATTTTTTCGGGCTCTTCGACCGCCTACGGGTCGCCGCCGAACACCCAGGCCAACCTGGTCGACCTCGCCTACCCCGGGGTGCTGCCGGTGCTCAACGGAGAAGCCTTGCGCATGGCCGTCAAGTTCGGGCTCGCCATCGGCGCAACGATCTCCCCCCGGTCGGTGTTCGCGCGCAAGAACTATTTTTATCCGGACCTGCCGAAGGGCTATCAGATCAGCCAGTACGAACAGCCGGTCGTGGGAAAGGGCGCGATCGCCATCGTGCTCGACGACGGAGCCGTGAAGACCGTCGGCATCACGCGGGCGCACCTGGAGGAGGACGCGGGCAAATCGCTCCATGAGGGGCTCGCGAACGCCAGCGGCATCGACTTGAACAGGGCGGGCACGCCGCTCCTCGAAATCGTCTCGGAGCCCGACATGCGCTCGGCCAAGGAGGCCGTCGCGTACATGAAGAAAGTCCATACCCTGGTGCGCTACCTCGAGATTTGCGATGGCAACATGCAGGAGGGCTCGTTCCGCTGCGATGCCAATGTCTCGGTGCGCCCCAAGGGCTCGGTCAAGTTCGGCACCCGCGCCGAGATCAAGAATCTGAATTCGTTCCGCTTCGTCGAAAAGGCGATCCAGCACGAAGTGGCGCGGCAGATCGAATTGATCGAGGGCGGCGGCAAGGTGGTGCAGGAGACACGACTGTACGACTCGGACAAGGACGAGACGCGCTCCATGCGCTCCAAGGAGGAGGCGAACGATTACCGCTACTTCCCGGACCCGGATCTCCTGCCCGTGCAGATCGACGAGACATTCGTGGCGTCCGTGCGTTCGACTCTGCCGGAGTTGCCGGACGAGAAGGCCGCAAGGTTCGCGCGCGACTTCGGGCTCTCGGCCTACGATGCGGGCGTGCTCAGCGCTACCCGTGAGGTGGGTGAGTACTACGAAACAGTCGTGGTGACGCTGGGAGCACCCCATGCCAAGCTCGCCGCCAATACCGTGATGGGCGAATTGTCGAGCGCCCTGAACCGGGACAGCCTCGATATCGGCGTTTCGCGGGTCTCGCCCCAGGCGCTGGCGGGGCTTCTGGCCCGGGTCGTGGATGCCACCATCTCGGGCAAGATGGCGAAAGAAGTGTTCGAGAGCATGTGGTCGGACGGCAAGTCGGCGGATGCCATCATCGAGGCCCAGGGTCTGAAACAGATCACCGACACCGGCGCCATCGAGGCGGTGATCGACTCGGTGATCGCCGCGAACCCGAAGCAGCTCGCCGACTATCGAAGCGGCAAGGACAAGCTGTTCGGGTTCTTCGTCGGTCAGGTGATGAAAGCCACCGGCGGCAAGGCGAACCCCGCGCAGCTCAACGAATTGCTCAAGGCCAAGCTCGCCGGCGGAGCGGGCTGACCCGGACGTTTTCCGCTGATGCATGACCGGGACTGCCTGCATCGATTCGTCTTCGAGCACTATCCGATCCGCGGACATCTGGTGCATCTCGACGCTGCCTGGGGGGCGCTGATCGAGCATCGCGCCTACCCTGAGGCGATCCGCGGACTCCTCGGCGAAGCGCTGGCGGCATCGCTGCTGCTCGCCGCGACGGTCAAATTCGATGGCGTGCTGTCGCTGCAGCTGCAGGGCGATGGACCGGTGCACCTGCTGCTCGCGCAGTGCACCTCAGGGCTCGGCGTGCGGGGTCTGGCGCGCCACCGCGCTCTATCGGATCCAGCGGCGGCTTCCGACATCGGCGCGCTCATCGGTTCCGGCAACTTGACGGTCACGCTCGAGACCGATGAGGGCGCGCAGCGCTACCAGGGTATCGTGCCCATCGAGGGCGCGCGGCTCGCGGACTCCCTGCAGGTCTATTTCGAGAATTCCGAGCAATTGCCCACCCGACTGTGGCTGCATGCGGACGAGTCCGGCGCCTGCGGGATGCTGCTGCAGCGGCTGCCGTCCGGCGAGCGGGGCGCGGCAAGCGCTTCGGCGAGCGCTTCGGCGAGCGAATCCGCGGCCGCGATCGACGATGCATGGCGGCGCGTGCAGCTGATCGGCGATACGCTCACGCCCGGAGAGCTCTCGACGCTCGCGGACGCGGAAATCCTGCATCGGCTGTTCAACGAGGATGACCTCCGCCTGTTCGAGCCGTCGCCGGTGTATTTTCGATGCCGCTGCTCGCGGGAGCGCGTGGCCGGCATGCTGCAGGGCCTCGGTGAGGCGGAGACCCGGTCGATACTCGCGGAGCGAGGTGAAGTCGAGGTGCGCTGCGATTTCTGCAATCGCGCCTACCTGTTCGATGCGGTCGACGTGGCTCGGCTGTTCAATGCCGGCGTGCCGGGCGATAGCGGTGGCAGCATCCACTAAGAGGCTGCCGGCCACGGTACTCTGCTTCGCAGGGATCCTCGCGCTGGCCGGCGGATTGGTTCGGGGCGAGGCCGCCTTTTACGCCGCCTCGTTCGAGAAGTCGCCGGCGCCCAAGGCGATGGCGGCCGTGGGGCGCGCATTGTTCTTCGACACGTCCCTGTCCGCATCGGGAAAGCTCGCGTGCGCCACGTGCCATGATCCCGCCCACGCCTTCGGTCCGGCCGACGATCGACCCGTCGAGCGCGGCGGCGCCAACAATGCACGGCCCGGCGTTCGCGCCGTGCCCTCGCTCACCTACTCGCAGAACGTTCCGCCGTTCACGGAGCATTTCTTCGACTCCGAAGGCGACGACAGCGTCGATCAAGGCCCGGCCGGCGGCCGTACCTGGGACGGTCGGGCACAATCCGCGCACGACCAGGCGCGGGTGCCGTTGCTCTCGCCGTTCGAAATGGCGAACTCGAGCCCGCAGGCCGTGGCGGCCAAGGTGCGGCGCGCGCCGTACGCGGCAGAGTTTCGCGAGACGTTTGGCGAGCATGTATTCGACGACGCTGCGCTCGTCTTCAAAGGGGTGTTGCTCGCACTGGAAACGTACCAGCAGAGCCCGCCCGAGTTCTACCCGTACACCAGCAAGTACGATGCCTATTTGCGGGGAGAGACAGCCTTGACCGCCCAAGAGATCCGCGGACTCAAGGCATTCGACGATCCCGCGCGAGGGAATTGCTCGCGGTGCCACTTAAGCTCGGTGCGCCGAGGCGCCTTCCCGCAGTTCACCGACTTTGGCTACGCGGCGATCGGCGCGCCGCGCAATCCGGTGATCCCGGCCAATGCGGATCCTCACTACTTCGATCTCGGGCTGTGCGGGCCGTTGCGCACGGATCTCGAGGACAGGCCCGAATATTGCGGCCGGTTCCGCACGCCGTCCCTGCGCAACGTGGCCGTTCGCCCGGTGTTCTTCCATAACGGTGTGTTCCACCGGCTGGAGGATGTCGTGCGCTTCTATGCGCAGCGCGATACGGATCCGCAGAGGTGGTATCCGCGCGCCGGCGACGGGAGCGTGCTCAAGTTCGACGATTTGCCTGCAAGGTACCGCGGCAACGTGGACACGGAGGCGCCGTTCGACCGGCCGCCGGGCGCGCCCCCCGCGATGAGCGAGGCGGATATCGAGGATATCGTGGCCTTCTTGAATACGCTGACCGACGGGTTCCTCAGAATCTCGCCGAGAGCGTCACTTCCTTGAGGCCCCTGTAAAGCCGGACCGCCGCGGTCGAACGAGCGGGGATCGCGGCAACCGCGGCCTCGAGGTCTCCGAGCGAGCGGGTGGGGCGGTCCCCCACCTGGTAAATGATGTCGCCCGTGATGATCCCGGCCTGATGCGCGACGGATTCGGTGCTCACCGCGGCCACCAGCACGCCCGCTCTGTCGGGCCTGTCGGAGGAGGGTGAGACCACGATTCCACTGATGCCGAAATCCAGCCGCCGGGGCGGCGGCGCTTCCTGGGCAGCCTTCGGGGCGGCCGAGTAGCCGTCGACCTTGGCCAACAGGCCGGCGATTTCCGCATCGGACAGCTCACCCCGATAGTCGGCGCCTCTTTTTGGAATGAGCGTGTACGTCAGCGGGATGGGCTTGCCGGGCACATAGGCAGCCGCCAGGCGACGCAGCAGCGCTTCATCGACAGGAATTACGAGATGATCGGTATACATGCACTCGCTGACGGCGCAGTTGGCGGACTCCGTCCTGACCAGCGTCGGCGCGACCGCCGCCGGTCCGCTCATCCCCGCGAGGCTCGCAGTCGGATAGGCTCGCCGAGCACCGCTGTAGGTGATCGATACGTCGATTCGAAACGAGGTGCGGCCGCTCCTGGCGTCGATGACGGCCGTCAGGAACTCATCGTGCCACACCATCCCCATGAGTCCGGAATGCTCGACGAATCCCGGCTCGGTCGAAATCGTGGTCAGGCCTCGCGCGGGATCGGCGTCGACGGACGCAGTGTCCCTGAAATGCTCCATGCCGAGCGACAGGAGCGCGGGATCCTTCGCCAAAGATCCGCACGGTGCGAGCACGAAGAGCGACATGGCCAGAGTGCCGAGGTAGGTTCTCACGGGGCTTCCGTCGGGTGAATTGTCATCGAAGCCTGCAGAATCTGCAAACGGGTCGCGCTGCGCGACAGGTAATGATCTTCCTGCTCACCTGAACATCCCCGTACCCCCGGTCTAAACTTCCAGATTGTCGATGAGTCTCGTGCCGCCGAGGCTTGCGGCGCCCAGTACGACCAGGCGAGCGCCGCTTCGCGGGTCGCCAAGATCGTCCCTGCCGCGTATCGCCACAT
The DNA here is from genome assembly GCA_963730565.1 of uncultured Gammaproteobacteria bacterium. Lineage (GTDB taxonomy): Bacteria > Pseudomonadota > Gammaproteobacteria > Steroidobacterales > Steroidobacteraceae > Bog-1198. The sequence continues at coordinate 19,741 of CAVSSU010000031.1, forward strand.
AGTCCGGCCGCCAACCCCGCGCAGTCAACGCGCCCAGCGCTTCCTGCTCTAGAGTCGTCCAATCGGTGCGGCCGGATCTCAGCGCCGTCGCCACGCGGCCGAGTGTCGCGTTGAGCCCGGCGGCCTCGATGAGCTGCCGGTCGCTCAGATAGCCGTTGCGGGATGACAGCGCGAGTCCCGAGGAAGCGCGCACGGTTTCGGCCGGCACGATCTCGATGGGCAGCGCCAGCTGTCGGACCATGTTCCGGATGACGAGCAGCTGTTGATAGTCCTTCTTTCCGAAGACCGCGGCGCGCGGTTGAACGAGGTTGAAGAGCTTCAACACGACGGTGCAGACACCGACGAAAAAGCCGGGCCGCACCTGACCCTCCAAGATGTCGGCCAAATGGGCGGGCGGATGCACGGTGCATTCCTGGGGCTCGGGGTAGAGCTCCGCCTCCGACGGCGCAAATACGATGTCGCAGCCGCCCGCCGCGAGAAGCTCGCAGTCCCGTTCGAGCGTGCGCGGATACTTCGCGAAGTCCTCATGAGGCGAGAATTGCAGGCGATTCACGAAGATGCTGGCGACCACGATCCCGGCGCGCTCGCGGGCGATGCGCACGAGCGACAGGTGGCCATCGTGCAGATTGCCCATGGTGGGGACCAGCGTCACGTCGCGCCGGGATGCCAGGGCGCGGCGCAGATCAGCGATCGTCGTGACTACTTGCACGTGGCGGGATCAAAAGCCGTGGATCGCATCATCCGGAAAGCGGCCCGCTTTGACGTCGGATACGTAGTGGCGCACCGCCTGCTCGATGCCGGCGCTGCCCTCCATGAAGTTGCGTACGAATCGGAACGCCTCGCCGGGCGTCAGGCCCAGCATGTCGTGCAGCACCAGCACCTGACCGCTGCAGCCGGCGCCGGCTCCGATGCCAATGGTGGGTATCGACAGGGAACGGGTGAGATCGCGGGCCAGCTGGGCGGGAACCAATTCGAGCACCACGAGCGCCGCTCCGGCGGCGGCAAGTTCTGCCGCATCGTTTCTGAGGACACCGGCCGCCGCCTCGTCGCGACCTTGGACACGGTAACCCAGCGCGTTCACCGATTGAGGTGTGAACCCCAAGTGGGCGCACACCGGAATTCCGCGATCGACGAGGTGACGGACGATGGGCGCGGTCCAGCCGCCCCCCTCCAGTTTCACCATGTGCGCGCCGGCCTGCATCAGACGTACCGCGTGGCGCAGCGCGAGCTCCGTCGATTCCTGGTAGCTTCCGAAAGGCATGTCCGCAATCGTCCAGGCATGGCGGTTCCCGCGGGCCACACAGGCCGTGTGGTACTCCATCTCCTCCATCGACACCGGCAGAGTGCTCGTGCGCCCCTGCAGCACCATGCCGAGCGAGTCTCCAACCAGCAGGACGTCGACGCCGGCATCGTCCAGCACGCGCGCGAATGCCGCGTCGTAGCAGGTCAGCATGGCGATCTTTTCGCCGCTCGCGTGCATTTCGCGAAGACGGTGCAGGGAGACGGGCTTTCGGCTGGTCATGTGCCCATTATGCCCGGTACTTAAAAACTGCGGCACTTATGTCCGCAAACGCGCGGGCTCGGCTTGGGACGGTTGTTTGAGCTCCAGCGCTCAATTGGCCAACGTCGCAGTCTCGCTGCCCGCGCCCGGCGCATTCAAAGCTGCATCCGTGAAGTAAAGCTTCTTCTCGCCATTGGCAAAATATAAATGCAACCTTGTCAACACGTTCATGCCGATGTGCAGTGGATAGGCGCCGGCACAATCGTAGCTTGCGGGTTTGCCGAACATATTGGGCCCGGTGAAATGGCACCCCGGCGATATGGTCTGAACCATTCTCACGCGTGCGTTCTGAATCTCGAGGCCTTGTGCCTTCAGTGTGATCGAACCGCAGAACGTACAGCCGTCGCTGCCGCCCGTTGCATCGACTCCCGCGGATGAACGATCAAGTCCCAGCATTTTCTTGGCCGCTTCGGGCTCGACACTGTAATAATGGTCTATCACCTGCCGCCTGCCGCTGTCGACGCCTCGTAAAATAATCGTGGGTTTGTGTGCTGGGTCGCTTGGCGTGTCCGCACACGCCGAGAGCAGGAAACAGAGGCTCGCAATCCTTGCAAAGTTCCACACGTTTGGTTTCTCCCGCGCTTATCCGATTCTCCCAATCAAAGCCTACCGCAACTTCCGCACGGCTGCCATTCGCAAGCCCTATGTCGGCACGGACATGTCGCGACTACAAGCCGCCCTCTCGAGCGTCCGGTACCGAGCGATTGATGAGCGCAATCGAGTATTCTCGAAACAGAGTTTCCGTGCAGAGGTTTCTGTCGCGTCGATTCAACAATCGGAGCGTTATGTAAGGCACAAAGATCGTCGCTGTTAGGACGCAAAACGGCTCAGCACCAGAACCACGAGCGCGGCCAGCATCCTCCAGTCGGTGGATCCGATGCCGCCTGAGCCGCCGTTGCGGCTCGACACGACCTTGACGTTCGCTTTGCCGTCGCGCACCTCGGCCTCGAATTTGGTGAGTGCGCCGTCGAAGTGCTCGGAATTTGAGCAATGGGTCCCGGATTTGCCCGCCGCGGCACGCGTAGCCTGGGGGCCACTACTTAGAGATCGTGAATGTTGTGGATGCTCGCATCGCTCTTTTTTGCCGGCTGCGCCGGATGCGAAATCGTGTACGGCTTCGTGCCGAAGCCCGGGTACGACCATCCGTCGCCGCCGTCCAAATCTTACGTCGCAGCCATGTTGGCCATTGCAGCACTTCTCGCATGGCCGACCTTGCATCGCTGGCACTTCGAGCACTTCCTATCCGGCAAGGCAACCGAACTGGCCGATCAGCACCGCGCCGTCGTGCATTGTAATACCGTGTTCGACACGATGATCGATCCCGAGATGCTGGCAGCCGGCCACGCCAACCCCCGCACGGGCAAGATCGGAATTCAGACTCCTTGGTGCAGCACCTTGATGGCGTACCTGCGGCATCCGGCCCGTGCGAGCGCCGAGGAGATCTGGAGCCTCAACATGTTCACCCATGAGAGCATGCACGTGCGCGGCGAGCTCAATGAGGCGCGTACCGAGTGCGAAGCCGTGCAGCGCAACTATCGGGCGGCGAAGCTTCTGGGCGTGCCGGATCCGATCGCCAAGCAGAACGCGCTCGATTACTACAATGACAGTTACCTGCACCGGCGGGACATGGGCATTATGCAGGCCTCGTACTACTCCTCGGAGTGCGCCCCGGGAAGGGCTTGGGACGAGCACCTAAGCGACTCAACCTGGGCGCCGTAGCCGGCGCTCACGTCCCACGGGAGGTCCCTCCGGACGAGTGCGTCAACCTCTCAGTGACGGTGTGCGTTGGCCCGATGAACGGGGCGTCTTTTTGGGGTCAATCATTCCGAAGTACTACGGCAGGGCATCCTGCCCCGGGGGCATGATGGGCCCATGGACGGCGGCAAGGCATTCATCGAGCTTCGGGATCGGCTCCTGCGCGACGGGATCACGCCCCAGGAAGCAGAGGGCTCATTCCAGTGGCCGCGTCCCAGCCATTTCAACTGGGCGCGCGACTATTTCGACCGCATCGCCGCCGGCAACGGGAAGCCTGCGCTGCGCCTGGTGGACGATGAGGGGCTCGACGAGACCCTGACCTTCTCCGCACTTGCCCGCCGATCCGACCAGGTGGCCAACTGGTTGGAGGATCAGGGGATCCTGCCGGGAGACCGATTGCTCCTGATGCTGGGCAACGTGGCGGCTCTTTGGGAAACCATGCTGGCGGCGATCAAGCTGGGCGCGGTCATCATTCCGGCGACGACGCTTTTGCAGCGAGCGGATCTCGAGGACCGGCTTGCGCGGGGCCGCGTGCGCGCGGTGCTGGCCGACCACGCACGGGCGGCCGAATTCGAAGGTCTGCAGGGGGCGCCGCTGCGCATCTCGGTCGGGGGTGAATTCCCCGGATGGCGCGGCTTCGAGGAAAGTCACGAGGCCGATCCGCTTCCCCGCATCCGGGCCTCGACGCCGGCTGATGAGCCGATGCTCTTATACTTCACTTCGGGAACGACCGCGAAGCCGAAGCTGGTCGTCCACTCGCACACCTCCTACCCGGTGGGGCATCTGACCACCGCCTATTGGATCGGATTGCGTCGAGGCGACATGCATTTGAACCTGAGTTCTCCGGGGTGGGCGAAGCATGCGTGGTCGAACTTCTTCGCCCCATGGAACGCCGAGGCCACCGTCCTCGCCTACCAATTCCAGCGCTTCAATGCCGCGGCTCTCCTCGACGTGCTGGTGCGCTGCCGGGTGACGACGTTTTGCGCGCCGCCGACCGTTTGGCGCATGCTGGTTCAGGAGCATTTGCCGCGCTGGCCGGTGGTATTGCGCGAGGCCGTGGGCGCGGGCGAACCGCTCAATCCGGAAATCATCGAACGGGTCCGGGCCGCGTGGGGCCTGACCATCCGTGATGGGTTCGGGCAAACCGAGACCACGGCGCAAATCGGCAACCCGCCAGGACAGCCGATGAAACCAGGCTCCATGGGCCGGCCGCTGCCGGGATATCCCGTCGTGCTGATCGGCGCCGATGGCGCCCAAACGGACGAGGGCGAGATTTGCCTCGATCTCAGACGCCGTCCCGTCGGCCTCATGCAGGGGTATCTCGACGATGCCGCGAAGAATTCGGAAGCGATGCGCGACGGCTATTATCACACCGGAGACGTGGCGATTCGCGATGCGGAGGGCTACATCACCTACATCGGCCGGATGGACGACGTGTTCAAGTCGTCCGACTACCGCATCAGCCCCTTCGAGCTCGAGAGCGTGCTGATCGAGCATCCGGCGGTGGCGGAGGCGGCCGTCGTGCCGAGCCCGGATCCATTGCGGCTTTCGGTGCCGAAGGCGTTCGTGGTGCCGGCGCCCGGAGCCCTGGCGGACGCCGACACCGCGAGGTCCATCCTCGACTACGTACGCGACCGCGTATCCCCTTTCAAGCGGATTCGGCGGATCGAATTCTGCGATCTGCCCAAGACGATCTCAGGCAAGATTCGCCGCGTGGACCTTCGCCAGGCCGAGCGCGACCGCGAGCCCGGTTGCGCGCGGCGAAGGCATGAATTCTGGGAGGAGGATCTGGGCAGGCGGACATCATGACCCGGACAGATTCCATCCACCCATTCAGATCGAGCGGCGGCACTGCCGCCGTGGCCGACGCGGTGGCCGCGGGGCGGCCGGCGGGAGCAACCACCATCCTGTTTGCATCGACCGCTCATGACCTGACGGCGCTCGGACGAGAGCTTGCGTGTCGCGGCATCGACCGGGTCGTCGGCGCGGCCGCGGGACGCGTGATCGGCGCCGACGGGTTCGCCGCGGACGGCGTCGCCGGATTCCATCTCCCGCCCCATCGTTTTGCGACGGCCGACACCCTGCTCGAGGACGCCGCCGGCATGGCGTTGCCCGAATTGCGCTCGCGCGTTCAGCGCCTGCGGCGCGAGTTCGACGGAATCCGCAGCGGCGCGCTCCAGCATTGCTTCGCGATCCTGCTGGCCGACGCCGAATCACGTTGCGAGGAGCGCCTCGCTGGCGTGCTCGGCATGGAATTGAACGGCATGCCTTTGATCGGCGGCTCGGCCGGCGATCTGTATTTCAACCCCCTGGGGCACCCGCCCGGCAGCACCCAGCTTCTGTATCACGGGGAAGCCAAGCGCTCCGCCGCCATCCTGTGCCTCGTTGCTTCGGCCTCGCCGGTGGCGGCTTATTGCCACAACCACTACCTGCCGAGCGACAAGAAGATGGTGATAACAGACGCCGACCCGGCGCGTCGCGTGGTTCGCGAGATCGACGGGCGCCCCGCGCTCGAGGTCTATGCGGCGGCCTGTGGGTTTCGCAAGAGGCCGCTGAACAGCCGTGACTTCGCTCCGTATCCTTTGATGATACGCATCGGAGGGCATTACTATCCGCGTGGCATGCAGCGCATATATCCCGATGGCGCCCTGGAGTTCGCCTGTGCGCTCGAGCCGGGGCTGGTCGTTGCGCTCGCCCGTCCGGGCGACATGATCGCGAGCCTCGATGAGCTGTTCTCCGTCATGCGCCGGCGAATCGGCGCGCCCGACCTGGTGATCGGCGTGGACTGTGCGGCGCGCACGGCGTATATGCAGCGGGAAGGTTTGACCGCGGGCATCGAGGCTTTGTTGAAGCGCAATTCGGTCGTCGGCTTCTCCTCGCTCGGCGAGCAGTTCAATACGGTGCATGCGAACAACTCCTTCACCTGTCTGGGCGTGTCATCGGTTACGTGAAGAAGCCGGCGAAGCGCATCCGACGAAAGACTCGCGCCGAGCCCCCGCAGCCGCAGCGATCCGGCGAGCGGGCACGCAAGGCCGCCGCGAGGCTCCTGGCCGAGAATCGCGCGCTCAAGAAATCGGTCCAAGCGCTCATGTTCCGCGTCGAGAAGGCGGTCGATGAGCAGGGCAGCCAGTTCTCCTGGTTTCAGGCGGCTGCGAGCCTCGAGGAAACCATCCGGCAACGCACGGAGCAATATGAGCAGCTGAATCTGCGCCTCAAGGCGGAGCTCGACTCGCGGCGCGAAATAGAGCTCGCCCTGAAGCAGGCCAAGGAAGCCGCGGATCGGGCGAATGAAACCAAGACCCGCTTCCTCGCGGCGGCGAGCCACGATTTGCGTCAGCCGCTGAGCTCCGCGCTCCTGTTCCTCGAATCCATCCAAGAATCCAGCCTGGCCGGTCTCGATCTCGATTACCTTCACAAGGCCCGGGTGGCGCTCGCGTCGCTGAGCAATCTGCTCGATACGCTGCTCGATGTCGCGCGTCTCGATTCGGGAGGCATCGAGCCGCATTACGTGGTGTTTCCGGTGAGCGCCGTGCTCGACAGGCTGATTCCCGAGTTCTCCAGCGTGGCGCGTTCGGCGGGCCTGGAGCTGCGCTACGTGCCCTCGAGCGCCTGGGTCCGCTCGGACATGCACCTGCTCGAGACGGTACTGCGCAATCTCATCAGCAATGCAATCCGCTACTCTCCGCGCGGCCGGGTGTTGGTGGGCTGCCGGCGCCGGCGCGAAGGACTGGCGATTTCCGTATACGACACCGGCATCGGCATCGAGACCGAGCACCTGGAAGCGATCTTCTCGGCCTACTATCAGGTGCCCTCCGGCAAGCGCGGGCGCTCGGCGGGGATAGGCCTTGGACTTTCGATCGTGCAGCGAATCTCGAAGCTGCTTTCCTTGGAGCGGATCGTCCGCTCGGCCCCCGGGCGCGGATCTTTGTTCGGCGTGGTGGTGCCGTACGGCCGACCGGGGCGCCGGCCTCGCGCGAATGACAGTCCCGCCGCCGGAAGGGGGGCGAGGCCCAGCTTGGCGATCGCCGTGATCGACGATGATCCCGGCGTCCGCCAGGGGCTTGCCGCCACACTAGCGAAGTGGGGGCATCGCGCGATCGCGGCCGCGACCGCGACCGATGCGGTGGTCCAGTTCATCGGAGCCGATCTGTCGCCCGATTTCATCATCAGCGACTATCACCTGGCGGGCGGCCTCAAAGGAGATGCCGCCATCGAGGAAGTGCGGCGCGAGTTCGACCGCGCACCGGCGGCGGCCATCATGACCAGCGATCCGGACCCGAACGTGCATGCAGCGGCCCGCGAGAAGGGTCTGGAGCTCCTGGCGAAGCCGTTGAGCCTACCCGCTCTGCGCGCGCTCCTCGAGCGACTCGGCTAGTGCGGCTCGAGCAGCCGCCGCGCCTCGAGACTCGCCTGCATGCGATTGGCCACGCCCAATTTTCGAAAGATGGCCGAGACGTGCGCCTTCACCGTGATTTCGCTGATGTCGAGCTCGCGCGCAATGCGCTTGTTCGACAGGCCGGTCGAGAGCAGCTCCAGCACGCGGCGTTGCCGCAGCGTGAGCTCACCGTGAGCCGGCGCGGCGTCGGCATTGCGCAGCGCGGCCACCACACCGGTGGGCATGTACGTGCCGCCCGCGATGATCACTCTGAGCGCATTGATCAGCACCTGTCCGGGAGCGGACTTGGGAATGAAGGCGCTAGCCCCGCACATGATGGCCTCCTGCATGATCTTGGGATCTCCGACCGCCGAAACGACGACTATGGGAGTGGTCGGCGCCGCCCGTTTCAACGCATGGAGGCAAGATAACCCCACGGCGCCGGGCAGGTAGAGATCGAGCAGCACCAGATCAAAGGGGGCCGGCGCCGACACGGCATCGAGCACCTCTTCCTGCGAGCCCGCCTCGCTGATGTCGGCGCCCGGGCAAGCTTGCGGCACCACGGCCCGCAACGCGTCGCAATAAAGCGGATGATCGTCGGCGATCAACACACGCGGTGCCGCAGTTTCGACCTTCGGAGTGATCATCGAACGATTCCAGCCCTAAAGCGACGACAAGATCAAGCAGCCGATACTAAAGTATTAGATGGTCTGCTCCTTACGAGTTATACCGCACACTGGACGCGGCGGCGATACTCGACCGAACGTTTTCCCAGGGAGCCTTCAAATGAATACCGCCGCTGCATCGGGCGCCCGCGTCGCGCTTGCCAATGATCTTGCCGGCATTTCCAAGGCGAACGCCGCCTTCCTGAAAAAGCCGCGCAAGCTGTTGATCGACGGGGCCTGGTTGGATGCAGCCGACGGAAAGACCTTCGAAGTTCGCGATCCCTCCAGCGATCAAGTCCTGACCCGCTGCGCACTTGGCGACGCGGCTGACGTGGATCTTGCCGTCGCGGCCGCTCGAAAAGCATTCGAGGGCGGAGAATGGGCCGAGATGAAGCCGGTCGACCGGGAGCGGGTGATGCACCGGCTCGCCGATCTGATCGAGTCCCGCGCGGACGAGCTCGCCGAGCTCGAAGCCCTCGATAACGGAAAGTCGGTGCTCATGGCGAGACACGTCGACATCAAGCACGCCCTCGAGGTCTGGCGCTACATGGCGGGATGGCCGACCAAGCTCGAAGGCAAGACGCTTCCCGTGTCCGGCACGCTCATCCCCGGTCAGCAATACGCGGCGTTTTCGATGAGGGAGCCGGTCGGAGTCGTCGGCGCCATCATTGCCTGGAACTTCCCGTTCCTTCTCGCCACCTGGAAATGCGCGCCGGCGCTCGCGGCCGGATGCACGGTGGTGTTGAAACCGGCCGAGGAAACGCCCCTCACGGCGCTTCGCCTCGCGGAGCTCGCGCTCGAGGCTGGGCTGCCCAAGGGCGTGCTCAACGTCGTAACCGGCATGGGGCCCACGGCGGGAGCCGCGCTCGCCGCCCATCCCGGGGTCGACAAGGTCACCTTCACGGGATCGACGGAAGTTGGCCGCTCCATCGTCCGGGCCGCTGCCGGAAACATGAAAAAAGTGACCGTCGAGCTCGGCGGCAAATCGCCCGTGATCGTGCTCCCCGACGCGGATCTCGATGCGGCGATTCCGGGCGCCGCGGGCGCCATCTTCTTCAACCAGGGGCAGGTTTGCAGCGCCGGCTCGCGGCTCTACGTGGCCAAAGAGCATTTCGAGCGGGTGGTAAGCGGGATAGCCGACCAGGCCCGGAGCATGAAGCTCGGCCCGGGCCTCGATCCCACCGCGCAGATCGGCCCGCTGGTGTCCGCGGTTCAACGCGACCGCGTCGCGCGCTATCTGCAGGAGGGCTCGGACGCCGGAGCCAAGGCCGCGGCCGGGGGGCATGCACTGTCGACGCCGGGCTACTACGTCGAGCCGACGGTGTTCGTCGATGTGAACCCGCAGATGTCCATCGTGCGCGAGGAGATCTTCGGTCCGGTGGTCGTGGCGCAGCCCTTCGACGACCTGGCCGACATTGCGCGCATCGCCAATGACTCGATTTACGGCCTGGCATCGAGTATCTGGGGCCGCGACATCGGCAAGGTGCTGCGGCTCGCCCCCAAGTTGCGCGCCGGTACGGTGTGGGTCAATTGCCACAATATGCTGGACGCCACCATGCCGTTCGGCGGCTACAAGCAGTCCGGCTGGGGCCGCGAGCTCGGCGGCGAAGCGGTGCAATCGTATCAAGAGAGCAAGTCCGTCTGCATCAACATTACCGGATGAACCGCTTGAGTATCGACTGAAAAAATCACCGGGAGAGGGAGCCATTTTGCACAATCATTCATGGAATTCCACGCAGGGCAGCCGGCGTGCGGGAGCTGCGGTCCTTGCCTTGCTGGGTGCCCAGGGCGTGCATGCGCAAACGCCCGTCGCCGATGCCGCGGCGGATAGCGGTACCCTTCAGGAGATCGTGGTCACGGCCGAGAAGCGCTCGGAAAGCCTGCAGAGCGTACCCGTATCCGTGACGGTGCTCACGAGCAGCCAGCTCGGCGAGCTGAAATTGGACTCACCCTCCGCCATCGCGACGCAGATCCCGAACCTGCAGGTGGGCGGCGTCAACGGCGAGGGCTCGCCGATCTTCTCGCTGCGCGGCGTGTCCATGTTCGATTACAGCCTCAACCAGTCGAGCCCGGTTGCAAGCTACGTGGACGAGGTCTACAAGGGTAACGTCGTCCTGTTCGGCGTGGAGTTTACGATCTCGAGCGAATCGAGGTGTTACGCGGTCCGCAAGGCACCCTGTACGGCAAGAATCAGCACCGGCGGGGCGATCAATTTCATCACCAAGAAGCCGGGCTTCGACACCGAGGGGGACATTCAGGTCGGGAGGCGGCAATTACGGACGCAAGGAGGCTGAAGGCGCGTTTCAGACCGGGCTCGTGCCGGAAAAGCTGGCGGTGCGCTTTGCCTTCACCTATACCAAGGTCAACGGGTTCATGCAGAACGTGCTGCCTGGATATCCCGACATGGAGGGCGTGCGCCAGTTCGGCGTGCGCCTCTCGCTCCTCTACAATATCTCGGACGATCTGACTGCGACGCTGCGCATGTCGAAGAGCAAGCAAGACCCGGTGGACTACGCCATCATCGCCGGCAACATCGGCGCCGGGGGGGTACCCGGTGTCGGCGGTCTCGGCTATTACCGAACGCAAAGCGGTGCGCAGAACGGCGTGCCGCTGACCAACGAGCAGGTGGCTCAGGATTACACGCCGGACCGGGAACAATTCAACGAGGCCACGGCTCTCACGCTCGACTGGAAGATCGATCCGTCGCTCGCGCTGAGCTCGATCACCTCATGGGACGAAGGGTCGTTGTTCAACCCGGACAACACAGACGGCTCGCCGATCAATGTCTTCAAGATTCCCTACTACGGCGAGACGCGTCAGGTAACTCAGGATCTGCGGCTGACCTCGACGAGCGACGCGCCCTTTCAGTTCATCGCGGGTGCCTACTATCAGCACGAGATGATCTACAACTCGACCGAGAACCAGATCTATAATCTCACCAGCGACGACTACACCACCTGCGAAGGCTCGTCGTTCGGCGCAGGACAAGGCTACTACGCCGGGAGCCTGCTGAACGTCGGCTGCGATTACTACAATTCGTTCATACAGGTCCGAAACAGCTGGGCGACGTATACCGACGACAGCTACGCGATCAATTCGCTGATCAAACTGCGTGCGGGCCTGCGCTACACCCACGAGAACGCCATTCAGAAGAACGCCCTCGACCAGCTGCGCGGCTCGGACCAGACGCCGATCGCGAACCTCGGCTTCTTCAGCGAGCAGGCCGGTCCGAACGGTCCTTATTTCGGGCCGACATTGGCGCTACCCGGCTCGGCCGATTATGAATCGATCATCGACCGGACCCGGAGCCAGACGCTGCACAATACAGCCGTCACGGGACATGCGGGCGTGGACATCACCCCGAGCAAGGATTCGCTGATCTACGCGAGCTACAGCCGCGGTTTTCGCGCGGGCGCCTTCAATGCGCAGTTCTTGTTCTCCCCGCAAGATTTCACCACCGTGAAGCCGGAGACCGTGGACTCTTACGAGGTCGGCTTCAAGACAGCGTGGCTCGACAATCGCTTGGAGGTGAACGGGGCGGCGTTTCATTACCAGTACAAGAACCAGCAAATCATCGACGTGCGTCCCGACGGCGAGCAACCGTTGATCAATCTGCCGAAGTCCAAAATCGACGGCGGCGAGCTCGAGCTCGTCACGCGCCCCGTCCGCAGCGTCACGCTGCGCGGCGGTCTGGGCTTCCTGAACGCCGTCATCCAAGACGGCGCGATCGCAGGCGGCACGATCTCGGTCGACGGGCACCAGCTTCCGGAGGCGCCGCACGTGTCCGCCACGCTGTCGGGCGACTGGGACGCGTTCAACGTCGGCGCAAACCACGTCGTTCTGCATCTCGACGGCAACTACGCCTCGAAACAGTACTTCGAGCTGGTCAACGAGGACCGGATCGCGCAGGTCCCCTATGGATTGCTGAACGCGCGGATCACACTATTTGGCCCGGGCGACAAGTGGCATCTCGCATTTTGGGACAACAACGTCACCGACCACTTCTACCTGACGAACGCCTACGATTTGCAGTCGCTCGGCTTCGATTATCTGCATCGCGGACTGCCGCGTGAGTTCGGCGTCGATGCGGGGTATCATTTTTAACCATGCATCTGGCCGGCAAGCCAACGGCAGCGAGCTTCGTGTCTGGAACGAGCGAGCTGCCGCTGCTTTATCGCACCGTCGATGCCGTGCTGCGGAGCGCCGTAGACGAAGGACCCGACCGCGCCGCGCTCATCGTGCCCCACCAGTCGGTGAAGATGAGCTTCGCGGAATTCGACCGCGAAGTCGAGCGGGTTGCGCGCGGCATGGTGGCGTGCGGCCTGAAACCCGGCGAGCGCGTCGGCATCTGGGCGCCGAACTGTCTCGAGTGGCTCTTGACCATGTTCGGCGCGGCCCGAGCCGGCCTGGTATTGGTGAACATCAATCCCGCCTACCGGAGCTCCGAGCTCGAATTTGCGCTGCGCCTCGTCGGCTGCCGGGCGCTGGTCTTCGCGCCGCGGTTCAAGGGCAGCGACTACGCGGTCATGCTGCGCTCGCTGATCCCGGAGCTGGGAAGCGACGCTCCCGGACGACTTCGTAGCGCGGCGTTCCCGGAGCTTCGCGTGCTCGTGCACACGGGCGCCGAAACGCTGAGCGGCTGTCTTTCGTTCGAGGATCTGCGTGTCTGCGGACACGGCCTCGACGATGCGGTCATGGGTTCGATCGAGGCGCAGCAAGACGCCGATCAGGTCTTCAACATTCAATTTACCAGCGGTACCACCGGCACTCCCAAGGGCGCCACGCTCACCCACTTCAATCTCGTCAACAATGGCTTTTTCGTCGGAGAGGGCATGCGGCTCACCGACCAGGATCGGGTCTGTATTCCCGTCCCGCTGTATCACTGTTTCGGGATGGTCTTGGGCGTGCTTGCCGCAATGACGCATGGTGCCGCCGGCGTGCTCCCAGGAGAGGCCTTCGAGCCGCTTTCCGTGCTCGAGACGGTGGCGCGGGAGCGGTGCACGGCGCTGCACGGGGTGCCCACCATGTTCATCGGCGAGCTGGAGCATCCCCGCTTCGGCGAGTTCGATCTGTCGACCCTGCGCACCGGCATCATGGCGGGGTCGCCCTGTCCGATCGCGTTGATGCACCGTGTGGTGACGGAGATGCACATGCCGGAGGTGACCATCTGTTACGGCATGACTGAGACGAGTCCGGTGAGCTTTCAAAGCGGGCCCGAGGATCCGCTCGAACGGCGCGTGAGTACCGTCGGCCGGGTGCATCCCCATGTGCAGGTCAAGATAATCGATGCAGAGGGGCGCATCACGCCCCGCGGCACGGCCGGCGAGCTCCTGACCCGCGGTTATAGCGTGATGCGCGGCTACTGGGCGGATCCCGAGCGCACGCGGCAGGTGGTCGATGAGGCCGGCTGGATGCACACCGGCGACCTGGCCGTCATCGACGAGGCGGGGTTTTGCAACATCGTCGGCCGCGTCAAAGACATCATCATTCGAGGCGGCGAGAACATCTCGCCGCGCGAGATCGAGGAGTTTTTGTACCGCCATCCCGCCGTCCTCGACGTGGCGGTGGTCGGCGTGCCGGATCCCAAGTACGGCGAGGCGGTCTGCGCCTGTATCCGGCTGCGTCCGGGCCAGGCGGCCACGGAGGATGACATCAAGAGCTATTGCAGTGGGCGGATCGCGCATTACAAGGTCCCGAGATACGTGCGTTTCGTCGATGCGTTTCCGCTGACCGTGAGCGGGAAGGTGCAGAAATACCTGATTCGAGAAAGGCTGCGCGCCGAGCTCGCTCTCTCCGAGGAGCAGCATGCGTGAGGCATGAGGTCGTCGTCTTGGGCGCAGGTCCGGCCGGTTGCGTGGTCGCGCGGCGGCTCGCCGCGTCGGGCGTTCGCGTTGCGCTCATCGGTGCGGCGCAGCGGCCGGGACTCGAGGGTATATCCGATCGGAGCCGCGCGCTCTTGGCCGAGGAGGGCGTGGAGCGTGATGGCGAGCTGCTGCAAGGGCCGGTGATCAGGAGCGGGCGATGGGCCGACCGCCTCGTCGAGGGACGGGAATGGCTGGTGGAACGCGCCCGATTGGCGTCGTCGCTGCGCGAGCGTGCCATCTCGGCTGGCGCCGAGGTGCGAGCGGCTGCGGTGACCGGGGTGGCGCGGGCCAGCGACGAATGGCGGGTCGTCACGCGGGACGGCGACATGTTGACCGCGCCCGTGCTCATCGAGGCGCGCGGGCGTCGTGGCCCGGCGCGTCGTGGCCCGCTGCTGCTGGCCGTCGGTCAAGCTTTCCGGCGCCAGCGGCGCGGCGTGGTCGGGACCCGAATCGAGCCGGCGGATTTCGGATGGTGCTGGTGGGTCGAGCGGGACGATGAGCTCTGGGTGCAGATCGTCGCGCGGCCGGGCCGAAGTCGTCCGGACGGTTGGGCCGCCGCCGCCGCGCGCCAGATTCCGGGGCTGTCGCGGGCCCTGAACGGCGCCACGCCCAAGGGTGAGCCGAGCGCTTGCGCGGCCCACGCCCGGTTCGGGCTGGACCGGAGAAGCGGCGCCCCGGAGCCGGGGCTTCGCCCGTGGCGGGTGGGCGATGCCGCCGTCGCACTCGATCCGTTGTCGGGTCAAGGGATTTACCAAGCACTCAAGAGCGCCAAATCGGTCGCCACCGCCATCCTGTCCGTCATGAACGGAGGCGATGCGGCGCTCGCCGAGCGCTTCGTCATCGAGCGCCACGAAGAAGATTTCCAGCGCGGTGTGCGCGTTGCGTGCGAGTTTTTATGGCCAAAACGCCGCGCGTGGCGAGTTTTGGGGGCAAACTGCGGAGGCGTATGAGATTCTGTCGGCGCCCCAAAGACGAAGCTCGGCGTCGCCGCCCGGCGCATCGAACGCCGTCCAACGCTCATCGACGGCCGGATCGTCGAGCGCGAAGTCATCGTTTCGGGCGCCCATCCCCGGGGCGTGTTGCAAGTCGCTGGAGTTCCCCTCGCCGAACTCGTGCGTCACTTGGAGCTGAATGCCGGCGCCACACCGGCATCCGTTTCCCGCTGCCTCGGGCGGCCGGACCGGGCGGTGGCTGTCGCCATGACTTGCTCGATCAGGCGGGGTCTTGGCAAAGCAAAGAAGCGCCCGAAAATCATCCAGGAGGTTAGTGCCGTGTCGATCCGAGTAGGAAAAGTCTTCACATCGATGGCAGGCACACTCGTGATGGGGCTCGCCCTCGGTCCTTCGAGTCGCGCGAACGCCGCCGCGGGCGCGGAGCTCGTGCGCAGCCATTGCAGCGGCTGCCACCGGGAACAGGGCGGCGGCTTCGAGCGCATCAGTTCCATCCGCAAGACTCCCGAAGGATGGTCCATGACCCTGTTTCGCATGCGCCAGGTACACGGTGTCGTGCTCGATGATGCCGTGCGCAGATCCATCGTGCGGTATCTCTCCGATACTCAGGGTCTCGCCCCTTCGGAATCCGCGGCCGGCCGCTTTGCCCTCGAGCAACGACCGAACGCGCGGGACATCGACCTGGGGCCCGAGATAGGCGTGATGTGCGGCAGGTGCCACTCCCTGGCGCGGGTGGCCCTGCAGCGGCGAGACGAGGAGGAATGGAGGAAACTGGCGCATACCCACGTCGGGCAGTGGCCTTCTCTGGAGTATCAGCAGTCGGGGCGCGACCGACGCTGGTGGGACATCGCGAGCGGCCCTGAGCCCGCGAAGCTCGCTGCACTCTTTCCGTATTCCACCGCCGCCTGGAGTGACTGGAAAAGCCACCCGGCCGCCGACTTGAGCGGCGAATGGGTGATCGTCGGGCGCGTACCCGGCGGCCGGGATTTCTTCGGCACCGGCCACATCGCACGAAATGCCCAAGGCGATTACACGGCGCTCTATCGGTTGACCGATGTCGACGGCGCGGAATTGTCAGGTCAATCCAAAGCGATCGTGTACACGGGCTACGAGTGGCGGGGAACTGCCGACATCGCGCAGCGATCCCGGCGCGAGGTTTACCAGGTCTCCGATGACGGCAACCGGATCGAGGGGCGCTGGTTTTACGAGGATCACGCCGAGGATGGAGGCGAATGGAGCGCCGTCCGAGACACCGGACCGTCGCGGGTGCTGGCGGTGCTGCCGCAGTCGATCCGCGCCGGCACCACCGCGGGCGTGAACGTCGTCGGCATCGGACTCGAAAGCGGCGAGGCGAGGTTTGGCGACGGCGTCTCGGTCAGCGACGTTCGGCGCGATCCGCACGTTGTCCATGCGCGGCTGAGGATTGCGGCCGACGCCCTCCCGGGGCTCCGCGCGGTGCAGGTGGGAGGCGCGAGCGGGCATCTCGCCGTTTACCGTCAAATCGACCAGGTCAACGTCGAGCCCAGCTACGGCATCGCGCGCCTGGGCGGCGGACGCGTGGAACCGGTCAGTGCGCAATTCGTCGCGCTCGCCTTCACCCGGCTGCCGGACGGACAGCTGTTGCCGCTCGGCCCCATCGACGCCGCCTGGACCTCGACACCGTTCGATGCGGAGGCGGCGCGCACCGAGGATCAGAAGTATTCCGGCTACATCGATCGGCGCGGCCGATTTTTGCCGGGAGCCGCAGGTCCCAATCCGGCACGGGAATTCTCGGGCGACAACGTCGGTAATCTCACCGTGGTCGCCCAGGTCGAGGACGGCGGGCGCGAGGTCTCGGGGCATGGTCACCTGGTCGTGACCGTGCAGCGCTGGAACACCCCGCCCATTTATTGAGCGCCATGCACACCACCACAGAACGGCTCGAATGGAATTCGTGGAACGGCCACCTGGTGCACGCGGAGGCCGGCGATTATCTTCTGCACGTGCCGACCACCGCGGTGTTCGGTGTGGATGCGATGGCGCTCGAGGTCATCGATCTTTGCAGAACCCAGGGTGGTCGGAGCGTCGATGATTTGGTCGGCGCTCTGGCCTCGCGTTTCGAGCCGTCGCGGGTGCGGGCATTCGCCGCCGAGCTGCGCAATCTCGAGATGCTCCAGCCTTCGGGCAGCTTGAGGCCGATCAACCCCGCCGGCGTCAAGGTCGCTTCGTATCCGTTGAGCACGCTCGTGCTCAACGTCAACACCGGCTGCAATCTGTCGTGCACCTATTGCTACAAGGAGGATCTCGGCCAAGCCCGTCGACGGACCGAAAAATGGACTTCGTGACCGCGGCGCGAAGCGTCGACCTGTTGCTGAAGACGGGCGCCTCGCGCGATCGGCTCAACGTGGTCTTCTTCGGCGGCGAGCCGCTCACCAACGTCGCCGCTGATCGACAGGTGACCGCGTATGCGGAAGCGGAAGCGAGCCGCGCCGGGAAGCAGGTGGATTTCTCGCTGACGACGAACGCGACGCTGCTGACACCCGGGCTGATCGATTATCTTCGACGCGCACCGCTTCGGCATGTCGGTATCCATGGACGGCCCGAAGGCGCTGCACGATCGGCATCGCAAAAGCGTCGGGGGGCGGGGGACCTACGACGCGGTCGCCCGCAAGGTGCGCATGCTGCTCGACCGCTATCGCTCGCGGCCGGTGGGCGCCAGGGTGACGCTGGGCGGCGGCAACACCGACGTGGAGGCCATCCACGCGCATCTGCGCGGCCAGCTCGGCTTTCACGAGGTCGGCTACGCGCCGGTCACCGCCGGCGCCGAGGCGGCTCATGCCTGGCGACGCCGAACTGGGCGAGGTGCATCGACGCCTTCGAGCGATTGGGCGAGGATTATCGCGCACGCCGCGCTGCGCGGCGCGAACAACGGCTTCTCCAACATGCACCAGTTGATGACGGATCTGCACGAGGGGCGGCGCAAGTCGCTGCCCTGCGGCGCCGGCGTCGGGCTTGCTGGCGGTCGACGGCGAGGGCGACCTCAACCTGTGCCATCGCTTCACGGGTTCGGACATGCCGAGGTTCGGCAACGTCGCCGCCGGCATCGACGGCGAACGGCTCGGCGCGTTCATCGACAAAGCGCTCGATCGCGAGGGGACCCATTGCGAGACCTGCCGCATCCGCAATCTCTGCGCCGGCGGATGCTATCACGAATCGTATGCGCGCTTCGGCGATGCGCATCATCGGACCTACCATTATTGCGATCTGCTGCGCAGCTGGGTCGATTTCGGGGTACGCGTGTATGCCGACATCCAAAGCCGCAATCCGGACTTTTTTCACCCGTCACCTCGAACCGAGGAGTGTTACCGCATGAGCGAACTGAAACCCACCAACCGCAAGGCGGAGCTGTTGCTCGACGCCGTTGCCGAAGGGCATGTGCCGGAAGTGCTTGCGATGGAGACGGTCGCCGGCTGCGCCACCACCTTCGATCCGGGCTGGGAGGTCGATCCATTCGGCGGAGTGGCCTCGCTCTGCCAGCCCATGGAGGCCGATCTCTATGGCTGCTCGGACCCCTGCTGGTGGCCCGCCCAGGTCCCCGACACCATGAATACTTATCCCAACTGGGACGCCGGCAAGCCGTCGGCTCCCGCCGACTGGCGCGACCTCGACGCCGTCTATCCGAAGAAGTAAACGGGAGAGCGGCATGTCATCGGCAATGATTCCCGGCCTCAAACGCGCGTGCGGGCGCGCCACCGCCGCGGCAGGCATTTTCGCGGCCGCCTCCAGCCTTGCGCATTCCGCGGCCGCGCCCGCCGGGGACTTGCTGGTGACGGCGGCGAAACCGGACCGCCTGTTCATCATCGACGCCGCAACGCGAAGCGTGCGCGCGGAGTATCAGGTGCCGGGAGCCGAAGGCGGAATATCCACCATCGTGATCTCGCCCGATCAGCGTACCGCCTACACCCTGGTGGACCGCATGGAACGGATCGTGGGCATCGACCTGGGCAGCGGGCGCCAGGTGTTTCGCGCCGATCTGTCGACGCCGGGCGAGCGCATGAAGGATTTCTTCGCGTTGGCCATCACGCCGGACGGCAAGGAGCTCGTCGCGTACGAGCTGCCGACGCTGCTGAAACCGAGCGAGTACGTGGTGGAGGAGCCGCGCTTTGCGGTGTTCCGCACTACGGCGGGCCTCGAGGCGAAGGCGGTTCGCAGCTTTCCCGCACCGCGCCGCATTCACATGCTGCTGGCCCGGCCGAACGGACGGAGCTTCTACGCACTGGGGTTCGATCTCTACGAATACGACCTGAAGAGCGGTAAGCTCCTGGGCACTCGCGGCATCCAGCAATGGCGGATCCCGGATCATGCACAACCCGATCTTCTGGCATTCTGGCCGGTGACCGAGCCCACCGGCGTCTTCACGAGCCCCATCTATACGGAGGTCAAGGCGGGCGCCGAGAGCACGCCGACGACGGCGATGATGTCGCTCGATCTGAAGTCCGGGGATCTGTCGTACTTCGACTTCGAGCCGTTGTCGGCGCTCATTTTCTCGACGATCCTGAGCCCCGATAGAAAACACGCGTACGGCGTCTACACGACCTTGACGAGCGTCGACATGGCGGGCCACCGGCTCGCGAAGCGCGTGCCGCTCGATCATACGTTCTACGACGTGAACGTGTCCTCGGACGGCCGGGAGATCTATATCGCGGGAACGAATTGCGACGTGGGGTTCTACGATGCGGCGAGCCTCGAGAAGAAGGCCATCCTGAGACTCCCCGGATGCGGCGATCAGGCGCTGTCGACTCTGCGTGTCATTCACGGACGATAGGTCTGCCGGCATGCGCCGGTTGCTGTGGCCACACCTCAAGCCGCGCCTGCCCGCATTCGCCGCAGCGTTGGGTCTTGCGCTGCTGATCGCCGCATTGTCGGCCGCACAGCCGCTCCTGACTCGCATGGTCATCGACCAGGGGCTGATCGCGCACAGATTCCCCCGACTGGTGGCGGCCTGCGCGGGGATGCTCGGTGTCGCGGCGCTCGGCTTCCTGTTGGGCGGCGCGCATCGGGCGATCTACATGCGGGCTTCCGGGGGAGCGCTTTTTTCGCTGCGGCGCGCGGTGTACGAGCATCTGCTGCGGGTGTCGCCGCGTCGGCTTGCCGGCATCCCCGTCGGCGATCTGGTGAGCCGGCTGGACGGGGACATCGCCGAGGTGCAGCGCTTCGGCACCGATGCCGCGTCTTCATTCATCGGCAGCGTATTGTCGCTCACCGCCGCCGCAGCCGTGATGCTGAAGCTCTCCTGGCGGCTGACGCTCCTCGTTGCGGCGCTCCTGCCGCTGCAGCTTCTGGTCCGGCATTATACCCGGCCGCGCCTAGAGGCCTCGACGCGGGATCTTCGGGAAGCGGCGAGTGTCT
>CAVSSU010000032.1:0-25625 GCA_963730565.1 uncultured Gammaproteobacteria bacterium
TTGCTATGTTGGCTTCGACTAGATTACGTATTGCTGTATCGGTTGCTCCTGTATTCAAAATCGAAATGCAGCAGCTTCCCAAACATGCCGGTCGCCGACAGCTCGCTCGGTGTGGACTTCTCGGCAGCCGTGTACTCCTCGAGCTCCTTGCGGTTATCGGCGAAATCGAGCGGCAGCTTTACGCCGAAGTGGCCGGCAAGCCTGAAGGCGATGAGATGCAGGTAGAGCTTCTTGGATGAGTCGTTGGCGAGCAACGAATACGCGGCATAGAGGCCCTCGTGATTTTTCACGAACCAGTCAAAAAAAAACGCGCGCTCTCCGGCGTTGAACTCCTTCGAATGGTCCTTGCCGTCGAAATTGAATCTCGAGGCGTCGAAATTGTCGAGATGGGTATTCAATTTCAGCGCCGCGATCGACTGGATGAGGATCGAGTTGTAGAAGGATGGCGAGGAGTCTGGCAGTTCTTCGAACATGTATCGTTCCTACGTGAATGAAAATTTTGTGAGTGCCTGGCCGGCGATTTGCCGCCCCAAAAGAACCCTCGGACTCCTGATTGGCATGCATCGATCGTACCAATGCGGCGCGGCGGCTGGGTTTTCGGGTAGAATCCGCGTCCCTTCACCGCCAAGGCGGCCGGCAGCTTGAAAAACGCGACACGCAGAATCCCGAAAGTGGGCTTCGTCAGCTTGGGCTGTCCCAAGGCACTCGTCGACTCGGAACGCATCCTCACCCGCCTGCGCGCCGAGGGCTACGAAGTGGCGCCGAGCTATGCCGCGGCTGATCTCGTGATCGTGAACACCTGTGGTTTCATTGACGCGGCGGTGGACGAATCCCTCCAGGCGATCGGCGAGGCGCTGGCCGAGAACGGCAAGGTAATCGTGACGGGCTGTCTGGGTGCACAGCCGCAAAGGATCCTCGATCGCCATCCGCAAGTCCTTAAAATCACCGGCCCGCAGCGCTACGAAGAGGTGGTGGCGTCGGTGCATGAATATCTGCCGCCGCGGCACGAGCCGTTTCTCGATCTATTGCCCGCCCAGGGCGTCAAGCTCACGCCGCGCCATTACGCGTATCTGAAGATTTCCGAGGGCTGCAATCACCACTGCAGCTTCTGCATCATTCCTTCGATGCGCGGCCGCCTGGCGAGCCGCCCCGTTGGAGCGGTGCTGCGCGAAGCCGAGCAATTGGTTCGAGCGGGCGTGAAGGAGATTTTGGTCATCTCGCAGGATACGAGCGCATATGGCGCGGATCTCAAATATGCCGAGGACACGTGGAGAGGAAAGCCGCGGCGTGCCCGGTTCTACGATTTGGCCGCCGCCCTGGGGGAGCTCGGAGCCTGGATCCGGCTGCACTACGTCTATCCCTATCCGCACGTCGACGAGGTCGTCGAGCTGATGGCCGACGGCCGGGTGCTCCCGTATCTCGATATCCCCTTCCAGCACGCGAACGCACGCATCCTGAAGCTGATGCGGCGCCCCGCCGCCGCCGAGAACACGCTCGAACGCATCGCCGCGTGGCGAACAGCCGTGCCGGACATCACGCTGCGCAGCACCTTCATCGTCGGATTTCCCGGTGAGACCGAGAGCGACTTCGAGGATCTGCTCGAATGGCTGCGCACCGCGCGGCTCGACCGCGTCGGATGCTTCGAGTATTCACCGGTTGAAGGTGCCGCCGCCAACGCGCTGGCCGAAGCTCCGGTGCCGGACGCAGTCAAGGCGGAGCGCCGCGCGCGATTCATGGAGCTGGCGGCCGAGATCAGTGCCGAGCGCCTTGCCGAAAAGGTCGGCCGCACGCTGCAGGTGCTCATCGACCGTATCGAGAATGGCGTCGCCTATGGGCGTTCCGCCGGCGATGCGCCGGAGATCGACGGCGTGGTCCGCATCCCGTCGGCCCCCGCATTGAAGGTCGGCGAATTCGCCCAGGTCGAGGTGGTTGCGGCCGGCGCCTATGATCTCGAGGCGCGGGCAATCGATTAGTTGTGTAAGCTTTCGGCATTCAAATCGACCTGGAGAATCGACGGTGCAAATAGCGGCAGACGCGGTGGTTCTGATCCACTACACGCTCAAGGACGACGACGGAAAGGTGCTCGATAGTTCCGACGGCGGGGAGCCCCTCGCCTATATTCAGGGCCATGGGAATCTCGTGCCCGGTCTGGAAAAGGCCCTCGAAGGCAAAAAGGACGGCGACGCCGTGGCGGTCACGCTGTCCCCGACGGACGGTTACGGCAGTCGCAACGAGGCGCTGGTGCAGCGCGTACCGAAGCGGTCGCTCCAGGGCTCGGGGGAGATTCGCAAGGGAATGCAGTTTCAGGCGCAGACCGAGGAAGGTCTTCGCGTGTTCACCGTTACCGCCGTGGTGGGCGACATGGTGTCGCTCGACGGCAATCACCCGCTTGCCGACCAAACGCTGCACTTCGATGTGGAGGTCGTCAGCGTCCGCGCTGCGACGGCCGAGGAGCTGGAGCATGGACACGTTCACGGCGCCGGCGGGCATCATCACTAGGAGCAAGACTCCCTAGGGTTGGGGGGCGGGCCCGAGATACAAGCCGGGGCCGAAGCAACGCCGGTAAGCCAAAAAGCCGCGTGATGATGTCCGCCGGACGGGCTCTGGGCCGTACTGTGACGAGCGTCTTTGTAAGAAATCACCTTCCACTTTAGCTTGCCTCCAATGGATGGATGCCGCCCGAGATCCGCACGGAAGACCCCGCTGGCGGGCGTTCATCGCCTCGCTCCCGCCCTCATTTCGCTCCTGCCCTTGGTATGCGCGGGCTCGCTCGCGCGTGCTGGCGAAGTGTTCAAGTCCGTCGATGCCGAGGGACATGTGGTGTATTCCGATCACGCGGACCCCGACAGGCAAACATCGGTGGTGCACCTCGAGGACGCACCGACGCCGCCTCGCGTGATGCATTTCTGCTGGACGAACTGCTTTACTCTTGAGCTCGACGGCGGACTCTACCGGCGAGCCGACGGCTCGGACGAGACCTGGACGATCGATCGCTTCACGCCCACGTCATTCCTCTTGCACCGGCACGATGCCCCCGCCTCCTGGAACGGGTTCAGTGCCGATGTGGCTTACGAGGGGCAGATAGCGGGCGAACGGCTGGTCAGCGTCATGGTCGGCGGGCGGCCCGTGAGCGACATCCAGGCAGCCTGGGGCACTGCGCTCGAGTCGCTGCCGGGGAGCAACGAGGAACGAGATCGAGGCAACTCATCCCCGCCGACGGATACCGAAGTCCGCACCGCCGAGGTCCCACCGCCATTGCAGGATGATACCCAGCCACCCTGCCCGGACGATGGATCTCTTTGGACTCCCGCTTATTGGGCTTGGCGTGGCGCCCGCTACTACTGGGTGCCGGGAGCGTGGGTGCGGCCGCCGCGGGCGGGAATCCTCTGGACTCCCGGTTACTGGAGCTTCGCCGGAGCGGTGTATCTGTTTCATCCCGGGTATTGGGGTCCGCACGTCGGCTACTACGGCGGTATCAACTATGGATTCGGCTATGCCGGCGTGGGATTCACGGGAGGGCGCTGGGCGGGGAATGCGTTCTCTTACAACAGGGCGCTGAACAACGTCGACTCGCGCGTCATTCACAACACGTACAGCGAGACGCCGGCTGGCACCACCGTGGTGAGCAAGGTGAGCTACAACGGCGGCCCGGGCGGCATCACCGCAGTTCCAACCGCCCAGGAACGTGCAGCCGCGTCCGAGCCGCACATCCCAGCGACACCGCTGCAGCACCTGTACGTGCAGCAGGCCGCCGGCACGCCCACGCTGGTGGCGCGGGTTGCGCATCCGGCGATCATCAATGTTCGCCATTCCGTCGCCAACGAAACATCGGAGCCGGCGCCGCGCACAAAAAAGATGATTGCCGCACGGCCCGCCGCGCCGAAATCCGGGACGGCCGCCTCAACGAGTTCGCAGCACCCCACCCATTGAAATACCTGACTAGCCGAATTTAGCCTTCATTTTTTCGGCGATTTTCGCCAGAAGTATCACGACGCGCTCGTGTGTTCCGACTCCGATCTCATCGTTGCCATCGGTCGCGCGAACTGCAAACTCGACCCGCCGTCCATCGACCTTGGTCACCTTTGCCTCCCCGGTCACGTGTCGGCCCGCCGGAGTCGGCGCCAGGTGGCGCACGTCGACGCGGGTGCCGAGGGCGCTCTCGCCGGCGTCGAGGTAGGGCTTGATCGCATTGAGCGCCGCGTTCTCCATGACCATGATCATGACCGGCGTCGCCAGCACAGGGGGCAATGTCGAATCCTTGAAACGGCTGGCAAGATGCTCGGGCAGCACGAGAAGGCTGAAGGAGCCGGTGGCTCCGACGGGGATGGATTGCATGGCCCGGGATGGTCGCGTAGCGGGAGGGAGGTGTCAAATGCGCTGCCGTGCCGGCATCGTCGTATGATTTGCCGCATGTTGCCGGACATGGAAAACCTGAGCGTGACGCTGACGGGCACGCACGTTCGTCTCGAGCCGCTGGACCACCGGCATCTCGACGGTCTCGTGAGCGCCGCAGCCGCCGACCCTTCACTCTACCGATGGAGTCCTGTCCCGCAGGGTGAACGCGAAACGGCGAAATACATCGACACCGCGCTGGCCTGGCGAAACGCCGGCAGCGCCCTGCCGTTCGCCATGGTGCGGGTCGATGACGGCATCGTGGTCGGTTCCACTCGCTTCTGGAACCTGGAGCGATGGTCGTGGCCGCAAGGCTATCCGCGTCATGGCGGACGTATCATAGACGGCTGCGAGATCGGGTACACCTGGCTGACCCGCTCGGCAATCCGCACGGCGATCAACACGGAGGCCAAGCTCTTGATGCTGACGCACGCGTTCGGGAAGTGGCGGGCGCTGCGCGTGTGCCTTCACACCGATGCGCGCAACGACCGGTCGGCGGCGGCAATCGCGCGCATCGGCGGAAAGTTCGAGGGGATTCTTCGGGCGCATCGCCTCGCAGCCGACTACACCGCCCGCAACTCGATGCGCTTCTCAATTTTGGCGGATGAGTGACCGGCCGTGCAGCAACGGCTGAACGAGCTCACTGCTGGGAGGTAACCTGGCCCGCGCCCGCGTCGCATTGCTCGCAGCGCACGACGAAGGTCATCCAAGTGCACCTTTCATCCGCTCAGATATTTGAACAGCGATAATCCTTGGGTGAGCGTATACGCCTGCATGGCGGCGCTCAGCGTCGTGTTCTGCGAATCCAGGGTCGTGACCGCCTGCGGATAGTTCAGGCTCTGCAGGGTCGATACGGACTGCTGAAGCTGGGTTTGCTGCGCCGTGGCGGCCGACTGCTGAGCCGTGATGGTGTTCAAGCGTGCGCCCACGCTCGACTGCACCGTCTGCGCCTGCCCGAGCGCCTGGTCGATGTTGTCGATGGCGTTCGCGATCGCATTGTTCAAGGGAGCGCTTCCCGAGCTGGCCGACGAAGGCTGCTGCAAGGCGTTCACGAGATTTTGCACCGTGGTGAACACGCTCTGGTCGGTGCTCGGTGCCACGGCGAACGTGTCGCCCGTTGACGGCGTTCCCGAGAGGGTCACCTGAAAGCCGCCGTAGGAGATCGCCTGGCCGCTGGTGTAAGTGCCGGTGTCGACCGAGACGTTGGCGGAGTTGAGCACCTCATACGCGTTGGGCGCGGTGAACTTTATCGTATAGCTTGCGCTGCCGTAGGTTGCCGGATCGCTCGCCGAGGTCGCGCCGATGATGCCCGTGCCGGTATTGGCGGTGCCTGCGGTCACGCTGAAACTGCCGTTGCCGGTCTTGATCTGATTGAACACCAGATCGCCGTTGTCGCCTATGATCACGTTCTGGCCGGCCGCGAGCTCGACCTGGCGCTGGCCCTGATCGCCCGAGTAGCTGGCGCCGGTCGACGTTTGCGCGAACGGCTGGGTCTGCGTCGAGTAGCCGGCAAAGATGTAGCTGCCGGTGCCGTCCTGCGTGTTGGCAATCGACAGGAGACTTTGCTGGATCTGCTGCACCTGGGTGGCGATGGCGCTCAGATTGGTGCCGGACGTGGTGGCGTTGTTCGCCTCGAGGGCGAGGTCGCGCAAGCTTTGCAGCTGACTTTGAACCTGGGTGAGCGCGTTGTCCTCGATGTTCAGGCTCCCTTGGGCGCTCTGGCCATTCTTAGTGTACTGCTGGCTCTGCGCGAGCACCTGGTTGTAGCCGTTGACCAGACCCGCCGCAACCGGATCCTGCGATGCGGTTGTGAACGCCAGCCCGGTCGAGATGCCGTTCTGGGTCGCCGAAACGCTCGACTCGAGCTGATTCAGCGCGCTCAAGAACTGATTTTGTTCCATTCCTTGCGTAATGCGCATCGAGCGATCTCCGAGCTTGGGTTTATCCGGACTTGACGGCGTCCAGCACGTCGCTGAACAGTCCGTTCGCGATCGTGAGCGCCTGTGCCGCGGCCTGGTACGCCTGCTGCCATTGCAGCAGATTGGCCGCTTCCTCATCGAGGTTCACGCCCGTGAGCGATTGCACGTTGGTCTGCGCCTGGGTGTTCACGGCCGTTTGCGCCGTCTGAGCGGTGTTGACCTGCTGAGCCTGCGCGCCTACTCCGCTGATCAGCGCGCTGACCGCGCCCGAGATACTCTCGGTGCCGCTGGACAGATAGCCCTGCGACTGCTGATTGACGAAGGCCAGAGCGTTGGTATTGTCGCCGGTGCCGCCCGCGTTGCTCTGCACCGTGAAGGTATCCCCGGTGGCCGGTGTGCCCGAGATCTTCGCCTGCCATCCGTTGTCGGTGATGTTGCCGCCCGATGTGTAAGCGAAGCTCCCGGCTCCATTGATGGAGTACGTGGTCGGGCTGGTAAAGGCGATGGTCACCGTGTTCAACAGGTTCGGGTTGGCGGCATTGGTGACCGTGCCGGCGCTGATGGTCGCCGTACCGGTGTTGCTGTCGGCCGCGGAGGTCTGAACGGCGCCCGCCGCGGCGAGGCCGGAGGGGTTCGAGAGCGCGACGCTCAGCGTGCCGGCGGCCTGAGCCGTCGGCTGGATGAGGTATTGATCGCCCGATGCCGGCGTGCCCGACAGCACGATGGACAAACCGTTGGCCGTCAGCGGGCTCGCTGCGGTACCGGCTCCCGCCACCGCGACGTTGGCGCCGGTGGTCTGGTCGGTGAGCGTATAGGCACCGCCGTTGTACGACAGCACGTAGTTGTCCGCGGTCAGCGCGCCGATGTTGGTGATGCTGACACCGGCCGTGACGGCGCTCTTGTTGTCGATCGACGCGCTCGCGACGGGCGTGCCGATCGAGAACAGCGCGCTGCCGAGCTGCCCGTTGAGGTCGAGCCCCGAGGCTTGCTGGGTGTTGGCACTCTGTGCGACCGCCGTCGCGATTTGGCCGATTTGATTCAACGCCGGGTCGATCGCCTGGGTGCGCGCGGCCAGGAGCCCTCCGAGATCTCCCGACGTGATCGAGCTCGAGATCGGATTGCCGTTGGAGTTCGCGACCTCGAGCTGCGACGCGTTGAACTGATTGGGAGCGGTGGTGAGTGAGTAGGTGGTGTTGTCTAGCACCAGCGGCTGACCGTTGCCGACGAACACGTTGATGGAGCCATCGCTGTTGCTGGTCGTGGTCACGCCCACCAGCTGGGACAATCCCGACACCAGTTGATCGCGCTGATCGAGCAGCGCGTTCGGAGACTGACCGCTGCCCGCGTTGCCTGCAATTTGCTGGTTCAGCTTTGCGATCTGGGTGCCGACCGAGTTGATCTGCTGAACATCGCTCGTGATGCGGGTATTGACGTCCGTGTTCAAGTTGTTGAGCTGCGTGCTCGTGGTATTGAGATTCTGGGCGAGCGCGGTGGCATCGCCGAGCAGCGCCTGACGAGCTCCCGCGGAAGTCGGATTGTCGGCCACGGAGGACCAGGCGCTGTAGTAGTTCTGCAGCGCCGAGGTCAATCCGGCGGCGCTGGTGCCGAACAAATTATCGATCTGAGTGGTGTAATTCTGCAGTGCATTGAGCTGCCCGAGGCTGCTCTGCGAGGAATTGAGCTGCGCGGCCGCGCTCTGGCTGTAGGCACGGCCGACACCCGCGACGGTGACCCCGGCACCGGTTTGGACGCCACCGGATTGCTGCGGCGACGCCGTGACGAGGTCGATCGACTGCACGTCATAGCCCGGCGTCGAGGCATTGGCGACGTTGTTGCTCGTAACCTCGATGGCCTGTTGAAAGGCCTGGAGCGCCGAGACATCTATTCCGAAAACATTGGACACGCTTGAGGTTCTCCGGATCGCCGGCCTGTGGATTTACTTCACGGTCTATCGGCCGATCCCGGCATTTCTAAAGCTTGACCAGGCGCGCATTGAGCGCCGAGCGCAACGTGCCACTGTTCAGCAGCTGATTTAACTTATTGCCGTATTCTGGATCGGTGGCGTAGCCCGCCTTGGCGATGCTCGCGACATAGGACTGGGCACTGCTGCCGGCCGCTACCGCCTCGCGATAGCGCGGGGAGCTCGCGAGCAGGTTGGCGAAGTCGGCGACGCTGTCCTCGATCGATCCGTAGGCCCGAAAGGCGGTTCGCCGCTGGGTGGCCACACCGCCGCTGATCTCGACCGTATCCGCAACTGCGCGAGCACCGCTCCAGCCGTCCCCCGCCTTCACGCCGAACAAATTGAGGCTCGGGCTCCCGTCCGCCGTGCGTGGCATGCGCTGGCCCCAACCGGTCTCGAGCGCCGCCTGCGCCAGCATCCCCATGGGGTTGACTCCGAGGGCCTGGGCGGCGCGTTGAATGGTCGGCAGGACTTTCTGCACGAACTCTGCGGCGTGCTCGCTGGTCGCGGCGGTCGACGGCGCGGCGCCCCCATGGCCGTCGGCCTCGGCCCGCGTTTGGCCCGATCGCAACGGAGCGGCCGGGCCCGCGGCGGCCGGTTCCGGCGCGCTCTTGCCGCCCAGTTGCCGCTCGAAAAGCCGCGAGATGCCAAGATCTTGACGCTTGCTCAAGGTGAGCGCGACCTGCTTGTCGAACATGTCCTGGTACATGCTGGTCTCGTTGCTGCTCGCCTCGCCGCCCTCGGCGTCGGTGGCGTCGCGCATGCTCTTCAGCATCATCTGCAGGAAAAGCGCCTCGACCTGCTGGGACACCACTTTGATGGTCGCAGGCGACGTGGGGGCGTTCTTCAATGCCGCCAAGCCGTTGAGATCCGTATAGTTTCCGGCGTCCGGCGCGCTGGCGATCGAGGACAGCGGTATCGACGAAGGCGATGTCAGAGGTGCAGTCATTGAGCTCACACGGTTCGAATCATCGGATCAAATCACGACCAGTTCGGCCTGCAGCGCTCCCGCCTCCTTCAGAGCCTCCAGGATGGCGACCAGATCGCCGGGAGCAGCGCCGACCTCATTGATGGCATGCACGATCTGTTCCAGCTCGACGCCGGGCTTGAACAAGAACATCCGATTCGGACCCTGGTCCACATTGATCGTGGAGCTGTTGGTGACCGTGGTGGTCCCCACCCGCGCGCCGGGCGCCGGCTGGCTCACCGTCTGCTCCTCTTTGATGCTCACCGTGAGCGAGCCATGCGATACCGCCGCGGGGCTCACATGGACATTGCTTGAGATGACCACGGTGCCCGTGCGCGAATTGATGATGACCCGGGCGGCGGCGCTGGCCGGCTCGACCTCCAGGTTCTCGATGGTGGAGAGGAACGCGACCCGCTGTGTCATGTCAATTGGGGCGCGCACCCGCACGGATCCCCCGTCGATGATGCTCGCCATGCCGTCCCCCACCCCCTTGTTGACGCTCGCGACCAGCCGGGTTGCGGTGGTGAAATCCGGATCGTTGAGGTTCAGTTGAATTGCGTCGCCCTGCGCGAGCGCCGTCGGCACCGCCTTCTCCACCGTCGCACCGTTGGGAATGCGGCCGGAACTCGGCACGTTGACGGTGAGCTTGGAACCGTCGTTGCCCTGCACGCCGAAGCCCGAGACGATGAGATTTCCCTGCGCGATGGCGTAGATCTGCCCGTCGAGTCCGTGCAGCGGGGTGACCAGGAGCGACCCGCCCCGCAGGCTCTTGGCATTCGCGAGCGAATTCACCGTGATGTCGATGGTTTGGCCCGGCTTGACGAATGCGGGCAGGACCGCATGCACCGCCACCGCCGCCACGTTCTTGAGCTGCGGAGTCACGTTCGAGGGCACCACCACGCCGAGTTGCGCCAGCATGTTGGTGAGCGACTGGATGGTGAACGGCGCCTGGCTGGTTTGATCGCCGGTGCCGTCGAGGCCCACCACCAGCCCGTACCCGACCAGCTGGTTGGTTCGCACGCCCTGGATCTGCGCCATGTCCTTGATGCGCTCGGCGGGCGCCTCGCCGGCGAACACCGTCAACAACACCACGGTCAGGAGGCACTTTCGAAACAATCTGTTCATGTATCTCTGCGCGCCTTCAGAACGGCGAGAAAACGGAGTTGAAGAACCGCGTCAACCAGCCCATCTGGTTGGCGTTGGCGATGACGCCCTTGCCCGAGTAGCTGATGTGCGCGTCCGCGATCTTGTCGGAGGTGACGGTATTGTTGGTGGTCACGTCCGCGGGCCGCACCACGCCGGAGATATGAATGAACTCGTCGCCCTGGTTGAGCTTCAGGTTCTTGTCGCCCACGACCACCAGATTCCCGTTGCTCTCGACCTCGGTTACCGTGACGGTGAGGCTGCCGACGAAACTGTTGCCCTGGGAAGCCGTGCCCACCCCGTCGAAGGCATGCGAGCCGGAGAGCGTGGTATCGAGGATCGGCACGCCCTTGGTCATGATGGATTTGCCGAATATGGTGGGTCCCGTATCGGTCACCGCGGAGGTCTTCGAGGTCTTGGTTTCGGCGTTCTTGCTGGCGGTGGTCGCTTCGTTCAGGACGATCGTCAACACGTCGCCGACCCGGCGCGCCTTCAGGTCGGCGAATAAAGCCATTTCCTGACCGGCCTGGTAGATGGCCCCGTCGGTGCGAGCCACCGGCGGCGGCAGCGCGCGTGGCTTGACGGGGTCGACCTTGTCCTTGTGCGGGAACGTCGAGCAGCCCGAGAGCATTGCGACGGCACAAATCGGCGCGAACACGACGCGCACGAAAGGGAGTGGATTGCGCACGGGGATCACGACAGGTTGGTCGTCAGGTATTGAAGCATCTGGTCGGCGGCCGTGATGGCCTTCGAGTTCATCTCGTAGGCGCGCTGACACTCGATCATGTTCACGAGCTCGGTGACCGTATTCACGTTCGAGGTTTCGAGGGAGCCTTGCTGGATGGTGCCGAGCCCGTTCGAGCCGGCAGTACCGGTCTGCGGCGAGCCCGACGCCGCGGATTCGACCACGAGGTTGTTGCCGATGTTCTGCAGGCCCTGTTCGTTGACGAAGTCCGCGAGCTGCACCTGGCCGATTTGCGTCGCCTTGCCGCTCGCCGACACCGAGGTGACCGCGCCGTCGTTCCCGACGGTGACCGATTGCGTGCCTGCCGGGATCGTGATGGCGGGTTGCAGCGGATAGCCGCTCGCCGTCACGACGTTGCCCTGATTGTCGAGGGTGAAAGAGCCGTCCCGCGTGTAGCCGAGCGTTCCGTCCGGCATCGTGATCTGGAAGAATCCGCGCCCGGAAATCGACATGTCCAAAGACCCGTTGGTGTTGGTTACGCTGCCTTGTGCATAGTTCGATTCGGTGGCGGCAATGCGCACGCCGGTGCCCAGGTTGAGCCCGGTCGAGTACTGGGTGTTCTGCGTGCTCTGCGCGCCGACCTGGCGGATGTTCTGATACATGAGATCCTGGAACGCCGCACGCTGCGACTTGAAGCCCGTGGTGTTGGCGTTCGCGAGATTGTTGGCGATGATCGCCATCTGCGTGTTCTGGGCGTCGAGCCCGGTCTTGGCGGACCATAGTGCGAGATTCATCTTGATATTCCCTTTTGCTGTCGGCGCGCTATGAGGCGTTCGACATCAGTTGTTCGGCGACTTGTTCGTTCTGATCGGTCGAGTTCATGCTTTTCACCTGGAACTCGTACAGGCGCTGAAGCTCGATCATGTTGATCAGCGACTGCGCGGCATTGACGTTGCTCGACTCGAGCACCCCCGAGCTGAGCGTGACAGTCGGATCGGTGTCCACTTTGCTGCCGTCCTTGGTCCGCAGCAGGCCGTCAGCGCCCTTCTGCAAATTCTTTTCTGGTGGGTTCACCAGCTTGATGCGATCGCTCGGCGAGATGCCCTTCGGTGCCAGCCCGAGCGACAGGACCGATACCGTGCCGTCGTTGCCGACGGTGATCGTCGTCGCCGGCGGTATGTTGAGCGGCCCGGACTCCGTCATCACCGGCTGGCCGGCAGAGGTGGTCACCATGCCGTCGACACCCACGCGCAGATCGCCGGCCCGCGTATATGCCTCGGTGCCGTCCTTGGCCAAAACGGCGATGTAGCCTTTGCCGTTGACGGCCAGATCGAGAGGCTGGCCCGTGCTCTGCATGACGCCGCTCGAGAAATCCGTGCCCGAATCGCCCGCCACGGCGTTCACCCGCGACGGATAGCCCGCTCCATAGATGGGCTGGCTGTAGAACGCCACCGAGTCGGCGCGAAAGCCCACGGTGTTGACGTTGGCGATGTTGTGGTTGTTGACCGCCTGCGCCTGCATGATCTGCTTCGCGCCGGTCATGGCCACGTAGAGACCTCTATCCATTGGTCGCGATTCCGATGACGGTCTGCGACATTTGATCCGCGGTGGTGATCACCTGCGCATTCGCCTGGAAGGCGCGCTGCTCGGTGATCATGTTCACGAGCTCCGTGGTCAAATCGACGTTCGAGCTCTCGAGCGAGCCCGACTGAATGCTGCCGAACCCGGCCGAACCCGCCGTGCCTTGGACCACCGTACCGGACGAAAACGTCTGTGCCCAGTTGGTGTCGCCGAGCTGCTGCAGCCCTTGAGGGTTTGGGAAGTTGGCGATTGCCAGCTGCCCGAGCTGCGTCGAGCGTCCATTGGTGTACACCGCGGAGACCACACCGGAGGGATCGATGGATACCGTGCTCAACTGGCCCGTGGTGTAGCCGTTTTGCGTGATCGAGGTCACCCCGAACTGCGTTCCATACTGGGTGGCCTTGCTGAAATTGAATCCCACGGTCATCGCCTGGGCACCGTCGGGCGGAGTGAAGCCTGCAAAGCTCAGGTTGCCGCTGGCGGGCACGGTCTGCGCGCCGGCGCTCGAGAACTGCAGCGCTTGCGCTGCGCCGACCGTGGTCCCGTTGATGGTGAGGTTCACGGTCCATTGATCGGGATTCGCGGTCTGGGTGAAGTAGAACGTCGCGGGATAGGAATTGCCGAGCGAATCGTACACGGTGGTCGAGGTGGACTGCGTGTAGGTGTTGGAATTCGTGGGATCGAAGGGCGCCGCCGTCGGCTGCGTGGCATTCGACGGCAAATTCAGGATCACGTTGCCCGTCGTCGTCTGAACCGGTGCGCTTTGCGCGGTATTGAGATTGAGATTCGACAAGGCACCGGTGTTGAAGCCGCCGTTTGCGAGCGGCGGATAGACCTGTAAGAACTGCCCCGTGCTGGTGACCACGTTGCCGTTGGCGTCCTCCGAGAACTGCCCGTTGCGTGTATACACGTTGCCGTTCGGGCTGTTGAGGGTGAAGAAGCCATTGCCGCTGATCGCGAGATCCAGCGCGCCGGAGGTGGTCGAGATGTTGCCCTGGGTGAACTGCTGCGCCGCCGTCACCAGACGTACGCCTTCGCCCGAGGTGGAATTGTTGAGGTTCACGGCGCCCGACGAATACACGTCGGCGAACTCCGCCGACGAGCTCTTGAAGCCGGTTGTATTCGCATTGGCGATGTTGTTCGAGGTGATGTCGAGCGCCGAGTTGGAGGCGGTCAAGCCCGATAGTGCGATGCTGAAGGTAGCCATTCTTGCTCCTGGTGAATCAGTTAAATTAGTTGGAAATCTGCTGAACGCTGGAGAACAGCACGCTGCCGAGTCCGGCGATGTTCAGGCTCAACCCGGTAGTGCCGGATCCCATGGTTACGCTGTCGACCGTGCCGCTCACCAGCGTGGAGACGGCCGTTCCGGCCGCCACGCCGTTCACCTGGGCAGCCAGGGTGTAGGTCCCCGCGGGCGCCGCGCCGCTGGAGGTCTGGCCGTTCCAGGTGAAGTTCGCGAGGCCCGCCGACTGCGCGCCGAGGTTGATCGACTGCACCAGCACGCCCGCGCTGTTGGTGATATTGAGGACCACCTGAGAACTGGTTTGGGGCACGCTCACCGCCCCCGAGACCGTTGCACCGGCCGTCGCGAGGGTTGCCGTCGAGCTTGGCACCAACGCCTGATGGCCGAGGAGCGAGGAGGCCTGCAGGGCCTGGCTGGACGTGAGCGAACTCGACAGCGAGGCGAACGAGGTGTTGAGCTGCGTGATGCCTTGCACCTCGGAGAGCGAGGCCAGCTGGCTCAAGAACTGGTTGCTGTCGACGGGACTGGTCGGGTCCTGATTCTTCAGCTGCGCCAGCATGAGGGTGAGAAAATCGGTTCCGCCGAGTGTCGTGGCACTGCTCGTGCTGGCCGTTCCGGTCGTGCTGCCCGTCCCGCTCGTGCCGCCGGTGCCCGTGGAAGCACCCGTGCCGGTCCCGCTGCTGCCGGTGGCGTTGGTGGTCGCGTGTATGACTTGATTGATCGAATTGATCATGGTTTGTTCCAGACTTGGGTGTTGGCGGGCTCTAGTGGCCCATCGAGATGACTTTGAGGAGAAGATCCCGCGCCGTGTTGATGGCCTCGACGTCGGTGGCGAAGGAACGATTGGCTGAGAGCATGTTGGCCATCTCCTCGATCGAGTTCACGTTCGAGGTGTAGACATAGCCGTCCTTGTCCGCGAGCGGGTTGTTGGGCTCGTAGGTCTGCACCGGCGGCGTCGTGCTCTCCACCACGCCCATCACCCGTACGCCGCTCGAGGCGTCCGCGGCGGCGTCGAGACCCATTTCGGAATTCATCACGGCTTGGAACACCGGATGCCTCGCGCGATACACCTTGGTCGCATCGCCGTTCACGCTCTCCGCATTCGCGAGGTTGCTCGCCGTGGTGTTGAGGCGGATCGTCTCGGCGTTCATGGCGCTGCCGGACACATTGAAGACATCGAATAAGGACATGCGGGTTCTCCCGGAACTTCTGCTTATGAGCCGTTGATCGCGAGCGTCAGCTCGGAAATGCGCGTGTTGATGAAATTGAGGCTCGCTTGGTAGCGAACGTTGGTCTCCGAGAATGCCGCCTGCTCGATCGGCATCTCGACCGTGTTGCCGTCGAGCGACGCCTGATAGGGATTTCGGTACTTCACATCGGCCGCGGCGGGGTCGGCTCCGCCCAGGGTGATGTGCGCCGAGTCCGTGGCCGCGAGCGGCAGCGCGGTGTCGCCCTGGCTCTGCGACAGTACGGCGGCGAAATCGATATCGCGTGCCTTGTAGCCGGGCGTGTCCGCATTGGCGAGATTGCCGGCGAGGACGCCCATGCGTTGGCCCTGCACCATCAGTGCCTGTTCGTGAATGCCGAAAATATTGTCGAACATAAATTTGCTCCTCGGGTACACCTGAGCAAGTGCTGTGCCAACGGATGGAAATCGGCAATTCACGCTCTTCAGGCGGGCGATACGCGCGCTGAACGGGACTTGCATCACACGGGAGCGCGTTCGGAGAGCGGCCGGCGGCAAGGGCTTGCCGCCATGCCGCACCTAGCGGCATCCCGGCCGCCCAACCTCTTCGAGACGGAGGCAGGATCCCGAAGCGTCGATGGCACGTCCCTTGCTTGCCATAAGATCAGATGAAAATATCGTCAAAATTTCGCCGTTATGCCGGCTGCGCCTGTCTCGCGGGGATGGTCATATCGGGCCCTCGGACGGTTTCGGCCGTCGAGGCGCCCGCACCAATGGAGGACAATCTCCAGTTGGAGGCCCTGGCCCGATCGGAAGCCTCCTTGCATTTACCGGCACTGACCCCGCACGAGCGCTTGGCAGCGGGTCCCATCAATGCCGCCACCCGCCTGGCCCACTGCAGTCAGCCCGTGAAGCCCTCCGTGGGTCCCGGCGGCCAGATGCGCGACCGCATCCTGGTCGAACTCAACTGCCCGGGCCTCCCGCCCTGGCATATATATGTCCCTGTCCGCGTGGTGGGCACCTCTCTCGTGACTCTCGCCGCGCACGCCATCGTCGCCGGCAGCGTGTTGACCGCGAACGATTTGCGTACCGAGCAGCGCGACATATCCTCCCTCCCGCCGGGCTACATGGACGATCCAGCGGTGACGGTGGGCTTGACCGCCAGTCGGCCGATCGCGAGCGGGGCGGTCATCACCAATCAGCTGCTGCTCGGCGCCAAGGCCGTCGAGCGGGGTCAGACCGTGACCCTGGTGGCGGACGCGGGCGGCATGAGCGTCAGCATGCAGGGCCGGGCGTTGAGCGATGGCCTGGTCAATCAACGGGTTAAGGTCGAGAATCTGTCGTCCGGGAAGATCGTCGAAGGAATTGCGCGCTCCCAGCAGGTGGTGGAAATTATTTTGCAATAGCCCTTAAGTGAACCACGTCACAGCCGATATAAGTTCCAGACGGTGATTTCGATGATGGTTAAAGATCATCTGTTTCCTGACGATAACGAGGGCAAGGGCTAACGCTCGCCCAGGAGAGACTTCGGTGCCAGCTAAAATCAGTGGATACTCAACGTCGGAGCCACTCGCGCCCCCCAAGGGCTCGAGCACCGGCGGCGTTGCAGCTGACAAGACCCAGGCCGACGCGGCTGCGCCGTCGTCCTCGACCGCTCAGACGGGCGATCATGTAACGCTCACTTCCTCCGCCCGCTCGCTGCAGAAGCTGTCGGACGCGGTCGCGCAGGCCCCGGTGGTCAACGCGGCGAAGGTGTCCTCGATCAAGCAGGCACTCGCCAACGGTACTTACCAGGTCGATTCCGGGCGCGTCGCAGACAAGATGATTCAATTCGAGAACGGGCTGAAGTAGTGTCATGAAAGACGATGCGCGCCGCCGTCTCGAGGATTTGCTTGATCACGAGATCGAGGTCGCGCGAACCCTTGCCAGCACGCTCGACGCCGAGCGCGCGGCGCTGACGGGCGCCTCGCCCCAGGCCGTCGAGCAGCAGGCTACCGAGAAAATGCGCCTTCTGGCCGCCATCGAGAAGCTCGAGGACGAGCGGCGCGCCGTGTCCGTCGCGGCGGAACAGGGGCTTCCCGGCGCCCGCGTTGCCCGCGGAACGGATATCGCCAGCACGGTCGCCGAGCGCTGGCGCACCTTGATGGAACTCATGGCCGGCTGCCGAACTGCGAACGAAATCAACGGCTACATCATCAACCTGCGCCAAGGGCAGGTCTCTCAGCTGCTCGGGATCCTTCGCGGGGCGACGCCCCTCACCTACACGCCGCAGGGCAAAACCTTCGCCAAGGCGCTGCGCGCGCTGGCCAAGGCTTGAGTCATGCTGGTCCTCAGTCGCCGAGCCGATGAGTCCATCGTCATCCAGCCCGCCGAGGGCGTGGATGTGACCATGACTCTCGCGCAGCTCTTTGCGAACGGTCCCATCTTGATCACATTGCTCGGCGGCACCGGCCGGCGGGTCAAAATGGGAATCGAAGCACCGGAACAGCTCTCGATCCGCCGCAAGGACGTGGCGTAAGCGCAGGATTTCCCGCGGCGAGGGAGCTCATCCGCCCCTCGCTCCTCTCGTCAGCACCGTCCGACCGCCAGACGGCCGATCCGCCCGCTTGTCTTGGACCTAATCCCACCCTATTTTACTTATCGATCGACGCGCGCAACGAGCGCTTCGCGAACGACAACTGGGTGTGCATAATGGCCACTTCATCAAACGATCAGCAAAGGATCCCTCGGATGGAGCGTCGTCTGCATACCCGTCATCGCGCACGCACCACCGTCTATGTCGTCATGTCGGGGCGCAAGAGCCGGATCTGCAAGGCGAAGAATCTGAGCGCCAACGGCGTGTTCGTCGAGACCGAGAACCTCGGTTTGCGCAAGGGCCAGCAAGTCCAGCTCGCGTTCGCGATCAACCTGGGGCTGATCACCAAAATCCATCGGCGCACCGCCATCGTCGCACACGTCACCCGCGGTGGCACCGGTCTCATGATGGAGCAATTCGCGGGCCGCTAGGGCGATTGGGCGCTCTCTCTCGCCATTCCTCGAAGCGCGGCCTTCTCAGGCCTTCTTGCGCAACCGTCCCAGGAAATCCCGCTTGCCGATCGGCACGCCCTTCCACCGCAAAATGTCGTAGGCCGTTGTCGCATGAAAATAAAAATTCGGCTGCGAGAATGACAGCAGGAAATTCTCTGCCGTGAAATCGACGTGCCGTGAACCGAATGCGAAGCGCATGTCCCGGCCGACGAAACCATCGATCTCGCCGGGATCGATGGCCTGAAGCGCGTCGATCGTCTCGGTGATCCGCAACTTCATTGCCGCGAAACTATCGGGCGGCGTCGTCTGGTCCGGAGAGAACAGGCCGCGGCGCACGCCCTCGATGGCGCCCAGCGAATGGACCGCCGTCGATTTCACCTGGTAGGCAAAGGGAAGCATGTCCTCCGCCAAACGAGCCTCGATGAGATCTTCGGGCGCGAGACCCTTGTCCGCACAAAATGCTTCCGCCTTGCCCAATAGTCCCGAGACTCCGCCCAGCGTCTGCAAATACGCGGGGACCGTGGCTTCATAGAGTGAAAAAGTCATTGTGGGCTCCAGCTGATGGGGTGTCTCAATGGGCCTGGCGGCGTCGTTGCTCGATCCAAGCCTCAACGTCCTCGAGCTTGCGGGGCAGCGCCGCTGTCAGCAGCTCGTGGCCGCTCGCCGTCATCAGCACCTCGTCTTCGATGCGAACCCCGAAGCCTTTTTCCGGCAGATAGATACCGGGCTCGA
Organism: uncultured Gammaproteobacteria bacterium; assembly: GCA_963730565.1. Taxonomy (GTDB): domain Bacteria; phylum Pseudomonadota; class Gammaproteobacteria; order Steroidobacterales; family Steroidobacteraceae; genus Bog-1198. Next base: position 18,836 of record CAVSSU010000032.1, read on the forward strand.
CGGTGAACACGGCGCCGACGGGGATAGGGCGCTCGTAATCCCCGGCATCGTGCACATCCAGCCCGACAAAATGCCCGAACCCATGGATGAAATCGGCCAGGTAGCCCGAGCGTCGCATCGATTCCTCGGCGACGTGCTGCAGCTCGGCCATCGAGACGCCCGGTTTGATCGCGCCGAGGATGTCTTCCTGCGCTTGGTAGACCGCGCGGTAAACCTTCGCCTGGTCCGGGCTGAAACGGCCCGAGACCGGGTAGGTGCGCGTCACATCGGAGGCGTAGCGGCCGTACTCGGCAGCCGCATCGATCACGACCAGATCACCGTCGCGCAAAATCCGCGAATTCTGATCCCAGTGCAGAACCGCGCCATTGGGCCCGCTGCCTACGATCGACGAATAGGACAACCCGGTGCCACCGGCGGCGAAGAAGGCGTACTCCAGCTGAGTCTGAACATCGCGTTCCGACACGCCGGCGACGGTGGCTCGGGCCGCGACCTGATGGCCGTCGAGCGTGATGGCAATCGCTCGCCGCATGCGCTCGAGTTCCTCGGGCGAGTGCGCGCTGCGCAGGTTGGCCAACAAACCACGCTGGTAGACGGTTTTGAGTCCAAACCTCTCCGCGGTGCGCTTGGCGAGCTCAACGTCGTTGCGATCCTCCTTCGTCATCGTCGGCGGTGCGATGATCGCGACACAGTCGTGATGTGATCCGGCATTGAGCAGCACGTCTTCCGGCGAGCCTCGATACACCCGATCGACACCATACTTCTTCAACAAGGACGGCGATATCGGTTCGCGCGGTCCGGTCCAGCGCTCCTTTTCCGGGTCACGCGGTTTCAGGAACAGGGTCACCTTGCGGAACGGCGAATTCGGTTGAAAAACCAGATACGCGCCGGGCTCGTTGATGCCGGTCAGCCAGTAGAAATCGGCATCTTGCCGATAATCCTCGGTGACGCCCTCCACCTCCCCCTGCGAGGAGATCACGGCGGTGCAGCCCCCGAGCGCAGCCATCACTTTGGCGCGCCGCGCCTGAAAGACCTCCGCCGGCAGGTCGGACGGCGGCGTGGGTTCCGGATGGACGAACGACATTGCCAAGGCGGCATTCAGCAGGAGGATGGACAGCACGCGGGCGGTTTCCTTTTATTTTGGTCGGGTCGGTCGGGGAGAGGCCGCGCGCTTCGCGAAGCTCTCTCTTCGTCGAACCTGACAGGTCTTCAATCATACAGTGTTCGCCCCCTCGGAATACTGTATGGGCGCGGATGTCGGCCGGCCTGCGGGATGAAAAACATCCGCCCGCCCCTATATAATGTCCATGCATCCCATTCGTTAAGCCGAGCCGATTCGACCGAAGTTCGTCGAGCCGGCACAATCCCCTGGTAGATGTACATGTCACGCTCAGCTCCGTCCCGCCCGGATGCCATCCGCATTCGCGGCGCACGCCAGAACAATCTCAAGAATCTCGACCTCGAGCTCCCGATCAACGAGCTGATCGTGGTCACGGGCGTCAGCGGCTCGGGTAAATCGTCGTTGGTGTTCGACACTTTGTATGCGGAGGGCCAGCGCCGCTATGTCGAGACTTTCTCGCCCTATGCGAGACAATTCCTGGATCGCATGGATCGCCCGTTGGTCGATGCGATCGAAGGCATCCCGCCCGCCATCGCCATCGATCAAACGAATCCGGTGCGCACGTCCCGCTCGACCGTCGGCACCATGACCGAGCTCAACGATCACTTCAAGCTTCTGTTTGCGCGCGCGGCGATACTGCATTGCCGCGGCTGCGGACAGCCCGTGCGCCGGGACACCGTGGAAACCATCCGCGCAGGACTCGAGGAGCGCACCCACGCGGCCGGCGATCCACGCCTGCTGCTCACGTTCCCGGTGCCGATCCCGCAAAATTTCGACGAAGCGGAGATCAAGAAGCTGCTGGCCGCGCAGGGCTATACCCGTATCCACGAGGAGCGCGGCGGCGTCCTGCAGATGATCCAGGATCGTTTCCGCTGGTCGTCGGTAGAGCCGGCGCGCGCGAACGACGCCATCGAGGCTGCGCTCAAGGTCGGTCAGGGTCGTCTCGATGTGTATCCGCAGAGCGAGGACGGGTCGGTCGGCGCCCCATGGCGATTTTCGACGCAGCTGCACTGTCCGGACTGCGATATCGGTTACAAGGATCCGACCCCGAGCACATTCAGTTTCAATTCGCCCATCGGAGCCTGTGAGACCTGCCGTGGCTTCGGGCGGATCATCGGAGTCGACTACGGATTGGTCATTCCCAACACGGCTCTGACGTTGCGTGGCGGCGCAGTCAAGCCCTGGCAGACGGAGTCGTACAAGGAGTGCCAGGCGGACCTGGTCAAGTTCGCGCGCAAGCGCGGCATCCCGCTCGACACGCCTTGGCGCGAGCTGACCGATGCGGAGCGCGCGTGGGTGCTCGACGGCGAAGGCGACTGGACCAAGAACGTCTGGTACGGGGTCAGGCGCTTCTTCGCGTGGCTCGAGACCAAGGCGTACAAGATGCACATCCGGGTGCTGTTGTCGCGTTACCGGTCGTACACCGAATGCACCGCATGCCAGGGATCGCGTCTCAAGCCGGAGGCGCTACTCTGGCGGATAGGCTTGCCGAACGGCTCGCCGACAGGCTCGCCCAGCATCAACATCCGCGACGTGATGCTCGCCCCCATCGATCGAAACCTGCGGTTTTTTGGCGGACTTGCCTTGCCGCCGCCGCTCGATGAGGCGACCGATCTGTTGCTGACCGAGATCCGTACGCGGCTCAAGTATCTGACCGAGGTCGGCTTGGGCTATCTGAACCTCGACCGCCAGTCCCGCACGCTGTCGGGGGGCGAAGTGCAGAGGATCAATCTCACCACGGCGCTCGGCACCTCGCTGGTGAACACGTTGTTCGTGCTCGACGAACCTTCCATCGGTCTTCACGCGCGCGACATGGGCCGCATCGTCGGCGTGATGAAACGGCTTCGCGATGCCGGCAATACGCTGATCGTCGTCGAGCACGATCCCAAGGTGATGCAGGCGGCCGACCGGCTCATCGACATCGGGCCGGGTCCCGGTGAGCACGGCGGCGAGATCGTGTTTCAAGGGCGCCCCGCGGCGCTCGCGAAGGCCAAGGGCTCGCTGACCGCGGATTATCTGCTGCATCGACGCCGGGTCGACATACCGCCCGCCGCGGCGCGTTCCGCTTCGCCCGGAATGCTGCGCATCGAGGGCGCCGCGGAGCACAACCTCAAGGGCATCGATGTCGACATTCCGCTCAATCGTCTGGTGTGCGTCACCGGCGTGAGCGGGTCGGGCAAATCCACGCTGGTACACGACATCCTGTTTCCGGCGCTGCGCCGCTCCACGGAAAGCCCACCGAGAATCCCGGCGCTCATCGGCGCATCGTGGGCGCGGAGCTGATCGGCGATGTCGTGATGGTCGATCAGTCGAGCATCGGCCGGACGACGCGCTCCAATCCGGCAAGCTACGTGGGCGCCTTCGATGCGATCCGGAAGCTGTTCGCGAAACTGCCCGAGGCACGCGAGCGCAAGTACACCGCCGGCACGTTCAGCTTCAATTCCGGCAACGGCCGTTGTCCGGGCTGCGGCGGCAACGGCTTCGAGCACGTGGAAATGCAGTTCCTGTCGGATGTGTACCTGCGGTGTCCGGATTGCAACGGTCGCCGCTATCGCGCGGAGATACTCGAGATCAGGCTCTCTCGCGGCGGCTCGGCGCCCCTGAGCATCGCCGACGTGCTGGACCTCACGGTGTCCGAGGCGCTGAAGGTGTTCTGCAACGACCCGGAGGTGTGCCTGCGCCTCGCGCCGCTCGCCGAAGTGGGGCTCGACTATCTGCGCCTCGGCCAGCCGGTGCCGACGCTCTCGGGAGGCGAGGCGCAACGCCTCAAGCTCTCCGGCCATCTGGCCGAAAACGCGGTGCGAACGGCGGCGGCATCCGGAGCGGCCGGCAAGGCGACACGCCGTGGCAAGGGCCGGAGCGCCGGCGCCGGGCCACGGCTGGGGTCGCTCTTTCTGTTCGACGAGCCGACCACGGGCCTGCATTTCGACGACGTCGCCAAGCTCTTGCGCGCATTCCGCCGGCTGATCGAGGCGGGCCATTCGCTGCTCGTCATCGAGCACAATCTCGACGTGGTGCGCGCGGCCGATTGGATCATCGACTTGGGTCCCGAGGGCGGTGACGCAGGCGGAACGCTGGTGGGCGCCGGGACGCCTGAAAACATCATGCGCCTCACGGACTCGCACACCGGCCGGGCGCTCCTGGAAAGCATCGGCCCCTCCGCCTCTTTCGGCCGCGGCGTCGAAGATGCAGAAGGCCCGGAGACGCCCGCGAGCTCGCCTCGAGCCATCGAGATCCGCGGGGCTCGCGAGCACAACCTCAAGGACATCGACGTGGATCTGGGCCGCAATCGATTCACCGTCATCACCGGGGTATCCGGAAGCGGCAAGAGCACCCTGGCATTCGACATCCTGTTCGCCGAAGGACAGCGCCGCTACCTCGAGTCCCTCAACGCCTATGCGCGGCAGTTCGTGCAGCCCGCGTCCCGTCCCGACGTGGACGCGATCTTCGGCATTCCGCCGACGGTCGCCATCGAGCAGCGCACGAGCCGCGGCGGCCGCAAGAGCACGGTGGCGACGCTCACCGAGATCTATCATTTCCTGCGGCTGCTCTACGTCAAACTGGGCGTGCAGTACTGCCCCGACTGCCGCGCGCGCATCGAGCCGCAGTCCACCGATGCCATCGCCGCGCGGCTGCTCAAGGAATATCGCGGACGCAGGATCACGCTGCTGGCGCCGCTGATCGTGGCTCGCAAGGGCCTACTACACGGCGCTCGCCAAGGCCATGCGCGCGCAAAGGCTTCGACCGAATTGCGCGTGGACGGCGAGCTCATGCCCACCGCGAAATGGCCGCGCCTCGATCGATTCGTCGAGCACAGCATCGAGCTGCCGGTGGCGACGACTCGCGGTCGCCGCGCAGACCGAGGCGGCGCTGCGCCAGGCGCTCGCGCGCCGCGCTCGAGTTCGGCAAGGGCGTGGTGCACGTGCTCGCATCCGCGGCCAAGGGCGAACCGACCGCGCCGCCGTCTTCTCCACGCAGCGCGCCTGCCCGAACTGCGGCACGGGCTTTCCCGAGCTCGACCCGCGGCTGTTCTCCTTCAACTCCAGCCACGGCTGGTGCAAGAGCTGCTTCGGGACGGGCTTGCAGCTGGCGGGGTTCGATGCCGAGCAGACCGGCGAGGAAGCTCAGTGGCAGGCCGCGGGCGACTCCGAGACCGGCGAGCCCTGCCCCTGCGCGGACTGCGCCGGCAGCCGGCTCAATCCCGTGGCGCGCAACGTGCTGTTTCCGCGAGCTGCTCGATCGCCGAGCTCACCGCATTTGCCGGTCGAGGAGTTCGCCGCCGCCTTGCGCAAGTTCAAGCTGGCGGGCCGCGAGCTCGAGATCGCGCGCGATCTGCTCGCGGAGCTCGAGAGCTCGCACTGCCTTTCTCGGCGACGTGGGACTCGGCTATCTGCAGCTCGACCGCGCCGCGCCGACGCTCTCGGGCGGCGAGGCGCAGCGCATCCGTCTGGCCGCCCAGCTCGGCTCGAACCTGCAGGGGGTGTGCTACGTGCTCGACGAGCCGACCATCGGGCTGCATCCGCGCGACAACGCGATGCTGCTCGATACGCTCGACCGAGCTGCGCAGCAAGGGCAACACGCTGGTGGTGGTGGAGCACGACGAGGACACCATCCGGCGCGCGGATCACGTCATCGATCTCGGTCCCGGCGCCGGCGCGCGCGGCGGCCGCGTGGTGGCGCAAGGCACCGCCGCGCGAGCTTGAGCGCAAGCCGCGACTCCCCCACCGGGCGCTGTCTCGGCCGCTCCGCTCCAGCATCCAGGGCTCGCCGGCGCTCGGTCGACACGCGAGCACGCCGTCGATCCGCATCGCGGGCGCCGACTCTGCACAACCTGCAAGCGAGGTCGATGTGCGCATTCCGCTCGGCCGCCTGACGGTGCGTGACGGGCGTGTCGGGGTCCGGCAAGTCCACGCTGGCGCGCGACGTGCTCTACGGCAACCTCAAGCGTCTGGCTGCTCGACGCCCGCGCGCGGATCGCGAACGCGCGGCCGAGTGCAGCGGCTGCGAGTCGATCGACGGCTGGCAGACGATCAGCCGCGTGCTCGAGGTCGATCAGACGCCGATCGGCAAGACCCCCCGCTCCTGCCCCGCCACCTACATCGGCTTCTGGGACGAGATCCGCCGCCTGTACGCCGAGCACCAGCGAAGCGCGCATGCGCGGATACACCGCCAGCCGCTTCTCATTCAACACCGCCGGCGGGCGCTGCGAGGCGTGCGAGGGCCAGGGCATGCAGCAGCATCGAGATGAGCTTCCTGCCGGACGTCAAGGTGCTGTGCGACGTCTGCGGCGGCCGGCGCTTCGATCCGCGAGACGCTGAGCATCAGTTCAAGGGCAAGAGCATCGGCGAGACGCTGGCGCATGAACGTCGAGGAGGCGGTGGAATTCTTCGCGCGCACCGCGCATCCACCATGCCCGTGCAGCTGCTGGCCGACGTCGGCCTGGGCTATCTGACGCCTCGGGCAGCCGAGTCCGACGCTCTCGGGCGGCGAGAGCCAGCGCATCAAGCTCGTGGCCGAGCTCGCGAAGGCGCGCACCGAGCGGTGGGCGCGACATGGCCGCGCCGCGACGGCCAGCACACGCTATATGTGCTCGATGAGCCGACGGTGGGGCTGCACATGGCGGACGTGGAGAAACTGATCAAGGTATTGCAGCGTCTGGTGGATGCAGGTAAT
>CAVSSU010000033.1:0-140897 GCA_963730565.1 uncultured Gammaproteobacteria bacterium
GAAGTCATAGTTGTCGCGAACTCGTTCGGAAGGCGTTGCTGGCGCTTCAGCACGATCCAGCAGCGCGTGTAGCGTCGCCTGATCGCGCCTGCGGAGAACCAGCTTGTGGAGACGATCACCTTCCTCTTGGACGTTTTTCAAGAAGTAGGCGTCAAGCCGTTTTGCAGTCGGACCATCGTCCGAACCCGTCCAACCTATGTCCTCGATATGATCTCTCAAAGCCGTGAGCAGCAAAGTCAATGTCGTTAGCCGTTGCTGTCCATCAATGAGTAGCCATCGAGTGAATCCTGCGGACGAATCGCCCGTGGAGACGTAAACCAGCGAGCCAAGGAAATGACCGCGCTCCCCAGGAGCGGACGCAATCCGAACCACATCCTTCCACAGCTGGTCGCAGTCCGCTTCCGTCCAGTTGTAATCACGCTGAAAAACTGGGATCACGAACTGGGTCGTGCCGTTGATGATCTTGGTAAACGGGCGATCAATCGCTTTCATGCGAAATCTCCTGAAGGATATGCAGGAAGAACGACGCAGTACGGCATGTCCTCCCGGTTGGTAAATCTTCCAGCCTGCCCGGTCGTGGCTCCGCACCAGGCCAAGCGAAGACCCATCAAGGAATATCAATGGCACTGCCGAATTGACCGGCCCGTCTCATCTGGTCCAGGTGCAGTCAGCTTACACTGCCACTTGACCCATTTCAGTAGTTCCTGACGCGCGGGCGAATTTTCGCGCTCGGGAGCTGGCACGGCCGGATCCGGTTGCAATATTGCAATCCATTTTCTCATCCGCACTTGAGCCTCGCAGCGTGCAGAAAATCTCGCCATCAAGAAGCGCAGTGTGCTTGTGGCACACCCCTCCTCTTGGGCAATTCGACTCCGTGCGTAGCCATATCGGATTTCGAATGCCGTCAGCAGCCAAAGATGGCTGGAAAGCCGACAAAGAAAGAATGTGCCAGAACGCTCGCCTTCGGCGTATGCAGCCCGCTACAATGTGGCGGATGCCCCGGTGGCGAAACGGTAGACGCAGCGGACTTGAAAGCCAAAATTTGAGCGGCAGGCACGGAAACGGCCTGACCGAATCCCGTCAAAGTCGGTGAACCCCCGGGGACAAGCCTGAGGCAACGCCGAGCCAATCCGGCAGCATGTGCTGCTGGCAGGTGTAGAGAGTGGACGGCGGGGACCTACGACAGTCGCAGAGGGCTGTTACGGTCGTGGCGCACTCCAGACCCCAAACGCGATGGCGCGCGGCGGCGAAAGCCGTAGAGGTAAGAAAATCCGCCGGCTGCAAGGCCATGCCGGTTCAAATCCGGCCCGGGGCACCAGCACCCCATATGACGCGCAAAAACGCGTCACTTTGATTTGCGTCTCGCAGATCGCATCATTTCTTTATGACTACGAATTAGCTCGACCGTCTGCGGCTCAAATCCCCAGTTCGGTAGCTTACCGGGTCGGTGTACTCTTCCATTTCCGGATCACCTTTCCCTTGAAGCAGATCTTGTAGTGCGGCGAAAATGCACTCAAGTCGATACCCAGTTTCTTCCTGCAAGCCCTCGACCACGCTCTTTGCGGCTTCGCGTTTACGCCCTTCATCTTGCAACGCTTGAAATGCGTCGTACTGCGCGCGCAGCTCGGTAGCTCGCAGATGCTTGTACGGTTCCAGAGACATTGGATTCACGTCGCCCACCATCAACGCAATCTGCCCATCGGTGAGCGACGATTGCTCGAAAAGCCGAGAGTATATTCCCTTCGCATTCCGTGCGCTTCGGCCTTCACGCCAGCCAAATCGCGAATGTGGCGCCACGCGGTGTTGTACTGATAGGGGACAGTCTCCGACGCATTCTTGCGGCTGTGCGAAAAGAACAGGTACGGAGATCGTGCATTGCGCGCACGCTGCAATTGATGGCGAAGGATTTCTACCAGTGCGCCATTAAGCAGAACGCGCCGCGGATGCCGCTTCTTGGTCCCCCGCCGTGGCACATCAACATACCCTTTATCTAGGTGAACCCAGTCGAGCTGAACTTTCGCCGCCTCACCGGGCCATGAATTAGCCCGGACGGGATTCCAACCAGGGATGCAGACTTGGATTGGTTCGACGGGAATATGACCACGTGATTACTTGCCGAGAGCGACAACGAGGATTCCTGTGACGGCGTAATGCGTGTGTCGCGAATATTTGAGCGAGGTAGCACATAGCCGCTCTGTTCGCGAGCGCGGGATTTCCCTCCCGGTATCGAGACTGCACAGCGTGTTTGAAAACCGCACTCAACAGTCGCACCTCCAATCTGATGGAGTCGGGCGAGATGGATTGGGCCGAGTTCCTTAAGGACTTCTCTTGCGATCGGGCGTCTATATAGCTTTGAACGTCCAAGCCATCAATGATGTCGATGGGGTTGTTCGTCCAGGCCCGAGGGCGCTTCGCCACACCATCGCCGTTAATGTACAAGACGGGGGCCTCACAACATTTCTCCCGTGACCGGGTGCCGGGCGCCTTTTGCAGGTGCCTGGCGCTGTTGAAATACTCGGCCATGGTCATGGCAAGCGTCTGTCCGACCACCACCACACCTTTCGCTTTGTAGAGTTGGGAGAGCTTTGCGGCCTTCCACCGCAATGCTGCCTGTTTCGTGGGAAAGGTCGCGGTATGCAGGCCGAGGCCTTTTCGGCGAATAACTTCGCGCCAATTACCCGAGGGAAGCTGTTGAGCCATGTGTGCAATCTTGAACACGGACCATGCACATTTACCGTAAAAGGCTCACTAAAACAAAGGCTAAACCGAAACTAAGTTCGGTATTTTAAGTCCGTTGCGTCTACCAATTCCGCCACGGGGGCTGCCGGCGGAAGTGTAGCAAAGCGCCCGCGCTCCCCGGCGCCCCGCCTGCGGGGCCAGCCTCAGGAAACCGCGATGCGCGCCGGCGCCGGTACGCACCAGATGTCGAGCGGTGCGCTGCGGCCGCGCAGCTCGAATTGAGGCAGGTGAAGGAAGGCGATCGGCCCGGCATTCGCGTCTCCCCGCGTGGTCTTCGCATCGAGCGCGGCGGCCACTGTGCACGAGAGGAGCACTTCGCCCGCCCGTGCGCGCCCACAAAGCCGCGCCGCGACGTTCACCGTATCACCCACGAGCGTGGTGCGCCTCTGGCCCGGCGGCCCGAGCAAGGCGAGCGCCACCTCTCCCGTGTGCAGCCCGACACCGATGCCGGTCTCGATCGCATGGTCTTGGCGCCAGCGCTCGGCCAAGGCCGCGAAATCCGCGAGCATGCTGTGACCCGCGGCCAATGCGCCGCGCGCGCCCTCCTCCGCCGACTCGCCCATACCGAAACCCGCCATCATTCCGTCGCCGGCGAGGTGGTACACCTGGCCGCCGTGCAAGCCGGTCGCCGCCGCGAGGACGGCGAAGAACTCATCGAGCAGCGGGACGATTTGGGCCGGCGCCAGTCTCTCGGCCAGGCCGGTATATCCGCGGAGGTCGGCAAACAAGACGGTGACCCGGGCGGTCTTCGTCATTCGGGGGCGGGTGATTCGCGCGACGGTCAGGGAGCTGGTGGCGCGGACTTTGGGAGGGATGACAGGCATCCGTCAGCCTTCGATCACTCGGACAATCGACACATTGTCTCCTGGAGCCCTCTCGGGAACACGATCTGCAACGTCGCGCCGCGGCGACAGTATGCACCAAGGCGGGCTGCCGGGTGCAATCGCAAGCTCCACGCGGCTTCGGATCAGCCAGCAACCTTCGGAATCTGAAGGCCTCGTGCAACGGCAGGCCTCGCCAGAAACACCTCGAGGGAGCGCAGCACGTGGGGGAATTCCTGGATGCCGACCAGATCCGCCGCACCGTAGAACCCGATGAGGTTGTTGATCCAAGGGAAGGTGGCGATATCCGCGATGGTATAGGTCTCCCCCATGAACCACGGACCCTCGGCCAGCCGCCGGTCCATCACCCCCAAGAGCCGCTTGGATTCGGCCACGTATCGATCGCGCGGGCGCTTGTCCTCGTACTCCTTGCCGGCGAACTTGTGAAAGAAGCCCACCTGCCCGAACATCGGACCGACCGCGCTCATCTGGAACATGAGCCACTGAATGGTCTGGTACCGAGCGGAGGCGCCGTTGGGAAGGAACGCCCCGGCCTTTTCCGCCAGGTAGATCAAGATGGCGCCGGATTCGAACAGTCCCAACGGCACGCCATCGGGCCCCTTCGGGTCAATGATTGCCGGGATCTTCTTGTTCGGATTGAGTGACTCGAACTCCCGCGACGATTGGTCGTGGGTTGCGAAGCTCACGAGATGGGGCTCATAGGGCAGTCCGATCTCCTCCAGCATGATCGAAGCCTTCACCCCATTGGGCGTCGGCAACGAGTAGAGCTGAATGCGGTCCGGATGCTTGGCGGGCCATTTGCGGGTGATCGCGAACTCATCCAGTGTCTGCATGGGATCCTCCTGTGCAGCGTCGATTATGCGCTCCATCGCGACCGTGCCCATCCCGGTGGCGCTGCCCTCCCGGGCTCGGCCGTCTTGCGCGAGTCGGTGGAATCCTACACGAGGTGACGCGGATCACCGTTCGCTCCGGGAGGAGTGCGTGCGCAATATGCCGGTTGGGTCTCCGGAGAAGCGCGATGCAACCTTTGGGCGGACGCGGCAGAGGCGGCAGCGCTGTGCGCGAGCCGCGCAATGTCTGGGTGCAGGCGCAATCGGTCGTCGGCATCAGCCGGGTGGTTTCCGATCTCGGCCGCGCGGAGTCCTTTTATCGCTCGGTGCTGGGTTTCAACGGCATATCGCGCGCAGCAGCCGATCCAGAGGCTTTGCGGGCGTTGGGGCTCGGAGGCGACGCCGGCGAGCTCCGACTGCGACTCGGCGAGGAGGAGCTCGTGCTCGTGCAATTCGAGTCGGCCGGACGGAATTATCCGGCGGACAGCCGAACCAACGACTTGTGGTTTCAGCATCTCGCCATCGTCGTCAGCGACATGGACTCGGCCTATTCCCGGCTTCGGTCAAGCGCGGGATGGCAGCCGATCAGCACCGAGGGCCCTGAAACTTTGCCGGCATCCAACGGCGGCGTGCGGGCGTTCAAGTTTCGCGACCCGGATGGCCATCCGCTGGAGCTCTTGTGGTTTCCGCCGCGCCCTGGAAATCCCAAATGGCAGGAGCGAACACGCGCGGCTCCCTCGGACGAGCCCTTCCTCGGCATCGACCATACCGCCCTGACGGTGAGCTCCACCCGTCGAAGCCTCGCCTTCTATCGGTCTCTGGGGCTGAGCATTGCGGAGGAGACCGTGAACACAGGAGCGGTGCAGTCGCGCCTGGATGGCCTCGGCGCTGCGTACGTGCGCGTGACCGGCCTTCGTCCCGCCGGCGTCGCCGGGCCGGGATTGGAACTGCTCGCGTATAGGCCGCCCGGTCGCGCGCGCGAGAATCCAAGCGTCAGCGATCTGTCGATGCAATGGACGACGCTCTCTGCAGTCGCGCCGGGCCAGGCGGCCGCCAACGACCGCGACCGTGCACCGGCGCTGCTGAAAAAAATTTCCGCGGTGAGCGACCCCGATGGGCATCGCTTCGTGCTCGTGAATCACGGCGCTTCCTTGGGCCGGCCGGCGTGAGGGCCCTCGACGTGCGTGGAGACGAACGGATGGCTCACGAACTCGCCGATCGTCGATGTTTGAGGTCCGAGCATGATGAGCCCGAGACCCCCCACCAAACCGAAATTCTTGAGGAACTCCCAGAAGTGCTGCAGTCCCTCGCCTTCCTTGAATCGCCAGAAGTCCGGAAAGCGCCAGAATTGATGGAACAGGATCGCGGTCATGATGCAGAACCCCGCCAAGACGAACGCCGCGAAGCGATCGTGCCAGCCCGAGACGATGCACACCGGGGCGAGGAATTCGACGGCGATCGACATCACGAGCATTCCCTGGGGCCAGAAGACGCTGCCCGCCTGCTTCATGGCGGAGGGCCAGTTGAGGATCTTGTCCAGGCCGCTGAACGGAAACAGGATCACCAGGAACAGCCGAAGCACCGTCGGTGCGTAATCGTTCATGAACGTCACGAATCCAGCCGCTCCCCGCATGGAGGTTTACGATGAGCGACAGTATAGGACCGCGTCCGCAGCTCGCGTACTGGCATCTCTGGACCGGCGAGGATGGCATCACCCATCAAACCCAGTGCCGCCTCACGGAATTCGAGATCGCGCGAGTGGGTGCCGCCGCCCCGCAGTGGAACGATGCACAGCGGCGCGGCGACGCGACCGTGGTATTCACCGTACAACCGGTCGGATGGGTCGGCGATTGGCACGAGAACCCGGCGCCGCAATGGATCGTGGTGCTCTCCGGGCGCTGGTGGATCGAGTCCATGGACGGCACGCGCATCGAGCAGGGGCCCGGCGAATTCTCGCTCGGCGAAGATCAGGGCTCGGTCCTCACCGGGGGCCGCAAAGGGCATCGCTCCGGCACCGTGGGCACCGAACCTGCGGTGCTCATGACGGTGCAGATGCACGTTGCGCCGCTGGGTGTCCCCTGTCATTTGAAGTGAACTCGAGATCACCATGAGCGACTTCGACATCATCGAGCCCCCATTTCGCCACTACGTGCTGCCGAATGCGCCGCTCGAGAAGCTGGCGGACGGCTTCGGCTGGCTCGAGGGGCCGGCCTGGTTCGCGGATCACGACTGCCTCATCGTGAGCGACATTCCGAACGACCGGCTGATGCGCTGGAGCGAGAATTCGGGGGTCACCGTGTTTCGCGCTCCCTCGGGCTTCACCAACGGCAACACGCGCGACCGCCTGGGGCGGCTCGTGAGCTGTTCACATCGGCATCGCTGTATTTTTCGCACCGAGTGGGACGGCACGGTGCGCGTGCTCGCCGACCGCTTCGAAGGCAAGCGCCTCAACTCGCCGAACGATGTGGTCTGCCGCTCAGACGGAAGCCTGTGGTTCACCGATCCGACGTATGGGATCAGCACCGACTATGAAGGCGGCAAGCAGCAGTCGGAGTTGCCGCCCGCGGTCTATCGGCTGGGCGAAGACGGCGATATCGCGCTCGTCGCCGACGACTTCCAGGGTCCGAACGGGCTGGCATTCTCGCCCGACGAGCGCTTGCTCTACATCGCGGAGACCGGGCGGCAGTTCGAAGCCGATCCGAGGCAATACATCCGAGTGTTCGATGTACAGGACACCGCGTCGGCGCGCGCGCCTCTCGGGGCGGGCCGCATCTTCCACAAGACCACGCCCGGCTATACCGACGGCTTTCGTGCGGACGAGGACGGCAATCTCTGGGTGAGCGCCGCCGATGGCGTGCACTGCATCTCGCCCGAGGGGGCGATGCTGGGCAGGATCAAAACCCCCTACCCGGTCTCCAACCTCACGTTCGGCGGGCGCAACCGCTCCCGCCTGTTCATCTGCGCCTCGCACACTCTCTATGCGATTTACACGAACCAGCGCGGCGCCGCGCGCCCTTGAATCCAACCCAAAGGAGTCGATCCCGTCATGACAACCGCCCCTCCCGTGCCTCCCCAGCGGATTTTGGCCGGACAAAAAGCCCTCGTGACCGGCGCCAATTCAGGCATCGGCCGTGGCGTTGCGATCGCGCTCGGACAGGCGGGCGCCGACGTGATCGTGAACTACGTATCCGGCGACGAGGCGGCCGAGGCCGTGGTGGACGAGATCCGCTCCGCCGGCTCCGAGGCGCTCGCCGTCAAGGCCGACGTGTCGTCCGAGAGTGAGGTCGCGGCCATGTTTGCCGAAATGATGAAGCGCTTCGGCACCATCGACATTCTGGTCAACAATGCGGGCCTGCAGCGGGATTCGGCGTTCAAGGACATGACCCTGGCGCAGTGGAACACCGTGCTCGGCGTCAATCTCACCGGCCAGTTCCTATGCTCGCGCCAGGCGGTGCGCGGAGTTCCTGCGCCGGGGCGTCGTGCCGGCGGTGTCGTGCGCGGCGGGCAAGATCATCTGCATGAGCTCGGTGCATCAGCAGATTCCCTGGGCCGGGCATGCGAACTACGCGACCTCCAAGGGCGGCATCAAGCTGCTGATGGAGAGCATGGCTCAGGAATTCGCGCCGCATCGCATCCGCGTCAACGGCATCGCGCCCGGCGCCATCCGCACGCCGATCAACACCAGCGCCTGGAACACGCCAGGAGGCCTACGACTCGCTTGATGACGCTGGTGCCGTATGGCCGGATCGGCGAGCCCGAGGACATCGCGCGCGCGGCGGTGTGGCTCGCCTCGGATCATTCCGATTACGTGGTGGGCACGACGCTGTTCGTCGACGGCGGCATGACGCTGTATCCCGGCTTCGCGACCGGCGGATGAGCGCACCATGTCGGACGCCCATTACGATGTCATCGTCATCGGCTCCGGCCCGGGCGGCGCCTCCCTGGCGCACAAGCTCGCCTCGACCGGCAAGCGCATCCTGATCCTCGAGCGCGGGGATTACCTGCCCCGCTCCCGCGCGAACTGGGACTCGCAGACCGTTTTCGTCGACGGCGCGTACCAGGCCAAGGAAACCTGGTACGGCGGCGACGGCCGTGAATTTCACCCCGGGCTGCACTACTACGTCGGCGGAAATTCCAAGGTGTATGGCGCGGCGTTGCTGCGCCTGCGCGTAGCGCGATTTCGGGGAGGTGCGGCACGCGGACGGCATCTCGCCGGCGTGGCCGCTGCCGTACGAGGTCTTCGAGCCCTATTACGCCGAGGCCGAGCGGCTGTTCCACGTACACGGCCTGCGCGGCGAAGATCCGAACGAGCCGCCCTCGGATGGGCCGTTCCCGTTCCCCCCGGTATCGCACGAGCCCGCCATCCAAACATTGAACGAGGGGCTCCGGGGCGAAGGTCTGCAGCCTTTTCATCTGCCGCTCGGCATCCTGCTCGACGAGAAGGACGGCAAGGCGACGCCCACCAGCACCTGCATCCGCTGCGATACCTTCGACGGCTTCCCGTGTCCATTGAACGGCAAGGCGGATGCTCAAGTGATGTGCGTGGACCCCACCCTTCGAGCCCACGCCAACGTCACCCTCAACACCAATGCCTATGTATCGAAACTGCACACGGACCCCTCCGGGCGCATCGTCAACGGCGTGCAGGTGGAGTGCGGCGGGCGCACCGAGCGGTACTCGGCGGACATCGTCGTGGTCGCTTGTGGCGCACTGTCGTCGGCGCTGCTGCTGCTGCGCTCGGCGAACGCCGCTCATCCGCGCGGACTCGCCAACGGCTCGGACCAGGTCGGGCGCAATTACATGCGGCACAACCAATCGGTGCTGATGGCCTGGATGCGCGATCCGAACGACACGGTATTTCAAAAGACGCTCGCGATCAGCGATTTCTACTTCGGCACGGACGACTGGGAATACCCGTTGGGACTCATCCAGATGTGCGCAACCTCGCACGGCGCACAGGTTCGCGGCGAGGTGCTGCCGGCATGGCTGGAGTGGCTGCCAAAAGCCCCCTTCGAGGAAATGGCGCGCCATTCCATGGATTTCTGGCTGTCCAGCGAGGATCTGCCCCGGCCGGAGAACCGGATTTTTTACGACGGCGACCGCGTGATTCTCGACATCAAGGAGAACAACATGGAGGCGCACCGTCGCCTCAAGAAAAAGCTGGAGCAGATCCTGACCCGTGTCGGCGCGCACCCCGTGCTCCTCGAACGGAACCTGTACCTCGGGAAGCAGATCCCCATCGGCGGCACCGCACACCAGGCGGGCACGGCGCGCTTTGGAACGGACCCCGCCGACTCGGTGCTCGACACCGACTGCAAGGCGCACGAACTCGACAATCTCTACCTGTCGGATGCCAGCTTCTTTCCCTCGATCGGGGCGGTCAACCCGACGCTGACCATCATCGCCAACGCGCTGCGCGTCGCCGATATCGTCCGGAAACGGCTCGCCTGAGGAGCCGCGGCGGTCGTCACATGTCGCTGGCCGGCATGACGGCCATGTTCATGTTCATGTGATACATGATCCACAGCGATCCGGTGATGACGATGCCGACGATCAGCACGCCGAGGGCGAGCGCGAGCGAATTGTTGATGTTGTCCGGGCCCGTGGTGATGTGCAGAAAAAACACGAGATGCACGCCCATCTGCGCGATCGCCAGCGCCGCGAGCGCCATGGGAACTCCGGGCACGTAGAGCAGGCTCGTGCCGCTCGCCACCCAGAACGATGCAATCGTGAGGGCTGCGGCGAGCCCGAGTCCGATCAGGTAATTGCGGATCCCCTCGGATACGGACTCCTCGTCGCCCGGCGCGGCGTCGACGCCGTGGCCGCCGCCGGCTGAATCAGTCTCGTGTTCGCTCATGGGCTCGTCCCCAGAAGATAAACGTTGGTGAAGATGCCGACCCAGATGATGTCCAGGGCATGCCAGAACAGCGCGAAGCACAATCCGCGCCGCATGATGTCGGCTCGAAATCCCTTGGCCCAGAACTGCGCCATCATGGTTCCGAGCCACAGAAGACCGATGGTCACATGCACCCCATGCAGGCCGACCAGCGCGAAGAACGCGGACAGGAACGCACTGCGGCCGGGCCCCGCACCCATGGCGATCATTTTGGCGAACTCGCTGACCTCGAGGCCGATGAATGCCAGCCCCAGCGCTCCGGTGATGACATAGCCGATCTGCGTCCACAGCATGTTGCGGGCATTCGCCGCAATGCTCGCCAGCCCGCAGGCGAAGCTCGAGAGCAGCAGACAAGCCGTCTCGATGGCCAGAATCCTGAGATCGAACAGCTTGACCGCCGTCGGACCGCCCGCGGTGGCGTGAGCCAGCACGGCGTACGCCGCATAGAATCCCGCAAACAAGATGAAATCCGAGAGCAGGAAAATCCAAAAGCCGTAGCCCGTGATGATGCGCTTGGTGGCCGGCCCCAGATGCCCGCCGTGTGGCTCCTCGATCCAGCCCACCTTGCGGGAACCGTGCGCCTTGGTTTCCGAATACTCGACCTTGTGGATGCCTTTTTCGCGGCCCTCCACCAGCGCGATTCGGGCCTGGCGGCGCTCGTCGTCTATATGCGCCAGCTCCGCCGCCGGCAATTCGTACTCGTAGCGATTGCGCCAGGCGAAACCGACGAAGGTTCCGAAGGCGCCGATCAAGCCGACGATCACCATCCACCAGATGTGCCAGATCAGCGCGAAGCCGGTCACCACCGCGAAGAACGCGGCGATGAATCCGGTGGGACTGTTGCGCGGCATCTCGATGGGCTGGTAATCCGGCAGGTCGGTGAGTCGACGCTGCTGGATCGCCTTCTGCTTGATGCCCCAGTAGGCCTCCGCGCCGGTGACGTTCGGCATCACCGCGAAATTGAAATGCGGCGGCGGCGAGAAGGTGATCCACTCGAGCGTTCGCCCGTCCCACGGATCGCCGGTGAGGTCGCGCAGCTTGTCGCGGTTGCGGATCGAGACGACGAGCTGGAGGATCTGGAACCCGATGCCGCAGGCAATGATGCCGGCCCCCACCGCGGCGACGACGAGCCATGGATGCCACTCGGCGACATCATAATGTTGCATGCGGCGCGTCATGCCCTCGAGGCCGACGACGTACAACGGCATGAACGCGACATAGAACCCGATCAGCCAACACCAAAACGCAGCTTTTCCGGTCCGTGGGTCCAGCCGGAAGCCGAATGCCTTGGGGAACCAGTACGAGTATCCGGCGAACGCGCCGAACAACACCCCGCCGATGACGACGTTATGGAAGTGCGCGACCAGGAACAGCGAGTTGTGCAGCACGAAATCGGCCGGCGGCACCGCAAGGAGCACGCCCGTCATGCCGCCGATGGCGAAGGTGATCATGAAGGCGAGCGCCCAGAGCAGCGGCTCCTCGAACCGCACACGGCCGCCCCACAGGGTGAAGAGCCAGTTGAAGATCTTCACACCGGTCGGGACGGCGATGATCATCGACATGATGCCGAAGAAGGCATTGACGTCGGCTCCGGCTCCCATCGTGAAGAAATGATGCAGCCAGACCATGAAGCGACAGGATGCAGATCGCCATCGTCGCAATGACCATGGAGCGATAGCCGAACAGCGGCTTGCCCGAGAAGGTCGAGATGACCTCGGAGAAGACGCCGAACGCCGGCAGGATGAGGATGTAGACCTCCGGATGACCCCATGCCCAGATGAGGTTCATGTACATCATCGAATTGCCGCCGGCCGTATCGGTGAAGAAATGGAACCCGAGGTAGCGGTCGAGCAGGAGCATGGCGAAGGTCGCGGTGAGAATCGGGAAGGCGGCGACCATCAGAAGACTCGAAGCGAGCGACGTCCAGCAAAAGATGGGCATGCGCATGAGTGTCATGCCCGGCGCACGGATCTTGAGTATCGTCGTCACGAAGTTGACGCCCGTGAGAAGCGTGCCGATGCCGGAGATCTGCAAGGCCCACAGGTAGTAATCGATGCCCACTCCCGGCGAATACTTGAGCTCCGACAGAGGGGGGAAGGCCAACCACCCCGCCCTGCCGAACTCACCGATCACCAGCGACATGTTGACGAGCAGGATCGCGGCGGCGTTGAGCCAAAGGCTGACCGAGTTGAGCGTCGGGAAAGCCACGTCGCGCACGCCGAGCTGCAGCGGCACGACGAAATTCATCAGGCCGATCACGAAGGTCATCGCCACGAAGAAGATCATGATCGTGCCGTGCGCGGTGAAAACCTGATCGTAGTGCTCCGGCGGGAGGTAACCCGCCGAATGGAAGGCGAGGGCCTGCTGGGAACGCATCATGAGCGCGTCGGTGAAGCCGCGGATGAGCATCACGAGCGCCAGCACGCAATACATCACCCCGATCCGCTTATGGTCGACCGAGGTGAACCACTCATCCCATAGATAGCGCCAATGACCCTTGATCGTGAGCCAGGCAAGCAGCACGATGATGCCCACGATCATGAAGGCCGATGCGGCCATGGGGATGGGCTGGCTGAAAGGGATCGCAGACCAGCTGAGCTTGCCCAACATTATTCGTGTTCCTCAAGTCGCATCAGCGCCCCGCCCACTTACGGTGCATTCGTGATCGGCGGCGCCCCGGCCGATTCGGGGGCAGTGCCCGCGACGATCGCCGCGAACAGCGTCGGGTCGACGGCTTTGTAGGTGGTCAGCGGTGCGGTGTCCGCGGTCTGCGCAAGCCGGGCGTAGGCCGCCACGTCGAGCGCCTCGCCGGACTCCTTGACGCCCGCGACCCATTGGTGAAAGGCGTCGCCCTCCACAGCCCGCACGTCGAAGTGCATGTCGGAGAATTTGTCGCCGCTGAACTGGCCCGAGAGACCGGCAAAGGTCCCCGGCTTGTCGGCCTGCAGGTTGAGCTGCGTCGTCATCCCCGCCATCGAATAGATCATGCTGCCGAGTTGCGGCACGAAAAACGCGTTCCAGACGCTCGCGGAGGTGATCTTGAAATGCAGCGGCGTGCCGGCCGGGACCACCAGTTGATTGACGGTGGCGACGCCCTCCTCCGGATAGATGAAAAGCCATTTCCAGTCGAGCGAGACGGCCTCCACCTCGACGGGCTTCACCGGGCTGTCGAGGGGGCGGAACGGATCGAGTGCCTGCGACCCGAACCAGGCGATGCCGCCGAGGAAAGTGATCACCAAGGCCGGTATGGCCCAGATGATGAGCTCGAGGCTGCCGGAGAAATCCCAATTCGGCCGATAGGTCGCCCGGGTGTTCGAGGCGCGAAACCACCACGCGAAGCCGAGGGTCGCGAGGATCACCGGCACGACGATCGTCAGCATGATCGTCATCGAATCGATGAGTATGAGTTTCTCGGAAGCCCCGACGGGGCCGCGCGGATCGAGCACGCCGCCGCAACCCGAGAGGGCTAACGCAAGTACTGGGGCAATGAATTTTTTTTCAAACACAGATGATGGCCGGCCGACTGGAGGGCGGCTGCAACACTACCACACGATCAAAGATCTCAGAAGGGGTAGTTCAAACCCGTGAACACCGCGGCGCCCTCGCTACCGTAGCCGATATCGACGTAGCCCACGACGAACGGACGCGCGATGCCTCGAAATCCCAATCCACCTACCTTGTGCAGTTGATCGAAGGGCAGCGTGCTCGTTCGGTCGAAGACGCGGCCCACGTCGATGAAGGGAGCAAGCTCCAATTCCACCGAGGTTGCGACCGCCTGGAAGGTGGCCACGTTGCGGCGATATTCCACCGACGACGAAAATGAATCGCGATCGTAGAAGCGCCCGTTTCCGTAGCCGCGCAACGGTTGCGAGCCGCCGACCACGGTGTCGGCTCCGCCGATGCTCGAGAGAGCCCAGAACGGCACGTCGTGCGCCGTCGGCAGGTAGCGCAATGCCATGTGCATTGCGATCACCGTCTTCTCCTGCAGCGGAACGAATGCTCGTCCGTCGAATCCGGCCTCGGTATACAGCGAGCCGTTGAACGCCCCGTCGCGGCTCGCCAGACCCCCGTAAGCCACCAATTGGGCGCCTTTGGTCGGAATGATGATGTCGTCGCGCGTATCGAAGACGATTGACACCCGGTTCAAAAAGTTGTGGTTGGTGCCTTCCCCGAGGATCTTGCTGAAGCGCGTGCCTATCGATGCGATTTTGGCCAGCGTCCCCGGCAGCACATCGACATTCTGAAAGCGTGCCGTGTACTGCAGCTGCCATGCATGGTTGATGTTGTAGCCCGGTTGCAGCTGCAGCAGCTCGGATTGCGCCGTGTAATCGGTCTCGTTGATGGCCGGCGATTCGTTGCCTATCCCATAGAACCGCGGTGTTCCGTCGACGGAGTAGATGAAGCTGCCATTGAAAGACCAGCGATCGAGCCGCTCGCGCCCGATCTGGTACTCGCCGTCGAATTCCCGTTCGACACGCTCCTGGATTCCCGTGACGATCGACCATTGCTCATCCTGGGAATCGAAACTGTAGATGCGCCCGTGCACCCCCCATCCAAAATAGGGGTTGTGGATCAAGTCCGGGGCGATGATCTTGCGAATGTCGTCATTCTCGTCCGTGACCAGAATCGTGGGTATGAGCCCGAGCGTCGTGCCCGAATCGGGATCCACGGCGATCTCCGGCACCGGAATGAAGGGCGCGGTCTTCGGATCGAACCAACGGGTGATGGGCGTGTACCAGGGTTTGGACTCGCCCGGTCGGGCCGGTGTCGCGGGCGCCCCCGGCTCCTTCGGTCCCGCCTGGCCCGGCGCCGGCTCGGGAAGCTGCGTCGTCGTCGGCGCATTGGCCGGCTCGAGCTGCGCCAGGTACGGATCCCCGCTCCCGGTCGTCAGCCTGTCGAGCGCGGCATCGGACCACGACGGTCCGGCGAGCCCGGCTGAGAACGCGGCAAACACGCACGTCGACACGACATGCGATGAGCCGCGGACGCTCGCATGCTTCACGCGCGCAACCTCAAATTACCGAGCTCCGCGTAGATCACGAACCCTTCTGCCTTCAAGGCATCATTGAGCGCCGCGTAGGCGACGCCCGCCGCAAGTCGGTAGGCACGCAACACCACGGATGACTAGTAGGCGTGCACGACAGCATGAAGGACGTACCCCATTCATTCCTGCGATCGCGCGAGACGGCCCAAGCCGGGATGATACGTGCGGTTTGCAGCCCGCGCCAGCGCACATCCCGGCCGCGATCGCATCGAAGGGCCTCGCGCATGGCGGCGCCGGCGGGAATATTGAATCGGGCAAAGGCCTCGTTGAGAAATTTACGACGGCGCGGAAACATGCGCCCGAGCAATCACCGCGCAGCGACCCGTTCGATCGTGCCGTCAAAATCAAAGGGCGGCTCCCTGCCCGCCCCCCAAGCACGGAAAAAAGCGTTACCATTCGCGGCCAAGGCCAATCCTACAGGCGAAGTGTGAAATCCGGATTTTTCAGGCTTGGCCAATGGGTGGCCAGACATCCTCGTGTCGTGCTGCTCGGCTGGGTCGTGGCGATCACGCTGGGCGCCATCGGCGCCCACAAGTTACCCATGGTCGCCATCGGCGGCACCGCGGGCATCCCGGGAAGCCCCTCGATTGCGGCGGCTGATGCGCTCCGTTCGCAGTTCTCCAATCCGTTCATCGATCCTCTGGTGATTGCGGTCTCGGCCCCCCGGCTGGACCTGGACCGGGCGCCCTATGTGACGTGGGTGCGAGCCGCCGCGCGCGCGCTCGGCGCCCTGCCCTCGGTACGCCGGGTGGCCGATTACCCGACCACGCACGACGCCCAGATGCGCTCCGCGGACGGCCACGTGACCCTCCTGCTCGCCGGCCTGGTCTCCACCGACAAGGAGAGCGAGCAGCGCGCGGTCGTTCAGGTGCGCGAGGCCGTCGCCCCGCTGCGCGCCGAACTCGAGCGGCTCGACGCCTCGTCCCAAGTCGCGGTGACCGGAGGCCCGGCGGCGGACTTCGACGTGAATGCTTGGAGCGCCACAGGAGGCGACCACGCCGAGAAACACGCCTTGCCGCTGACCCTGATCATTCTGATGATGGCGTTCGGCACCCTGGTCGCGGCCGGACTGCCGTTTCTCATGGGACTGGCGACCACCACGGTTTCGCTCGGCCTCGCCTTTCTCCTCGCCGAACTGGTCCCGGTGTCGAATCTCTTGAGCAATGTCGTGACCATGATCGGGCTGGCGATCGGCATCGATTATTCGCTGCTGATGGTCACCTATTATCGAGAGAACGGCACGGGGGCGACCGTCGCCGAAGCCGTCGCCGATACCGTCGCTCGCGCCGGACAAACCATCGCCTGGTCGGGCGTTACCGTGATGATCGGATTCTTCGGCCTGCTGTTCAGCCCGATCCTCGAGACTCGATGCGCGGGCATCGGCGGTGCGTTGGTGGTGTGCGTGTCGGTGCTCGCCGCCCTGACGTTGCTCCCCGCCGCGCTGGTGCTTCTGGGCCCCTACATCGAGCGATGGTCGGTGGTCCCACCCCGCCTTCGGCTGGGCAATACGACGGAGCTCTGGCGGCGGCTCGGCCAATGGATCGTCCGTCATCCGTGGCCCACGCTCCTCGTGTCGGGCCTCTTCGTGCTCGCGCTCTCGCTGCCGCTGCTCAAGGCGAGCACGGGCGTGAGCAATGAGCGCTGGTTCCTGCCGCGCGCGACCGAGTCCCGGACCGGCGCGGAGATCCTGAGCACGCTGCGCAGCGACAACTCCTCGCTCACGATCTATGCCATCGTGCACACCAATGACGGCACGCCGCTCCTCGCCGCCCCTCACATCGTGCCGTTGTCCGAATACGCGGCGCGGCTCGCTGGCGATCCCCGCATTGCCTCGGTCGCCTCGCCGTTCAACCTGCACCAGGGGTTCGGCGCCGCGCAGTATTCGGCGCTTTACCAAAACCCCGAGGAGGCCTTGCGCGGCAACCCGCAGATCGCCGAACTGTACCTGAGCAAGGACCGCACCGGCGCGCTGTTTCAGATCACGCCGGCCGACTCGCTCAGCGTGAAGAAGATCGAGGCCCTCGCCCGGGACCTCGGCAAGATCGGTCCGCAGGGGCCCTTCACCGTCGCCATCGCCGGCACACCCGCCGAGCACAATGATTTCAGCGATTACATGTTCAAGAGCCTCCCGAAGATCGTCGGATTCGTCGTGGGCGCGACCCTCATCATGCTGTTCTTCGCGTTTCGTTCCTATCTGTTGCCCATCGAGGCGGTGCTCATGAATCTGCTCGCGGTGGCCGCGGGCATCGGCGCCGTAGTGGCGATCTTTCAGCTCGGTTGGCTCGACGGGCTGGTCGGATTGGAGCGCCCCTTCGTGTCCATTCCGCTCGAGGTGCCCATGATGGTGTTCTGCCTGAGCTTCGGGCTGTCGATGGATTACGAGCTGTTCCTGCTGTTTCGAATCAAGCGCGCGTACGCGGTGGAGCGGGACAACGACAAGGCGACCGTGTCCGGGCTCGTGGCCGTGGCCCCGGTGATCACGGGCGCGGGACTCATCATGGCCGTGGTCTTCGGCGCTTTTGTCGGCGCCGAATTGCCTGTCCTCAAGATGATGGGAGTCGGCCTCTGCGTGGCGGTGCTGGTGGACGCCACCGTGATCCGCACCTTCGTCGTGCCCGCCGTCATGGCGATCGGCGGTCGATTCAATTGGTACCCGGGCTAGGAGCCCGGGCGCCTACTCGATCGGTTTACCGCAACGGGCCAGCACGCCGCGTAGATCGCGAATGGCGGGGAACACTTCGTTGTTCCAGTCCGCGCCCTGTGCATCGTACGCCCGCTGTTCGAACTCGACGATTTCCTTGTCCTCGCGGAAGATGTTCTCGGTGAACCACACGACGAACGGCCAGACGGCGTGGATCACGATGGGAAATTTGGGCTTCTTGACGGAGAGGTAGCCGTAGGTGCGATTGGTGCGCTGCTGCGCATCGAGCGGGGTATAGCCCAGCCACACTTCGAGCACGGGATCGGTGGTGTCCTGGATGTCGCGCCCCACCCAGACTTTGAGGCTCTGCGTCGGATAATCCGTGCGAATCCGCATATGATCCGAGAAATCCTTTTTCGCCTCGGTGCGTTTGCGCATGAGATCGACGATCACCTGCTCACCAACCGAGCTCTTGCCGCCGGTCCGGCTGAAGCTGTACTCCACCTGGGCCCAATCCTCGCCGTGCTTGCGCCCGAGGCAGTTGGCGCGGATCGAGCCCATCTGCTTCCTGTGCATGAACTGATGGTTCATGTCGAACAGATTCTCGTGCATGAACGTGTAATGGCACGCCACTTCCCGGTTCAGCCGGCGCGTCTTGTATTCCTTGCGTTGGGAGGCTCCGAGGGTCTTGGGCAAGCGGCTCTCGGCGAGCGCCGGGTCGCCCGGAAACACGAAGATGAGCCCGTCCAGTTCGCGCACCGGATAGCTTTTCACGCCGTTCGGCAAGCGCTCTTTGCCGAGATACGGCACGCTCACGCACTTGCCGGTGGAGCCATAGGACCAGCCGTGGTAGTGGCACTTGAGCTCCTCGCCGCAGACGACGCCCAGGTGCAGCGGCACCTGCCGGTGGGCGCAGCGATCCTCCAGCGCGAATACCTGGCCGCTCTGCCCGCGATACAGGACGATGGGCTCGCCGGCGAAGCGCCGGCCGAGCGTCTTGCCCGCCTTGAGCTCGTCACACCAGGCGAGCGGATACCAATAATCGGGATGCGCGCCCACCTTGCGCAGGTCGAAGGCGTTGGGCGTATTCGCGATACGCATGCTGGTCAGGCTCGAACTCTCTTCCGACATGGCAATTCCCCGGTCCGTAATGTCGCGACAATACAGCAGCGGCCGGATGGCCGCATAGCGGCCCGAGGTCCTGTGGGAAGCGAACGAGAATCGATCGCGCGGTGTGTGAGGCTAAGGTCGGAATCGAACCGGCGTACACGGCTTTGCAGGCCGCTGCATGACCACTCTGCCACTTAGCCCTAGGTCAACGACCGACGGAGTCGCCGGGTCTTTACATCGATATGGAGCGGGAACCGCGATCGAACTCGCGACGGCATCCTCTGCAGGGTGCGCTCTGAGTCGCATAACTCATTGGTTTCCCAACCAATTTTCCATTCTAACAGGTCGCCCCAGGGCACACAAGGCGCACGGCGCATAGGGCGCGGCTGCGGGAGACGCCGCGTTGCCAAGCGCTTCCTCACAGGTCCTGACAAACCTTTTCCAATGGCGTGTCCTCGGGAAGAAGGAGTTTACGTTATGTTGCTGCAGGGCACCTTGATCACTCACGGGCACGACATACCCACGGATGAACGCTATGAGACATTGGATTGTTTCTTCGTTGATGCTGGTCCTGGTGTCAGGCTGCGGCGGCTCTGGCGATGAATCGGCGCCGATGGCCCCGCCGGCGAACCCCACCGCGGTGGTGTTCATTTCTCCTCCCCCCACATCGTTGGCAGTGAACGCGGCCGCGACCTTGGCCGCGGCTGCAAGCTATCCGAGCGGGACCGTGGGCGGCAACGTGGCGGTGACTTGGTCGGTCACCTGCGACAGCCCCGGCGCCTGCGGGACGTTCGGTCCCAATGATGACGCCGGCGCGGTCACCTATACCGCCCCCTCGTCCATCCCATCGGGAAAGACGGTGAGGGTCACCGCAACGTCCGCGGCGGACCCCGGCCTGTCGGTCTCCTCGACCATCACCATCGTGGCGCCGATCCCGATCTCGGTGCTCTTAACGCCGACGCCGCCTGCTTCCCTCCAAGTCGGCGGCGCCATCGCATTGAGCGCGACGGTTGACAACGACGTGTCGGCGAATCCGCGAGTCGCGTGGGCGGTCGCCTGTGGAGCGGCGGCCTGCGGTTCGTTCCAACCGGCGGTCACTGCCAGCGGATCCCCGACCACCTATACCGCACCGGCTGCCATCCCCTCGGGCGGCAGCGTCACCATCACCGCCACCTCGGTCACCGACAAGACGAAATCCGCATCGGTGAAAATTGTCGTGACGGCCGCAGGTCCCACTCTCGCCAATGGAACGTACGTCTTCCAGATCGCGGGGGCGCCGGGCAACCAGGCAAACTTCATCACCGGCGTGCTGGTGGCGAGCAATGGCCGGATCACCGCGGGCGAACAGGACTCCATTGCGTTCACCACGGACTCCAACGGCAATCCCTACGGCAATCCCATTTTTCAGCCGATCAGCGGCGGCAGTTACGCAACCACGGCCGACGGGAACTTGCAGCTCTCCATCGTGCTCGGTGCAAACGCGGTGGAGACGCTCGTCGGGACGCTGGGCGCGGGAAACCACGGTTTCGTTGCCGGGCTCAATGGCGCATCGGTTACCGGCTCCCTGGAGCTGCAATCGAGCGCAGCCGCGCCCTCCGGGGGCTACGCGATTTCCCTGTTCGGCGGCGACGGCTCCGAGGCGCCCATGTGGCTCGCCGGCGTGGTGAACATCGACGGCCCCGGCACCATCTCCGGTGCCGGCAGCATCCTCGACGTCGTGGACGGGGGAGGCCAGCAGACGGGAACCTACACCTTGGGTGCGGGCGCGGTGTCGGCGCCGGACGGTCGAGGCCGCATTCAGATTCAACTCCAACCGAACGGCTCGACGCTGCAACCCCTCACTCTGGTCGGCTACATCGTGGACGCGACGCACATCCGGCTGATCGAGAGCGGGGACCCCGGCAACGCGGCGAACTATCAAGGCGTGCTGGGAGGACTTGCGCTGGGTCAAGGTGCCGGAACGGGGCAGTTCAGTGCGGCCGCGGTGGCCGGCTCCCGCTGGGTGTTCGGCGCCCAGGGCAATGACTCGCAGCCATCGCTGCAGATCGCCGGCGTGCTGACACTGAACGCGAACGGCTCGGTGACCGGCCTGCTCAACTGGAATGATCTCACCGGCAAGTCAGCGCAGGTTCCGCAGACCTTCACGGGAAGTTATTCAGTCGATCCCGCCGGCCGGGTGACACTGACCCGATTGACCGACGGCTCGAGCTTCTCATATTCGATGCAGCTGTATCTCGCGGCCGGCGGCAACGCCCTGCTGATATCGAACGACACCGACGACAGCTTCGATGGTCAGGCTTTTCAGCAGCAGAGCACACCGTTCACGGCTGCATCCTTCAGCGGCACCTATGGATTGAACGTCGCCCGGTTCAGCCCGAACACCGCAGCGTCCACCCAGCAGGTGCCCGCGGTCGGCACGATCACGGCAGTCGCGGGCGGCGGCGGCGACGGCGACGGGCTGAGCGGCTTCGCCGACGCCGGAGACGGCGGCGCGAATTTCGCCGTCAGCGGCAGCGCCACGGCGCAGCCGAGCGGCATATTTCCTGCGGCCCTGACGGGTCTCGATCCCGGCTCGCTCGCGACCTCGGCAAGCTTCACCCTGTATGTCGTCGATGGCACGCGCGCGCTGCTGATCGAAACGGATCCGCTCGCGTTGACGCTTGGAAATCTGCAGAACGCCCTTTGATCGCCGGGGCTGCGATTTAACTAAATGCACCTTGCGGCTCCAGACCACTGCGGCGCGCCACGGTTCACCTCGACTCTGCCGGGCGAACCCAGCAAAATAGCGGAAAAGATGGGATGCAAACGCGCGACGGCGAAGGCTGACTGGTTTGTTCGACCGCCCCCCCGATGAGCTCATCGTCAAATTGCGCGATGGCGACGCGCACCCCGGCCCGTGGATCGGGAAGCACATCGGCCAGTACCAGCTCGTAGAGGAAATCGGGTCGGGAGGAATGGGCGAGGTGTATCGCGCCATTCGCGCCGACGATGAATACCGGAAACGCGTCGCCATCAAGTTGATAAGAACCGGCCAGGATTCCGCACACGTCGTGCAACGCTTCAAAAATGAGCGGCAGATTCTGGCGAGTTTCGATCATCCGAATATCGCCCGGCTGCTCGATGGCGGGACCACCCGGGAAGGACTGCCCTATTTCGTGATGGAGCTCGTCGAGGGCGAATCCATCGACCGCTATTGCGATCGCCGAAGATTGGATATCACAGCGCGCCTGCGTTTGTTCCTGCTGGTGTGCGGGGCGGTTCAGTACGCGCACCAGCGCCTGATCGTCCATCGCGATCTGAAGCCCAACAACATTCTGGTCGGCGAGGACGGCGCTCCCAAACTGCTCGATTTCGGTATTGCCAAGATTTTGGAATCCGGGTCGAGTGCGGAGAAACTTCAGGGCACGAGGAGTCTGCACCGGCTCCTGACCCCGGACTATGCAAGCCCGGAACAAGTCAGGGGCGAGCCGATCACGACGGCGAGCGATGTCTATTCGTTGGGTCTGGTGCTGTACGAGCTGCTCACCGGTCTGAAGCCATCCGACGCCTGGGGGCGCACGGCGCTGACACTGCCGGCGTCGGTCAAGGATTGGGAACCGCGCAGGCCGAGCTCCGCAGTCCGGCGTCCCGGCGCGAACTCCCCCGGTACCGGCGCCGGCCAACCCGGCAGTCCCGAGAGTCGCAGCGCCACGCGTGAAGGCTCTCCGCAAAGGCTCGGTCGCCGCCTGCGTGGCGATCTGGACAACATCCTGCTCATGGCGCTACGCACGGATCCGACGCGCAGATACGATTCGGTTGAACGATTCGCCGAAGATCTGCGCCGGCATCTCTCCTCACGCCCGGTTGCCGCGCGCGCGGACACTCTGGGATATCGCTCGGCCAAGTTCATAAGTCGTTATGCCGCCGGCTTGACGGCCGGCGGCATCATCACGTTGGGCCTCATGGCAGGCTTGTTCATCACGACGCGCGAGGCGCGAATTGCCGAGTCCGAGAAAGCGCGGGCGGAGCACCGCTTCGAAGACGTTCGCCGGTTGGCGCATTCGTTGATCTTCGATATCCACGACTCCATTCAGGACTTGTCCGGCTCGAGCGAGGCCAGGCACCTGATCGTGACGACGGGTCTGCAGTATCTGAATGACCTGTCGAAAGAAGCGGCGGGCGATCCTTCGCTGCAGCGAGAGGTGGCTGCCGGCTACGAAAGGCTGGGCGACGTCCAAGGCCGGGCGCTGGAGGCGAGCCAGGGCAACTATGCCGGCGCGGCCGACAGTTATCGGCGCGCGCTGGCGTTGCGTCGATCGATCCTCATCGCGCAGCCCGGCAATGCCGAGGCGCGCCGCGAGCTGGTGACCAACTACATCAAGCTGAGCGAGCTGTTGCTGCTGACCGGCGATGCGGCGGAGGTATTGGCCTGCTCGCGCGAGGCGGTCAGGAACAGCAGCAAACTCTGGGCTGCTGATCAGGGCAACACGCAGTATCAAGGCGTCATGGCGAGAAGCCTGCTGAGCTATGGCTACCAGCTTTTCAAGATCAAAGGCGATGCGGCTCCTGCGCTCGACTACATCAGGCAGTCACTGGATCTGTATAGAGGCCTGCGGGCGGCCGATGAGCGCGATCCGGCGATCGGCCGGGCACTGTCCCTTGCCTACACCCGCGCCGGAGAAATCCTGTCCCAGAACCCACAGACCTATTCGGAAGCGTTGTCGATGGACCAAAGCGCGCGGGAGATCCTGCAGAAACTGGCCGATGCGGCACCGGACAACGTGGATCTTGCGCATTTGCTGGCTTTCGCGGATTGGGGCATCACCGGAGTCCTGATCGACATGGGCGACCTGGAGGGGGCTGCGCAGCACGGAAACGCCGCGCTCGGCATGCTGAAGAAGCTTTCCGCCGCCGACCCACGAGTCGCGGAGTATCACGCCGACGTGGCGCTGATGCTGCAAAGCTTGGCGCATATCGCCGATGATCGCGGGCAGCCGAGGCAGGCCGTTTCGCTGGCTCAGGAGGCGCTGCCGCAGAGTGCGGCCGCGCTCGCCACGGGCGCGACCAATGGATATTTTCGCTATGTGCGGGCTTCGATACAGGCTGAATTGGGCAGCGCCTTCGCCGCGCTGGGCGCGAATGCGAAATCAGACCGTTCGCAGCGCCTGCGCGACTGGCAGACGGCCAAGGATTGGTACCAGCAATCCCTCGATACCTACCAGGTGTTGGGCGTGAAATTCGGTGAGTCTGCTGCGGAAGCGGTACGTATCGGCAAGAAAATTCAGGACTGCGACCGGGCGCTTGCCGCGCTCGTTCATACCGGCCGACACTCCGGTGTGCAGCGGGAACGCGGATAGTTGCACGCGCAACCTATTGACGGTGAACGGATTTTGGAGCGGGAAAGGAGGCTCGAACTCCCGACCTCAACCTTGGCAAGGTTGCGCTCTACCAACTGAGCTATTCCCGCCCTTTTGGGCAGAGGCGCAATTGTAGGGCGGTACCGCCTGGAGTCAAGCCGCGCCATGCCGAATCCGCGATCCGCGCGATCAGAGCCGGGAGCTGCCGCGCAGCTCCGGCCACGCCAGCCGCAGGTACAAAAACATCGACCAGAGCGTGAGCACGGCGGCGATCCCGGTCAGGACCAGTCCGAGCTGATAGACGGGAATGCCGAACAGATCGCGCCGATACAGCAAAAACGACAATCCGACGATCTGCATGATGGTCTTGATCTTGCCCCAGATCGACACCTTGATGCGGCCGCGTGCGCCGATTTCCGCCATCCACTCCCGCAGCGCCGACACCGCGATCTCCCGGCCGATGATCACGATGGCGACGACCACCAGGAACCAGCTTTTCGGGTCGCCGCTCACGATCAATACCAGCGCGGTGGCGACGATCAGCTTATCGGCGACGGGATCGAGGAACGCGCCCAGACGCGAGGTGAGCCCCCACTTGCGCGCGAAATAGCCGTCCAGGCTGTCCGTGATCCCGGCGAGCGCGAAGGCGGCGCACGCGGCCGGATCCTTCCACCAATAGGGTAGATTGAACAGCACGAAAATCGCCGGAATCATCAGGATTCGCAGCCACGTCAGGGTGTTCGGCAGATTCCCGTACCACGGGCTCTTACTTCCCGGGATGGAGATGCTCATAGATCACCTGGGCGAGCTCGCGCCCGAGGCCGCGAATTTGTACGAAATCGTCGATGCCGGCACGCAAGATCCCCTGCAAGCCGCCGAATTGCTTCAGCAGCTCGCGTCGTTTCACCGGGCCCAACCCGGGTATGGTTTCGAGTATAGACTGGCTATGACGTTTCGCGCGCTTGCGACGGTGTCCGGTGATCGCGAATCGGTGCGCCTCGTCGCGCACACGCTGAATGAGATGGAGCGCGGCCGAATCGGGCGGCAGGATCGTCGGGGTGTCCCGATCGGGCGTGAATAATTGTTCCTGCCCGGGTCGCCGGTCCGCGCCCTTGGCGACGCCGATCAACGCGATGCCCTCGACGCCGAGCTCGGCGAGGACCTTGCCCGCCTCCCTGAGCTGGCCCTTGCCGCCGTCGATCAGCAGCACGTCCGGCGCCACCACCTCTCCCTCGCGCACCCGCTTGTAGCGACGGGTGAGCGCCTGATTCATCGCGGCGTAGTCGTCTCCCGGCGCGATGCCCGAGATATTGAAGCGCCGATACTCGCTCTTCAGCGGACCCTCCATCCCGAAGACCACGCAGGAGGCCACGGTGTCGGTTCCGCCGGTGTGGCTGATGTCGAAGCACTCGATGCGGGTCGGCGGCTCGGCGAGATCGAAGGCATCGCGAACTTCCTCGAGACTCGCCTCGATGCTGCCGCGCGCCAGAGCGCGCATCTTCAATGCCTGCTCCGCGTTCTCATGCATCATCTCGAGCCAGCGGGCACGGATGCCGCGCACCGACGAGGTGATCCTCATTTTGTGGCCCGTCCGCTCCGCGAGCGTCGCTTCGAGCACCTGCATCTCCTCGAAATCCGTCTCGACGATGATCTCGGGAGGCGACTCGCGCTCGAGGTAGTACTGGGTCACGAACGCGGCCAGCACCTCCGGCAGCTCCGCGAGCGGCGCCTTCGGAAAGAACGTGGTGCTGCCGAGGCTGCGGCCGCCGCGCACGAACATGAGCGCGATGCAGTAACTCGCCGTTCCCGGACGCGATGGCGATCACGTCCGCGTCGTGGTCGATGTCGGCGGTGACGATCTGCTGGGCCTGGATGGCGCGCAGCGCCTTGAGCTGGTCGCGCACGCGCGCGGCATCCTCGAATTTCAATTGCTCGGCGGCCGACTCCATGCGGCGCGCGAGCTCGGTCTGCGCCTCGTCGTTGCGCCCTTCCAGCACGCTTATCGCCGACTCAACGTCGCGCGCATAGTCCTCCTTGCCGATGAGCCCGACACAGGGCGCGGTGCACCGCTCGATCTGATATTGCAGGCACGGCCGCGACCGGTTCGCGAAATACAGGTCATCGCAATTTCTCAGTCGAAACAACTTCTGCAGCTGCTGCAAACTCTCGCGCACCGCACCGGCCGACGGATACGGCCCGAAGTAGCGCCCCGCCTCCTTGCGCGAGCCGCGATAGAAGTTCAGCCTCGGGAACTCGTGCCGGGTCTCGAGGTGCAGGTAGGGGAAACTCTTGTCATCCCGGAGCACCACGTTGAAGCGCGGACGGTGCTTCTTGATGAGGTTGAATTCGAGCAGCAACGCCTCGGTGTCCGAGTTGGTGATGGTGACTTCCATGCTCGCCGTCTTCGCCACCAGCGCCTGAACCTTGGGCTGGACGTTGCTCGGCTGGAAGTACGACCCGACGCGGCTCTTCAGGCTGCGCGCTTTGCCGACGTAGAGGATCTCCGCGTCGGCGTCGAACATGCGATACACGCCGGGCCGGCTCGGCAGCGAATCCACGAAGGACTTCGCGTCGAACGGCGCCGGCGATGCGCCGCCCGGTTTAGGGAGATATTCCTCGGTCATGGCCGTCTGCCGCGCGGGCGCCCAGGAGGCTCTGCGCCCTTTTCATGATGTGCTCGAACATGGCCGTCGTGAGACGGCGTGTCTGGGTGTTGTAGCGGCTGCAATGGTAGGAGTCCAACAGCACCCGGCCTGCGCCGATTGCATGTTCGGCCGCATGGGCGAATTTGAAATCGCCCGCCTTCAGTCCCGCCGCGCGCAAAACCGCCGCGTGGGCGATGGCGCCCAGCGCCAGCACCACCCGCACCTCCGGGCTTTGCGCAAGTTCGGCCTCGAGGTACGCGTTGCAGGTCTTGATCTCCTGCGGCAGCGGCTTGTTCGCCGGCGGAAGACATTTGACGGAGTTCGTGATGCGGGCATCGTCGAGGCGCAGCCCGTCGCCCACATGGGTGGAGGTCGCGGCGCTCGCGAAACCCAGCTTGTGCAGGGTGCCGTAAAGCAAAATCCCCGCATGATCGCCGGTAAAAGGTCTGCCGGTGCGATTCGCGCCGTGCATCCCCGGAGCGAGGCCGACGATCAGGAGCCGGGCGTCGGGATCTCCGAAGGGCGGCACGGGCTTGCAGTAGTACTCGGGATTTTCGTGCTTCACCGAGTCGAGAAAGGCCGCAAGGCGCGTACAGCGCCGGCAACTTGAATCGAAAATGCTGCTCATCGAGGACCGATCGATTCGGCCGATCGGGCGGCCGTTGTCGTCATGAAAAACGGGGTCAACAAAAAACGGGCTACGCGGATCCCCGCGTAGCCCGCCGTCGATCGCGCCTCGAATTTGGACTAACCCGAGCGCAACCCAACCTTTCGCGACCTGGATCGATCCGCCGATCCACTGCGTCGCCGACGTTACCTTGGACCGTTTCGGTCACAAAGATTCCTGGCGCTCGGCTAAATATTTTTGCGGTCCGTGCAACAGCCGGGTCCCAAAAAGACCCGAAGATTTACCGCGCTCAACTTCATCAAAGGGCGGGAAAGGTTTGCGCGGCAGAATATCACCTGCGCCGGCCGAGGCAACGAGAGTTTTTCCAAAATCGCGGGGCGTACATCGAACAATTCAGTCTAGGTTATAGTCCTAACTATCTGAATTAACGAATGTTACAAAAACAGATACAGTACGTCGAGAACATATATTAGGGGTTTACCCTACTCCCCGGCGGGCTCGGGCGCGGCGCGCGATCAGCATGGCGAGCTCGAGCGCCTGCTCGGAGTTCAAGCGCGGGTCGACCTGCGATTTGTACGCCCGCGCGAGGTCGGCTTCCTTGAGGTCCCGGGCGCCGCCGATGCACTCGGTGACGTCCTCGCCGGTGAGCTCGACGTGCACGCCGCCGAGCGTCGAGCCGAGCTCTTCGTGGATGCGAAATGCCGCCTCGACCTCCCCTAGAATGTTGTCGAAGCGGCGGGTCTTGATGCCGCCGGCGGTCGTTTCGGTGTTGCCGTGCATCGGATCGCACACCCACAGCACCTGTGCGCCCGAGGCACGCACCGCCTCGATCATCTCGGGCAGCCGCTGCTCCACGTCCTTGACGCCGAACCGATGGACGAACGTGAGCCGCCCGGGCTGATTCTGCGGGTTCAACGCCTGCGCCAGCTCCTGCAGCCATTCCGCGCTCATGGACGCTCCGACCTTGACGCCGATCGGATTGGCGATGCCGCGGAAGTATTCGATATGCGCGCCGTCGATGGCGGCCGTACGCATGCCGATCCACGGCATGTGCGTCGACAGGTTGTACCACTTCTTCTGGCGCTCGATGTAGCGGGTCTGCGCCTGTTCCGACAACAGGTGCAGCCCCTCATGGCTGGTGTAGAAATCCACGCGCGTGGCCGCATGCACCTCGCGCCCGCTCATGGATTCGAAGAATTCCAGCGACTCCGCGATCGAGTCGACGATCCGCTGATAAGCGTCGCGCAGCGGTGCGTGATGCAGGAAGCCCAGATCCCAATACTCCGGATGGTGCAGGTCGGCAAAGCCGCCGTCTATCAAAGCGCGCACGAAGTTCAACGTCAGGGAGGCGCGCTCGTAGCCGCGCAACAGCAGCTCGGGATCCGGTTCGCGCTCCGCCGCGCTGAACCCCGGCCGGTTCACGTTGTCGCCCCGGTAGGAAGGCAGTGTCACGCCATCCCGCGTCTCGGTATCGGTCGAGCGCGGCTTGGCGTACTGCCCGGCGAACCGGCCCACCCGGATGATGGGCTTCTTCATGCCCTGCAGCAGCACGAGGCTCATCTGCAGCAGAACCTTCAGGCGCCTGGCGATGTTGTCGGATTCGCAGTCTGCGAAACTCTCCGCGCAGTCGCCCCCCTGCAGCAGGAACGCCTCGCCCGCCTGGGCCTTGGCGAGCTTCGCGCGCAATGCCTCGACCTCCCAGGAGACCACCAGAGGCGGAAGGCGGCTCAACGCCGCCACCGCCCGCTCGAGAGCGATCGGATCCTTGTATTTGGGCTGCTGCGCCGCCGGCCGGCCGTGCCAGCTCGCGGGATGCCAATGGGCGAGAACCAGGGATTTGGACATGCACGGGATGCTACACAGCGCGCGCATTTCGCGCAAAGTGGCGCCCGGGATGCGGGCACGGCAGAATGCCCGCCCAAATTCTCAACTCGGAATTTCCCATGTCGAAAATTACCGATACGTTGCGGGCGTTGGGTCTCGGCGAGACCAACCCCGGCGCCTGGCACGGACGCTGGAGCGCCGCCCATTCTGGAGCGCTGATCGAGTCCACCAATCCGGCCAACGGCCGGACCCTCGCACGCGTTCGCGCGGCCACCGCGGAAGATTACGAGCGGGTGCTCGCGTCGGCGGTCGAGGCCGCCCGGCTGTGGCGCAGCGTGCCTGCGCCCAAGCGCGGCGAGGCGATCCGGGTGATCGCGGAGGAATTGCGCCTTCACAAGGATGCGCTCGGCAGCCTGGTATCGCTCGAGAACGGCAAGATCAAGGCTGAGGGCGACGGCGAAGTTCAGGAGATGATCGACATCGCGGATTTTGCGGTCGGCCAATCGCGCATGCTGTACGGCCTCACCATGCACTCGGAGCGCTCCCAGCACCGCATGTACGAGCATTGGCATCCGCTCGGGGTCGTCGGGGTGATTTCCGCCTTCAATTTCCCGGTCGCCGTGTGGTCCTGGAACGCGTTTCTCGCGGCCATCGCCGGAAACGCGACGGTGTGGAAGCCCTCCCCCAAGACGGCGCTCTGCTCTTTGGCCGTTCAGCACATCTGCAATCGCGTCATGGAGCGGCTGGCGCTGCCCGCCATATTTCAGATCTTCATCGATGCCGGCACCGAGCTCGCTTCCCGGTTCGTCGACGATCGCAGGGTCGCGCTGGTGTCGTTCACCGGCTCGACCCACGTCGGCCGCGAGGTCGGCGTGAAGGTGGCCGAACGGCTCGGCAAAAGCCTCCTGGAATTGGGCGGCAACAACGCCATCATCGTGGACGAGAGCGCCGACCTCGATCTCGCGGTCCCGGCCATCGTATTCGGGGCCGTGGGCACGGCGGGTCAGCGCTGCACCACGACTCGCCGCGTCTTCGTGCACCGCTCGCGCGCCGCGGAGCTCGAGCGCCGGCTGGTCGCGGCGTACGGGCAGGTCCGCATCGGCGATCCCTTGGATCCCGATACCCTGATGGGGCCGCTGATCGACGCGGCGGCCGTGGGCCGCTATCAGGCCGCCCTCGCTCAAGCGCAATCCCAGGGTGGAACGCTGCTGTGCGGAGGGCGCGTGCTCGAAGGGCCCGGCCATTTCGTCGAGCCCGCCATCGTGCGCGCCTCGGCCGACATGCCCGTCGTCTCCACCGAGACCTTCGCGCCCATTCTGTATGTGCTGCCCTACCAGACCTTCGAGGAAGCCGTGGCGCTTCAAAACGCCGTGCCGTACGGCCTGTCATCCGCGGTGTTCACCGATCGGCTCAAGATCGCCGAGCGCTTTCTGTCGGCAGAGGGAAGCGACTGCGGCATCGCCAATGTGAACCTCGGCACGTCCGGGGCCGAAATCGGCGGTGCGTTCGGCGGCGAGAAGGACACGGGCGGCGGCCGCGAAGCGGGATCGGACTCCTGGAAAGCATACATGCGGCGCCAAACCACCACCATCAACTGGAGCTCGCAGCTGCCGCTCGCGCAGGGCATCCGATTCGATCTGTCCTGAATGCGCTAGCGCGATAGCCAGGCCAGGATCTCGGCCTCGCGCTCGCCGAGGCGTGCGCCGGAAATCGGGACGCGGGTCTTGAGCTCCTGAGCATAGAGCGATACCCGGTATTCCTCGATCCAAAGCCGCAGCTCCTCGAGCCCCGCAGGCCGCCGCAACTCGGACGCGGCGCGCCCCTCGAGGGAGGCAAGTCGGGACGTCCAAGCCTCGATCTCGGCGAGGATGGGCGCGGGCTCGCCGCCGCGCGCAAAGATTCGCTGCCAGCGGCGCTCCTCGCCCTTCAGGTAACGGGTCACTTGACGCAGCCAATCCGGGGACAACGCTTGGAGCCGGTCCGGGCGCAGCAGTTCGGTCAGGTGCGCCTGTGTCTCTTCGGCGATTTCGCGGTGCCCCCGCGCCCGCGGATCCTCGAGCAGGCGGCGCAAGTTGCGAGCCTCGGACAGCCACCCTCCCACCTCGGCGATCGCCCGTTCGAGCATCTCGTGCAGGTCGGCTCGCCCTCGATCGACGGCGGACTCGAAGGCATCGCGAGCGCGCGGCGGATCGAGATCCGCGAAGCACGCGCGGCGGCAGCTCAACTGCAGCAGAAGATCGATCAGAGCGTCGCGCCCGAAGTAGGCGGAGGCCGCCAACAAGAGGCGCATGTCCGCCACGGCGAGCTTGGCGAGGTCGCGCATCTGGCGATCGAGCATCGTGCGGGCGAGGCGCACCGCGCCTTCGGCGAAGGATTGCGCGGCTTCCGCGGCGCTCCACTCGAAGCGCACCTCGATCGCGCCGCCGATCTGCCTGAGCGTGGGAAACACCGCCACCGCTCCCTGCGGCAACTCGAGCGGCACACTGATGGGCAGCTCCGGCAGCTCGAAACGACGCCACGGCTCGGGGTATGCGGCATGCGCCCGCCGATCGAGCTCGCGTCGCGCCTCGAAGGCGGTGCGTCGGCGCAGTTCCGCAAGATTCGTTCCCGCGGCGGCCTCGCCCCCGTCCGCGACCACCGATATTCTGGGAATGAGATGCGCGGGGATCTGCGTCGGATCGAACCGCAGCTGCTCGGCGGGAATCGCGCGTGATTCGTGCAGCCATGCCGCGAGCGCGCTGAGATCGGC
Organism: uncultured Gammaproteobacteria bacterium; assembly: GCA_963730565.1. Lineage (GTDB taxonomy): Bacteria > Pseudomonadota > Gammaproteobacteria > Steroidobacterales > Steroidobacteraceae > Bog-1198. The sequence continues at coordinate 32,285 of CAVSSU010000033.1, forward strand.
GGACGGTGCGGCCACGGAGGACAGGAAACTCTGAGCTGTTGCGCCGATGGGAATGAGGGTGCGCCGGGCCTCCTTGGGGAGAGATCGCAACGCCGCCACGATTCGCGGCTCGGCGAGCCCCGGCACCGAGGCATCCACGGCCGCGCGGGTGAGCCCGGGAAGCGCCAGAGGGGAATCGTCAACGTCACGCCATCTGCGGGGCTTCCGGGGTCGAAATGGTACTCGGCGGGCGCCCCCAGCGCACCGAGTCTCACCACCTCCGGAAATCGCGCGAGGACGGCCTCATCCGGACGGCGCGCGTAGATCTCGGCCGGGCCAAGCGTGAGCGCGCTCCGCTCGGCTTCCGTCAAGTGGCGGGTGAAATGCGCAAGACTCGCCGCGCTCGACACTTGTCGCGGCAGCGCGTGCTCGTAGAAATCGACGAAATGTTCCGCGCGGCTGCAGGAGGTTGCGTACCCGCAGCCGCTCCTCCAGCCGCTCGGCCTCGCGGATCGCCGCATCGTTGGCGCGAAGCCACGCCGGGCGCTCCGCGAGGCGGCCGTGCACCAGGGCCTCGCGGGAAAAAATGCGCCGCGACTCCTCGGGTGCGATCGGCCCATAGTTGACGATGCGGTTGGCGGAAAGCGTCAAGCCGAGGAACGTCACGCGTTCGCGCGCGACCACCTCGCCGCGCTTCTCGTCCCAATCGGGCTCGAGAAACTCCCGCTTGGAGAGATGTCGCGTCGCCGCCTCGATCCACATCGGCTCGACTTCGGCCAGCGTGCGCGCGAACACGCGCGAGGTCTCCACGATGTTGGCGGCCATCACCCATCGGGGCTTGCGCCGCCGCAGCGGCGATCCGGGAAAGATGTGAAAGCGGATTCCCCGCGTTCCGAGGTAGTCGCCCTCCTCCCCGCGCACGCCGACCGTGGTGCAGAACCCCGCCAGCAGCGACCGATGCACCGCCGGTGTAGCTCGCGGGCCGGCGTTGAGCCGCGATGCCGGCCGCCCGGGCGCGGTCCGACACCTGCGCGTGAACGTCCTCCCATTCCGACAATCGCAGCAACGACAGACGCCGCTCCTTGCACCAGCGCCGAAGCTCGCGCCGCGGCCCTTCCCGCATCTGCCGGTAGGCGCGCCACAGCTTCACCAGCCCGTTGAATTCCGACTTCGAATCCTCGAACACCGCACCATCCACGCTTTCCTCGCCCGGGGTCCGGTCCGGATTGGGCAGGCGCACATCCGGCACGGAAAGACCCGAGACGATGGCCAGGAGCTCCGTTTCGGCGTTGAAGCGGCGGCTTTCGAGCAGTGCGCGCGCGAGCCGCGGATCCAGGGGCAGTCGCGCCATCGCGCGTCCCCGGCCCGTGATGCGGCGTTCCTCGTTCAACGCCTGCAGCTCCTGCAGCAGCCGGTAGCCGTCGTTCAACGCACGCGTGTCCGGCGCATCGATGAAGGGAAATGTCTCGGCATCGCCCAACCCGTCCGCGGCCAGGCGCAACAGCAGCGCCGCGAGATTGGTGCGCAGGATCTCGGGCTCGGTGTACTCCGGGCGCGCCTCGTAATCCTGCCTGCGAATACAGCCGCAGGCACAGCCCTGCGCCGATGCGCCCGCAGCGTCCTTTGCGCTGATCCGCGCTCGCGCGCGAGACCGGCTCGATCGGCAGCCGTTGCAGGCGGCTGCGCGGGCTGTAGCGGCTGATGCGCGCGAGCCCCGAATCGATCACCGCCCGGATGCCCGGCACGGTGATGGAGGTTTCCGCAACGTTGGTTGACAGCACGATGCGGCGGCGCGCGCCCCGCTTGAAGATCCTGCTCTGCTGTTCCCAGGACAAGCGGGAATACAGCGGCAGCACATCGACGCCGGAGAGCTCGCGTTCGAGCAATTCCGCCACATCGCGGATCTCGCGCTCTCCCGGTAGGAACACGAGCACGTCGCCGTTGCCGATGGCGCCCGGCGTGGTCGCGATGTCCTGATAAGCCTCGAGCACGGCGGTCGGCAGGTCGGTCTCTTCCGGCTCGATCGCGGCGGCGGCGTAGCGCACCTCGATCGGATGGCCGCGGCCGCTGATCTGTAAAATCGGCGCATCGTCGAAGAAGCGCGAGACGCGATCCACCGCGAGCGTCGCCGAGGTGACGATCACCTTGAGCTCCGGCCGGCGCGGCAAGAGGCGCTTGAGGACCCCGAGCAGCAGATCGACGTTGAGCGAGCGCTCGTGCGCCTCGTCGACGATCACGGTGTCGTAGCGGCGAAGCTCCGGATCGGAGGTGAGCTCCGCCAGCAACAGGCCGTCGGTCATCAGCACGAGGCGCGTCGCGGCGGACAGCTGATCGGCGAACCGCACGCGGAATCCGACGGTGGCCCCCACCGGCTGGGAGAGTTCCTCGGCGATGCGTGAGGCCAGCGCGCGCGCAGCCAACCGCCGCGGCTGGGTGTGCGCGATCAGGCCTTCACGCCCGCGGCCGAGCTCCAGGCAATATTGGGGCAGCTGCGTGCTCTTGCCGGAGCCCGTGTCGCCCGGCGACGATCAGGACTTGGTGGCGCTCGAGCGCCTCCTGAGAATCTCCAGGCGGCTCGCAGAAATCGGCAGATCGGGATCATGTTTGAAGACCAGCGGGAGGATGGCCGGGGCCGGCGGGCAACTGCGGCCGGACCGCGGGACCGCCCCGGCCGCCTGCGGCCGCCTCATTCCGCACGTTTCAACGTCCAGCCAGAGGCCTCCTGAGCCTCGAGATTCAAACTCGGAAGATCTCCGCCGCGTGATTTCGCAAGCGCCTCCATGGCGCGAAAGCGCCGCTCGAATTTCACATTCGCGGCGCGCAGTGCGCTCTCGGCATCGACGCCGAGCTTGCGGGCGAGATTGGCGGCGGCGAACAACAGGTCGCCGACTTCCTCGAAGGTCTCCTGCGACGGCGCGTCCGCACTGCGTGCCGCGACGGCTCGGCTGTTCGTCGGCCGCTTCGCGCACCTCCGCGAGCTCCTCCTCGACCTTGTCGGCGGTCTGCCAGGCGTGCTCGAAGTCGAAGCCGACCCGGGCGGCGCGCTTGCTCAGCTTGTACGGCGCGCATGAATGCCGGCAGCGCCCGGGGCACGCCGTCGAGCGCGCTTTCGGCGCCGCGCTGCCGGGCCTTGTGTCCTCGCCACGGTCGCCGGCTTGATCTTCTGCCGTCAGCGGGCCTGCTCGGCCGCACCGAGCCGTGCCCGCCGAACACATGCGGATGGCGGCGCACGCAGCTTGTCGCAGATCGCCCGGCCACCGCCTCGAAGTCGAAGGCGCCCTGCTCGCTCGCCATGTGGGCGTGAAACACGACCTGGAACAGAAGGTCGCCGAGCTCATCCTTGAGATGCGCAAGATCGCCCGCGCTCGATGGCATCGGCCACCTCGTAGGCCTCCTCGATCGGTGTAGGGCGCGATGCTCGCGAAGGTCTGCTCGACGATCCCACGGGCAGCCGTCCGTCGCCCGCAGCCGCTCCATGATCGAGAGCAACTCCGGCAGCCGCGACGTCACGGCGGCCTCCCCTCGCCGGGCGCCCCGCCGGTCAGCGCCGCCTGCCGGGCCTGCAGCAGAACGTCTGAAGGTCATCAGCATGCCGGCGGTCGCGCCCCAGATGATGCGCTCGCCGTAAGGGAATGTCGTAGACCTCACCGTGAGATCCGCCATGCGAAGCTGGCGGGGCTTGTGATTGGCGGCGTCGAGAATGAAGCGCAACGGCACCTCGAAGGCATCGTGCACCTCGGCCGCCGCGATCTGCAGCTCGAACAGCAGGATTGACGAACGCCACCACCGGCGTGACTCGAAATCCCGTGCCCACCCAGTGATCGGGCATGTACCCCGCGAACTCCACGAAGCTCGCGGAGAGGCCGATCTCCTCATGCGCCTCGCGCAGCGCCGCCCGCCATGGATCCGGATCGCCGGGTTCGATGCGTCCGCCGGGAAAGCTGATCTGGCCGGCGTGATCCTTGAGCGTCGCCGCGCGTTGCGTGAGCAGCACGGTCCAATCGCCCGCACGCTCGACCAGCGGCACCAGCACGGCCGCGGGCGATGCGTCGCGCCGGCGCTCTGGCACGAACCTGCCGCGAGCATCTCGGGCGATCCGCCGGCGAGCCACAGCATGTCCTCATCCGACGAGGAAGGGCGACGGATTGAGCGATTCGCGGATGTGAGCCTTGGTATAAAGAGGATCCATCGTACCCGGACAATCCTGGTCCCTTCATGCCCCCGCCGGTGAGCGCCAAAGGATCGAGCAATCGGCGCAGCTCCTCGACGCTCATGGCCGTCATCTCCGCGGCCACCTCGAGGATCGGCCGCCCTTCAGCGTACGCCTTCTTGGCGATCGCAGCGCCCTTCTCGTAGCCGATGATCGGGTTGAGCGCGGTCACCAGGATGGGATTCGAGTCGAGCGCCTCGCGCAGCCGCTCCTCGTTCACCTCGAATCCCGCGATCGCGTGCTCGGCGAGATTGCGGCTAGCGATGCCGATCAGCTCGATGCTCTGAACGATGTTGTAGGCGATCACCGGCAGCATCACGTTGAGCTGGAAATTGCCCGACTGGCCGGCGATGGTGATGGTCGCATCGTTGCCGATCACCTGCGCCGCGATCATGGTGGCCGATTCGGGAACCACCGGATTGACCTTGCCCGGCATGATGCTCGATCCGGGCTGCAGGGCCGGCAGTGCGATCTCGGCCAAACCGGCGAGCGGGCCGCTGTTCATCCAGCGCAGATCGTTGGAGATCTTCATCAGGCTCACGGCGACCACTTTGAGCTGACCGGACAGCTCGACTGCCGTGTCCTGGCCGAGAGCGCTTCGAAGTAGTTCGTGCTCGGCACGAACGCGAGGCGGGTCTCGGCAGCGAGGTGTCTGGCGAACGCGGCGCCGAAGCTCGGATCGGCATTGATGCCGGTACCGACCGCCGTGCCGCCTTGCGCGAGCGCCTGCAGCCGCGGCATGACCGAGCTCAACCGGTCGCAGCCCTTGTCGATCTGCGTCCGCCAGCCGCCGAGCTCCTGCGCGAGCGTGACCGGCATCGCATCCATCAGGTGCGTGCGCCCGGTCTTGACGACGCGGCCGAGCCCTCGTTCGCGCGCCTCGATTGCCGCGCTCAAGCGCCTCAGCGCCGGCAGAACATTTCGCGGAGGAGCAGCGCCGCCGCGACGTGGATCGCGGTCGGGATGACATCGTTGCTGCTCTGGCTGAGGTTGACCTGGTCATTGGCGTGCACCGCCCGGCCGAGGCGCCGCGCGGCGAGCGTGGCGATCACCTCGTTGGCGTTCATGTTGCTGCTGGTGCCGGAGCCGGTCTGGAACACGTCGACCGGAAATTGATCGTCGTACCGCCCCTGCGCGACATCCGCGGCCGCGGCCTGGATCGCGGCGGCAAGATCCGCCGGCATGGCGCCGAGTTCCTGGTTCGCGGCCGCGGCGGCCTTCTTGATCAGGCCCAGCGCGCGGATGAAGGCGCGCGGCATCTTGAGTCCGCTCGGCGGGAAATTCTGGATCGCGCGCTGGGTCTGCGCGCCCCACAGCGCGTTCGCCGGCACATTGAGCGCGCCCATGCTGTCGTGCTCGACGCGAAAGTCGGATGTGCTCATCGCGCCTTCCTTCCGGAGCCCGTCTATGGCTGGTTTCCTGTAATATCGCACATTCATTCTATCAATTTGGCAACGGGATTCGAGATGTCCAAGCCCGACCACGGGCCAGCGCCACCGATGCATTGTCGCCGCTCGACGGGCGCTATGCCGCGAAAGCTCGCAGCGCTCGCGCGATGTGTTCGCGAAGCCGGCCTTGATGCGCGAGCGCGTGCAGGGTCGAGTGCGCCTGGCTGCTCGCACTTGGCCGAGGGGCCGGCCGAGGCCGCGCTTCGCGACGCTTCCAGCCGCAGCGCGGCGCTGGGCGCAATCGCTCGCCGCCGATCCGGGGGCGACCGACGTGGCCGCCATCAAGTCGATCGAGGCGCGCACCAAGCACGACGTGAAGGCGGTCGAATACTGGATCCGCGGCGAACTGAAGCTCGCGTGGCGCCCGGGCCGCGCAGCTCGAATGGGTGCATTTCGCCTGCACCTCGGAGGATATCAACAATCTCGCTACGCGCTCATGCTCAAGCGGGCCCGCGACTGCGTGCGTCTGCCGGCGCTCGGGGCCATCGGCGAGCTGACCGATGACGCTCGCGCGAGCGCTACGCGGACGTGGGCATGCTCGCGCGCACGCACGGTCAGACGGCGACGCCGACCACCGTCGGCAAGGAGCTCGCCAACGTCGCCGCGCGCATCGAGCGCCAGCGCAGGGCCTCGCCCGGGTGCCGATCCTCGGCAAGTTGAACGGCGCGGTGGGCAATTTCAACGCCCACGTGGCGGCGCTGCCGTCGCGTCGACTGGCCGGGCTTCAGCGCACGCTTCGTCCGATCGCTCGGCCTGGAGCCCAACCCCATGACCACCCAGATCGAGCCGCACGACTGGATCGCCGAGTACTGCCATGCGCTGCCGCGCGTCAAACCGTGCTGCATCGATTTCGCGCGCGACATGTGGGGCTACATTTCGCTCGGCTATTTCAAGCAAAAGCCGGTGGCCGGCGAGGTCGGCTCCTCCACCATGCCGCACAAGGTGAATCCGATCGACTTCGAGAATGCCGAAGGCAACCTCGGGCTCGCGAACGCGCTGCTCGCGCATTTCGCCGAAAAGCTGCCGGTGTCGCGCCTGCAGCGCGATCTCACCGACTCGACGGTGCTGCGCAATCTCGGCGTCGCGGTCGGACACTCCGTACTCGCCTATCAATCGCTCGAAGCCGGGATGCGCAAGGCGGAGCTCGACGAGGCTCGCCTGGGCGAGGACTTGAGCCGCGCGTGGGAGGTGCTCGGCGAGGCGGTGCAAACCGTGATGCGCGCTCATGGGCTGCCCGATGCCTATGATCGCCTCAAGGAATTCACCCGCGGCCGGCCGGTGGATGAGCGCGACAATGCGCGAATTCATCGGCTCGCTCCCGCTGCCGCCCGAGGAAAAGGACGCGGCTCTTGCTGCTCGAGCCGCGGACGTACCTCGGCCTCGCGCCGACACTGGCAAGGCGCCGCCCGGTAGGCATGAGGTATCATCGCTCTGCGTCCGAAACGTGACGCAGTTGGCACGATGGTATGTAGCCAAACGGTAGTATCCCATTCCGAAGTACGAGGTCGTACCCGAGCCTGAGGGCGCTGCGCTACCTCCAATGAGGCATCGAGAGACTATGGCGGGTAATACGGAAGACACGAACGCAGCCGGTACGTCGACAAGGCCGCCTCATCGAGCGGCGACGCAACCCCCAGCACCCGCACCATTCTCACCACCATGCCCGAAGTTCGCGAAGCCAGCCTCAAGGTGGCGAAGTCGGCGCAGCGCCTCTTGTCGATTTTCACCCAGGACCTCGAACCCTTGCATCTACGGCGAGGAGCCCTTCCTCGAGGCCATCAAGCGGCTGGTGCTGGCGCGATCCTACGCCAAGGTGCGCGTGTTGCTCGCCGACCCCTCGCGCGCCATGGTCGACAACAACCGCTTCCTCGCCCTGGCGCGGCGCCTCACGAGCTGCATCGACCTGCGCGCCATGAGCCCGGAGTATCCCGCGAGCGCCGGCGCCTTCATCATCGCCGACGACAAGGCCTCGTTTACCGGCTGCAGGCGGATCGCTGGGACGGAATCTCCGACATGAACGATCCGGCGGTGGTGCGCCGGTACCTGAATTTCTTCGACGAGGTCTGGCAGACCAGCATGCAAGAGTCGCAGATGCGGCAAATGCTGATGTAGCGCCGTCCGCGTCGAACCTGCAAGCTCCGCAGCCGCTCGCGCCGGTATATTATAATCGGCGGATGCCCCTTCCCCGCCGCGCATTCGGACTCCGCCGAGACGCGTCATCGTCGGCATGTCGGGCGGCGTCGACTCGGCCGTCGCCGCGCTGCTGCTGAAGGAGGCGGGCTGCGCGGTCCAGGGGCTCTTCATGTCCAACTGGGAGGACGACGACGACGCCTATTGCACCGCCGCCGAGGACTTCCAGGATGCGCGCGCCGGTCTGCGAAACGCTGGGCATCCCGCTGCATCGGGTGAGCTTCTGCCGCCGAGTACCGCGAGCGCGTGTTCGCCCATTTTCTGCGCGAATATGCCGCCGGCCGCACGCCCAACCCGGACGTGCTGTGCAACCGGGAGATCAAGTTCGGCGTGTGCCTCGATTACATGCGCCGCCTCGGCGCGCGAGCGCATCGCGACCGGCCATTACGCGCGGCTGCGTGACATGGGCCCGGCGGCGCCGCGGCTCCTCAAGGCGCGCGACGCGTCCAAGGATCAGAGCTATTTCCTGCACGGCGTCGCGCCGCGCGGCGCTGGCGAGCACCTTTTCCGCTCGGCGAGCTCGGCAAGGACGAGGTGCGGCGCCGCGCGCACGCGCGCCGGCTTGCGGGTGATTCGACAAGCCCGACAGCACCGGCATCTGCTTCATCGGCGAACGCCCGTTCGAGGATTTTCTGAGCCGCTATCTCGACCGGACTCCGGGGCCCGATCGAGACGCCGGAAGGCCGACGCCTCGGCGAGCATCGCGGCCTGGCGTTCTACACCCTCGGCCAGCGCTCCGGGCTCGGGGTCGGCGGCCGCGCGGGCGCGGCCGAAGCGCCCTGGTACGTCGCCGACAAGGACGCCGAGCCGCAACGCGCTCATCGTCGTCCAGGATCACGAGCATCCGCTCTTGATGTCCGACGGCGTTCGATCGTCGAGGAACTGCACTGGCTCGCGCCGCGCCGCCGGGGCGCAATTCGAGTGCGCCGTGAAGACGCGCTATCGCCAAGGCGATCTTGCCGTGCCGCGTGCTCGTCCGCGCACGGCGACCGCGCGCAGGTCGCGCTGCGGCGTCCCGCCGCGTGCGGTCACGCCGGGCCAGTACGCGGTGTTCTACGACGGCGATGTCTGTCTCGGCGGCGGAGTCATCGCGGCCCGCCACAACTCATCGTCCGGCGCATCGTGCGCCGGACGCCTGGTTACGTCCAATTCTTTATTTTCGCTGGAGGGCTCATGACGGACAGCTTCAAGGCAAGAACGACGCTCAAGGTGGGAAGCGCAGCTACGAGATCTGCGGCCTCGGCTGCGCTCAAGGGCAACAACGTCGACCGCCTGCCGTTCTCACTGAAGATCCTGCTGGAGAACCTGCTGCGCTTCGAGGACGGCGTGAACGTCAAGAGGAGCGACATCGAGGCGTTGCTGGCGTGGGACCCGAAGGCGCCTGCCGCATCACGAGATCGCCTTCACGCCGGCGCGCGTGATCATGCAGGATTTCACCGGCGTTCCGTGCATCGTGGATCTGGCGGCGATGCGCGAGGCCATCGTGCGGCTCGGCGGCGATCCGCAGCGCGTCAATCCGCTCGCGCCCGCCGAGCTGGTCATCGATCACTCGGTGCAGGTCGACGAGTACGGCGCCGCCGAGTTCGCTCGAGCACAACAACGAGATCGAGTTCAGCCGCAACGGCGAGCGCTACATGTTCCTGCGCTGGGGCCAGACCGCTTTCAGCAATTTCAAGGTGGTGCCGCCCAACACCGGCATCGTGCATCAGGTCAACCTCGAGCGACTCGCGCGCGTGGTGTTCTCGGACGACGCGAGCGGCAAGCCGCGGCGCTATCCCGACACGCTGGTCGGCACCGACTCGCACACCACCATGGTCAACGGGCTGGGCGTGCTCGGCTGGGGCGTCGGCGGCATCGAGGCCGAGGCCGCGATGCTCGGTCAGCCGGTGACCATGCTCATTCCCCAAGTCATCGGTTTCAAGCTCACGGGCGGCTTGCCGGCCGGGCACCACCGCAACCGACCTGGTGCTCACGGTCACGGAGATCCTGCGCAAGAAAGGCGTGGTCGACAAGTTCGTCGAGTTCTTCGGCGACGGCCTCAAGGGACTGCCGCTCGCCGACCGCGCCACCATCGCCAACATGTCGCCCGAGTTCGGGTCGCACCTGCGCGATCTTCCCGATCGATGAGGAGACGCTGCGTTATCTCGAGCTCACCGGCCGGCCGCGGAGCAGATCGCATTGGTCGAGGCGTATGCCAAAGCGCAGGGACTATGGCGGATCGACGGCGCCAAGGCGGCGGATTACACCGACGTGGTCGAGCTCGATCTCGGCACCGTCGAGCCCGCGCTGGCGGGCCCGAAGCGCCCGCAGGACCGTGTGCCGCTGCGCTCCGCGAAAAGCGTGTTCCGCACCAGCCTCAAGAAGATGGCCGACGAGCGCTCGCAGAAAAAACCCAATGCCACCGGCAAGGCGGCGGCCGAGCTGGCCGGCGGCAGCGTCGAGATCAAGGACGGCGCGGTGCTCATCGCCGCGATCACGAGCTGCACCAATACCTCGAACCCCGCGGTGCTGGTCGCCGCCGGCCTGCTGGCGCGCAAGGCGCGGGCGGCGGGCCTTCAGTCCAAGCCCTGGGTGAAGACCTCGCTCGCGCCGGGCTCGCGCGTGGTGACCGATTACCTCACCAAGGCCGGGTTGCTGGCGGACTTGGAAGCGCTCGGCTTCTACACGGTGGGCTACGGATGCACGACCTGCATCGGCAACTCCGGGCCCTTGAAGCCCGAGATCTCCGAGGCGGTCAAGGCCGGCGACGTGGTCGCCTGCTCCGTGCTGTCCGGAAACCGCAACTTCGAGGGGCGCGTGCATCCGGAAATCAAGATGAACTTCCTCGCCTCCCCGCCCCTCGTCGTGGCCTACGCGCTCGCGGGCAACCTGAACGTCGATATCACCACCGAGCCTTTGGGGACGGGTAAGGACGGAAAGCCGGTCTATCTCAAGGACATCTGGCCGAGCGCGGCGGAGGTCGCGGCCGCGGTCGCGGGGTCGGTGGACTCCGCCATGTTCGTCAAGGGCTATGCCGACGTATTCCGTGGCGACGAGAACTGGCGCGGCCTCAAGACGCCGGCGGGGAAGATCTACGCATGGGACCGCAAGTCGACCTACGTCAAGAATCCACCCTACTTCGACGGCATGACCATGACGCCCGCCGAGGTCGGCGATATCAAGGGCGCGCGGGCGCTCGCGGTGCTCGGCGACTCGGTGACCACCGATCACATCTCGCCCGCCGGCAACATCTCCAAGTCGAGTCCGGCGGCCAAATATCTCATCGAGCAGGGCGTCAAGCCGGCGGATTTCAACTCCTACGGAGCGCGGCGCGGCAACCACGAGGTGATGATGCGCGGCACGTTTGCCAACATTCGTTTGCGCAACCTGCTCTTGCCGGGGACCGAAGGCGGCGTCACGCTGCACATTCCGGGCGGCGAGACGTTGTCGATCTTCGATGCGGCCATGAAGTACAAGAAGGAGTCGACGCCGCTCGTGATATTGGCGGGCAAGGAGTACGGCACCGGGAGCTCACGCGATTGGGCCGCCAAAGGCACCATGCTGCTCGGCGTCAAAGCGGTGATCGCCGAAAGCTTCGAGCGCATCCATCGCTCGAATCTCATCGGCATGGGCGTGCTGCCGCTGCAGTTCCAGGACGGGCGAGAACGCGCAGAGTCTGAAGCTCACGGGCAAGGAGGTTTTCGACATCGTCGGGCATCGAGCGCGGCGCCGCGAAGACGGTCGCCGTCGTGGCTCATGGTGAAGGCGGCAAGACTGACGAAGTTCGAGGCGCGGCTGCGCATCGACACGCCGAAGGAGCTCGACTACTACCGCCACGGCGGCATCCTGCAGTACGTGCTGCGGCAGCTGGCCGCGGCGCGCAAGGCCGCCTAAGGCGGCGGCGGGGGCGCAGCGGTCGCTACGCTCCCCGCTTCCACCAGCGTCATAGCCTGCGGATCGAGATGCGTGCGAATCGCGCGATTGACCCGGTCGCGCGTCACGTCGCGTATGGCCTGCGGATAGCCGTCCAGCCAGGTCAGATCGTAACCTCGCTGCACCGACGTGAGGATCATTCCGGCCACCCCTCCCGCGGTCGAGAGGCTCACGCGGTAGCTGCCGATGAGACCCTGCTTGTGGGCGCTCAGTTCGGCGTCGGTCACCCCGTCGCTCCACCACGTGCCGATCACCCGGCGCGCCGATTCCACACCGCGCTCGAGGAGCGCCGGCGCGAAGGTCGCCGAAACCGACCAGTCGCCATCGGCGATGCTGTCCCCGCCGACCGCGGCGCCGATTCCGTAGGTCAAGCCCTCGCGGTCGCGTACGGTACCCATGAGGCGCCCGGTGAAGCCGCGCCCTAGCACCGCCGTGCCGACCCGCAGTGCAAGCGCATCCGGATCGCGATATCGGAGGCCGGTGGGCTGGCCGATGATCACCGAGACGCTGGGCTTGTCGTTCAGCGGCACCGTGATGCGCTTCCCCGCCGAGGCCTCGGCCGGCGCCGCCGGACGCAGGTAATCCTGACCGCCGGTCCAGCCGCCGAAATCCTTGGCCACCTCCGCCTGCACCTCGGCGGCGGGCACATCGCCGGCCAGCACCAGCATCATGTGACTCGGGCCGACATATCGGGCGTGAAAGCTCTTGACCTCGCCGAGCTCGGCCGAGCGCGTGGCTGCGAGGTACTCCTCGGTGGTGTGCGGACGATTCGGATGACCGTCGGGAAATATCGCGCGTGCGAACGCCTCCTGGGCGCGCGATCCGGTATTTTGCAGCGAGGCCTGCAGTGTCCCCGCGAATTGTTGCTTGGCTTTGGCGAACTCGGCGGGCGACATCGCCGGGTCCCTGAGTTCCGCCGCAATCAAGCCGAGCACCAGCGGCAGATCTTTTTTCAGACATTTGGCCCGGATCTCGAGCGTCTGGGTGCCGACGCCGAACGAGATTTGCGCTCCGACTTCATCGAGCTCGTCGGCGATTTGAAACTTGTCGAGGGACTTGGTGCCCCGATCCAGCATCATCCCCGTCAAGGTGGGAATCGCGATGTTGCCGGTTCCCGCCATGGCGTCGCCTGCGGGCAGGGAGCCCAGGATGACGACCACGTCTTTGACGCCCGTCCGATAGGTGATCAGGTCGATTTGCCCGACCTGCGAACGATGGCCGTTGTCCGCCATCGCGGCGGAGGCGCCCGCGGGCGCGCCGAGACTCGCGACCAGGCCGATCGCTCCCATCCCGATCGCCCCCATCCAATGCCGCGCTCGAATGCCGCGCGCCGTGCCTCGATCGGCCCTCATGATCCCTTCTCCCCGGTCTTCGGCGTCGGAACGAACCACCCGGTGGTGCTCTGATCCTCGTTGAGGTATTGCCGCGCGATGCGCTGCACGTCGGCGGCCGTCACCTCCTCCACCTTCTGCGGAAAGGTCAGGTACAGCGTCCAGTCGCCCACCGCGATCCACTCGTTGAGCTCGCCGGCGACGGCGGCCGTGCCATCCCGCTTGTACGCGTCGGCGGCGAGATATTGCTGTTTGACCCGCGCGATCTCCTCCGGCGTCACTCCGTCGCTCTTGATCCTGGCGATCTCCTTGAGCAATGCCTGTTCCACCTGGGTGTGCGTCGCACCCGGCGCGAGCATGGCGTATATCGTATGCAGTGACAGATCGCGATGTTCGTCGGTCCCGGAATTCGCACTGAGCGCGAGACCCTGATCGACCAGCGCCCGATAGAGTCGCGCGCCCTTGCCCGAGCTCAAGATGGCATCGAGCATCTCGAAAGCCGGTTCATCGGCGTCGCGGCCGTTTGGAATCTTGTGGGCGATCACGACGCTGCCGAGCTCGCCCGGACGCGTCACGGTCACCCGGCGCGCTCCCGTTTGCGGCGGCTCCTCCGTGTAGATGCCCGGGATCGGCTCGGGGGAATGCGGATATTTTCCGTAGTACTTCTTCACCAGCGCCAAGATCGGTCCCGTCTCGACATCGCCCACCACCGTCACGGTCGCATTGTTCGGCCAGTAAAAAGTATCGTAAAACTCGCGCAATTTGGGTGTAGGCACGTGCTCGATGTCGCTCTTCCAGCCGATGGTCGGATGATGATACGGGAGCGCCACGTACGCCGCCGCGGTCACCTCCTCCATGAGCGCGTTGTTCGGGTCGTTCTTGCCCCGCTCGTACTCGTTGCGCACCACGGTCATCTCGGCTTGCCGATCCGCCTCGTGCAGCCATAGATGGCGCATGCGATCGGCTTCGATGGCGACGTAGCCCGGGAGATCGTCGCGCCCCACGGTCGCGAAATAGTTGGTGCGATCGACCGCCGTCGAGGCGTTGAACTGTCCGCCGACGCGCTCCAGGAATTGCTTGATGCTGTTGCCCTTCGGATCGTTGTAGGCGTCGCTGCCCTTGAACATCAAATGCTCGAGGATGTGGGTGGCGCCCGTGGTTCCCGTGACCTCGTTGCGGGAGCCCACGCAGTAGGTCACTTGAAACGTCACGACCGGCGCCGAGTGATTGGGGGCGATCAGGACGGTGAGGCCGTTGCTGTCCAGGCGGTACTCGTCGATGCCGCCGAGCGATTTCATCCAGGTATACCCCGGTACCGCCTGCCCGACCGGTACCGCCTGCCCGACCGGTACCGCCGCCGCGCCGCAATCCGCCCAAGCGAGACCTCCGGCCAGCGCGCCCAAGACAGCGATTGAAGCGGCTCGCGCCCGTACTTTCATTTTCCGATCGTCCATACTCACTCCTCGAGATGCGAGCTGCGCCACAGGATCGCGCATTCTAGAGCTTCGATCCGCGTCGTGCGGGTAATATAACCTCGTGGGATCACAAGCAAGAAACTTGGTCAACTCCGTCGCCTTGTTCGATCTCGACGGCACCCTCACCTTTCACGACACCTTGATGCCCTTCCTGATCGGCTACGCAGCCCGGCATCCCGCACGGCTCGCCGGCCTGTGGCGGTTGGCGCCGGCGCTCGCCGATTACGCGCGCGCGCGCGACCGCGGCCTGTTGAAGTCCCGAGTCATCCGCCTCGCGATGGGCGGCGCACGGCGCCGCGAGATCGAGGCTTACGCGGCCGACTACGTGCGCCGGCTGGGGCCCCGCGGTGTGTTCCGCGCCGGCGCGTTGGCGGCCGTGGAGGCGCATCGCGCGGCCGGCGATCATCTGGTTCTGCTCTCCGCGAGCCCCGATCTGTACGTGCCGCGCATCGGCGAGCATCTGCGCTTCGAGCGCACGCTGTGCACCGAGGTGGTCTGGGATGGGGACCGGCTGGACGGCGCATTGAAGACCCCGAACCGCCGCGGCGATGAAAAGGTGCGCTGTCTGCAATGGCTGCGTACGCAGTATCCCGATGCGCCGATCGTCGCCTACGGCAACAGCGATTCCGACCTGCCGCACATGAGGAAGGCCGATCGCGCCGTGCTGGTCAACGCCAATGCGCGTGCCCGGCGTCTGGCAGCCGGAATGGGGATCGCCACGGCCGACTGGGGGTAAATCAGCGCCGCACCGTCTCCAGCAATCGATGGAGCTTGCGCAACAGCGCCTCGGTGGTGTCCCAGCCGATGCAGGGGTCGGTGATCGATACGCCGAACTCGAGCGTCGACAGATCCTTTGGGATCGGCTGATTTCCCGGCTTCAAGTGGCTCTCGAGCATCAGGCCGACGATCGAGCGGTTGCCGTCGAGGATCTGGGTCACGCAGTTCTCGGCCACCAAGGGCTGAACGCTCGGATCCTTGTTGGAATTGCCGTGGCTGCAGTCGACCACGATGTTGGCCGGAAGATTGGCCTGCGAGAGCTGCCGCTCGGCGAGCGCGATGCTCACCGCATCGTAGTTGACCCGTCCGCCGCCGCCGCGCAAGACGACGTGCGCGTGCTGATTGCCGCGGGTGCGAAACACCGCCGACTGGCCCTGTTGGGTGATACCCAGGAAATGATGCGGGTGGCGCACCGACTCGAGCGCGTTGATCGACGTGGCGAGCGATCCGTCGGTGCCGTTCTTGAAGCCGACCGGGGTGGATAGACCGCTTGCCATCTCCCGATGGGTCTGCGATTCCGTGGTGCGGGCGCCGATCGCCGTCCAGGTGATGAGCTCGGACAGATACTGCGGCATGATCGGATCGAGCGCCTCGGTGCCGGCCGGCAGGCCGAGCTCGGCCACGTACAAGAGGAGCTCGCGCGCGAGCAAGATCCCCTTCTCGATGTGGAACGAATCGTCGAGATCCGGATCGTTGATCAATCCCTTCCAGCCCACCGTGGTGCGCGGCTTCTCGAAATACACCCGCATGATCAGCACCAACGTGGAGCCGACCTCATCGGACAGGCGCTTCAAGCGCTCGGCGTACTCCCGCGCCGCCACCACGTCATGAATCGAGCACGGTCCCACCACCACGAACAGCCGCGGGTCGCGGCGCTCCAGGATCGCACGGATGACCTCGCGCGAGCGGAACACGGTGTCCGCTGCCCGCTGCGTGAGCGGAAGCCTGCGCTTCACCTCTTCGGGGGTCGCCAGCAAGTCGCTCGAGGCGACATTGACGTTCTGCAATCTATCTTGGGTATCCGCCACGTGGGGCCTACATCGATGTTCGAATGGTCCAGAGCTCCGGAAAGAACTTGAGCTCGAGGGCTTTGGTGAGGTACGACACGCCGCCGGTGCCGCCCGTGCCGCGCTTGTACCCGATGATACGCTCCACGGTCTTCGCGTGGGTGAAGCGCCAGAGCTGGAACTTGTAGTCGAGATCGACCAGCCGTTCCGCCAGCTCGTACAGATCCCAATCCTTCACCGAGTTGTGGTAGACGCTGAGCCACGCGGCCGCGACCTGCTTGCTCGCCTGGTAGGGCTGCGTGAAATCGCGGTCGATGGCCTGCGCCGGCAGGTCGAGCCCGCGCCGTGAGAGGAGCCTCAACACCTCGTCGTAGAGGCTCGGCGCCTTCAGGGCGCGCTCCAGCTGTTCGTAGGCCGGCGGATCGCTGCGGAACACCGCGATGAGATCGGCGTTCTTGTTGCCGATCAGGAATTCGAGCATTCGATACTGCATCGATTGGAAGCCCGACGAGCGCCCGAGGGTGTTGCGGAAGGCCGAATAATCGTAAGGGGTGATGGTCGCGAGCACATCCCACGATTGCAGCAGCTGCTGCTGGATCGTGGACACCCTCGCCAGCATCTTGAAGGTCGGCCCCAGATCATCGCGCCGTACGCAGTCGACCACCGCGTTCAATTCGTGCAGACAGAGCTTCATCCACAGCTCCGACACCTGATGGATGACGATGAACAGCATCTCGTCGTGCTGGTACGAGAGCGGCCGCTGCGCGTCCAGCAGCTTGTCCAGATTCAGGTACTGCGAATAGGTCAGCGAGTTGCCGAGATCCCAATGAACCTCTTCGTCGGACAGATCGACGAACGGCTTCGCGGCGCTTTCGGATTCGGTCATGTCAGGTTCCAAAGACCCAGAGCGGCACCGTGCGCCATCCGGCCAGGAGCTCCCGGTCGAGACGGCGATAATCGGGCTCCAGAGACTCCACCAGGCCCCAGAAGGCGGGCGAATGATTCATGTGCTCCGTGTGCGCCAACTCGTGCACGAACAGATAACGCACCACGTCCGGCTCGAGGAACACGAGCGAGCAATTGAGACTCACCGTGCCCCGCGTCGAGCAGCTGCCCCATCGGGTGCGCTGGCAACGGATCACCACCCGCTTCACCGGATAGCTCAAATCGCGGGAAAGCTCGAGCAAGCGCGGCGCCAACCGCTCCTCGGCGGCCTGCTTGAGCCACTCCTGGAGCTTCTGCCGGGCATTCGCGCAGTCCTGCGCTCGCAGCAATAGACGGTCGCCGTGCAGCCAGACGCCGCTGCGCGCGCCGTTATGCGCGCCGCTGCGTGCGCCGCCCTTCGCCGATTGCTGCCACTCCACCGAGAGCCGCTCGCCGGTGTACGCGAAGTCGATGCGCTCGGGCACGGCCGCGGCGGGCTGCGCGAAGCATTGCATGGCCGCCACTTTTCGATCGATCCACGGAGTGAAACGCTGCACGAAGTCGCGCACCGCCCGCGCATTGACGCCGACCGGCACCACGATCTCGACTCGGCCGCCCACGTGCACCCTGGCGGTCAGCCTTCGCGCCCGGGCGCTGACTCGAACCGCAAAAGGGTCGCTCGAGCCGCGCGTCTCGAACAGCGATAATTGCGTGGCTTGTGCCTTCATCGCGTCGAATGATACCAGTTTCGACGCCGGTGGCGGCCGGTGCGGATCAGCGGTGCACGAGGCTCGCCATTTGCCGTTGCGCCGCCTTGTAGTCCGGCGCCACGATCAGCGCCTTCTCGATCCAGTTGCGCGCCCCCAACGAGTCGCCGCGGCTTTGCAGCTGTGCGCCGAGCGCGAGATACGCCTGCGCGTGCCCCCAGCCCGGGACATCGTTCCGGGTCGCCGACGACTGATCGAAGATCTTTGCGGATTCCTGCAGCTCGGCGAACGCCCGCTCCGCCTCCGGGGAACGCGGCTTCGACCGCGAGAAGCCGTCTTCGGCCATGAAGTACAGCACGCGCGGGTTGCGTGGATCGAGCTTGAACGCGGCATTCAGCCGCTCGTCGGCTTTGGATCGCAGCAGCACCGCCTCGAGCCGGCGGCGCTTCGCGAGCTCGCCATAACAGGCCGACTGCAGGACGAGCGCCTCCACCGATTTGACATCTTGTTCGAGGACGGACTTGAGCTGATCGACGCAGTCCGCAAAAGCGGGCGCCGCGTCATGGGCGCGTTTGCCCTGCGCCAACAGCCCGAATCGGTACTCCGCGTGCGCCAGATGGTAACGGAGCGCGGCGGCCGCGCCGCCGGCGGCCGCATCGCCAGCCTTCACCTCGTTGACGAGATTCTGCACCAGGCTCGCCAGCTGATTGGTGTCCTCCGACTGATAGGCGTACAGGATCTGAGCCTGCATGTCGCCGCCTTCCTGGGCGAGGCCGATCGCCGCGGCGAACGACAACGACAACCACGCCAATCCCATTAACCCACGCATGCAGGAACTCCCGGCGAGCCTTAATATGGCGATCGAAGATATCACAACGAAGTAGCGGTACTTGAGCCACGAATTCATCGACATCGGGTCGAATTTGACGCATTCGAGCTTCGCCGGCGATTTGGGGTCCGTCATGGATCGGGCGGCACGCGCCGGGGTGACCCGCCAGATCGTCACCGGCGCGGATCTTCAGAGCTCGCGCGCGGCGGCGGCCCTCGCCTCGGCCCATCCCACCGCGTTGTGGTGCACGGCGGGCGTGCATCCGCATCATGCGGCAGAGTTCGAGCCGGCGAGGCGCGAGGAGCTCGAGAACATGCTCAACCTGCCCCGGGTCGTGGCGGTCGGAGAATGCGGGTTGGATTATTTCAGGGATTTTTCACCACGCGCGGCGCAGCGCGAGGCCTTCGTCGCGCAGCTCGAAATCGCCGCGGCGTCCGCCAAGCCCGTGTTCCTGCACCAGCGCGACGCCCACCAGGACTTCATCGCCATCCTGGCCGAGTTTCGCCCCGCCCTGGCCGGCGGCGTCGCGCATTGTTTCACCGGCGGCCCGCGCGAGCTCGAGGCCTATCTTGCGCTCGATTTATCGATCGGCGTCACGGGGTGGGTGTGCGACGAGCGCCGCGGAGCGGATCTGCGCGAGGCGGTGCCGCTCATTCCGCCCGATCGTCTCATGATCGAGACCGACGCACCTTACCTGTTGCCGCGCGACCTCAAGCCCGCGCCGAAATCCCGGCGCAACGAGCCCGCGTTCCTGCCGCACATCGCGCAGGTGATCGCCGCGCTTCGCGGCGAATCCCCGGAAGCGCTGGCGAGAACGACCAGCCGCAATGCGGTTCGGCTCTTCGGCCTCTCTACAGATTCGTGAACAGGTGCGGGCTCGGCTTGAGCTGAGCGACCAGGCGGCCCCACACTTCCTCGGACTGCGCAAGGGCCGCCGAGCCCTTCAAAGAGCGGTCGACCGGCGGGAATTCCACTTCGATGTCGTCCAGCATCATGACGTACTTGGGCATGCCCTTGGTGAACTTGCCGAGGTTGGAGAAGAGCAGCCGGCCCTCGACGGGAAACTCGCCCACCAGCGCCTTGACGGCCGCGATCCGATCGTAGAGCGCAGGTTGCGGGTTGTCGAACGTGAAGCGCCGGCGGCCGATCACGGTCCAGTCGCTCATCTGATCCCCGCCGAAAATCAGACCCGCCACACGGCGCGTGTCCAGGATCAGGACACCCCGCGGCGTCAGCAGCAGATGGTCGATGTGAATGAAGCCGCCCATGCCGTCCGGCACCAGGACCTGATGCACCGCCTCGTAAGCGACTCGATCCAGTCGCATCAGCAAGGACTTGCGCCGGGCGCGGCGCTGATAGGCGCGCAGGCCCACGTAGCCCCCGGCTCCGATGACCACGAGCGCGGCTCCCGCGGCGATCCACTGGGGCTCGATTCGAAGATCGTTCATCGCGGCGATGGCCCGGGCGATAGCTCGTTCGAGCGGCGGCCGCTCATTCCAGCGCCGCCGCCACCGCCTTGAGTGAGGGCGGCAAATCGAGGAAGTGCTGGGGCAGCTTGAGCAGCCGCTCGAGCGCGGGAGGGACATCGATCGGCTTGCCGATGATCGGCTCGACGACGTCGTTGAACTTGGCGGGGTGCGCGGTCGCGACGAGCACCCACGGCCTATCGCGCCGCTCGCGCTCGCCGAGGCGGCGGTAAACTTCGGCCGCCGTCGCCGTGTGCGGACACCATTCGCGCCCAAACTGCATGAAATCCTCTCCGATACGTCGGCGGATTGTAGCGTCATCGACGCTCTCCGCGCTCAAGTGTTCGCTGATCGAATCGAAGGTCGGGTAAAAGGCGCGGATGCGCTCCATATTGCTCGGGTTGCCCACGTCCATCGCCGAGGCCAGGGTTGCGATGCTGGCGCGCGGCCGCCAATCGCCCGATGCCAGGAAATCGGGCACGGTACGATTGGCGTTGTGCGCCAAAACGATGCGCTCGATGGGAAACCCCGCCGCCCGCGCCCAGATGGCCGCGAACGCGTTGCCCAAATTTCCGGCCGGGATGATGAAGGAAGGCTTCGCACCCGTGCGCCGCTCGAACGTCGAGGCTGGACGCCGCGTAGTACACCATTTGCGGCAATAAGCGGCCGATGTTGATGCTGTTGGCGGAACTGAAGCGATGCTTGGCGCGCAGCGTGAAATCGACGAAAGCCTCCTTCACCAGCCGCTGACAGTCGTCGAAAGTGCCATCGATGCGCAACGCCATCACGTTGTCGCCCCAGCAGGTGAGCTGCTGTTCCTGGCGGGCGCTCACCAGGCCCTTCGGATACAGCACGACGATGCGCACCCAGGGCCGCAGGTGAAAGGCGGAGGCGACTGCCCCGCCCGTGTCGCCGGAAGTCGCCACGAGAATCGTCATGGGCGGCTCGGCGGGCGTTTGCAGCCGCTGCATGGTCTCCGCGAGGAACCGAGCGCCGAAATCCTTGAACGCCGCGGTGGGCCCGTGAAACAGCTCGAGCACGAACAAGGGATCCGGGCACGCGGTCACGGCGGTGGTCGGCGCCGGAAAATCGAGAGCGGCCTCGGCGATCTCGCCGAGCATGGGGCGCAGCCGGTCGCCCTCGAAAAATCCGTCCAACGTCCGCCGCGCGATCTCCGGCAGGCGCGTCAGGCCGCCGAACGAGGACGCGTCGATGAGCGGCAGGCGCGTGGGTACGTACAGTCCGCCGTCCGGCGCGAGCCCCTGGCGAATCGCATCGCTCAGCGCGACCAAGGGCGCGCCGGCGCGCGAACTCGTGAATTTCAATGCCTCGGTCATGGGGCACCCTCAAGCATCGACCACCCGGGCGCCGGCGTTATCGAGCGAGGAGATCCACGAATCGGATCTGAGTCCGTGCGCCGTGAACGCCGCCGTCATGGCCGCGCGCACACCCTCGGCATTTTGGATCTCGGCCCAGGCGAATATTGCCGGACCCGCCCCGGAAATCGAGCATCCCAGGGCGCCTGTCGGACATGGCGCTCGCGCTGCACATCCTTGAAGCCGGGGATGAGTGTCTGGCGCTGCGGCTCGATGATCACGTCATTGAATGAGTCGCGGATCATGTCGAGATCGTTGGAGTAGCAGCCGCTGATGAAACCCGCGAGATTCGCCGTCTGCCAGACGAAATCCGAGCGGGTCACGTCGCTTTTCAGCACGGCGCGCGCCTCGCGCGTTCCCAGGTGCATGTGCGGGTGGACGAGCACGCAGCGGATCGATGCCGGCACGGGGATTTGCTTCACGCGCGGATGATCGATGCCGACCGTCAGCACGAGCCCGCCGAACAGGCACGGCGCGATATTGTCGACGTGCACCGATCCGCTCGCGACGATCTCGCCTTCCATGGCGAACTTGAGCAGCTTCAGCCGCGGCGCCGGATCCTCGAGGAGCGCGTTGGCGGCGACCACCGCGGCCACCGCGGAAGCCGCCGAGCCTCCCATGCCGGAGGCGAGCGGGATGCCCTTCTCGATCTCGATCTCGAAACCGAATTCGAGACCCAAGCGTCTCGCGCATCGCTTGCAGCGCGCGTCCGGCGGTATTGCTGCCGGGCTCGACGGGGAGATCGCCCGCGATGCCGGTCACCGCACGGATGCGCACCACGGGCTCGTCGATGCGGCGCAGGCGCACCCGGTCGCCCACCGCCTCGACTGTGTGCCCCAGGATGTCGAATCCGATCCCCACATTGGCGACGGTGGCGGGTGCGAAGGCGACGACATCGGCGTGCATGACGCTCACAGGTGCGCTCCAAGGTAGGCCGACAGACGCAGCAGGTCCGCGAACACGCCGCCGGCGGTGACCTCCGGCCCGGCGCCCGGTCCCTGCACGATCAGCGGATTGTCGCAGTAGCTGCGGGTCGCGAATCGCACCACGTTGTCGGTGAGCGCGATGTTCGCGAATGCATGCGAAGCATCCAGGCGCGTGAGCCGCACGGTGGCCTTGCCGTCGGCATCGACCCGTCCGACATAGCGCAGCACCTGCCCGGCTTTTTTCGCCTCCTTCAGGGCGTCGGCCATCACGGCGTCGAACTCGGGGAGCCGCTCCATGAATTCCTCCACGCCACAGCCGTCGAGCGCCTGCGGGACGAGCCCCGCGACCTCGACGTCGGCCATTTCCAGGGTGAGGCCCATCTCCCGGCCGAGAATGATCAGTTTTCGCGCCACGTCCATGCCCGACAGATCGTCGCGCGGGTCGGGTTCGGTGTAGCCCTTCTGTTTCGCGGTGCGCACGATCGAGGAGAACGACTCGCTGCCGTCGAACACGTTGAACAGATAGGCGAGCGTTCCGGAGAAGATGCCTTCGATCCGGGTGATCTCGTCGCCGGTCTCGCGCAGATCGCGCAGCGTCTGAATCACCGGCAGGCCGGCACCGACGGTGGCCTCGTACAAATAATGCGTGCCTGCGGCACGCGCCGCATCCTTCAGGGCACGGTAGGCCGGAAGCGCGCCGCTGTTCGCCTTCTTGTTCGGCGTCACGACGTGGATGCCCCCCGCCAGCCAGTCCCGGTAGTGCGACGCCACGTCGGCGCTTGCGGTGCAGTCGATCAGCACCGTATGCGGGATGTAGTCGGCCTGGCAGTGCGCCGCGAACTTCTCCAGGTCCAGCGGCTCGCCCTTCTCCTCGAGGAGTTCCTCCCAGCGGCCGAGATCGATGGACTTCTCGGCGAGGAGCATGCGCTTGGAGCCCGCGATCCCGCGCAAGCGCAGATCCAGGTTGAGCGCGCGCAGGCGCTCGAGCTGGCTCGCGATCTGCGCGAGCAGCACGCGGCCGACCGTGCCGGGGCCGATCAATCCGATCGATAGGGTGTACGGCGAGAGATAAAAGGCGGCATGCACCGCCCGCAGCGCCTTGGCGGCGAACTTGCCGTCCACGACCAGGGAGATGTTGCGCTCGGAGGCGCCCTGGGCGATGGCGCGCACGTTGATCGCCGCATCGCCGAGCGAGTTGAACACCTTGGCCGCAACGCCATGCGTGCCGGCCATGCCGTCGCCCACCACGGCCAGGATGGCCAGGTCCAGGGTCACGTCCACGTGCTGGATCTGGCCGTCGCGAAGCTCCGCGTCGAACGCGCGCCGCACCGCCTCCTCGGCCCGCTCGGCCTGCGCCGCGGGGATCGCGAAGCAGATCGAGTGCTCCGAGCTGCCCTGGGAGATCAGGATGACCGAAATCCCCGCATCGCGCAGCGCGCCGAACAGCCGATGCGCGGTGCCCGGCACGCCGATCATGCCGGCGCCCTCGAGATTGACCAGCGCGACCGGCTCGATGGTGGTGATGCCCTTCACCGGGAGCGCGGACACGGGATTCGCGCAGATCAGCGTGCCGAGCTTCTCGGGCGCGAAGGTGTTGCGGATCCAGATCGGGATGTCGCGCGCGACCGCGGGCGCCATGGTCTGCGGATGGATCACCTTGGCGCCGAAGTACGCGAGCTCCATGGCCTCGTTGTAGGAGAGCGGATCGATCACCTGCGCATTGGGCACGAGGCGCGGATCGGCGGACAGCACCCCGTCGACGTCGGTCCAGATCAGGATCTCCGAGGCCTCGAGCAGGGCGCCGAAGATCGAGGCGGAGAAATCGCTGCCGTTGCGCCCGAGCGTGGTCTGCATGCCGGTGGTCGTGGTCGCGACGAATCCCGTGACGACGAGCCTGCCCTTGAAGCCCTCGGGCACGCGCTTTTTGAGGTTCTGCTCGCTCAGCTCCCACTGAACGGCCGGCCCCAAGGGGCCCCACTCGACGATGATGACGTCGCGCGCGTCGATCCACACCACGTCGCCCTCGATGCGCCCCCGCTCACGCAGAAAAGGCGCGAACAGCCGGGTGGACCAGATCTCGCCATAACCGGCGATCACGTCGCGCATCGAATACGTCGCCTGGCGGATCAGGCGCACGGTTTGCAGGACTCCCGCGATGTCGCGGCAATCCTTTGCGAGCTGCACGCAGTAGGTCTCGCACGCGGCCGGCGACAGGAGCTCGGTGGCCAGTTGTTCGTGGCGCTTCCAGAGTTCCTCGATCGCTCCGGCCATGTCGCCGTCCGGCCTCTCGGCGAGCGAAACCGAGTTCAGCAATGCGTCGGTGACGCCCCGGCACGCGGACAGCACCACGGCCTCGCGCGGGTTCGAGGAGGCCTCGATGATGTCGGCGACGCGCCGGAAACAGCCCGCGTCGGCGACGCTCGACCCGCCAAACTTGTGTACGATCCACTGATCCATATTTCAAGAGCGTCACGCCCTCCGGTGGGCGTGCGCCATTCCCATGTAAGTTGTTGAATTGCGGCCGGCGACCGCTAGACAGCCCGGAACTTTAATCGCACGGGCGGCAGCCTAGCAAGCACAAAACGCTCGTCCCCTCATCAAGAACGCCCCGTGCCTCGAGCCCGGCCGGGAGATTTTTTGCGATTGCCGCCGTGGCGGGCGGTGCCGGATTTCGGCAGCCCCGTGTGCTGGGTTCGAAACGGCTGCAAAGCGGGCCGCGGACCCACCGGCTGGTAAGCGGGGACCAGATGATGCTTGCCGTTGCCGATCAGATCGGCGCGACCCATGCGCTTGAGCGCCTCGCGCAGCACCGGCCAGTTGTCCGGGTCGTGGTAGCGCAGGAATGCCTTGTGCAGACGCCGCACCCGCGTTCCCTTCGGCACGATGACCTCCTCGCTCGAGCGCGAGATCTTCTTGAGCGGATTCTTGCCGGAGTGATACATCGCTGTCGCGGTCGCCATGGGCGAGGGCAGGAAGGCCTGGACCTGATCGGCACGGAAGCCGTTCTTCTTGAGCCAGACCGCGAGCTCCAGCATGTCCGAATCGCGCGTGCCGGGATGTGCCGCGATGAAGTACGGGATGAGATATTGCTCCTTCCCCGCGGCTTTGGAGTAGCGGTCGAACTGTTCTTTGAATTTGTAGTAAGCCCCGATCCCCGGCTTCATCATCTTCGAGAGCGGGCCCTCGCCGATCGCTTCGGGCGCGATCTTGAGATAGCCGCCGGTGTGATGGGTCGCGAGCTCCTTGACGTACTCCGGCGATTCCACGGCGAGGTCGTAACGCACCCCCGAGGCGATCAGCACCTTCTTGACACCCTTCAGAGCACGCGCGCGCCGGTACAGGCGGATGAGCGGCGCATGATCGGTGTTCAAGTTAGGACAGATGCCCGGATAGACGCACGAGGGGCGCCGGCAGGCGGATTCGATGGCGGTGCTCTTGCAGTGCAGACGGTACATGTTCGCCGTGGGGCCGCCGAGGTCCGACACCACGCCGGTGAATCCCGCAACGGTATCGCGGATGGTCTCGATCTCGCGGATCACCGAATCCTCGGAGCGGCTCTGAATGATGCGTCCTTCGTGCTCGGTGATCGAGCAGAACGTGCAGCCGCCGAAACAGCCGCGCTGAATCGAGACCGAGAAGCGAATCATGTGATACGCCGGGATGCGCGCCGCGCCATATTTCGGATGCGGTCGGCGCGCATAGGGCAGCTCATAAATGGCGTCCATTTCCTCCGTGGCCAGCGGGAGCGGCGGCGGATTGAGCCAAACCTCCTGGGCGCCGTGGCGCTGCACGAGCGCGCGGGCATTGCCGGGATTCGACTCCAGGTGCAGGATTCTCGACGCGTGCGCATACAGCACCGCATCGGAGCTCACCGCCTCGAACGAGGGCAGGCGGATCACGCTGCGCTCGCGCGCGGCGTTCGGCACCTTGCGAAAGAACTTGACCACCCGATGACCCTCGGGAGGCGGCGCGAGGGCCTTGGCGCGCTCCGCCTCGTCGGCGTAGGGATCGACGGGCGGAGCGAGCGGCCCCGGCGTGTCGAGCTCGCTCGAGTCGATCTCGACCCAGCCCTCCGGGACGGCCCGCCGCACATACGCGGTGCCGCGCAGATCGCCGATGTCCGCAATCCTCTCGCCCGCATCGAGTCTCTGCGCGATCGCGACCACCTGCCGCTCCGCGTTTCCGTAGACCAAGAGGTCCGCCTTCGAGTCCACCAACAGCGAGCGCCGAACCTGGTCCGACCAGTAGTCGAAATGCGCGATGCGCCGCAGGCTCGCCTCGATGCCGCCGATCACGAGGGGGACGCCTTTGTAGGCTTCGCGCAGCCGCTGCGCGTAGACGATGACGCATCGATCCGGCCGTTTGCCGCCCTCGCCCCCCGGCGTATAAGCATCGTCGCTGCGCACCCGCCGGTCCGACGTATAGCGGTTCACCATGGAATCCATGTTGCCGCCCGTAATGCCGAAGAAAAGGCGGGGCGCGCCGAGGCTCTGGAAATCGCGGGTGCTCTGCCAATCGGGCTGCGCGATGATGCCCACGCGAAAGCCGCGGCTCTCGAGCACGCGCCCGATGATCGCCATGCCAAAACTCGGGTGATCGACGTAGGCGTCGCCCGTCACCAGGATCACGTCGCATCGATCCCAGCCGAGCGCATCCATTTCCGCGCGCGAAGTGGGCAGAAACGTCGCCGGCGCGGCGCCGGCCGGGCGGGCATTCACCCGACGTCGACCGGAATGTAGATCTGCGCGTCTTCGCGTTGGATGAGGAGCGCCACCGTGTGCCCGGCCCGGGCCACCTCACGCTTCAAGTCCGCGACCGTCGACACGCCGGCGCCGTTCACCCCGAGCACCACGTCGCCTGCCTGCAGGCCCGCGGCCAGCGCGGGGCCGCTCACATCCTCGACCACCAAGCGGCCGTGGGTATGCAGTTCCCGCTGTTCGCTCGGCTCCAGCGGCCTGACCGCAAGGCCCAGCTTGCCGCCGTCGTCTTGGGCGCCGTTGCGC
The DNA here is from genome assembly GCA_963730565.1 of uncultured Gammaproteobacteria bacterium. GTDB lineage: Bacteria > Pseudomonadota > Gammaproteobacteria > Steroidobacterales > Steroidobacteraceae > Bog-1198. Next base: position 59,845 of record CAVSSU010000033.1, read on the forward strand.
GCGGCCTGAGCCGGCGTGTCCTCCAGCAGCACCGTTTTCACCGTGACCTCGGTCGCCTTGCGATCGTGCCAAACACCGAGCTTCGCTTCGCTGCCCGGACGCAGCTGCGAAATTACCGACGGCAGATCGTACGAGTGGTCGATGTCGCGTCCGTTGACGCTGATGATCACGTCGCCCGGCCTGAGGCCGGCCCTCTCGCCCGGGCTCTGCGGCTCGACGGCGCTGATCAGGGCGCCATGCGGCGTGGTGAGGCCGAAGGTCTGGGCGAGCTGTTGCCCGATGTCCTGGACGGACACGCCGATCCGGCTGCGGGCCACCTTGCCGGTCTTCATGAGCTGATCCTTGACGTTGAGCGCCACGTCGATCGGGATGGCGAAGGACATGCCCATGTAGCCGCCGGTGCGGCTGTAGATCTGCGCATTCATGCCGATCACCTGCCCGTCCAGGTTGAACAAAGGTCCCCCGGAGTTGCCCGGATTCACGGCCGCGTCGGTCTGGATGAAAGTGACGAACGAGGTGCCGCTGTCGTCCGGCAGCGGGCGGCCCACGGCGCTCACCACGCCCGCGGTCACGCTGTTCTCGAAGCCGAACGGCGAGCCGATGGCGATCGCCCACTGTCCGGCTCGGATCTTGTCCGGATCGCCGAACCGAACCGTGGGAAGGCCCGTGGCGGGAATCTTGATCAGCGCCACATCGCTGCGCTTGTCGGCGCCGATCACCTTGGCGCGAAATTCGCGCCGATCGGTGAGCTTGACGGTCACCTCGGAGGCGTCCGCGACGACGTGCGCGTTGGTGAGCACATAGCCGTCGGGCGTGACGATGAACCCCGATCCTATGCCGTGCGCGGGAGGCATGCGGTCGGGACCCGGCATCGGACCCTGGAAATGATGGAAGAACTGCGATAGCGGATCATCGTCGCCCTGCTCGCCGCCACCGGCGCCACCGTCGAGTTTTTGGGGTTTCTCGACCACGCTGATGTTGACCACGGCGGCGCCGTTCTCCGCCACCAGGCCGGAGAAATCCGGAAGCCCGGTGACGCGGCTCCCGGAGAGGGGGGTCGGCGAGGCCGGCACCGCGGCGGGCGCCGAGGCGACTGCGGGGAGCGCATTGGACGCACCGGCGTCGGCGTTGGAGCCCTGACGGGCCACTATCGCCACGAAGATGCCCGCCAGCACTGCCAGCGACCAGGTTCTCATGCTTCCCATTGCAATATGTCCTCTCGCAGACTCGATTCAGGGGCACCCAGGGGACAGACCCTCTCCTGGGGACGTTGTTTCAAATTTCCAGCCTTTTGGTCGTCCATTTCCCGGATTTCCCACCACGTGCGGCCAGAACTGTGAAATCTCGATGGGCGCGAACGCCTCGGCAGCGGCTAGTCTGGGCTTCCTATCGAGTCCCAGATCCTCTATTTATGCCCGATTCGACCGGTCCAGTCCTTTTGGTGGTGGGCGGCGACGCCAAGCGCCTCCAATGGCTGAACCATCACGTCACCAGCCATTGGCCGAGCGCCCAGGTGACCACCGTCCCCGCGCCCGACGCCGAATCGCTCACCCGGTTCGTGGAGGAGCGGAGCCCGGATGCAGTGATCCTGCAGATCGATTTCGGCAACGAAGCGCAGACGGGCACCGGCCTCTCTCATCTGACTCAAATGCTGCGCGCGCAGCCCAACACCTATTGCATCATACTCGCCGAACACGGTAGTGAGCTATCGGCGGTCAGAGCGCTCAAATGTGGGGCGAAGGACTACTTGCCGCTGGCGGGCGTCAGCCGCGACGCCTTGCTGAAGGCCGTCGGCGACGCCTGCGCAAAGCATCAGGCGGCGCAAATGGCCGCCGAGGCCCTGCTCGCGCCCGCCGGCGACGTTCCCTCGATCCAGGTCCCCGGCTACACCATCGTCAAGGAGATCGCGACCAGCAATTTCTCCTCGGTATACCTTGCCCGCAGCATCCGGCTGCGCCGCAACGTCGTGCTCAAAGTGATGAGCCGGGGCACCTCGGCACGCGAGCTCGACGATGCCGAGCGCTTCCAGCGCGAGTACGAGATCATTTCGAGCATCGCACATCGCGCCATCGCGGAGATCTATGATTTCGGCGCCCTGCCGCAGCATCAGTATCTCGTCCTCGGAATACATCCCGTGCGGCGATTTGCGCGACCGGCTGCGCAACCCGATGAGCATCGACGAGAGCCTGTATTACCTGCGCACCATCGCCGAGGCATTGCGGGTGATTCATGTGTTCGGAATCCTGCATCGCGATCTCAAGCCCGCCAACGTCATGTTGCGCGAGGACAATTCCCCCGTCCTCATCGATTTCGGACTCGCGCGCCGTTCGCTCGACGATGCGAGCACCACCGGCGTGGGCCAGGTACTCGGGTCGCCCGTACTACATCAGTCCGGAACAGGCCCAGGGGCGGCGCGTCGATGTGCGCACCGACCTGTACAGTCTGGGGGTGATGTTCTATGAAATGCTGACCGGCCAGCGCCCTTACAGCGGCCGAAGCGCCATGGACATCATGTCCCAGCATGCGACCTCGCCGGTCCCGCGCCTCCCCGACAACGTGGCCCATCCAGCAGGCCCTTCTTGACCGGCTGATGGCGAAGCGTCCCGAGGAGCGCTACGCCTCGGTCGATGAGCTCCTGGCGGACCTGGCGCCCACCGCCGCCGCGGTCGCGTGAGCTCGCGCGCGGTACTGCGTGACGCCGGTCACATCCAACCGGAGCCCGGCGCAGCATATGTCGTAAAATCGACTCGAGGCTGTGACACCTCATCAAGCCCCGCCGCCCAGCGGTTTGGCACCGGCTTGAGATCCATGTTTATCACGGCCAAGCGTCACGAGCGCGAGAAGCAGGAACTGCTCGAGTGCGAGCAACCGGTTGACCGAGGCCATTCTCGCACACAGCGAACAGGGTCTGTTTCTGCTCGACGGCAGAACAAGATCCAGCCCCAGGTCTCCCGGTCGCTCGGCACCTTGTTTCGCCGTCAGGATTTCAGCGATCTGAGCTTCGACCGGCTGCTCGCGCCGCTCGTCACCGCCAAAACCATTGCGGTGGCGAGAAAATACGTCGCCGGACTGATCGGGTCCGCGCCGCCCCCTGACCCTGCCGAACCGAATCCCCTTAAGGACGTCGATGTCCGCCTGGCCAATTCCGACGGATCATTCGAGGTCGCGCATTATTCGTTCGAATTCCACGCGATCGAACGCCGGGTGAGCCCCGCCTGTGGCTGGTGCGTGTTACCGATATCACCGCGGAGGCGCAGACGCGCGCGAATCGAAGAAGTTCGGGTCAGGTCGAGACGCAGGGCGAAATCTTGCGCGGCGTCCTCAACGGGCGGCGACGCGCTTTGCAGCCTTCTTACAGAGAACCGAAGCCTCGATGAAGACGATCAATGCGATTTTAAGAAACCGGCTCGCGAGCAGGACGCTTTCGCACAAACTCGAGGAGGCGCTCGACGAGGTCGATAGGGTCCGGCGCGACGCCGCGGCATTCAAGCTCTCCGCGCTGGAAGGCGCGGCGCGGCTGTTCGAGGATTCCCTGCACGATCTGCGCAGCCGCAAAATCCTGAGCGGCAGCGATTTCCTGCCGCTCGCGGTCAAGCTCGACCAGCTCTACAGTCAGTTCGCCTCCCTCAAATCCTTGAGCCCCATCCGCCGTCGCCGGCCTCGACGCCGCTGCGCCGCCGCAGATGCCCAACATGACGGAAAACGGCACCCAGATCATACAGGCCCCGAAATTCGTGGCGCGAAGATCCGCGCCGAAGCCGCCGCCCGCCCGGGGACCAACAGCTCGGCCCCGCCGGGAAGCCTCGAGAACACGCTTCGCGCGCTGACCGAGCACGTGGCGCAGGAGCACAAGAAGACCGTGACTCTCGACGTTCACGGCCTGAGTCTGGTCCCGTATCACTATCAGGCGGCCGTCAAGAACGTCGCCATTCAGTTCATCCGCAACGCCGTGATGCACGGCATCGAGACCCCCGCGGCCCGCCAGGCGAAAGGCAAGCCGCCGCACGGCACGTTGCGGTTGGAATTCAAGAGCCTGCCCGACCACAGCTTCGAGCTCCTGTTCGAGGACGATGGCGGAGGCTTGGATCCGGATCAGGTACGCGCGACCGCCATCGCCAGGGGAGTGATCACGGGCGAAGGCGCGGCACGGCTGCGCGACCGGGAAGCGATCAAGCTGATCTTCAAGTCCGGCGTATACGACGCTCGAGAGCGTTCCCGGCGAGCCCCCGCACGGCAGCGGCATGTCACTGGTGCGACGCTACGTCCACGAAGCGGGAGGCAAAGTCGCACTGGCGAGCTTGCTCGGCCACGAAACCCGATTCAAGGTCACGCTGCCGCCGATGGCCGATGCCGCACCGGCGGCCGCAGCGGCCAACTAGCCGGGTTCGACCCTGGGCACCGCGGGCCGCGACGCTCAGGCCGCGGGCTGAGCCTTCAGCTCGACCAGCACCGATCCGGCGGCAACACGGTCGGCCAAGCGCGAACGGCAAGCGCTCGACGACGCCCGCATGGGGCGCTGTCACCGTGTGTTCCATCTTCATTGCCTCCAGCGTGATCAACGGAGCGCCGCGGCTCACCGACTGGCCGAGTGCCACGTGCACCGCCACCACGGTCCCCGGGAGCGGCGTCACCAGCGAGCCCGAATCCGCTTCTGCGCTGCCCTGCAGGGCGTCCTCGGTGCGCGCCGCGCGCAAGGACACGTGGCCGCCCGCGCGAAATAGCTCGAGCCTCCCATCGCAGACGACGATCTTGGCCCGTTCGATGCGTCCCCCGATCTCCACCTCGAGCTCGGATCCGTCCCGCCGCACGAGGCGCAGCTCCTGATCCCGGCCGGCGACTCGTCCCCGATACGAACCGGGCGCGCGCGCTTCGATCCGCACCTCGGCATCCCCGAACCGCCACCGGGTGATGGCGGGGGCGCCGAGGCGCCAGCCGGACGTGTCGGACCAGAGCGAATCCGCGTCCGGCGCGCCCGCGGCATACCAGAGACCCGCGATCAGATAGTCCTCGGCTGAGGCGTCCCGCTCGCCGAACACGAGCTCGTCGTGGCGCACGGCGAGAAAATCGGTGCCCACGGCGCCGCGCTGAAATTCCCGGTTCCCGAGGATGCTCCCGAGCAGGGCTCGATTGGTCGCCACCCCCACGATCTCGAGCTTGCCGAGGCCCTCGAGCAACAGATCGCAAGCCCGCGATCGCGTCTCACCCCAGGCAATCACCTTGCCCAGCATGGGATCGTAGAACGCGGAGACCTCATCGCCCGCCTCCACCCCCGTGTCGAGGCGCAGATTCGACCCGAGCGCCGGCCACTCGAGGTGCGTGATCCGCCCGACGCTCGGCAGGTAGTCGTGGGCGGGATCCTCGGCGTACAGGCGCGCCTCGACGGCAGCGCCCCGCTGCACGATCCGATGCGCCGGCAGCGGCTCGCCGCGCGCGACGTTCAGCTGCCACTCGACCAAGTCGATGCCCGTGATCAGCTCCGTGACCGGATGCTCGACCTGCAGCCTCGTGTTCATCTCCATGAAATAGAAATTCTGCTCCGGATCGACCAGGAATTCGACCGTGCCCGCCCCGACGTAGCCCACGGCGCGTGCCGCCGTCATGGCGGCCTCCGCCATGGCGCTGCGCACCTCTGCGAAGAGGCCCGGAGCCGGCGCCTCCTCGATGATCTTCTGGTGGCGGCGCTGCACCGAGCAATCACGGTCGTAGAGCGCCGTCATGCCGCCGTGGGCGTCCGCGAACACCTGCACCTCGACATGCCGTGCGGTCGGAAAATAGCGCTCGAGCAGCAGCCGGTCATCGCCGAAGGCGGTGCGCGCCAGGCGCTGCGCGGACTGCACCGCGGCGGCCACTTCGCGCGCAGAATGCACGACCTGCATGCCCTTGCCGCCGCCTCCCGCGCTCGCCTTGATGATCAGCGGGAAACCGACGCGCTGCGCCTCTTCCGCCAGCCGCGCGGCCGACTGGTCGGCGCCGTGATAGCCCGGGGCCACCGGCACGCCGACCGCCGCCATCGCGGCCTTGGACGCGCTCTTCGATCCCATGGCGCGAATCGCGGCGGGCGGCGGTCCCACGAACTTAAGGCCGGCATCGAGGCATGCTTGGGCGAACTCGGCGTTCTCCGACAGAAACCCGTAGCCCGGATGCACCGCGTCGGCGCGCACTCGCACCGCAAGCTCGATCAGCTTTCGCTGGTCGAGATAGCTTTGCGCAGCCGGCGAGGCTCCGAGGTGATAGGCCTCGTCCGCCTCGCGCACGTGCTTCGCCCCGCGGTCCGCATCGGAGTACACCGCGATGGTGGTCCATCCCAGCCGCCGCGCAGTGCGCGCAATGCGGCAGACGATCTCGCCGCGGTTCGCGACCAGGAGACGCTTGAGTGTCTTGGATGTCATGGCGCCGCTCACATCCGGAAGATGCCGAACTGCGTCGCCACGGGCGGCTGGAGCCTCGCGGCCGCGAGCGCAAGGCCCAGGGCGCGCCGCGTATCGGCGGGATCGAGCACCCCGTCGTCCCAGAGCCGTGCGGATGCGTAGAACGGATGCCCTTGCCGTTCGAATTGGTCGCGAATCGGCGCCTTCAGCCGCTCCTCTTCCTCCCCGGAGAGCTCCCCGCCGCTGCGCATCAGCGCGTCGCGCTTGATGGTGGCCAGCACGCTCGCCGCCTGTTCGCCGCCCATCACCGAGGTGCGCACGTTCGGCCATTGGAACAACAGCCGCGGCCCGTAAGCACGGCCGCACATGGCGTAGTTGCCGGCGCCGAAGCTTCCGCCGATGATCACGGTGTATTTCGGCACGGCCGCGCACGCCACCGCCGTCACCAGCTTGGCGCCGTCCTTGGCGATGCCGCCCGCCTCGGCCGCCTGCCCGACCATGAATCCGGAAATGTTCTGCAGAAACACCAGGGGAATGCCATCGCGGCAGCACAGCTCGATGAAATGCGCGCCTTTCACGGCGCTCTCCGAGAACAGGATCCCGTTGTTGCCGAGGACGCCGACCGGCATGCCGTGGATGTCGGCGAACCCGCATACGAGCGTCGTGCCGTAGAGCGCCTTGAACTCGTCGAACCACGAGGCATCGACGATGCGCGCGATGATCTCGCGAACGTCGTAGGGCTTTCGCGAGCTCTGCGGCACGATGCCGTAGAGCTCCGCCGGATCGTACGCCGGGTCGGCCGAGCCGCGGCTCGCGGGCTCGAGCGCCGGAGGCTTGAGGCGCGCCACCGCCCGGCGGGCAAAGCCAAGCGCATGCAGGTCGTTCTCGGCGTAGTAATCGGTGACACCGGATCGCCGGCAATGCACATCCGCTCCGCCCAGCGATTCCGCGTCGATCTCCTCGCCGGTCGCCGCGCGCACCAGCGGCGGGCCGCCCAGGAACACCCGCCCCTGGTTGCGCACGATCACCGCATGATCCGACATCGCCGGCACGTAGGCGCCCCCGGCCGTACAGGAGCCGTGGACCACCGCGATCTGCGCGATCCCCTGCGCCGACAGCCTCGCCTGGTTGTAGAAGATGCGTCCGAAGTGATCGCGATCGGGGAACACCTCGTCCTGCTTGGGAAGAAATGCGCCCCCGCTCTCCACCAGATAGATGCACGGCAGCGCGTTTTCGCCGGCGATCTCCTGTGCGCGCAGATGCTTCTTGACCGTGAGCGGATAATACGTGCCGCCCTTCACCGTGGGGTCGTTCGCCACGATCATGCACGGCCGCCCGCTCACCCGGCCGATGCCGGTCACGATGCCGGCGCCCGGCAGATCGTCGTCATAGACGCCCTGCGCGGCGAGCGGCGACAACTCGAGGAACGGGGAGCCTGCATCGAGCAGCGCATCCACCCTCGCCCGCGCAAGAAGCTTGCCGGCCTGCACATGCTTGGCGCGCGCCGCCTCGCTTCCTCCCAGAGCGTTGCGCTCGAGCAGCCCGCGCAGCTCCGTCACCAGCGAGCGCATTGCCGCATCGTTGGCCGCGAATTCGGTCGAGCGAATGTCGATCTTCGAGACGATCTTGGCCATTGTCATTCCGGTTGGCGGCGCGCAGAATTGTCGGACAGTCCGATTATCCAACTATTTGACGCTCGATGACAATGGGGTCCGACTCATGCCAGGTGCCGCCTACCGCGAATTCAATTTCGGTCTGGGAGAAACCATCGATGCGGTGCGCGACCAGGTGCGCCGCTTCGCCGAGGAGCGCATCGCGCCGCGCGCCGGCGAGATCGACCGCAGCAACGTCTTTCCGCGCGACCTCTGGGTGGAGCTCGGCGGGCTGGGACTTCTCGGGCTGACCGTCCCGGAGGATCACGGCGGGGCCGGCATGGGCTACCTCGCCCACATCGTCGCGATGGAGGAGATATCGCGTGCCTCCGCGGCGGTCGGCCTCTCGTACGGGGCCCATTCCAATCTGTGCGTGAACCAGATATCGCTGAATGCGACCGAGGACCAGAAGCGGCGCTACCTGCCGCGCCTGCTGAGCGGCGAACACGTCGGCGCACTCGCCATGTCCGAGCCCGGAGCGGGTTCCGACGTGGTCTCGATGCAGCTTCGCGCCGCGCGCCGCGGCGATGTCTACGTGCTCGACGGCCGCAAGATGTGGATCACCAACGGCCCCGAGGCGGACGTGCTGGTGGTGTACGCGAAGACCGACCACCAAGCGGGTGCACGGGGCATCAGCGCCTTTCTCATCGAGCGCGGGTTCCCGGGGTTCAGTGCGGCCCAGAAACTCGACAAGCTCGGCATGCGCGGCTCGAGCACCAGCGAGCTGGTGTTCGACGGCTGCGAGGTTCCCGCGGGGAACCTTCTGGGGCACGAGAACCAAGGCGTGCGCGTGCTGATGCGCGGGCTCGATTACGAGCGCGTGGTGCTCTCGGGCGGCCCCTTGGGAATCATGGCCGCCTCGCTCAACGTCGCGGTCCCGTACGTGCGCGAACGCAAGCAGTTCGGACAGCCCATCGGCACCTTCGAGCTCATCCAGGGCAAGCTCGCCGATATGTATGCCTCACTGAACGCCTGCCGCAGCTACGCCTACACGGTGGCCGCTGCGTGCGACCGCGGCGATGCGACCCGCAAGGACGCCGCGGCCTGCATCCTGTTCTGCGCCGAGGCGGCCACCCGCGCCTCGCTCGACGCCATCCAGCTGCTCGGCGGCAACGGCTACATCAACGATTATCCGACCGGAAGGCTGCTGCGGGACGCGAAATTGTACGAGATCGGCGCGGGAACCTCGGAAATCCGCAGAATGCTGATCGGCCGCGAGCTCTTCGGAGAATCGACGTGAGCGCCGCCTCGCGCCCGGGCGGTGCGGAGGCGCTCGCGCAGTTCGAGCCGCTGGACGACCATCCCGCCTACCGCCAGATTGCCAACCTGATCGAACGGCGCATCCTCGATCGGGTGCTCAGGACCGGCGATGCGCTTCCCTCGGAGAGCGATCTCGCGCGCCAGTTCGGCGTCAACCGCTCCACCGTGCGCGAAGCCATCCGCGAGCTCGAGACCCATGGCCTCTTGGGGCGCGGACGCGGCGAGAAGCGTCTGCGCGTGACCCGGCCCGAGCCCGGGCGCGTCTCGAGCGGCGTGAGCCGGGCGCTGGTGCTGCACGACGTGACCCATCTCGAGCTCTGGGAGGCGATGATGGCCATCGAGCCGGCGGCGGCGCAGTACGCAGCGGCGCGCCGCACCCCCGCGCAGCTGCAGCACCTCACGCGCACCGGTGCCCGCTTCGCACGCGCGCTCGGCGATACCGGCGAGGCCGTGTCCGCGGTCATGGAGTTCTTCACCACCGTCGCCGCCGCGAGCGGCAACCAGGTGCTCGCCTGGTCGCAGGCTCCCGTCAACCTGCTGCTCGAGCCCGCCTTGAGCGGCATCATCGACCGGCTTCCTCAGGCGTCCGAGCGCATTCTCGAGGCGCAACGCCGCATCACCACCGCGATCAAGGCGAAGCGCAGCGAAGTGGCGCGAACCTGGATGGAAAAGCACATCCGAGATTTCAAGCGCGGCTACGAGCTGGCGTTTCCCACTTCACCCCCCACGAATTGACCCCACACGCAGGACCCGCCATGAAAACACCGCTCGACGCGGCCGCACTCGATACGCTATTCCGCGAAGCACGATCCTACAACCGCTGGTCGGCCGAGGCGGTCCCCGAGCAGACGCTGCGGGCGCTCTACGATTTGCTCAAGCTCGGGCCCACCTCGGCCAACTGCTGCCCCGCCCGCTTCGTGTTCGTGTCGAGCGCGGCAGCGAAGGCCAGGCTGGTGGGGTGCCTCGCGCCGGGGAACGTCATCAAGGTCGAACAGGCGCCCGTCACCGTGATCATCGGCATGGACGAGAAGTTCTACGAGAAGGTCCCGTTTCTCTTCCCGCACAAGCCTGAAATCGCCGCCATGTTCCAGGATCCGGCGGGCGGCAAGGTGCACATGATGCGCAACGCCACGTTGCAGGGGGCGTATCTCATCCTGGCGGCGCGCGCGCTCGGTCTCGACACCGGGCCGATGTCCGGTTTCAGCAACGAGAAAGTCGATGCCGCATTTTTCGCCGGCACCTCGATCAAGTCGAACTTCCTGTGCGCGCTCGGCGTCGCCACCACCGAAGCCCTGTTCCCGCGAAGCCCGCGGCTGCCGTTCGAGGAGGCGTGCCGGATCGTGTGAGCGCGGTGCCCGGTCAGAGGATCTGTTCGCGCCGCGAGTCGCCGCCGCCGGGTCGTGCACGTTGCTGCTGAAGGACACGAGCACCATGAGCGCATCGCCGGTATTGCGATAGGCGTGCACCACGCCCGGGGGGATCGTGAACCTCCAGACCTCGCCCGGCGGCACCTGCACATCGCGGATCGCGTCCGCCTCTTTCAGTCGCACCAAGCACGGCCCCATCACGGTGGTGATTTCCGTCGCGGTGGCATGCACGTGATTTCCGCGAACCCCTTGCGGCTCGGTCGAGCACCACGTGCACGTTTCGTTGTGCGGCGAGCTCGGCATCGTCGAGGGGCTCGAATAGGCTCCCGCGAGGATCGCGATGCGTCTTCACCGATTCGATGCGGGTATGCGTCGGCAGGTCGTGTTTCATCGGCGCATTCTAGCCGACGGCACGGCTCAGCGTCGCGGGCGCGGCGTCGTCGCCTTGCCGCGGAGCTTTCGCCCCGCCGGAGCGCGAATGATCAACACGATGCCCGCCGCGAGCATCAAATCCCACACATCGATCTCCCCGCCTCCGCCGCCCGCCGCGGGTGCGCTAACGGTCAGGCTCGCGCTGGCGCCTTGCTCGTTGCCTCCGGCGGGCGCGGTGGCGAGCGCCTGCGCGCCGATCGAGGCCGTGTAAGTGCCTGCGGACGCCGCCTGCAACGGCAGCGTGATGGTGCAACTGCCGTCGGCCGCGATGTTCGCTCCGCTCAAGGAGACGGCCGTCGAGGTCTTCGTCAGCGAGCGGGCGGCGCCCGTGCAGGTGGTCGCCGGCGCGGGTGACGGGGCCAGCGTGAGCCCCGCCGGCAGCGTGACCTGCAAGCTCGATTGGGTGAGCGCGAAGCCGTTGGCGTTCGCGATCGTCACGGTCAGCGTCGACGCCGTGTTCTCCCCGACGGCCGCCGGCGAGAAATTCTCGGTCACCGTGGGCGGCCGCGGCGTCACCTCGAGCGGCGCGGGACAGGCGCTCTTCGGGCCGCCGGAAGTCGACGGCGCCGAGCTGGTCGCGGCGCTCGCCGTCAGCGTCACGGTCTCGGTGTCGCTGTTTCCGGCGCTGTCCGTGACGGTGAGCGTGAGCGTTCCCGGAGACGGATCGATGGTTACCTTGGAGGTGGCTGCCCCGCTCACGATGATGCCCGCGGGCACCGCTGACCAGGCAAAGGAGGCGATGGCGAGCGGCACGGGCGTCGCGGCGGCGGTATTGCAGCCGGCGACGCTCGAGCTCGCATCGATGACGCTGCCCGCGGCAAGGGTCGCAGGCAGCACGATGACGGCGATGGGCTTCTGGGCCGCCTTGACCGCCGCCAGCGCATCGACCATGCCCGCGCCGCATTGAGTGCCGTCGTTCGGACAGGCGCATTCGCCGCCGGAAGCGGCCGTGTCCGGGCAGGTCGGCACTCCCGCCGCGCCGGCGGGAAAGGGACTGGCGGCCGCCTGCATGCGGCCGATGAGTTGCGCCGGGGTGAGGTTGTTGTTGACCGATTTCATGAGCGCCGCGATTCCCGAGACGATCGGCGCGGAAAAGCTCGTGCCCAAATTGGAGTCGATTTCGTTCGTGTAGCTGTTCCCGCCGGGCGTGGTGGCGCCGAGATTCGTGGTGGTATCGATCGAACGCAGGCAATCGGCGCCGCTCGAGGCGACGCAATTGCCCGCCGGCGCCGAACGCTCGCCTGTGCGCCGAAGCTCGAGTAACCGACCTTGGTGCCGACATTGCGAAGGCCCGCGACCGCCATGACTCCCGGAACCACGGTGCTGCAGTTGCCGGGCAGCTCGACGCGCCCCGTTGGAGTTGCCGGCGGAGATGACGACCAGAACGCCCAAGCCCGTCACGGTTCGTAACGCGCTCTCGTAAGCCGCGCCGTTGGAGCTCGTGCACGCGTCCGTGCCGCCGCCGAGGCTCAGATTCACGATGTCGGCGGGATACGGGTTCTCAGGGACCGGCGGCCCGTCGGCGTTGACCACGGACAATCCGGCCGCCCATTCGATTCCCGCGATGATGTCCGAATCGTACCCGCCGCCCTTGCCGAGCGCGCGCACCGGCAAGATCCAGGCGCCCCAGCTCATCCCCGCGATGCCGACGCCGTTGTTGCTGAGGGCGCCCATCACGCCCACGACGCGGGTGCCGTGCCAGGAGCTCGATGCAACGGCATCGCTCGCAAACAGCGGGTTCTGCGTGTCCGTGGTGCTCACCCAATCGCCGGGGTCGGACGGATCGGGGTCCCAGCCGTCGCCGTCGTTGGCGATCAAATACGTTCCGAGCGCGGCGCCGTTGGTCGGATCGTAGTCCTCACCGACGAAGTCGTAGCCCGGCAACAAGCGGCCGCCGAAGCCCGCGCGCTCGAGGTCGGGATGGTCGAAACGCACGCCGGTATCCACGTCCGCGATCACGACGCCGTCGCTACCGTGGTGATGCCCCACGCGGACACCGCGTCGGTCGCGGCCAGATCCATGGTCGGGTTCCCGTCGAGCGTGATGACCATCGAGCTCGGCGTGTTCATGTACCACTGGCCGCTCGCCGGCCCGCTCGAGCTCGAGTTGGGAACGAACAGGGGATCATCGGGGATCACCGCGAGCGGGTAGCGGCGCCCGTCGACCACCGCGAATTGCAGCGCCGGGTCGGCCCGCAGCTTGGCGAGCGCGGCCTCAACGTCCACGCCATAGAGTGTCTTTTGGAGGAAAAGCACGTGCATGTCCGGTGTGATCTGGCGCGTGCGCGCGAGCGCGAGGCCCGCCCGCCCCGCCGCAGCGACGGCATTTGCAGCGCTGGTGCTCGCGAGCGTGACAGTGCGGCGCGTCGGCCGCAGGCGCGCGTTCAGCGTCTGGGTTAGCGAATTCTCCGGGGTGGCTCGAAAGCCGATGAGCAGCCTGTTTCCCTGGGGCCCCAGGGAAACCGGTGCGGCGTGAATGGGGTTGTATTCGGCGAACGCAGGGGGGGCGGCCGCCGGGCAACGGCTCGCACAAAATGCGCTGCAGCCAGCCAATACCGCCGCCGACACGAATGTTCCCAAACTCGCCATAGATCGACTCCCGGACCGTGGTCTGCAAGGCTAATCGGTATGGCGGCCCGCCATCTCGGCGAGTTGCGAAATTGCGAACCAGGACCGCAATACGCGGCCAAACCTTGGAGATATCCCGCCCGCCGGCGGGGCGCCCCGCCGGTTCGTCCCGTCCGTCGGCGGATGGCGACATGTCGCGGCCACGAGGGGGCTTCGGCGAAGTAGAATGGAGGCAGCGTCCCATGCATTCGAGAGGAATAGAGATGACATACGACAACCGGCAGTTCTACATCGATGGTGCTTGGGTCGACCCGGCTGAGCCCAAGGAATTCCAGGTGATCAATCCCGCCACCGAAGCGGTGGCCGGTGTCATCTCCATGGGCGGCCCGAAAGATGTGGAACGTGCCGTCGCGGCCGCGCGCCGCGCCTTCGATGGCTTTTCCCGCACCTCCCCTGCCGAGCGGCTGGCTTTGTTGGAACGCGTCCTGGCCGCCTACAAGGCTCATTACGATGAGATCGCCCAGGCCATTTCCACCGAAATGGGCGCTCCCGTAACCCTCGCGAAGGGCTCGCAGACGCGCATCGGCGTGGGCCACATCAGCGCCATGATCGAGGTGCTCAAGACATTCAAATTCGAGGAAATGCGCGGCAGCGTGCGGCTCGTTCAGGAGCCGGTCGGCGTATGCGCGCTCATCACCCCCTGGAACTGGCCGATGAACCAGGTCGCCGCCAAGGTGGTCCCCGCGCTGGCCGCCGGCTGCACCATGGTGCTCAAGCCCTCGGAATACTCGCCGTTCAGCGCCGTTCTATGGGCGAAGGTCATGCACGAGGCTGGGGTACCCAAGGGGGTGTTCAATCTCATCAACGGCGACGGCCCGAACGTCGGCGCGCCGCTCTCCTCCCATCCCGAGATCGACATGGTGTCCTTCACCGGCTCCACGCGCGCCGGCACGGAAGTCGCGAAGAACGCGGCGGCTTCGGTCAAACGCGTGCACCAGGAGCTCGGCGGCAAGTCGCCCAACGTGCTGCTCGATGACGCCGACTTCGAAGTCGCCGTGAAGCGCAGTGTCCTGCACGTTTATCAGAACTCGGGACAGTCCTGCAACGCGCCGACGCGCATGCTGGTGCCGGCGGCCAAGCTCGCCGAAGTCGAGGCCATCGCGCAGCGCGTCACCGCCGAGGTGGTCGTGGGGGATCCCACGTCCGCAACCACCAACGTGGGCCCGTTGGTGTCGAAGGTTCAGTTCGATCGCGTCGAGCGCTACATCGAGAAAGGCATCGCCGAGGGCGCCAAGCTCGTCGCCGGCGGCTCGGGGCGCCCGGCCGGGCTGTCGAAGGGGTACTACGTGAAGCCGACGGTGTTCTCCAACGTGCGCAACGACATGACGATCGCGCGCGAGGAAATTTTCGGACCAGTGCTCTGCATCCTGCCCTACGAGACCGAGGAGCAGGCGATTGCGATTGCGAACGACACGCCCTACGGTCTCGCAGCCTATGTGTGGTCCAAGGACTCGAAACGCGCGGGACGCGTGGGTGCCCGGATTCGTGCCGGGCAGGTCGCGCTGAACGGCGCCTCCGGCGACATGCAAACTCCGTTCGGCGGCTTCAAGATGTCCGGAAACGGACGCGAGTATGGGGAGTTCGGCCTGCGCGACTTCTTGGAGGTCAAGGCCGTCATCGGCGTCGACGCCGCCTGAGGCGGTGGGAGCTTTGGCCGGCAGCCCCGTACTCAGGCTCGAGGATCTCGCGAAGCGCTACGGGGCCGGCCGACCGCTGTTCGAGCGGCTGAGCCTCGATCTCGCCTCCGGCGCCTATGTCGCCATCATGGGCGAGTCCGGGGTTGGCAAGTCGACCCTGTTGAATCTGCTCGCGGGGCTCGACCAGCCCGACGCCGGGCGCGTGCTGCTCGAAGGCACCGATCTTGCCGCGCTCAGCGACGATGAGCGGACACTGCTTCGGCGCCGCGCGGTCGGTTTCGTATTCCAGGCCTTCCATGTGCTGCCCTACCTCACGGCTGAGCAGAACGTCGCGTTGCCGCTCGAGCTGTTGGGCGTCGCGAAGGCCGAACGAGCGGCGCGAGTGGCCGCGATGCTCGAGGCGGTCGGCCTCGCGGCGGCGGCGCGCCGCCGGCCGCGCGAACTGTCGGGGGGCGAGGTGCAGCGTGTCGCGATTGCGCGCGCGCTCGTCCACCGGCCGCGGCTGGTGTTGGCGGACGAGCCCACCGGAAATCTGGACCCGCGAACCGCCGCGCAGACCCTCGCGCTGCTGCGCGACCAGATCAAGGCAAACGCCGGCGCCGGGATCCTGATCACCCACTCCAAGACGGCCGCCGATACGGCGGACTGCATTTACGTGCTGGATGCGCAGGGGCTCGCGCCTCTCGCGAGCGGTTGATGGGCGCGGCTGATCTTGCCGGCGGATGGGCCGTGTGGCGCGTCCTGCTCCGATCCCAGATGCGCGAGCAGCCGCTGCGGCTCACCGTCACGGTGCTCGCCGTCGCCCTCGGAGTCGCGCTGGGTGCGGCCGTCTATCTGGTCAACACGACCGCTTTGATCGACTTCACGCTGGCGGCCAAGAGGCTGGTCGGCGAGGCCGACGTGGTGGTGCGTGGCCCGCGCGAAGGTTTCCCGGATGATCTGTTCGCCGAACTCGCGCGCGACCCCGAAGTGCGTGTCGCGAGCCCGGTGCTCGAGCTCGAGGCCGCGATTCCCGGGCATCGCGATCCCTTGAAGATCCTGGGCCTCGATCCGTTTCGCGCCGCGGCTCTGCAGCCGGCGCTGATCGGCGATCTCGAAACGAAGGCGGTCGACTTGTTTGCGCCGGACGCCATCCTGTTGAGCGCCAGCGCGGCGCAAAATCTCGGATTGAAGGCCGGTGGAAGGTTGACGGTCCTGGTCGGCGACGAAGCGAGGGTCCTGCGGGTCGTGGGCGTGCTGCCCGAGAGCGCGTATGGACAGGATCTCGGGATCATGGATATCGGCTCGGCGCAGTGGACCCTGCAGCACATCGGCCGGTTGAACCGCATCGATCTGAGCCTCGATGCCGGCACGTCGGCGCAGGCCTTCCGCGCCCGCTTGAAGAGCCGCCTCGCCCCGGGAACCGTGGCCGTCGCGCCGGAGGTCGAGCGCGATCGCGCCCTCACGGTGACCCGGGCCTACCGCGTCAATCTCAACATGCTGGCGCTGGTGTCCCTGTTGACAGGCGCGTTTCTGGTGTTCTCCACGCAATCGCTGTCCGTGCTCCGCCGGCGCTCCTCGTTGGGCCTGATGCGCGCGCTCGGAGCGACACGCGGCCAGATCGAGGCGGCGCTGCTCGGCGAGGGCGCCCTCATCGGATTGGCGGGCTCGATCATCGGCCTTCTCCTCGGCGTATCGTTCGCGCAGGCGGCACTGCGATTCCTGAGCGGGGATCTCGGCAATGGACAGCTGCATGCGCAGAGCGCGGTGCTCGAACCGGCGCCTTCGATGCTCGTCGCTTTCCTGATCATCGGCACGGTCGTGTCGGGCTTCGGCGCCGCGAGGCCGGCGCGCGCGGCTTCGCGCCAGTCCCCCGCACAGGCGCTCAAGGGCGGCGATGCGCGCAGCGGGGGCAACGCCATCCGCGGATCGATCGGCGGCGCCGCACTGCTGGTCGCCGGCGCGGCGCTCGCGTGGCTCCCGCCGCTGCACGGCATACCGGTTTTCGGATACGCCGCCATCGCCGCACTGCTGTTCGGAGCCGTCATGCAGGTGCCGATGCTGACCGTCAAGACGCTCGGTCTCGCGCCGCGCCTCGGTCACGTCGTTCCGGACACCGCGCTTGCGCAGATGGAAGACGACATCGGCATGTCGACGCTCAGCTTGTCGTCCATCATCGTGAGCTTCAGCCTCATGGTCGCCATGGCCATCATGGTGTACTCCTTTCGGGTGTCGTTCGAGCGATGGCTGGACAAGGTGCTGCCCGCGGATGTCCAGATGCGGGAACCGCTCGGCAACGACACCGCCTACTGGACCGCGGCGGACCAGAACGCAGCCGCCACCACGGCGGGCGTGTCGCGCGCGGAGTTCCGGCGCACCCGCCCGCTGCTCCTCGATCCCGCGCGGCCACCCGTGATCTTGATTGCGCGCGGCGCGACAGCGCGGCAGACGGCTGAGGAATTGCCGCTGCTCAGCAGCCTGCCTGCAACGCGGCTCGGGACTGGCGAGCCCGCGTGGATCTCGGAGGAGCTCCGGGATCTCTACGGCTACCGGCTGGGCGAGCCGATCGACCTGCCGCTGAACGGCCGGGAGAGGCGCTTCGTCGTCGCCGGAATCTGGCGCGACTACGCACGCGCGGCCGGCGCCGTGGCGATATCGCGGGAAGCGTACGCCGCCGCCACCGGGGACCGCGATGCGAACGAGGGTTCGGTCTGGCTCGACCCACATGCGCAGACCGCATCGGTCATCGCCGGGCTGCGCCGCGCGCTGTCGCATGGCGATGCGGCCCGCAACGGCGCGCTCGAGATAACGACGACTCCGGAGCTGCGCGAGCGATCGCTCAAGATCTTCGACCGCGCATTCGCCATCACCTACGCGCTCGAGGCCATCGCCGTGATCATCGGGCTCATCGGCGTGAGCTTCGCGGCCAGCTCCACCGTGCTCGCGCGCCGTTCGGAATTCGGCATGCTGCGGCACATCGGCATGCGCCGCCGTCAGGTGCTCGGCATGCTGGCGAGCGAGGGAATCCTGATGAGCGCTTGTGCGGTCGCCTACGGTCTGGTGCTCGGCGGGATCCTGAGCCTGGTCCTGGTGTTCGTCGTGAATCGTCAGTCCTTCAATTGGAGCATCGAGCTCGCGCTGCCGCTGCGCCAGCTCGTCCTGCTGTCGCTCACGCTGATCGCGGCTGCAGCCGTCACCGCGGTGTGGAGCGGCCGCGCGGCCACGCATCGAGAGGCCATCGGCGCGGTGCGGGAGGACTGGTGATCGGCCGGCTGCGGCGATCGGCCGTGGTGGCGGCGGCGATGTCCGTCGCCGCCGCTCCGGGGCTGATCGCGTCTCCTGCCGCGCCCGGCGCGTCCGCGGCGGATGTTGCCGCCCACCCGCGCTACGCGCCGGTGGTCCCGGGACCGGCTCTGCGATTTCCCGCCGACTTCGGCAGCCACCCGGACTTTCGCACCGAGTGGTGGTACGTCACGGGCTGGCTGACCACGACGCGCGGACAATCGCTCGGCTTTCAAATCACGTTCTTTCGCACCAAGCCTGCGGTCGAGGAGCAAAATCCGAGCGCCTTCACGCCGCGCCAGTTGCTGATCGCGCATTGCGCCATCAGCGACCCGGAACGGGGACGGCTCTGGCACGACCAGCGCATCCGCCGCGAGGGGTTCGGTCTCGCCGAGGCCGAGTCGGGCGATACGAACGTCTGGATCGACCGCTGGGCGCTGCGCCGTGCGGCCGGCGCCAGTATCGGCACCGGCGCCGCCGGGACAGCCGGGGGCAGCTACGTCGTGGATGTCGATGGCGACGAACTCTCGCTGCAATTGACCCTCGCCGCGACGCAGCCGCCGCTGCTCAATGGAGACTCGGGCTTCAGCCGCAAAGGGCCTGCCGCGGAATCGGCAAGCTACTACTACAGCGTGCCCCACCTGAAAGTCACCGGCCACGTGAGCCGGGGGGGACGCCCGGCGGAAGCGGTCAGCGGCGAGGCGTGGCTCGATCACGAATGGTCCAGCGAATACCTCGACGCCGAGGCGGTCGGCTGGGACTGGAGCGGCATCAACCTCGATGACGGCGGTGCGCTGATGATATTCAGAATCCGGGATGCGGGCGGTTCGACCCGTTTCGCCGGGGGCACACTGCGCGATGCCGCGGGGCGTACGCAGATCTTCTCGCCGTCGGAGATTCTCCTCACACCCACCCGCCGCTGGACCTCTCCGCGCACCGGCGTCGCCTATCCTGTGGCATGGCGATTGCGCGCCGGAACCAGACAGTTCGTGCTCGAGCCCCTGATGGACGATCAGGAAAACGATGCGCGCCTGTCAACGGGCGCGATCTACTGGGAAGGAGCGATTCGTGCGTTCGAGTCGGGACACAGCGCAGGCCGGGGCTATCTGGAGCTCACGGGGTATGGCGCGAGGTTGCAGTTGAGATGAGCATCGCACTGCGCGCCTTGCTACCGACATGGGCCCGTGAAAGACTCTGATCGGCCGCCGAACCTACAGCCGGATTGCGTCCTTGGCCTCGTTGCCCGCGAGCATGTCTTCCAGCGCGCAGGCGATGTAGGCAGCGCTGCTGCCGGCGTTGAAAACGAACTCGCTGCGAAACTTCACGAGAGCCTCTCTCATATCGGCGCGCGAGAGCTCGGCGGCCCTCTCCAGCAGTTGCTGATCGGTTCGTGCGACGCCGCCGATGCGGTCCCGATCGTCGAACTGAGCGCCGTTGAGCCCCCGCTCGGACTCCTCGTTCGCCGCAAAGAAAATACAAGGCCTGGCGAAGGTGAGACTGAAAGTGAATCCGGTGCCTGACAGATCGGTCACCATGAAGTCCGCGGAGGCGTAGGTGCGGGTGTAATCGTTGCTCCTGTCGAGTGAGAAGCGGGGATTGCGGGCATGCGAGGCTGCGATCCGCTCCACCAGCGGCCGATCCTCATCGGTGAAGGACAGCGGATGCGGCCTGAAGACAACGCGGTATCCGGCGGCGAGAAGCGTATCGATGATTCGCTCGCCGTGACGTTGCAGACTCGCGAGCTTCTCGTTCGAAGCGATGACATGCGTGGGGGCGTAAACGGCGGTGGCCCCGTCCGCCGAACTCGGCCGCGCCGTCTCGGGGGCAGCCAGCATGAGATCCAATTTTGGGTAACCGGCCCGAAGCAGCCTCAATCCCGCCAGACTCGGACGGCGGCGCGCGAGCTTGCGAAGCGACTCGACGTGGTGAGGGCCGCCGCACAATACATAGTCGAATGAGTCGAAGTGGTGATCGAGATACAGCCCATCCATGCTCGCCATGGACATCAGCGCGTGAACCACGGCGGCTTTTCGCGGACGGAGTTCCTTCGGCAGATCGGGTATGGGCAGGTAAAGAACACGTGTAGTGAACAGCGGAAGGGTGTATAGCGTCGCGTGCGGGATCGCGGTGACCCCGGCAATGGACGAAAGATCCTCGATGCTGCCCGAAGGCCCCGGGAAAGCTACGGCGAGACGCAGGTCCGGGCGCCGCCGGTTCAGCTCCTGCAAGACCATTTTGATATTCTGCCAGCGCACCGGGTCGCAGCAGAAAAGCACGTCATATGGCCGCTTCACGAGCCTGTGGTCGGCTCGATACTTCAAACGGAACACCGCTCGGCGGCCGGCGTAGCTCAAGCGCCGGGTTCGGTCCGCGCCTATCAGGGCCTCCAGCGATTTCTGGGTGATTCTCTTTAGTGGGTGCTGCAAGATGAGTTCGATTGCGTTTCGACTGCTACGACTGCTATTGGGCGTGGCGCCGCCGATTTCCTCATAGATCCCCTCAGAGCCTGTTCTATTTTAGCGGTCTTCTGCCGCAATATGGGTGTTGCAGCCGCAAGTTTGGCGCCACACGCCGCCGACAAGGTGAATTGACGGGAAGAAATCGGTACCCTTTGGCGGGAGGATACAGACCTCTCCAGGAGTTCGACCGACGACATGACCCGATTCCCAAGCGCCCCGCAATGCCCCGGCCGATTCAGGCGCTTTTTCGGGAGTCTGGCATGCGCGAAGCGCCCGGTCGCCGGCTGCCGTCGGTATATGCCGGCTGCCGACCTTTGGCCTCTTCCGCTCTGCTTCGCCCGAACGTCATGTCCGCCCTGCTGACCCGTTTCCGAAACTCGCGCCTCATTCGCGGCATCAGCGCGAACATCTACTCGAACTTGGTTCAAACCGGGTTGCAGCTACTCGCCGTTCCGATTTATGCGACTCATTGGGGTCTGGCAACTTATGGCGCCTGGTTGGTACTTTTCACTGTTCCGAACTACTTAGCCTTCGCCGATTTTGGCTTCGCTGCGGCGGCTGCCAACGACATGACGGTCAGTGTGGCTCGGGGAGACCGACCTGCTGCCATCAAGACATTCCACGCGGTACGGGCCGCGATGTTGGGCTTCTGCCTCATTCTGTTGTGCATCTGCGCCTGCGCGACTTACGCCATCCCGGACCACTGGTTGGCCTTCCTCGCGGACTTATCCGTGCCGCAAGCGCGACTTTCAGTGTTGATGTTGGCCATTTACGGCGTACTATCCGTACAAAACAGCGTGAGCCTGGCAGCGTTTCGCTCCATCGGCCAATATGCGAGCGGTAATTATCTACACATGACGATCCACCTCCTCGAGAACCTCTCCGCGCTGACGGTCGTATTTCTCGGCGGCAATATCGAAGCGGCCGCTGCCACTTATCTTGGCGTGGGTATTGCCGGAATCGGTGTACGGATGGCGGTACTGAACGCGCGGGCGCGATGGCTCGTGTTCTTCGCGTGGCGCATATCCTTCAGCGAGATCCGACGCCTCCTGCATCCCGCTCTCGCGGCATTGGCGTTGCCGATCGCCGAGGCTCTGTTCCTACAAGGGACCGTCGGGGTCTTGGGATTCGCTGCGGGTCCCGCTGCCGTGCCCGCCTTTACTTCCGTCCGCACGCTTTCGCGCATTGGCATTCAACTCACCATGACGGTTAACCGCGCCGTGTTGCCGGAATTCACCATCGCTGCGGCGGCGGTAGACCACGCTCGTCGAGCAAGGCTCGCGTTTCTGACGATTGCATCAAGCATCGTCATCCTTTTTCCCATGTTCGTCGTCGTCACGACGGCCGGACCGCTTATAGTCAAGCTTTGGACTCACGGTACAATTCACCCTTCCTACGATCTGATCCTTCTCATGGCGCTCACAATGCTCGTGAACGGCATCTGGATGCCGATATCCAATCTGATTTTCGCGCTCAATCAACACGCCCAGTTCTCGTATTACTATTTGGCAGCTGCGCTCGGATCGGTGCTTCTAAGCTATCCTCTAGTACGTGTCTTGGGGTCGCCCGGAGCCGCCCTGTCGCTCGTCATTTTGGATTGCGTTATGTTTGCACGGATCTGGTCGACGGCCATGAGGCTGAAGGTCTTCAATCCGAAAGAGGTCTACCGAGTCGCTCTCGATCAAGGAGCCCTGATGGGGCGTTTTTTCCACACCCGACGGCCTGGCAGCTCGGATAAGCCAATGACTTGAAGACGAAGGGGATGGAACCTTATCGTTGCTCCGGACAATCGGATAGAGTGTCGTGATGATAGAAGCATTGTTCGTGATCGCCTGCTACGCTGCTTTTTGGTCGAATATGGGCGGCGCCGCATCGCTCGTGCGTCCCATGATCTTCGGCTGTTTGTTTCTTGCAGCACTCTTGGCGGTCGCGAACAACAGAATCCGCCGGATCGCCCCCTCGCCTTTCGAGCTTTTGCTCTACATAATTGCGCTCCTTTCCGCAGCCGTGTCACTGGTAAAAGCCGCCAACTATTCCATCTATTACACCATGTACTTTTTGGCGGTACTGACCTTCGCCTCGGTCATCACGCGTGCCCTCTCTTTGGAAAAATTGCTGGATCTGAGTGCGCTCGTAATACTGCTATGCGTCATCACCTGCCTTCTCGTCAGCGGGCAGAATCTGGTCGCCGCACTCAAGGTCTCGATGGGCCCCAACGGGATGGAGCGGTTTACACCGTTGGGAAACCATGCGCTTTTGACGGGTTTCATCTTTGGGTCGGGATCGCTTTTATTGGCGCGCCGTGCGTACCTGGCAGAAGGGCGCCTGGAGCGATACGCGATGATAGGTGGCGCCCTGCTGTCGTGGATTTTCTTGATGGCGGCCTCGGCACGCTCGTCGCTCGTTGCGCTCATGGTCGCCACCGCATTTGCGCTTTTTGTGGAATTACATTTGCTCCGTCGCCTTTCCTCAAAGAGGCTGGCGCTACTTGCCGGGATCGTGGTTATCCTGGCCGTGATGTACTTCGGATTTGCGGGAAGCTACATTTCGGATATTCTGCAGCTCAATTCTGCCTACCGGGGAGTCGGCACCGGCGCCACAGGGAGAACCGATTTGTGGATGCGAGGCGTTCAAACGCTCGTCTCGGATCCGGCGCTGGCAGCCTTTGGCGGGGGACTGCGCTCCTCGGACGAAGAGATCATCGGATTCTTTGTCGAGAATTCCTACCTGACGACTTTGCTGGACAGTGGGATTTTCGCCGGATTCGCCATGATCTTATGTTTGTTTTACTCGCCCATACAGGCTTTACGGCTGCCGCGGTCGAGCGCCTCCGGCGGCCGGAATAGTCTGATGTTTCTCCCCTCGTTCTTGGTGTTTCCGCTCGTGCAGTGCTTTTACATCCGAAATTATGTCGGGATCGGAAATCCCATATCGCTGCTGATTCTTTTCATGCTGATGTCCGTCTCCATGCGCGCCGGATTCTTGGTCGCCCCGGAAAGTGCCGAATGGAAGGTATCTTTGCGGACGCATACGCCTTCGTCCCTACGGACTAAATCTTGATGGACCGGCCGTGGCTGACAGGGTTGGTGGATGCGGAGTCTGCAGGTATGCTCTTGGTATGGGTGAATACATTCAATTTGGCTGCGGCCTCTGTGCACCGCCTTCTTGGCTCAATTTCGATGCGGGGCCTGCGTTTTGGCTCCAGAACCGTCTACCTTTTTTGAAAGCGGCGCTCGTTGAGCGAGGTTTCCCGGATTATCCCCGGAACATCCGCTACGGCGACGTGACCAAAGGTCTTCCGGTGACCCCCGCCTCGGCGAGTGCCGTGTATTGCTCTCATGTGCTCGAGCACTTGACGTTGAACGACTGCCGGCAAACGCTGCGCAACGTCTATTCCTATCTTGCGCCCGGCGGCACGTTCCGCGCAGTGCTCCCGGATTTGGAGTGGCTGGCCAAAGCTTATCTTGCCTCGCCGTCCATCGAGGCGGCGAGCCAATTCATGCGTGATTCCGATCTCGGCGTCGTAGAACAGAGCGGCGGTGTGAGGGGCGCTCTCAGGAGAATGTTCGGCCGCAGCGCTCACCTCTGGATGTGGGACTACAGGAACATGGCGCGAGAACTTGGCGTGGCCGGCTTCGTGGGGATTCGCCGTGCGCAATTTGGTGACAACCCAGACCCGAGATTTCGCGAAGTGGAGGACTCGACCCGGTGGGAAAATTGTCTGGGCTTTGAATGTCGTAGACCCTCATCATGATCCAGTAACGTCCGCGTCGCGTAGGACAAACATCCACAGACGACTCATGTGTATATCCGTCGTTGTCGGTTTGTGGCGACAGTGCATGGAGATACGCGGTGGTGTGCCTCGCCGGGCCCGGCGGCGCCTTATTGCGACAACGATCGGAAAATGTTTGAATGCAATGTGTTATCCGTTCGCGAATAGTGAAAAAATGCCATCCCATGCGGGTGAGTCACGCCGGTGGAATATAGATTGGCGGCTCGCACCCGCTGTCGCCCGCTGACGCCAGAATGAACTAAGCATTATCAATGCCCTCTCTCGGCGTGTTGTGGTCACAGTACGGTCCTTATCATTTTGCCCGGGTTGCCGCGTTGAAATCGCGGGCCGAGTCGCAAACGATTCACGCGTTGGAGATAGCGAGTCGGACGCACGACTATCAATGGGATCGTTCCAGTACCGCCGTGAATTTGATCACGCTGTTTCCGGGAGCAGTGGCTGAATCCGTGCCCTTTTGGCGGGTTTTCCTCAATACACGCCGTACATTCGCAAAACTGAAGCTCGACGTGTGTTTCATACCGAGCTACTCGCCGAAACAGCCCCTCGCCGCGCTACTCGCCGCGAGATCCTTGGGGATACGCACAGTCCTCATGATCGACAGTCACCTGGGCACGAGAAAGTCTCGGATATTTGGCACTTGGGTGAAGCGCCGGCTAGTTGGAATGTTCGACGCCGCGCTCGTAGGTGGGAGTCCCCAGAAAAAATACGTCGAATCGCTGGGATTGCCGAGCAAGAACATCTTCATCGGCTACGATGTTGTTGACAACGATTTCTTCGCCCGGCGGGCGAGCGAAGCCAGAGCTCAGGCACCTGAAATGAGGAAACAGTATGCCCTTCCACTGCGATATTTCTTGAGTTTGGGAAGATTTCTCGACAAAAAGAATCTAGAAACATTGATTCGAGCCTACCGGATGCTCCTTGATAACAAATCCGGCTCACAGACACACCTCGTCATGGTCGGATCCGGTGAGAAGGAAGCGGACCTGAGGCGTCTGTGCAAACAGCTGCGTTTACCCGTGTACGACAAGCTGGCTCAGAAACGCGGCTCACAGGACGAGGATTCTGGAAGCTTGATCCCGGGAGTGCATTTCTACGGATTCAGGCAGATAGAAGAGAATCCGATCTTTTATGGTCTTGCCGACGCGTTCATCCTACCCAGCTCCTCGGAGGAATGGGGATTGGTAGTGAACGAAGCTATGAGTTGCGGCTTGCCCATTGTGCTCAGCGACCGAGTGGGCTGCGCAGAGGATCTCCTGAAGGAGGGTCTACCTCCCGCGACCAACCACAATCTACGATGGACTCCGCAGTTGACCGAGCGAATACGACAGAACGGATTCGTATTCGATCCCGAATCAGTCGCATCACTCGCAGAGGCTTTGGAAGCTCTGGACTCCGATCCGATCCTGCGCCAAAACATGGCGGAAGCGAGTCGGCTGATTATCAGCGAGTTCTCGTGCGAAGTTTTTGCCCGAAACGCGCTGCTGGCGGCGCAATCCGCTCTGGCGGATGCCTAATGTTTCACACGGTCGATGGCGCGGTGTCGCGCGCGGGGTCTGCGCCCTTCAATTGCGCAAATTCTGGCTGTTGGAGGACTGCCAGACGTTTACGGTGCCGACGGTCATCGGCTTACCGAGTCCGGTTCCCAGAATCAGCACCAAATGCTGGTTGTCCAAAATTCCGAACTTCCACGGCTGCCCGTCCGGTATCCCCGATTGGTCCGCAAACTTCCCCCAGGTAATTCTGTTGCCTATGGGGGAGCCATCGAAGTAGAACTGCACGTGCCCCGTTTTGGCAGCGGTTGCCGGAACCCACAGAAATCCGTACGTATGATACTGATTGAAGTCGGTACCAGGGCTTACCTCGGTCTTCACGTCCGTATAGCCGCGCCATGAGTCGCAAAAAGCACGCCCCGGACAAGTCTCCTTGTACACGCCGTACCAATCGTGCAGATTCGCGCCGTAGTAATTCAATCCCAGATTCGGCTCGTTGATGTCGTACTCGAAAATATCCGCCTCGATGAAATGCCTGTAACCCTGAGGCTCTCCAACCCACTGGTCCGCTCCCGTCGCAACATGCTCCAACGCCATGGCCCAAAACGACGGCCATCCGCTTGAGCTATACGAGCGCGCTGCATTCGGGTCGAATTTGATCGCCGCCTCGATGTAGGCGCCCCCGCCGAATGCGGTGCCCACGAACTTCGCGCGGCTATTCGCAGGCGCTGCCGTGGTCAACTCGCCATTCGGGCCGCTCGTGTCTCCCTTGAGCGTCACCGAGCCGTCGGGGTTCAGGATGATGTTCCGAGACTGGGTATGACTGCCGAAGAAATGGTACAGATACCATGAAAATCCGCTTTTTCCAGTGTCATCTATATCGATGCTGCCTGGTTTGAACGACGAAAAGGTGTTGCTGGTGAAGCCCGCAGCAACTGCATCGGCCGGCGGTGAAGCGGCCATCACACGGCCTGGGGTGATCAGGCCGAAAGACATCATTACCGCGACGATTCCGGCGTTGGTCGATCTGGCATCCACGAAATAGAGATTACCATCTATCCAAGATCGAATCGGCCATGGCGTACAAAACTGATACGCACTCATGGCCGCAAACCCCCGTTGCTCCACCCAGCCCGCCGTCTACTATGGGTCTAGAATAGAGTGCTATACCCTTCCGGAGCGCGCAATTGAGCTTGCAGCGCGCTTACGTTCGCCGAAATCACGTAGATCGGCATCTCCGACAAGGTCACCTGCAACATGCCGTTCTGGTACTGCACAGTCGATGGATTGCCCATCGAGTCGACCACGGTCACAGTGCCGCTCGTGCCTGACGCGTCCAATTGGAACTGATAGGGCAAACTGGCGTCGAACGATCCGTTGTGAGCCCAGAGTGCAGTGACCGCGTGCGCACCGTCGGAGAGCAAAAAAGAATACCCGTAGCCTCCGGTCGGCAGGTTGCTGAGCGCTCCCAAACTTCGGCTGCCGTCTACCAATCTAGTTGCCGCCGCAACGGCCATCGCAGCCGGTTTCGGGCTGATGTCCGGCGAACCGAAATCGGCGGTCGCCATATCCAAATTGAAGTACATCCCGAACCCGACATTCACATTCGATGAGAAGTCAGCCGAGTAGAACAGAAAAGTGGTATCGACTCCCTCCCCCAGCAATATCAAATGCGTGCGCACCACGGCCTCCGCCTGCTGCATCAGCACATCCGTAGTCGGGTACGTGGCAGAGTATTGCGTTCCCGCCGGATATGAAATCCCGGTCTCGGTGACGAATAGCTTCGTGCCGGACGGGAGCAGGCTGGTCATTGTTTTGCGCAACGACTGAACTTGGCCCATGAGATTGGCCGGCTCAGGAGGCTTCGAAGAGCTCGCCGAGGTCGTATAATAGCCGTGGCAGGAAACGGCATCGAGATACTTCGAATAGCCGAGCGGCGCCAACCGGCTCAGCCAAGCGGCGCATGCGGTGAGACTCATCGTCGTCGGCCCCATGACCGCCGCATTCGGGTCCGTTGAATGCACTCCATTCCACGCCGCCTGGTAAAGCGATACGAACTGCGCGTCGGTCCCCATCCATTGGGTCGCCGGACCCGGATCCGGCTCCCAGGTCACCTGATAATAGTTCTTCTGTTGATTCGGGATATAGGCGGAGTGAATCCGAACGCTCTCCTGGCCCAAGAGCGCGGAGTAGCTTTGAAACGCACTGAAGGACTTCGGCGGATAGGTGCCAAATGCATTCGCGGAAGGCGCCGTGCTCGCCCACTCGGGTAAGCCGTTCATCGTGACCATACGATCCAGCGTGCCCTCCTTGAAGCTTGGATCCATCGGATACGTGGCGGGGTTGTACTGGCCGGCACCGTTGGGCTCCGTGATGGCCTGCGATCGCTGGTCAAGCACCCAGGTGCTGCCGAGATTCTCATTGACTGGTTGGAGCCCTGTGCCGTTGCAGCACACCCCAGCTTCCACATAATTGGATCCCGACAGTCCGATCCGATGCCGATCGAGCAGCGCGCTCGGCGCCGGCACGAGGTCCGCAATATTCGGCAGAACGCCGAAGGTCGCAATGCCCGCGGGCCGGCTGCCTGTCTCGGGAAGCGTGCTGCCCGCATTTTGCAGTTTTGCCGAGACGGCAAAAAAACCGGCCAAGGTCGAAGAGCAACTCAAGCTCACCGTGGACGATCCCTTCGGCACGTTGGACGAACCCGACGCGATGGCGCTACCGGTGTAATCCGCGATCTGCCATGCCAGGGTGTCTGCGTTCGTGGCGGCGGCAGCGAACGTAATGGTGAACGTCGAGCCGAAGGTGTATGTCTGAGTCGGATCGTTGCCGGCGAGCGTCACGCCAAGCGACGAAGACTGGAATGCGACGGAAGTCACACTTTGCTGAGGTGAGCCGCAGCCGAGGCTCGCCGCCGTCACAGTTGGAGTTGGAGTTGGAGTCGGCGCGGACACGGGGGGGCTCGCAGTCCCGGTGGTCGAGCCTGAGCCCGTCGAACCCGAAGAGGTACTCGCAGAGGCGCTCGAGCTGGAAGTTGAAGAGCCGCCCGACGAGGCGTCAGTGTTGGAGCAGCCCGAAACCATAACCGCCACGGCGAGCGCCGCCAGGAAAGGTAATCGCACCGTCATCGATTCATCTGCATGTCGAACAATCCTCTCGCTCAGGAGTTGAATGTAGGTGGAAAATTTGTGATCGAAATGGAAGCAACTCACGGTTGCGATAATATTTTCAAAAACTTTTCTTCGATAACTGTCTGCCGCGAGAGACTCTGTCTGCGCACGGAGACATTTGATCGAAGCGGTTTTTTCGAGCGACGACGACTGCGTCACTTCGAGGCGCCGGCACACTGCACCGACGGGGGCGAGGAAACGCCTTAATTCTTAGTGCTTTCTCGACTCTCTGCGGCGCGCGCGCCGCTCCAACGCGAGCCAATCGCCGTGCAGGGATTCCCTGAACAGCGCATCTCTCTCGGCTGATCTTTGGTAACGACGCTGCCTGCGGCGATCACCGCTTCGGCGCCGATCGTGACTCCGGGTCCGATGAATGCCTGCGCTCCTATCCAAGCGCCGTCTTCGACGACGATCGGTCGATTGCGAAAAGGCATGTTCGGCAGCCTGAAATCATGGTTGCCGGTGCAGAGAAACGCGCGCTGCGAGATGCAGCACTGGGCGCCGATGACAATCGGTTCCAGATTCAGCAAAAACACTTCCTCGCCAATCCAGGTGTGATCGCCCACCTCGAGCTTCCACGGGAAATGAATGTTCACGCGCGGTTTGATGTACACACCGGAGCCGATTTTTGCCCCGAATCCGCGCAGCAACCGGCATTTGAACGAGGACGGCCACGGCAGCGCCGAGAGAAAGAAAGCGCACTTCAACAGGTACCACACCGTTTCGACCCAGGCGGGACGGCCGCGGTCGAGATCGGGGCGCCCGTCGAACAGATCATTGCGGACGCGCGTCATGGGGTCAGCAATACGCGGCGCATGCGCGTTCCAGCTCCTGGACCACCGACGGCCACGCGTAGCGCGCCTCGATCGCGCGGCGGCCCGCGGAGCCGCGCTCCGCCCTTTCCGACTCCGAAGCGAACAACGCCTGCTCGAGCGCCTCGGCGAGCGAATCCACGGTCGCGGCGCATTCCCAGCCCGCCCCGTCTGCCATCAGGTCGCCGACGTTGCTCTCGCGCGTGGCCACCACGGGCACTTTGCAGGCAAGCGCCTCGAGCACGCCCATCGGCAATCCCTCCGAGAAGGAGGGAAGCACGAAGACATCGGCCGAGTGCAGCAGACGAACCTTCTCCTCTCCCTGCACGAGGCCGGTGAAGATCAGACGGTCCCCAATGCCGAGTTCGATTGCGCGGGCCCGCACCTCCTCCAGGTGGCCTCCTTCGTCGGGACCCGCGATGACGAGTTCCCAGTCCCTCGCCCGGGGGCAGATCCTCGCCCAGGCGGGAAGCAGAAGCATCAAGCCCTTCTTTGGATGGATACGTCCGAGAAACAAAAGGCGTTGCGAACGCCGGGTGAGCCGCGGCGCGAGCGGCGTGCGAATCGGCCGATCCATATCGGCGGGCTTTTTGAAAACGGAGACATCCACTCCGTTTGGTATGACGACAATCGGCTGGCGTGCGCCGGTCGTCGCGATCTGATCCGCTTCGACGGCGGTCAAGGCCCGCCAGAAGCGGACGTCTCCGGATATTCCGATCCTCGAATAGCCAACGCACCAGCCGCTTCTTCCATCGCGACCGCCCCAGAATATAAGGCTCGAACATTCCGTGGACATGGTACACCAGGGCCTTGCGCTGCCGTCTCGTCTCACGCCCGAAGATCAGGTTGGGCCCCACGTAGAGACCATGCCCATGCACCACGTCGGCGTCGCGAACCAATGCGGGCGCATCCTTGAGCATCGCCGGCGAGTAGTACAGAAAATCTGGCCCCACACGGCGGTATTCCAGGATGCCGGGGCCGGGGTTACGGGGCTCGCCTCCGTAGGTCGCGCAGAGCGCAGAGCGCAACCCGGCCCGCTCCATGTGCGTATGGAGGGCAATCGCGCTCGAGCCCAGTCCGCCGCCCTGCAGCGGCTCGAGCGACTGAGCAAAATGCAAGTGCCTCATGTTGAAATCATCGCACCGGCTCGTGGCGGCGGCTGCGCCCGATTCGAGACGATCATCCCTTCAAAACTTGAACTTCACGCCGGCGTTGGCGATGCTGTCGTTGTAGCTGTACACGATATCGTTGGAATTGTGCAGCTCGTGGCGATAGGAGAACGTGAACACGAGCGCGCGAATGGGCGTGTACTGAAGGCCCACCTGCTGAGAGCTGATGGTGTCATGACGGGGGCACGGGAAGGTCACGTTACAGCCCGACGTGGTGCTCGCCCCGATGTAGTTCTGCTCGTAGTACGCGATCACGAGCGCCCAGGTCAGCTTGTCGCTCTGCGCCCAGCTCGGCGTCAGTGAGCCGCCCGTCTGTACGAAGTACGTGGCCGCAGCGTACGGATAGGCCAGCAGATCGCGACTCGCCGTCATCTGGATGGTGGTCTTGTCGGTGGGCTGCCACTGCCCCTTCAAATGCCAGATGTCGCCCGAGAACTGGCCGACGTGCGGATGATCGGGATTGTTCGGATAATCACGGATCAGATAACCCGCATCGCCGCTCAATGTCGTCTTGTCGGTCGGCGCATACTTGAAGAGCAGCGACAGGGTGTCCTGATTGAAGTCCGGATTGGAGAGCACGCCGTTGATGTTGGCGCCCTGCACCGGATCGGGATAATGTCCGTGTGCGTAGTCGTACTCGACGCCAAGCGTGTTGAACTGGGAGGTGGCGAGTTCGGCGCCGACCTTGCCGGTCGCGTAGCTCAAATCGTTGAATTGCTCTAAGAACGTGCTGTTTTTCGTGTACGTGTCATCGACCCCGCCGTAGATGGCCAGGTGCGGCCCGACCTGATAGCGGCCGTTGGCGAAGTATTCCTGGCGGTCGATCATGTCGCGCTGAAAGTACAACGTGTCGACATAACCCGTGAGATTGCGCGAGTAGCTGCCGCCGATCTGCCCGTGGAAGTCGGTTGCGAGGCTCCAATTCCAGAGAGCTTTGGCGAGCCCGGAGGTGTTGTTGAGGTCGGTGTTGCGGACATACGCATTCTCGTCCACCTCGAAATCATAGTCGATCGACTGCTGGCTGATCACCCAGTGCCCGTCGCCCCCCACGGAGCCGGTGTTGATGTGGTCGGCGATGGACACCCCTTCAGGGATCAAATTCTTGACGGGAGGATAGCGTTGCTCCGTCGGCACGCGAAACACGTCATTGTCGTACGTCCACACGTACTGCAAATAAGGCGTGAACCAGCTCACGGTGCTATCCCGCACGTTCTCGGGAGGGATGGGTATCGGCGGAAAATAATTTATTTGAGCCTCGGAGCGCGGGGCCAGCAAAAAGGCGGCGATGCAGGCTCCGAAGAAGCCTCCGATGCGCACGGCACGTGTCGTCATCATGGCAACGCTCGACTCAAAGCTCTTGCATGACGCTGCCGAGCACATTGACCCCAGCATCCGACAAGTTCTGCATGGCCGTCACGAGCTTCTTCTGGCGCGTGTAATTTCTCCGCACGACCAGCAGAGCGTTCCCGGCACGAGCCGCCAGAATTTGCGCGTCCGCCGTCTCCGCCATGGCGGGCGTGTCGATCACGATGATGTCGAATTGTTCGGTGAACTGCTCGAGGACGACGTCGAACACCGGGCCCGACAGAAGCTCCTGCGGGTTCGGTGGAAGCCTTCCGCTCGGCAGTACGAACAGACGCAGCTGCGGATGAATACGGCGCGCGATCTCGCGGGTGGCACGGCCCGTGACAAGCGCCGACAATCCGACCTCGTTGTTAAGATTGAACAGCAGGTGTTGCCGCGGGTGACGCATATCCGCATCGATCAGCAGCGTCCGCTCGCCGGTTTGCGCGAATACCGTGGCCAGATTCGCCGCCAGCCAGCTGCGCCCATCGCCTCGCTCGGCGCTGGTGACTGCGATGACCTTTCGCATGTTGTCGCGCGGCCAGCGAAATAGAATCTGGCTGCGCAAGGCGCGCAGCGGCTCGACCAACGGGCTTTCGGGCATATACCCGGCGATGACCTCCTCGCCAACCCCGTTCTGCCCGCCGCAGGCCAGAATCGGATAATTGAATTGCCGCGCGATCGCGAATTCCACGTCTTCCTTGGCGAGCAGCTGCAGCTGAATCGCGGCATCCCCGAATCGGAGCCCCTGCTCGCGAGCGAACCGCTCGATCTTGTCGACATCGCTGGCACTCAACCGCCCCTCGCCGACGAGAATCGCCCCGATCGATCGACTACCCTCGGGCGATGCGCCAGGGCTGGTCATGGCTTTGTTCTTCAAGGTTACCTTCATATTCGACCCACTGCGGGTGCTGAGTACGCCACGAGGGCGCGCCCAGGCCCCGTCTTGGCGTCGGGTATGCGTCCGAGGACCGGAACGCCCAGGAGCTGAAGGAGCTCGTCCCCTTCGCGCACCCGGCGATCGGTCATTTCACGCAGCAGCGCCGCGCCGATGCCGCAGACCGCGCCCACGAACAAGCCGAAGAGCAGATTCAGCAGCAGCTTCGGACTCGCCGCCTCCGTCGGCACCGCTGCCGGGGCCAGCAATTCGATGTTCGTCTGTTGCGCTTGGCTTTCGAGGCTGCTTTGAGCCAGTCGCTGGGAGACCGCCTCGAGATTCTTCTGCGCCATCGTCACATCGTTCTGAAGATCCGCGACCTGATCGTGCTGGTGCTTCAAATCGAGGATCCGCTGCTTCTGGGCCTCGAGGGCGGCCTTCAGCTCATCTTCCCGCCGCACGTCAACCTGAGCGGTGCCCCCGATCGAGGCGGCGATCCTTTCGCTTTCCTGCGCGATCCGCTCGCGCAGTCCCGCGATCTCCGCCTCCACATCCTTATAGTCCGGATAGTTCTTTCCGTAGTTCGTGGCCATATCGTGGCGCTTGGCCTCGGCCGTCGCGAGGCTCGCCTTGAGATTGGCGATCACGGGGCTCTGCAGCACTTCCGGCAGAGATTCGGCGTCGCCTCTCGCCTGGCGCTGTCTGGATTGGCTCTGCTGCCTTTGAGTCTGAACCGCCACCAGCTGCGTCGACAGCTCCTGCAACCGGGCGTTCTCCACGTCGAGCTTGTCATCCGATGCGACGATGCCGGCGGCGTTCTGGAAATCCGACAAGCGTTTTTCTTTGGCCTCGAGATCCGCGCGCAGTGTGCGCGACTGCTCGTTGAACCAGACAGCGTATTGCTTGGCTGAATCGACCTTCAGCTCAATATTGGTATCGATATACGCTTCCGCCCAGGCGTTCGCGAGGGCTGCGGCGAATTTCGCATCGGGCCACTGCGCCGATATGCCGATGACGTCGCTTTCCTTGGATGGAGCCACAGTAAGCTTCTTCTGCAGCTCGTCCGCGATCCAACTGACGAGATCGCCCTTACCGTGGCGCTCCCATTTTTCCTTGAACTCTGAAGATTCATCGAGCTTCAGCAGCTTGACCACGCGCTGCGCGACTCGATGGCTCCCTATGATATCCACCTGAGTGGCGATGTCGCTTGGCAAAAGCTGCGCCGCCGGATAATTCATCGTGTTCGACAGCGGGTCGGCCTTGCCCTGGACGACGACCGAAGCCGTGGCGAGGTACTGCTTCGGAAGGATCAGCGTCACGAGCACGACCAGGATCACCACGCCCAGGAACACTCGCGCAGCAAACCTCCAGCGCGCCCGCAAGACCAGAAACAACTGCTGAGCACCCATCGCTGCCTTCCCTAATTGACCATCCTGCGAAACCCGAGCCGTCAGAACAAACTCTCTTTCACGTAAATAACGTCCGCGTCCTTCACATCGTCGTCGAGAGAGACTTCTATCTCATTCACCTTACCGTGAGCATCCCGCCGATGCAGCACGATACCGCGCCGGGTCCCCTTCGTCGTGATCCCCCCACCGACGGCGAGCGCCTGCATGACGGTCATGTCCCGCTCCAGGCGGTACTGACCCGACTTCTGCACCTGCCCGTAGATATAGAACATTGGCTGATGGCTCACGAAAACCGTATCGCCGCCTGACAGCCAGATGTCGTCGGCGGTATTGCCCTCCATCGCGGCCTTGACCACATCGATCTCGCGCCGGAACGGCTTGCCGCTACGAGTGCCGCTGACGATCACGGTATCTGAGCCCGTCGGCATGATCCCGCCAGCGGTGGCCAGCATGCCGGACAGGTGGCCACCGGCCGCATCCAGCGCATAGCGCCCCGGCTTGTTAACCTCGCCGAGCACGGAGACCTGATTGCCGAATGCAGTCTCGAGCAGGATATTCACCTGAGGGTTGACGACGAAGCCTCCCTCCTTGAGCAGCTCCCCGATCTTCTTCTCCGCCGCCGGCAAAGTCAGATCGCTCACCTGCACGGAGCCGATCAACGGGAAGCTGATCGCGCCGACTTCCGACACCCGCGCCTCCAGCGTCAAATCAGGATTCTTGAACACCGAAATTTTCAGGATATCGCCGGGACCGATGCGGTATTCGAGTTGCGCCGACGAAGCCTGTTCGGCGCCGACGGGCGGGGCAGCGAGGGTCAGGACCCCCATCGTCACGAAGACCATGAAAGCCGCCAGCCGGCGCGCGCCAAGCAAGTATCCTGAAAGCGAGTGGGTCTTGGAGATTGGCAATGTCGATTCTTCCTCGGGAATGAACCTTTTACGGCGCGGGCGTTACCGCTCTTGGCACGCTAAGTAAATGAAAATTAACATATTTTTAGTCGACGACCGAGTCATGGCGCCGCGGGAACCACGACGTTTTCGGGCGCGGCGCTTGATTTCTTTCTGCCTCCCGAGCCGAACAGGCGGGCGAGCACCAAGTCGATCTCGAAATGATGCTCCGCATAGGAGCGGGCGCGCTTGCCGAGCTCGCAGCGCGACGCCCTGTCGTCCGCCAGTTTGATGACGGCTGCTGCCAGCGCAGAGGTATCGCCGGGAGGAACGACGAGACCGCATTCCGACACGACGGCGTGCAACTCGGTGCCTGCTTCTGACATGGTGATCACCGGCCTTCCGCTCGACAGCATCCCGGACAACTTGGAGGGGAGCACGAGATCGGTGGTATCCGCGTTCTGGGGCAACAAATGGATATCCCCGAGGCACAACAGCTCTCCCAGCCGCTCGATCGGCTGCAGCGGCAGGAATCGCACGTTGGGCAGTTCCGCCGCGGCGCTCTGCAATGCTGGCCTCATAACTCCATCGCCACTCACGACGAAAACGATGTCCTTACGGGCTGCCAGGAGCGCCGCGGCGGCCGGGATCGCCATCAGACCCTGCTTTCTTCCCATCGAGCCCGAGAACAACACCACGACGCTATCGGTGGGTATCGCGAGCTGCGCCCGGAAGGCATCGCCATTCAAATCGGGATTGATGCGGGACACGTCCACCCAGTTCGGGAAGTACTGCGTGCGTCGCGTCGCCACCCCTTTTTTCTGCAGTAGCTGCACCATGCGTCCGGAAATCGACGAGACCTGATCGAACCGCCGGAGCATGAAGCGTTCGAGACGCAGGACGATGCCGCGCACGAATCTGTTGCTCAGCAATCCCATGTTGAACGCGAGATCCACTTCGAAATCTTGAAGATGCAGCCACGCCCGCGCACACGCGAAACGCGCAACGAGCCAACCCGTCGGCGCGCACACGAACGCCGGGGCTACGGTTACGACGAGATCAGGCCGCCAAAAAATTTGCCGCACCATGAGCGGCAGCGAGGAGATCGCAAAGGATAGAAGGTGCAGAACGCGCTTGATGCCCGTCGGAGAGGCGGGTACCCAGATCGGCGCGCGCCACACAGATACGTTTCGCCATGAATCCCGTCGAAACGCGCGGCCGGCAAATGCCGGATCGAGCTTCCACTGCGGATAATAGGGAAGCGAGCACACGACCCTCACGGTATGGCCGTGCGCAGCGAGCCATTCGGCCATCTCGCCCGAATACTTGCCGATGCCGGTGGGCTCGGGAGCAAAGTTGGCGCTGTAAATCAAAATCTTCAATCTGACACCCTACGCCGATCTGCAGGTTCGGGGAACTTCGCGCCCCACTGTCCACGCAAGAGCCGTAAGAGCTCAAATATCTCGCCCCGCAAGCGACTCGTCGACAATATCCAACAAGCCCGATGATACGCACAATTCCGCGATTATTTCAAAGTTAAACAATTGCTAAGATCTTGAACATAACGGCTTTCTTGTAAGTTCCATCCTACAATCGGGCGCGCCTTCACGCGCTTCCGGTGGGCAGCGTCCGCTTCAAATGTGCCGCTAATCGTACTGCGAGCGCCACGATCGTCAGTGTAGGAGGCGCCGTTCCGCCGGTCGGAAAAACGGAGCCGCCGGCGACGTACAAATTCGATAGACCATGCACTCGTGCGTTCTCGTCCACGACCCCATGCCTCTCGTTCGCGTGCATCCGCGTGGTCCCGAGCTGATGCCAGCCGCTCTCGAGATTGTCGGGCCACCCGTCGATATCGCCGGGCGCCAAGGGAGCCAGGGCGCCGATGCCGAGACGCTGCAGCTCCTCATCGACGATCTGCTCGCCGCGAACCGCCGTTCGCCGATCGATCGGCAGCGTCCGCCAATCGACCTTGATCCGTCGAAGCCCGAAAGCATCGAGCCCCTCATCCAGCATGACGCGGCTCGCAGGATTCGGCGCCTGCTCCGGCTTGCTCTCGAGCATGAAGGCATTGATGAATCGGTTGGGCTTCAAGATCCGCAGCATCCCGGCGGCGGCGGTGCGCGCCGGATGACGCGCCATGTCGATCCATTGTTGGGCGGTTAGCCCCTTGCGCGCGTATGGAGGCTGGCGATGGAACGGATCCGAGCGGCGGGAGCGCGACAGCGATAGCGCGATATCGCGGAGCGCCGCCCAGCCTGGCGAATCGTGCCCGAAATATGTGGGATGCAGATTGGCGGAATACCCGAGCAGCCGCTCGCGCCTTTGCATTTCGTGGGGAAGGGCGATCCGCGCCATAATCCGGCGCCCGCGAAATAACTCTCCGTAAAGTCCGCTCCTGAGCCTCCGGGAAGGCACGATCAGGCGCCGCTTGGTGTGCGGATGATCCATGTAGAAACGTCCAACGAGATCGTACCGGTTGCCGAGTCCTCCGGCCGCCACGTCGTCCGATAGCAGCAAGAGCCTGGCGTTCTCGATACCTCCGGCCGCGAGCACGTACCTTCTCGCCGCGACTTCGAAACGCACGCCGCCGTGCGTGCCGGCAAGCAAACGAGCAACAGTGCACACCGAGGCGTCGGGCTTGATACCGAGCACGTTGGCGTGCAGAAGACAGCGCAGGGATGGCTCCTTTTTGAGCTGCTGGCGGTACTCCTGCCCGAACCGCGTGGGCGGGCTGAAGCGATAGATCACCGTCTCGAGCTTGGATGGGTCGAATGCCAGGGGCTCCGCGCGAGGATGACGAAGCTCGGCTACCGCGCCCGTCAACGTGTAGTCGTCTCTCGACTGGCAGATCGCATGCGCACGGCGGTAGTAAGCCGCGAGTTCCGTCACGGGAAACGGCCAACCGCTCGCGTCGACCCAGGGACGCTGTTCGAAGTCGATGGCCTCGAGCGGCCTGCACCAGCCGCCCCACGCGTTCGTATTGCCGCCGAGATACCTCAGCTGGCAAACATCCAACGGACAATGCGGTAAACCGACGCTTCGTCCGGCATAGAGCGATTGATCGTCCCAATCAGGCTCCATGCCCCCGCTCTCCAGCAAACAGACCTCGAGCCCTTTGCCGGCCAGTTCGATTGCGAGGGTAATCCCCGCAGCACCCGCGCCGACGATTGCGACATCGGCCTGGATGGTGGTGCCGGTGGGTATACCTCGCGCATCGATCAACATAGCGGTGGTTGCCCACTACCAGCGACGAGGCAACTTTCCGTCGCGCGGCAGCGATTGCCTGGGGCCAAAGTTTTTTTGGGCGTCTCGATTTACAGCTCAACCGCACTAGCTAGGTGCTAGCAGTGTAGAATGATAGTCCCTGGCGTCTCAATGAACCACCGCATCCTCCGCGACATCCGGCCCTTGATAGAGCGGCCCGAATACGCGGCGAAGGGTGGTATCACGCTCGAATCGCGTTTCGGCGATGTCGCGTGCCCGGTGACCGAGCTCGCGGCGACGGGTGGGATCGTCCGCAAGATCGACGACTGCGCCCGCCAGACCCGATGCGTCATCCGGCGCCACCACCATGCCGCAATGGGCCACGATCTCGGCGATCTCGGTACCCGACCTGCAGGCGGCGATGACCGGCCGGCCGCTCGCCAGCATGCCCGACAACTTCGACGGAAGCACCAAGTCGGCCGCATCCGGGCTCTGCGGCATCAGGTGCAGATCCGCCATCGCCAAGAGTTCCTGCAGACGCTCCTTGGGCTGCAACGGGATCAGGTGGAAGTTGGCCAAGCCCGAGGCTGCCGCCTCGATCCTCGGCTTCATCACACCGTCCCCACAGACGACGAAGACGATATCCGCCCGCGACTGGAGCAGGCTGGCGGCCGCGGGAATGACCATCAAGCCCTGTTTGCCGCCGAGAGTTCCCGAGAAAAGCGCGACGGTGGCGCCTTCGGGGATTCCGAGCTCGGCGCGGTACCTCTGTCGCGAGCGCCATGAGCCGGCCCGCGAAACGTCCACCCAGTTGGGGAAATAACAGATGCGCCCTGCGGCGACTCCTTTCGTCACCAACCGCTCCATCATGCGGCTGGAGATGGTCGAGACCGTGTCGAATCGGCGCAGCAGCCAGCTCTCCATGCGAAGAGCCACGCGCTGCAGGAGCTTGCCCTTCAACAGTCCCATCCGGAACGCCACGTCGATCTCGAAGTCCTGCAGATGCAGCCAAGACTTCGCGCCCGTGAGCGTTGCCGCAAGCAGTCCCGCCGGAGCGCACATGAATGCGGGCGCGACGGTGATCACCACCTGCGGACGCCAAGGGAGCTGCATCAGGATCAACGGGAACGAGGTGAGAGCGAAGGACAGCAGATGGAGCGTCCGCTTGATGCCTCCGGGAGACTTGGGCACCCAGAGTGGCGCGCGCCGCACATCGGCGCCGGAGATGGTCTCACGCCGGAACGGGGGCCACCGATAGCCGCGGACGATCTTCCAAGCCGGATAATAGGGGGGAGCGGCGACGACACGGACCTCGTGTCCTTCACCCACCAGCCACGCGGCCATTTCACCGCTATATTTTCCGACCCCGGTCGGTTCCGGGGCAAAGTTGGCAGAGTAGATCAAGATGCGCATGCGTTTAGCCCCGGCCGCGTTTCCGGTCACCATTCCTCGCGTAAGAAAATCAGAACGCTCTCCATCACGCATCGCTCCCGCCGCATGGCCACCGCCACCCTGCCTGGCGGCAGAACCGGCGCCTCTACTTTGCGCGGCAAACCAGATTAAGACATAACATCAAGTGGCTGTACTGAAGCACGCCGATGATGCGTTGTGAAGGCGAAAGTTGTCGGCGGTCGCAGACAAGGACCGAAGGATTACGCCCATTTGCTCATGAGTGAATCCCGCAGCGCGCGGTGCGCGCCGCCGTTATGTTAACTGGAGAACATACCGCCCGCGCCTCCGGCGGCCGGTGCGCGCCCCAGGCGTTTGACGCGGCGGACTGCGTCCCGCGCGCTCACCAAAAACCCCGGCAGCGCCGTGCGGCAGAAGGCGAGCTTACGGATGTAGCGCTCGACGGTCCATTCGGCACTCGACCCATTGGGGAAAAAAACCACGTCGCCCGCCACGACGCGGCGCGATCGCCCGTCGGAAAATTTGAGAGTGACGGAACCCTCGAGGATGTGCAGCGTTTCATCGAAGTTGTAGAACCAGTTGAACCGCCCCGCGGTGCAGTCCCAAAAGTAAGTGCTGGCGCTGCCGTCGGCGCTCGATGAGAGGTGTTCGATTCTCGCAACCGGATTCCCTTCCAGGACCCAGGCCGGATTGACCGGGCATGAAACCCAATTGCTGGTTTCGTCTCGCCCGCGCACGCTGGGAATGATCGCCGGGTCAGATATGCTCACCATCGATCCAGATTAGCATATCAAACTCCGGGGGAAATCGGACGGGGCTTACAGCCAATTGCACCGCCGACCGACATTAAATTCGCGGTTTTCCATGCCAATGATAAATATCGCTCCTATTTGCCAAGCAAAGATGGCGGGGGCGGTCGCCGCGGTTTACTCTACGCGCGCTGGTACCTGTCGTTCAAAGCAGACATTTAACAGAAGAAGGTCCGTGATTCGAGCCCGCTCGGGGCCCACAATTCTCCGATGACCGCCTCATCCACCAGCAACGTGACTTCGGCGAACAGCATGCTGTTCGCGCGCGCGCTGCGAAGCTCGGAACGGGTCTTGCTGCCGATCAATGAAGCCGCCATGAGGGGGGATCCCGCACGGCCGTCTTTCTATTGCGTTCACTCCGTCTCGGGGGCCGCCGGAACCGATTTTCTGAATCTCGCCCGACGCCTCGATCGCACGGTCAATTTTTTCGGCCTTCAGGCGCCGCCGAAACTGATGCAGGATCCCGAATTCGGGGCATCGATCGAGGGCCTGGCCGATCACTACGTCCAGGCGTTGACCAAATTTCAGCCCGAAGGCCCGCTCATGATCGGCGGCTACTGCATCGGCGCCATCATCGCCCTGGACATGGCGAAAAAGCTGCGCGCCATGGGACGGGAGGTCGGGCCGGTCGTCGCGATCGACGGAGCGCCGGAGAACATCGAGGTCTTGAGGGGCTGGAATCCCCGCTATTGGGCGGAGCTCCTGCGCAACATCCCGCGCTGGCTGCTGCATGCCGACCTCATGAGAAGCCGCTCCCTGCACTCGCTGATGTGGAGTTTGTCCAAGCACGCAATCGCGATCGGCAAGGGTGCGATGGGTCTCAAGCGCAGCGAGAAGCTCGGCGGCGGCTACGCAATCGATCGCATCATGGATTTGTCGCTCTACCCGCCCGCCCAGAGGCTGTTCATCAACCGGCTGTTCTCCGCGCTGTTCTGCTACACGCCGGACCCGTACCCCGGCGAGGTCGTGGTCTACGAGGCGAACGTCGCGCCACTGCTGTACCTGCCGCAGATCGGTCGCGCGTGGCACAAGATCGCCCCCCGGACCGAGATCGTGAACATCGTCGGGACCCACATCGGGATCATGCACGACCCCTACGTCTCCGCGCTCGCGGACGACATGCGCGAGCGCGTCATCAAGTTCTTCGCGGAAACCTCCAAGTAGCCGATTGATGCCTCGCGAGCCGCGCTTCGACATTCTTTTCGAGCCGGTCAAGATCGGTCCCGTCGTCGCCAAGAATCGCTTCTTCCAAGTGCCGCATTGCAACGGCATGGGGCATGCGCGACCGCGTGCGCACGCCGCGATGCGCGGAGTCAAAGCGGAAGGCGGGTGGGCGGTGGTCAGCACCGAGGAAGTGGAGATCCATCCATCGAGCGACGTATCGCCTTACATCGAGGGCCGTCTGTGGGACGATGCCGATCTTCCCGCGCTGGCGCTGATGACTGAGGCCATTCATCGGCACGGCGCGCTGGCGGCCATCGAGCTCGTTCATGGCGGCATGAACGCCCCCAATCTCCTGTCCCGCGAGGTCTCGCTGGCGCCGAGCGCCATCGCCTCCCCCGCCGGCCATCATCCCGCACAGGCCCGTGCGATGAGCGCGTGGGACATCCGGGAGTTTCGCCGCTGGCATCGGCGAGCGGCGATCCGCGCGCGCCGCGCCGGCTTCGACATCATCTACGTTTACGCCGCCCACAGCCTCTCCCTGCCGATGCATTTCCTTCAAAGGCGCCATAACCACCGCCACGACGAGTATGGGGGGAGCCTCGAGAACCGCGCCCGGCTGCTGCGCGAACTGATCGAGGACACCAAGGAGGCGGTGGGGGCGCAGTGCGCGGTTGCGGTCCGGTTCGCGGTCGACGAGCTGCGAGGCGCGGACGGCATCACCGCCGACGGTGAGGGGAGAGAGGTCGTCGAGTTGCTCGCCGAATTACCCGATCTCTGGGACGTGAACGTCAGCGATTGGTCCCACGACTCCAGAACGTCGCGATTTGCCGCCGAGGGGTATCAGGAGGAATTCGTGCGCTTCGTGAAGACGGTCACCACCAAGCCCGTGGTGGGGGTCGGCCGGTTCACGTCTCCGGATGCCATGGTGTCGCAGATCCGGCGCGGCGTCGTGGATTTGATCGGCGCGGCGCGCCCCTCCATCGCGGACCCCTTCCTGCCCCGGAAAATCGAGGACGGAGAGCTCGACGACATCCGCGAATGCATCGGTTGCAACATCTGCGTGAGCGGCGACTACACCATGACCCCCATTCGCTGCACGCAGAATCCCACCATGGGGGAGGAGTGGCGCAAGGGATGGCACCCCGAGCGGGTGGCGCCGCGCACCGCCGATGACGACTTTCTCGTGGTCGGCGCCGGACCGGCGGGCCTCGAGTGCGCGAGGATCCTTGGGCAGCGCGGTCACGGCGTTCACCTGGTCGACGCCGCGGAGCATCTCGGTGGCCGGGTGACGCGCGAGACACGGCTGCCGGGACTCACCGTCTGGTCGCGGGTGCGCGACTATCGGGTAGGCCAGATCAGCAAGATGGCGGGAGTGTCGATCGTGCGCGGCAGCCCGGTCAGCGCGCAGGACATCCTGGGATTTGGCGCAAAGCGGGTCGTGCTCGCAACCGGGGCTCACTGGAGGGGCGACGGCATCGGACGGGCGAATCAATCGCCGATCCCGGGTCTGGCCGGGGCGCCCATGGTGCTGACTCCCGACGATGTGATGGACGGCCGGATGCCGCCCAGCCCCGTCCTGCTCTTCGACGATGATCATTACTACCTCGGCGGAGTCATTGCGGAGAAATTGCGGG
The DNA here is from genome assembly GCA_963730565.1 of uncultured Gammaproteobacteria bacterium. Lineage (GTDB taxonomy): Bacteria > Pseudomonadota > Gammaproteobacteria > Steroidobacterales > Steroidobacteraceae > Bog-1198. Next base: position 104,080 of record CAVSSU010000033.1, read on the forward strand.
CAGTCGGAATCGAGGTCGTGCTCGCCACGCCCGCCGGCTGCGTTTCAGCCTGGACGATAAATACTTTGGAACAATTCAGCATCCAAAAGCGTCTATTGGAACTCGGCGTGACGATCCTGGTGAATTGCAACCTCGCCGAGTTCGACGGCAATCGCGCTGCGCTGGAGTGCGTATTCACCGGTCGCCGGTCGAGCGTGCCCGCGAATTCGGTGGTCACCGTCACCTCGCGGCTGTCCAACGATGCGTTGGCGGTCGAATTGGCGCGGGACCCCGATCGACTGGCAGAGGCGGGAATCGCCTCGGTGGTGTCGATCGGCGATTGCCTGGCGCCGAGCACGATCGCCGCCGCCGTGTATGCGGGCCACCGCTATGCGCGGGAGTTCGATCGGCCGCTGAGTGAGGATGTCGGTTTCGCCCGCGAGCTTCCGGCACTCTAGGAATCGGGCATGCGGGCGTGGAGGCAAGGCACATGAAGATCGGGTTCATCGGACTGGGTAACATGGGCGCAGCCATAGCCGCCAATCTGGTGCGCGCCGGACACGAGGTCACGGTCTGGAACCGGTCGCCGGGAAAGGCTCGAGGCCTGGTCGCTCTGGGCGCGGTTGCGGCGCCCTCCCCCAGGGCGGCGGCGGCCGAGCGCGAAGCGGTGCTCACCATGCTCGCCGACGACGCCGCGCTGGAGAGCGTGCTCGCCGGGCCGCAAGGCTTGCTCGAGGGACTGCGCCCCGGTGCGCTTCACATCTCGCTGAGCACCATTTCGGTCGCTACCGCGCAACGGCTGACCACCGTGCACGCAGAGCGCGGGCAGCACCTGTTGTCGGCGCCCGTGTTCGGCCGCCCCGAAGCCGCCGCCGCGGCCAAATTGTTCGTGGTGGCCGCCGGCCGGAAGGCTGATCTCGATGGCGCAAAGTCGGTGTTCGATGCGATCAGCCAGCGGGTTTTTTACATCGGCGAGACGCCGTCCGCAGCCAATCTGGTCAAGCTCTGCGGCAACTTCATGATCCTCGCCGCCATCGAGACGATGGCGGAAGCGATGACGCTCGCCGAGCGCGGCGGCGTTTCCAAGAAGCAATTGCTCGAGGTGCTGACCGGCACGCTGTTCGACTCGCCCGTTTACCGCAACTACGGCAGCGGATTGGTCGAGGATCGATTCAAGCCGGCCGGATTCGCAGCTCCGCTAGGGCTAAAGGACATGCGCCTGGTCGGGCAATCCGCCGAAGCGTTGCGGGTGCCCATGCCGGTGCTGAACGTGCTCCGCGATCATCTGCTGCAAACCATCGCCGTGGAGGGCGACGAGGTGGATTGGTCGGCGATCGGCCGCACCATCGCAAAGAACGGGGGGCTTTGATCCGGCGCAGCCGCGAGCGCGGGACCGGTGCGATTGTTCTCGCCACCCAGCCCCCCCGAAGCCCCTCCTTGCAGGGGTCGGTGGCTACGGTGCGGCTTGGGACCCTACCAGGAGTAGCCGAGCGATACCGCCACCACGTGCTGAGTCGTCTTTTGCGTGATCGGACTATAGGCCGCGCTTCCGAGGAGCCGGTTCACCGCCGTGTCCAGATTGACCAGCCAATGCTCCGTGATGAAGCCGGTGGCGCTGAAACCGAATCCCACCGCGTCCGATCCGGCGTGTACGTCATACACGGGATAGCCGGAAGCGATGCTTTGGCTCGTGGTGACGCCGAACTCTTTTTGCAGATACAGATGGTCGGCGTAGGTGTAGGAGGGCCCGGCGAACATGATCAGGCGCCGAGAGCTGCCGGGCAGCGGCATGTAAGCGTCGATGTCCGCCACCATGCCGTCGGCGCCCCCTATGAGCTGGCGCACGTCCGCGCGGATCACCATGGGAAAGCCCTTGGAAATCGCATACGAGAAGAACGCCTTCAGGGCAGGCGCGCGATAGATGTTGCCGAGCCCGTAAAGACGGGAGATATCGTTCGACTCCAAACGCCCGAGATCGTAGGTCAATGCCAGGCCGCCCCGGTAGTGATCCCCGTGCACGAGATTCAGACCGATCCCCTCGCCTACCGATGCAAATGCGAAATCCTTGTAGCGGATGTTGATCACCGGGCCGCCGGAAGTTCGCGTGAGCGTCGCGCCATCGTAGAGCGGCTTGTCCTCCACCGCGACGCCGAGAGCCACACGCCAATCGGGCAGGTTCGGCTCGAACAGCTTCTCGAGCGCAACGCCGCCCGAGTATTGCCATTCCTGCAGCGGCGATGGGGTCTGGGCCGGCGCCCACGCGGGCGCCAGGATCCACAGCGCGCCGATGACGCCGGCACGGCGCCAGCGACTCATGAGCAGCAGCGCCATCGAGACACGGAATGAAAACTTTTCAATTCTTGTTGGGTCGTCGCAATGAATCATCATTGTGGCGACCATATCACGTTCAGAAAGTTCGCAACTTCGCGGCCCTGCTTGCACGATGCCATCATTGCTGGCATTGTAAAAGCATGGGAATGCAGATCAACATACGAGATGTCCCCGAGAAAGTCCGTGACGAACTGGCCGCCCGTGCCGCCTTGCAGGGAAAGTCGATGCAGGAATTCCTGCGCGCCGAGCTGGAGCGATTGGCATCCCGCCCGTCGATGGACGCCTGGCTGAAACAGGTGCGCAAGAGAAAGCGCGCGACGCAGACCCGGATCTCCTCCCTGCAGATCCTCGAGAGCAGAAGCGCTGACCGGCCTTGAGCACCGTGATTGATTCGTCCGTGGTGGTGGCCGCTCTCGTGGACAGCGGGCCCCACGGCGTTTGGGCGGAAAAAATTCTTGCGGGTGGTTCGCTGCAGGCGCCGGAACTGGTGCTCGCCGAAGCCACCAACATCGTTCGCCGCCTCGAGAGGGCCAAGCTGGTCGCGACGGCCGAGGCAAATGCGGCCCAAGACGATCTCATGCAACTCGATATCGACTTGCTGCCTTTCGAGCCCTTCGCCGACCGCATCTGGGAATTGCGCCACAACGTGACGAGTTACGACGCGTGGTACGTGGCCATTGCCGAGGCGCTCAGGCTGCCGCTCGCAACTCTGCACAAACCGCTAGCGAAAGCGAGCGGGGTCACCTGCAAGTTTCTGACGCCGTAATGATGGGTCGGGAAACCCGCACCCTGCCAACCGCCGCCGAACACGCCCGGCCGAAGCCGCTTATGCCTCCATCGGTACCGTGCGGGTCCCGCTCGGCGGATTGTCCCTTACCAACTTGGCGAGCAGCGCCAGTTCCTGCGCTTTCGCATAGCCGCGGCGCCACACCAAGCCAATACGGCGGCTGGCGTTGCGAGATTGCAGCGGCTGGATGACAAATGGGGGTTCCGGCCCTTGGACGGCATGCGCCGCCAGGGCAGGCAACAAGGTGCAGCCAAAGCCGGCGGCCACCAGTTGGCAGATCGTTTCCAGGCTCACGGCGCGAAAATCGTCGTTCGACCCCTCGTCCGCAGCAGTTCGACCGCAGGCCGCCAACGCCTGCCCGCGCAGACAATGCCCGTCGGCCAGCAGCAGCATGGGCTCATCGCGCAAATCCCCTTCGGTCACCATTTCCACGTGGGCCAGCGGATGCCGCGGGGGACACGCGAACCAGAACGGCTCGTCGAACAGTGGAATCTCATCGAAATCCTCGCCCTCCAATGGCAACGCCAGCAATGCTGCATCAATTTGATAGCCGCGCAGCCGCTCGACGAGATGTCCGGTAAGATCTTCATGGACGACCAATTGCAGCCGTTTGTAGTGACCCTTAACGAGCGGCAATAATCGCGGCAGAAAATAGGGTGCCAGGGTTGGAATCACGCCTAAATTGAGCGGCCCCGTCAAAGGACCATGCGGCTCCCGTGTCGATGCCAGCAATGCATCGACCTGCGAGACGATCTTGCGCGCTTTTCGACAACGTCCTGCCCTACCGCGGTGAGCGAAAACGATTTGGCGCTGCGCTCAATCAGCGTGACACCAAGGTACTCTTCCAGCTTCCTGATCTGCGTGCTCAAGGTCGGTTGCGATACGTGACAGTCTTCCGCCGCGCGCCCGAAATGCGCTCGATTCGCAAGCGCCACTAAATATCGCAGTTCACTGATTGTCATAGTGGACCGACTCCCCCGTTCCGGCAGCAGTCGCCGCACCCCTCCCGTGGGCATTAAATACCCGACGGTATGGGAAATTCAATCGTTCGTGCGTTAAGGGCGTGCTCAGGACCTCAGGAGCACGCCCTCACCTCGCCGGAGGTGCATAGCAAGCGTAGCTGGTCACGGTTCCCCGGGACTCTCTTGCAGCACGATACGCAGCGCGTCCCAGGCCAGCAGCGCGCACTGGACCCGGGATGGGAACTCGCAGACTTCGGCAAAGGCGTGCAGCTCCCCGAGTTCCGGATCGGGTTCCGCCCCGATCATGCCCACCATCTGCTCGAACTTGCGCAGCAGCGCGCGGCCGCTCGCCGCATCTCTGCCCATCATCGCCTCGGTCATCAGTGACGCCGAGGCCTTGGCGACGGCGCAGCTCACCCCAGCGAAGCCGATATCGCGGATTGCTCCCTGCTCCAGGCGCACATAAACGTCGATATGATCCCCGCACAGCGGGTTGTCGCCGCAAGCCCTGCGGTTCGCGTACTGCGGCACGCGGAAGTTGCGCGGCCGCTTGCAGTGTTCCAGCACGATCCGCGGGTACAGATCGTCCAGCTCCCGGGTCATCGGCAATGATGCCCGGTGCGAATGGCGATGCCCGCGCGGTCGAGGACCGAGCCGTTGTCCTGGGCGTAAAAGCGCGACACCGCATCGATCACGGTCCGGGGCTTCTGGGTGGTCGCCGCGTTGTCCAGGTAGACCAGCGGCTTGCCCCGCACGCAGCTGCGCAAGATCGGAAACTCCTTGCGCCACCCGGTCACGAGTGTCTCCGCGGCGACGCTGCGCACCCCTTCCATGTGCGACGTGTTCATCCGCTACTTCGCGGCGCGGACCAGCCTGGCGTAGTGAAGGCTGTCCTTGCGGCTGGGGCCTGCCCCTTCAGGTCCGAAGCTCAGGCGATAGGCCTCGCCGTCCAGCCCGGGTCCGCGGCGTCCGGTCGCCGTCCAGAAATAGGTGGCCGGTGTATCCGGGAAAAGCGTCAAGTTCACGCGGGGATTGGCGCATTGGCGCTCGACAATCATCGCAAGTTCCGGAATGTGCGGCATCCGCCAGTCGGAACGATGGGCATAGCCACCCGCGGCATTGAGCGAGTTCGCAGCGTCCTGCGCCGATTTCCAGGTCAATGCCCGGGGTTTGCCGGCGCAGCGAGATCCGGTCCAGCGCTGCCCCAGCGCGCAGCGCATCCACATCATGCCGGACTGGGTATCGGTGACCGTGCCGTCTCCGTTATCGGTAAAGCGCTCCGTAGGCGTCGACATCGGATAGGACTTGGTGTCGCACAGCTGGCTTGCCAGCACGGTGGAACCGCCCATGATCATCGCCATCAAACATGCAATATATTTCACGGGGGCCTCCAACATTCGTTGCAACCAATGCTCGACCGGTCCTACTTGTCGTAGCCGACACCCGAGCCCTTCTTTGGATAGCCCACGCCCGACTTGACGACCACTGGCGAGGTTTGTTCGGTGGCGAGCCCCGGAGAAATCTGTTTCCCGCGATAGAGGTAGAACGCATAGGCCTCCATGGCGATCATATCCGCGCTATCCACGTCCAATGCCTTGCCACCCTGCGGCACGGTGATGCACCAGTTGATCATGTCGCGCAGCGCGATGACCCGCCCCAGGTCCGCCTGAAACTTCGGGAAGGTTTGCGGATTGGAGGCCGCGGCATCCGGATGGCAGTTACCGCAGGCCAGGCCGTTGCTCGACATGCTGGGATTGCTGCCATGCCAAAGGTCTCGGCCATGATCGACGGCCGCGAGCAGCGCCTTTTCCTGGTCGGCCAGCTCTTCCTTGGTGTAGGGTTCGCGTGCCGCCGTCGATTTCACGACCAACATTCCCAGTACACCGAGCGTCATGACGGCGATCAGGCCGGGAAGAAATCGATTCGTGCTGTTGGTTTTCATTGCCTCATCCCCCCTAGACCTTGAATCCGTCTTTGATGGCCGGCTTGAGCATGTCGTCGTTGAACGGGTCGTAATGCATCGTTGCTTGGAAATCGGATTCCAAATCGATGTGCTGAGCGCCATCCCCATCCTGCACGAGAGCCGGATCAGAGCGGTTCATGCGCATATCCGGATAAGCGAGCTTGACGTCGGGGTATGGCCACGGCCACGAGGTCGACAAGGTTCCGACCGAGGACAGGTTGCCGATCTTGTTGTATACCGTCTGATGAACGTGTCCGTGGAAGGACATGACACGCTCGAATTTCCCAAGGATCTCCCGCACCTCCGGTGCGTCCTCGGTCTGGAAATTCCAGCGCGGATAGTAATCCCATAACGGTGAATGGGTGAACACTACGACAGGAGTCTCGGTACCCAGCCCCTTCACGTCCTTCTTGAGCCACTCGAGCTGTTCCTCGCGCACGCCCCAGGGACCGGCAATCGGGCTTTCCAACATCTCCATGGTGTCCATGCGCTGCTTCGGGGTCATGCCGGCTGGGGTCCAGAAATCGCGCACCAGGATGGAGTTCATGCCAATGAAGTGCACGCCCTTGTGTTCGAAGGACCAAGTGGGTTTGCCAAAGTGACCGCGCCACGCTTCACCCAGATCCAGGTACCAGTCGTGTTCGCCGGGAATATAGTGGACCGGCATAGTCAGCTTGGAGAGCATCTTGATGCCCTTCTGCAGCTGGTCGTCCCTGCCGTTTTGGGCGATGTCGCCGCAATACACCACGAAATCCGGCCGGGGTTTCATGTTGTTGACATTATCGACCGCTTGCGCGAGGAACAGATCGAATTTGTGGTCTTCGATGCTGAACAAATGCGCATCCGTGAGAATGGCGAATCGGAAGGGTGTCAGCTTCTTCCCCGGCGCCGCGCCGGTGACCACCCGCACCAATCCCAGGTTGACGCCCAACGCGGTAGCCACCAGCGTGGTAAGTCCGGCACGCCCCGAAATAGTGATGAAATCCCGACGAGTGAGACTCTTGAGGTCTTTCATAATTTTCCCCCTCCGATTGGCCGAATCCTTTCTTGTGCACGGTATCTCTGACGCAATACTCGGCACTTGCAGGCGCGATGGGCAGCGAGTGATCGCGGTGCTCCCCATACCCCGCGAGGCATGGAGACTGCATGACGGGCCGCAACATTCCCAATTGAATGTTTGAATGACGGCGATAGCGCGTAGCTATGGTTGAGCGTAAGCATGCTGCCTGGATGGATTGTTGACCGTGGCGCGCCGGCGTCAGCGAACCGCACGCATGCGAGTCCTCAAACAGCTCTTCGACTGGGAGGCGGCAAAGGATCCGGCGAGCCTGCGGAATATTCACAATATGTCATTAAAATCCGCGACTTATGCGAACTGAATCCTGGTTGCTCACACAGGCAACGATGCCGGATCAGGTGGAACGGCCGAACGTTGGGGACGCGGTTCACTCGTACCGAGCACAACCACGGGTCGCGATGGATACAATACCTGTGTTACAAGATTAATGTGGCCAGGAAAGCCCTATTTGCACCTGGACACACCCCGTGATCATCCGCTTTGATGATCCCGTTGCGCGACGGTAGACGCGGTACGGGTGGGTATTTCTGCGATCGCACCAATGTTGCGGCACGGATTGCCCAGGACTGAAACATGAAGAAGACGGGCGTTAATCAACCCGCAAGATCGACTGTTAGGCGGCGTCAGTGAACAGCGCGCAACCGGGCCCTCGTGCATCGTCCGTGCGGGTCATTATTTTGCATGCGTCAGAGCGAATCAATCAGCTCCTGACCGCCATCACTGAGATTCCGGCGCGCGCACTCACTGTTCGAGGGAGTGCCAGCAGCGAGACTTCACCCAAAGAAACCGATTGATCATGAAGACGCTCGCACGATCTTGCCGCGTGAGGAGGGGTTTTCTTGCGTGAGTGACGAGCTGATCACGATCGGCGGCAGTGGAGCGGGCGAGCGACGCTGGCAGCGAGTGTGGGATTCACTGGCGGTCATGGGCGGCATGATCGCGATAGCCCTCATCTCATCTCTCTTGGTTCGCGCGGCGGGCGAGCAATACCCGGTTAATGCCACCCGCGTGCCGGTGCCCTGGGTCCCATTTGGCATCGCTGTCGGTGTTTTGTATTTCCGAGGTCGGAACCGCTGGCCCGGAGTTCTCGCCGGAGCGATCGGTACTGGATTAGCGGTTGGGGGAATACCCCCCGCAGCCGCAGTTGTGCAGGGGCTGTCTGCCACGATATTCGCGCTCACCATTCGTGCGCTGCTTCGTGCGTGGCGTGTAAACACCGCTCTCGAACGATGGCAGGACCCTCTTCTGCTTTGGATTTCCGCTGCAATCGGCGCGACCGCCATGGGCTGCGTCGCGGCGACTGCCGTGTTGACCGTAGCCGGGCTCCAACTCGATCGAGCGGGCCACGGAATGGTGAGGGATTTGCTTGGGAACGGCGGACGACCGATTTTCCACTGGCCGTTGCTTGCGTTCGCCGCTTGCTGGGTGGCGAACTGGACGAGCGGAGTGGCGCTCGTCATACCCACACTGCGCCTGCTGGATCGTGCGACCTGGCAAGAATTGCGCCATCGGTCCCGACAACTGTGCATTATCGCGCTGATCCTCGTCTGCTGGGCGACCACGGCCTTCCTGCCTCTGCCATGGATTACCAGCCTGCCGCTTTTTCTGGTTGCGCTCACCACCGTCACCTGGTCGGCGATGCGCTTCGGAGCCGCGGTGGCGTCCCTGATTCCACTCTTGTTTGCGCTCATCGAAAGCGCCGCGTTCATCGCGGGTCGTGGGCCGCTCCAAGCGCGCCCGGCAGACGCGATTTGGGTTCTGTGGACCTTTATCCTGGTAATTTCCTTGCTCGGCATGCTGATCACCTCGCTTCTGGCCGAGCGAGACGCGGCGTACCGGCGGCAGGCCGCATCGGAGATGCGTTATCGCACGTTGTTCGAGTCGAGCCCGCGTCCCTTGTGGGTCTACGATCCGGCCACCCTGCGTATTCTGATGGTCAATGAGGCGGCCATGCGCCTCTACGGCTACACCTTCGAGGAGTTCACCGGTTTGCGTCTATCGGTTCTGGATGCCCAAGCCGAACCAAGCACGACGGCGCCCCAAAGGGTCTCGATCGAATTGGATGAGGGGGAGCACAAGCATCGCACGCGCTCCGGTGCCGTCATCGAGGTTGAACTGCATGCTGAGCCGATCGAACTCGACGGTCGCTGGGCCCGACTGGTGTTCAGCGACGATGTTACTGATCGCAATCGCCTACGCGGTGCCCTCCTCGAGGCGGCGGACCGCGCTGAGCGGCAGCTCGGTCGCGAGTTGCATGACGGGCTCGGCCAGGATCTTGTAGCACTCGCGCTGATCGCACGCGCCGAGACCGATCGCATCAAGAAAGGGGGCACGCCCGAACTCAAAACCCTTTCGCTCATCGAGAGCGTCGCGCTGCGCGCGATTGCGAATTGCCGTGGCATTGCGCGCGGGCTCTCCGCGCTCGCCGAAACGGGAGGAGACCTTTATGGCGCGTTTCGGCGCCTTCCCGATCGCTTCAGGCACCACGGGCCGCCGGCCATCGTAGTGGCTATCGAGGGCAGCACCGCACTTACGATCCCCGAGGTGGCGCAGGATCACATTTATCGCATTGTTCAGGAAGCCATTACCAATGCCGTGAAACATGCGGACGCGCGGCAAATAGATGTTGTCTTGAGGACAACGCCCAATTCCATCAGGCTCACGGTGCGCGACGATGGATGCGGATTACCGCAGGACTATGCGCGGCGCGGCGGCCTCGGCTGGGCCTCGATGCGCCACCGTGCTTCGGCAATCGGAGCGCGCCTTTACGTGGCTAACCCGAAAGGCGGCGGCACTGAAGTGCGCCTCGAGTACGAGCACATCGCGGCATCGAGAGAGAATAGCCCCGGTTGATCGCGCCTGAAGTTGCGCGATGGGCGTGTCGCTCGGCGCGCCGCGGATAGAGAAACGCACCGCCAGTTATGCGGTGGCCGTGTTGATCCAGACGACCTTGGGCTCCGTGAAATTCTCAATGGCGGCATCACCGTGCTCGCGACCAAACCCCGAATCTCGGGCTCCCCCCCACGGCAGCCGCACATCCGTCGGTCCGAATGTATTTGCCCAAACGGTACCCGCGCGCAATCGCTTTATGAATCGATGCACGCGCGCGATGTTGCCGCTCCATACGCCCGCGGCAAGGCCGTACTTGGTGCCGTTTGCGATCCGAAGGGCGTCCTCCTCATCTCTGAATCGGATGACCGATGCGACCGGTCCGAAGATCTCCTCCTGCGCGATGCGCATCTGGTGTTCGACGCCGGCGAACACTGTCGGAGCGACGAAATATCCGGAATCGGCGACGCGCGCGCCGCCGATTGCAATACTCGCACCCTCGCGCTTGCCGATGTCGATGTAATCCAACACGCGCTGCATCTGGATCGCCGACACCAAAGGGCCCATCGACGTAGACGCGTCTCGCGGATTGCCGACGCGAACCGCCTGCGCACGGGCCACTAGCCGCTCCACAACCTCGTCGTGAATCGACTCGTGCACCAGGATCCTCGATCCGGCGGAGCAGACCTGTCCGGCGTTGAAGAAAATTCCCGAGGCAGCGGCCTTCACTGCCGCGTCCAGATCGGCGTCTGGGAAAATGATGTTTGCGGATTTCCCGCCGAGCTCGAGCGTGACGCGCTTGAGGTTGCCGGCCGCACCGCGGAGGATTTCACGACCGACGGTGGGAGAACCCGTGAAAGTGATCTTGTCCACGTCCGGATGGTCGACGAGGGCGGCGCCGGCCGTCCTTCCATAGCCCGGCACGACGTTGAGGACGCCGGGAGGGAATCCCGCGGTCAACGCGAGATCGCCGATCATGAGCGCGGTGAGAGGAGTGAGCTCCGCAGGCTTCAATACCACGGTGCAGCCGCAGGCAAGTGCCGGCGCGATCTTCCACATCCCGATCATGAGTGGGAAGTTCCACGGGATGATCGCACCGACGACTCCCAACGGCTCGCGGACCGTGTAGGTGAGTGCGTCGAGCCGCGCCGGAATGACCTGCCCGTTAATCTTATCCGCCCATCCCGCATAATAAGTCAGCGTATCGAGAACTGCGGGCAAATCCTGTCGCCGGATGGCCGAGACCGGTTTGCCGGAATCCAGACTCTCCAACTCGATCAAATCATCTTGATTTTGCCGGATGAGATCGGCCAGGTTGAGGAGCAGCCGGCCCCGGTCGGCGCCACGCAAGCGGCTCCAGTCGCCCTCGAACGCCGTGCGCGCGGAGGCGACCGCAGCGTCGATATCGGCCGCGTCGCCCTCCGCGACTTGAGCGATGACTCGTTCGGTCGAGGGATCGACACTATCCAAATACTTGCCCGATTGAGCGGGCACTCGCCGCCCGCCAATGAGCAGAAGCTCCCGACGGGCCGCGACCGGCTCGAGAATCGCCGCCGGTTTCTTGAAATACGCCTCATTGATCATCACAAGATCTCCACCACAGGTCCGATGCGACAGTATCTAACTTAATGTGACGAAGGTCGTTCGCCACGCGAGCCATACATACGTCGCGCAAGCGACTCAATTACTTCGGTCGCAAAGCGTGCCTACTCCAGGATTTCCATCCTGAGCTCCGCGAAATCGAGCGACGATTCGATCGCCCATGAATCAGTGACTTCGTATCTGTAAGAATGATGGCGCGGAGGTTCAAGCACCCCCTCCGGGGTGCATTCCCCATCCCGCGCCGCCGCCACAGCGGCGTCATGGGCCATTCGCTGATGCTCGAATTCATGCCCTGTCGGGTGTCTTGCGGCGCCCTTTGCATCCTCGAGCATGAGCTCGACGGCCTCGTCGCTCAAAACCGTCGAAGGGATGGACGCGTCCCGCGACGCGGACACCTCCCTTAGGAACGTCGCCTCTGAATTCCGAGAGGTCCGTTAACCATGAGTTCAATTCGGGACGGTATTTTGCCATGGCTTCCTCAAGATAGTCATCGGATCGTGGGTCAATCCCGCGGTTACGGGGCATACGTGGCATATCGGCAGCTACATGAAATACTTAATGCGCCGTCACTCGTCCTCGTACCGCCTGCAATGACCAGGATCTCCACAATCCATCATGTCCTGTCAGGCGCGATAGCAGACGCGCAAGCCACCCCACAATCGGCCTGCGACCTTGATTGGCGCCGAAGCGTCTTTCATGAGGGCAAAGACACCGCCGCCCATGTCCCGTCGATAGGTTTGCAGCAAGAAGGGTTGGGTGCTCTGGCTTACCGCTATAGCAGTCTTATCCTCATAAATCCGGCGATTGCGGCCATGGGCGGCGTTCCAAATCGGATCTGCCCCGTGCTGCTTGCTGAATTGAGGGTTGTGACTGGGAATTAGGCGATTGTGGTCAGTGCAAGCGCAGAAGACGATACGCGGGTCGGTGGCGAGTACAGGATCGCACAGTGCACCAAGCGCTCGATCGAGAAATGGTATGTACCGAGTCATGTACTGTTGTGGGTCGGTATTGGCAATGGGCACTAGTTTTTTGTCGAAGAGATCCGCAACAGTTATCTCGCGGTCCGCAATGGCTCGTCTGAAGCGCTCCTCGATCTGCCTCGCCACCTCGATCGCCGTCTCAATGAATCGAGTATCGATAATTTGAAAGCCAGAACTTGCCGTCATCACCATAATGCGCTCACAGAGTTGGAGAACGCTCTCACTTCGGTCGGCGGCCGTTTGCAGCGCCGCATTTGATTCCCCGACCGAATCGACTAGCCCGGTTACTACACCGGCAAAACTATCGCAGCGCCCGGCAATGTCACGCGTCTCATTAGCAATTTGACTCACGTTGACATTGACATCCGTGACGGCCTGATCGACAAGACGCACTGCCTGACCGATTGCGGTGGCGCTGCGCACTACGATCTCGGCGCGGGCGACGCCTTCGCCGCTGTGCGTCAGAAGGCCCTGCAGTTCCGTGCTCAACTGTTTGACTGTGGTGTCGATGTCGGCCGTCGCATCACGGGTCTGGCCGGCCAGTTCCTTTACCGCGTTCGCCACCACCGCGAAGCCGCGCCCAGCTGCACCGGCGCGAGCCGCTTCGATCGTGGCGTTTAGCGCCAGGAGATTCGTATGACGAGCGATTCCATTGATGGTTGCCGCGACGTTGCTGATCCTCTTCATCGCGGATTCAAAGGCCGTCAGTTGTGTGCCAATCGTACGAACCGAATCGACCAGGCTACCAATGGCGGACAGTGCGGTTTCCACCTCACGGTTGGACGCCGTTACCTCATCGCGTGCGGTCGCCACTTTTTCGAGCGACAGCGCTGCTCTCTCGGCGATATGTTGATTGCTGGTTACGATGGTACTGGTAGATTGCTGCAGGTCGCCGAACAGTTGCGCCTGATCGCCGACAAGTTGGCTGACCCGCTGTACATTGCCGACCACGTCTGCAATGTCCACAGCGAGCTTTCCGATCTCGGAGGCGATCCCCGCGACCAGCGCCGCAGCGTTGGATACCGGATCCGTTACTGAGGGGGCATTGGCACTCTCATTCACGTTCATGATGCGTGGCTGTGAAGAAGTGCCCCGCGTCTCCGCTGGAGTAGCAACATGTGCGGTATCAGTTGACATAGTCGGGTTCACTTACTCCTTAGTGCATCCTTCAGTGCGACACTTACACTTCGACCGATCAGGTAAATTCTTGAGTCGCGGGGAGTTGTCGTCTCCGTAATTGAGCGGCGAGGCGTGTAATTCGTATGTCGCACGGCAACAATTGGTCCCGGTGCTCGCGCGACTGCGTTACTAGAATCGGCCGCCGAGGATGAATGGCACCCCGATCAAGCTCGGTCAGAATCGTGCAATGCGGGATACTGTGGTGACAACAAGACGTGCAACACCGCAGATCCGCGGATTTCCGCTCCCGCAAGCTCGATGGACCGAAGATATGCTCACGACTGCTCTTGACCTCGCCGCTTCGCCATCGTTCGGTGATGCACCCATGATCGCAGGCCCCGGCAAGGTAAATTCTTGTAAGCAGGCATATCGCCTATCGTCCGATGGCTCATCGATGCCTATCTCAACTGCTTAACGAATTTTTACCTCGTTGCGGCTTAAACCTTAGTCGAGGATCGCCGAACGTCTAAGTGTGCGTGAGGTCGTCGATGCGAGCGTCACGATTTAGGCGGATGTACCCACCAACGCGCTCATTATGACGGCGCCGCCCAAGATCATGAAATCGCTCATGGCCGTGATCGACAAGCTCGATATCCGTCGCGCGCAGGTGGAAATCGAAGCGATTGTCGCGGCACCACGAGTCCTTTCGAGACGATTCAACGTGAAGAAGTCGGCACCATCATCAAAGTCACCGCGACCGAGGCGACCAGCGTGTCCAAGTACGATGAAATCCGCGATCAGCAAAGGTCTTTGCACAAGGGCAAGATCACGCTTTTGCCCGGCGAGAAGCAGCCCTCCATTCCGGCGATTCACCCTGAGGAGGCGCCGCCGCCTTTGATTCGCGCACCGACGGACGACTCGCCCGTCGTCGCTCCCGCACCGCAACCCTCACCGCAGGGGCCTTGAACACCGTTGAGCCGGTTCCGGCTTATTGAACATCGGGCAGGTGAGACCTTTACGCCCCCTTACAAAGTTTTACTGAATTCCTCCTATGCTTTCTTTCGCAAGTGCGGAGAATAAGCTGCCAACACGGCGCCATTTATGTGAAAAACGTCCAGTCCATGACACTTCCTGCCAACCATCCCCGAAAGAAACTCCATTTTGTTGGCGGCAGAACCAACGCCTGGTATTTTTCCGATTATTGGGCGAGCGGTTTCGGAATTGCACTGCCGAACCGGCGCCTAAAGCCAGCCGGGCGGAAATGCGCGGGTTCCGAGTCGTCTAAGCGATTGCGATGAGGCGCTCCGATATGCTGCTCTCCAGTAAAGGGACAACGTGAAGACATCCAGTGGGATATCAACCGCGACCATCGGGCTGTGTCTGTGTGCTTGTGGCGGGGGCAGCTCCTACACGGTCGGAGGAGTGGTTACGGGTCTCTCGGGCTCGGGACTCGTGCTGCAAGACAACTCGGGCAATAGCTTGAGCCTCGATGCAAATGGCACATTTGTCTTTACCGATAGCGTCAAGAACCACGATAATTATTCGGTCACCGTTGAGACGCAACCGTCGAATCCTACGCAGACCTGTTCGGTCCAGAATGGCTCAGGGACCATCGATGGCGGGAATGTTACGCATGTTGTCGTGACCTGTACCAAACAAGGCGGATTTGCATTCGTCGCCAATCAGCTCTCGAACACCCTATCGGTGTTCGCCATAAACTCGACGACCGGGGTGCTGACCGAAGTGAGCGGATCGCCGTTTGCTTCCACCGGTACCGCGCCGGTGTCGCTCACCGTCGATCCGAATGGCAAGTATCTCTATGTAGTGAACAACACCTCGGATAATGTCTCAGTCTATTCGATCGATGCCGAGACCGGTGCGCTCACCTCGCAAGGGTCGCCCGTTACGGCCGGAACGAGCCCGGATTCAATCACCGTCGATCCGACGGATAGTTACGTTTTCGTCGCCAACTTGGCCTCCGACACCCTGTCGGTCTTTTCCGTCGACAGCTCTACCGGACTTCTCACGGAGATCAGTGGTTCGCCGTACTCCACAGGCCAGGAGCCCTCTTCGGTCAAGACTGATCCGGGTGGCAACTACGTGTATGTCACCAATTTCAGCGACAGTTCCGTATCGGTGTTTTCGCTCGACGTATCGAGCGGATCGCTGAACGCCATTTCCGGATCGCCGTTTGGTGCCGGTGCGGGCGCCCTCTCCATATCCATCAACCCTGGGGGGACATTCGCCTACGTCGCCAACGAAACCGCAGAAAGCATCTCCGCTTATTCGATCAATACCTCCTCGGGGTCGTTGACGGCCGTGTCGGGTTCGCCATTTTCTACGACATCGAGCCCCGAGTCGGTGGCGGTGGCCCCCAACGGGGACTACCTCTATGCGGCGAACGTAACCAGTAAGAACTATGTGGCTACCTATTCCATCGATACGAGCAGCGGCGCCTTGACGGTGTCGGGCTCGCCCGCCTCCACCTTCGGTACTTTTCCCGTCTTTGTCACGGTGGATCCGGCCGGTACATTTGTCTATACCGCCAATGAAAACTCCGGTGATGTGTCCGTAGATACGGTGGGTAGCACTGGCGCCCTCTCACACGTCACGGGTTCACCTTACGCAGCGGGAAGTGAACCGCGATCTATCGCCATCTATTGAGCGCCGGCTTGAGAGGTCGTGCGGTCTCTGGTTTCGCGGTCTGGCGATGGGACCCCGTCCTTGCAACGACCGAGCCCCTTCCGTGTACTCGGGTAGCTGAGTACTCCAAAAAAACCATAGACTAAATTTTCTTCGTCCCATTGAGTCCCATCGTGGAAAAAAAATCTCGCGTCGCGCGAATCGTCATCGTTGCCGTCGCCGCGCTGCTCGCCATCATGATCCTCATCGTGCGCCTCACGCAACACGGCGCGCCCCGTGGATTTGGCCGTTCGGGGGGTCCCGGTCGAAGTCCGCCCGACTTCGGCCCCGGCAGCGGCGCGGGAGCCCCGACGCCCGTTGCCATCACCGCGGCGAGCGTCGGCGATATCGAGGTGCGCGTCCCGGCTCTGGGTACCGTCACCCCGCTTGCCACCGTCACGGTTCGAACGCAGATCAGCGGGATCCTGCAGAAGGTTGCGTTCACCGAAGGGCAACTCGTGCATCAAGGCGATCTCCTCGCGCAGATCGACCCTCGGCCCTACGAGGCCGCCGTTCGGCAGATGGAGGGGAACCTCCGCCGCGATCAGGCGCTGTTGACCGATGCCAAGCTGGACCTCAAGCGCTACGAGGCCCTTGTCAAGGAGGACTCGATCGCCGTCCAGCAGCTTGATACGCAGCGCGCCCTCGTCGACCAGTATGAGGGCACCCTCGAGTCCGACCAAGGCCAGCTCGAGACTGCGCGGATTAACCTGCTCTACACACGTATCGTCGCCCCGGTAACCGGCCGCGTGGGACTGCGTCAGGTCGATCAGGGCAATTACGTCAGCCCGGGCGATGCCAATGGGATCGTGGTGCTCAATCAAGTCGAGCCGATCACCGTCATCTTTGCGATTCCCGAGGACAACGTTCCGCCGCTCGTGCGGCGGGTGCGGGATGGAGGGCCGCTCGAAGTCGACGCCTTCGACCGCGCGAACAGCGTGAGGCTTGCGCGCGGCAAGCTTCTGACCCTCGATAACCAGATCGACACGACCACCGGCACGGTGAAGCTGCGCGCACTCTTTGACAACGCCGACGGCGCGCTCTTTCCGAATCAGTTCGTCAACGTTCAGCTGCTTCAGGAGGTTCTCACGCAGCAGGTGATCATTCCCAACGCCGCCGTGCGCCGAGGCGCGCCGAACGGTGTGGTCACGACGTTCGTGTACGTGATCAAGGCGGATGACACGGTCGAAGCACGGCCCATCAAGCTCGGGATCGTCGAGGGCGAGCGCGCCGCGGTCGCGTTGGGTCTCGCGGCGGGCGAGCGTGTGGTCACGGAAGGCGGCGATCGGCTGCGAGAAGGTGCGAAGGTGATCCTGCCGCAAGCGCCGCCGCCGGCATCGGGGGCACCGGCGGGGCTCGTAACCCGGCCGCATAGCTCTCCCGGCACGCGGCTGCCCCCGGGGAGCTTTCCGCGCCCCGATCGACCATGAATCCGTCGCGCCTCTTCATCTTGCGCCCGGTCGCGACCACCTTGTTCATGGTCGCAATCCTCATCGTGGGAGCGCTCGCCTATCGGCAGCTGCCGCTGTCGGCGTTGCCGGAAGTCGCCTATCCCACGATTCAGGTGCAGACGTTTTACCCGGGCGCGAGCCCCGAGGTCATCACCTCGGCCATCACCGCACCCTTGGAGAAGCAGTTTGGTCAGATGCCGGGGCTCGATCAGATGTCCTCCTCGAGCTCCGGGGGCGCCTCCGTCATCACCCTGCAATTCAGCCTTTCGCTCGCCATCGATGTCGCCGAGCAGGAGGTGCAGGCCGCGATCAGCGCGGCGCAGAACCTATTGCCCCAGGACCTCCCGGCACCGCCCATCTACGCTAAGGTCAATCCGGCCGATGCGCCGATCCTGACGCTTGGCATCACCTCGAATGTCATGCCGCTCACTGCAGTCCAGGATCTCGTGGATACGCGCATCGCGCAAAAGATCTCTCAGCTCAAAGGCGTGGGCGTCGTGAGCATATCCGGAGGGCAGCGGCCGGCGGTGCGGGTCGTGGTCAATCCGCGCTCGCTCGCCGCCTACGGACTCAATATCGACGATCTGCGCACGACCATCGCGAACGCGAATCAGAATGAGCCCAAAGGCACCCTCGACGGTCCCACCAACGCCTATACGGTCAACACCAACGATCAGATTCGCGACGCGGAGGACTATGGGCGCATCGTGATCGCTTACAAGAACGGCGCGCCCGTGCGCCTAGAGACGTCGCCACCCTGGTGTCAGGGGCCGAGAACGCCCAGCTCGCCGGCTGGATGAACTCGAATCCCGCGCTCATCATGAACGTGCAGCGCCAGCCGGGTGCGAACGTAGTGGACACGGTCGATCGGATCAAGAATCTCCTGCCCTCCTTGAAGGATGCGCTGCCAGCGGGCGTGGATGTCGCGGTCCTGACGGACCGAACCACGACCATCCGCGCATCGGTCGCGGACGTCGAGTTCGAGCTCGGACTCGCCGTCGTTCTGGTGGTTCTCGTGATCTATGCCTTCCTGCGCAACGTGCGCGCGACCGTCATTCCCTCGCTCTCCGTGCCCCTCTGCATCGTAGGCACCTTCACGATCATGTTCTTGGCAGGCTTCAGTCTCAACAACCTCTCGCTCATGGCGCTCACCATCGCGACCGGATTCGTCGTCGACGATGCCATCGTGATGATCGAGAACATCTCGCGCTACATTGAGACCGGCATGGCGCCGCTCGAGGCCGCGCTCGAGGGTGCCCGTCAGATCGGTTTCACCATTATGTCACTCACGGTCTCCCTGATCGCGGTCCTCATACCGCTCCTCTTCATGCAGGATGTGGTGGGCCGACTGTTCCGCGAGTTCGCGATCACGCTCGCGGTCACCATCCTGATCTCGGCGATCGTATCCCTCACACTCGTGCCGATGCTCTGCGCGAGGCTCTTAAAGCACCGCCGCGCGGGCGGCGAGTCGCAGACGGATTCCGGGCGATGGTTCACGCATCTCGTACGCTGGTACGGCGAGCGGCTCACCTGGGTGCTGGATCATGAGCGTTTGACGCTTTGGGTCGCCACCGGCACGGTGGTACTGACCGCCCTCCTCTACCTCGGGATCCCCAAGGGCTTCTTCCCCGATCAGGACACGGGCCTGATCCAGGGGGTGTCCGAAGCCGGCGAATCGGTGTCCTACACGGCCATGGCTGATCATCAGCAGGCGCTCGGCGCCGCCATCCTCGGCGACGCCGACGTAGCGAGCCTCTCGTCCTTTATCGGGGTGGACGGCAACAACGTCACCGTCAATAGCGGTCGATTCCTCATCAACCTGAAGCCGCGGCGCGAACGCAGCTCGTCGGCGACCGAGGTCATCCGCCGCCTCAAGGACGAGACGGCGCGCATCGCCGGCATCACGCTCTACATGCAGCCCGTTCAGGACCTGACGCTCGATACCACCGTGACCCGGACGCAGTATCAGTTCAGCCTCGAGAGCGCCGACGCGACGGCTCTCGCGAACTGGACGCCCAAGCTCGTCGCCTCGTTGCGCGAGAAGCCCGTGCTCGCCGATGTCGTGAGCAACCAGGAGGACAACGGTCTCGCCGCCTACGTCAGCATCGATCGAGACAGCGCTGCCCGCCTTGGCATCAGCGTAGGCACGGTGGACAACGCCCTCTATGACGCGTTCGGGCAGCGCATCGTCTCGACCATCTTCACGCAGTCGAACCAGTACCGGGTCATCATGGAGGCCGATCCCGCGCTCTATGGCACGGTCGATTCGCTTGCCTCGATTTACCTTCCGTCTGCGGGCGGCGGACAGGTGCCGCTGTCGGCCCTCGCCCAGGTGAGTGTGGAGACGCGGCCGCTCCTCATCAATCACCTCGCCCAATTCCCCTCGAGCACGGTCTCGTTCAACCTTGCGGCCGGCACCTCGCTCGGAGCGGCCGTGCAGGCGATCGAGAAGACAGAACAGGATTTGGGGCTTCCGATCAGCATTCGCACCTCGTTCCAGGGTGCCGCGCTCGCCTTTCGCAGCAACCTCAGCAATGAGCTCCTGCTCCTCGTGGCGGCGATTCTCGTCATGTACATCGTGCTCGGCGTGCTGTACGAGAGCTTCATCCATCCGATCACGATCCTCTCGACGCTCCCTTCCGCCGGGATCGGCGCGCTCGTCGCGCTGATGCTTGCAGGCGATGATCTCACCATCATCGCCGTGATCGGCATCATTCTCCTGATCGGCATCGTCAAGAAGAACGCCATCCTGATGATCGACTTCGCGATCGATGCACGGCGCTTCCAGGGCCTCTCGGCGCGGGAGGCCATCTATCAGGCATGCCTGCTCCGCTTCCGGCCCATCCTGATGACCACGGTTGCCGCCATTTTCGGCGCGCTCCCCTTGATGTTCGGGACCGGCACGGGCTCGGAGCTGAGGCACCCCTTGGGCGTGAGCATCGTGGGCGGCCTGCTGGTGAGCCAGGTGTTGACGTTGTTCACGACGCCCGTGATCTACCTGGCCTTCGATCGCCTCGCTGCGCGCTTTCCGGGACTGCGCCGGCCCGATGCCGAGTCTCTCGCGGAAGCACCGGCATGAACATTTCGGCGCCCTTTATCCGCCGCCCGGTGGCGACGATCCTCCTGACCGCAGCTGTGACGCTCTACGGAAGTGCGGCCTTCATGCTGCTGCCCGTCGCGCCCCTCCCGCGGCTCGATGTCCCGGCCATCTTCGTGTCGGCACAGCTCCCGGGTGCGAGCCCGGAAGTCATGGCAAGCACCGTCGCGACGCCCCTGGAGCGGCACTTGGGCGCGATCGCCGACGTGGATGACATGACCTCGACGAGCAGCGTCGGCACAACCAATATTCAGCTCACGTTCAACTCGGACCGTGACATCGACGGGGCCGCCCGCGACGTTGAGGCCGCGATCGTCGCTGCGCACCCGGACCTGCCGAGCGCGCTTACCCGCAACCCGACCTACCGCAAGATCAACAGTTCTCTCTTTCCCGTCATGGCGATCGTCATGACCTCGAACGTTCTCACGCAGGGGCAGATTTACGATGCGGCGGATGCGGTCATCTCGCAGCGCCTGTCGCAGATCGAGGGTGTCGGCGGGGTCAACATCAACGGCAGTGCGTTGCCCGCGGTGCGCGTCGAGATCAATCCCCTGGCGCTCTCGAAGTACGGCATCGGGCTTCAGGATGTGCGCGCGGCCATCTCGAACAGCAACGCCAACTCGCCCAAGGGAGCGGTCGAGTCCGACCGACTGCGCTACCAGATCTACACCAACGATAATGCACGCGATGCGGCCGCCTACAAGAATCTCATCATCGCGAATCGCAATGGAGCGACGGTGCGTCTGAGCGATGTCGCGACCGTTCTCGACATGCAGGACGGTGCGACCGAGAACGCGCGTACCTACGGCATCTACAACGGGCGCCCGGCGGTATTCGTTACCGTCTTTCAGCAGCCCGGCGCCAACGTGATCCAGATGATCGATGCGGTCAGGGCCGAGCTCCCGGCGCTAAAGAAGTCCATCGATCCCAACATCGACCTCGCTGTCACGTTCGATCGATCGGTGACGATTCGCGCCTCGCTTCGGCAGGTCGAGCAGACGCTCCTCCTCGCCGTCGCGATGGTGATTTTGGTGGTCTACCTCTTTTTGAACAGTCCGCGGGCCGCTCTCATCCCCGCCGTGGTCGTGCCCGTGTCGCTGGTCGGCACGTTCGGCGCAATGTACTTCCTCGGCTATACACTCGATAATTTCTCGCTGATGGCGCTCACCATCGCGACCGGATTCGTAGTCGACGACGCCATCGTGGTGATGGAGAACATCAGCCGTCACATCGAGGCGGGCATGCCTCGGATCCGGGCGGCGCTCTTGGGTGCACGCGAAGTGGGTTTCACGGTGGTGTCGATGAGTCTCTCGCTCGTGGCGGTGTTCGTGCCCTTCATGCTGTCGGGTGGGATCGTCGGCATCATCTTCCGCGAGTTCACGGTCACCTTGTCCGTCGCCATTCTAATCTCGCTCGTGGTCTCGCTCACCACGACGCCCATGATGTGCTCGCAGCTCCTGGGGAGCGACCGCACCCGGCACCCCTCCCGGTTCAGCCGAGCCTTCGAGCACGGATTCGAGAGCCTGCGGCAGGAGTACCTGCGCACCCTGGGATGGGCACTCGATCACCGCCGCGTGATGCTCGCCACCCTGCTCGCCACGGTCGCTCTCAACATCTTTCTCTACATCGTCATCCCCAAGGGATTCTTCCCGCAGCAGGATACGGGTCAGTTGCAGGGTGGCATTCGCGGCGACGCGGCGATCTCCTTTCAGATGATGAAGCGCAAGCTCGAGGAGGTCGCCGCCGTCATCCAGCGCGATCCGGCCGTGAGCACGGTCACGGGCTCGGTGGGTGCCGGCGGATTCGGGCCGCCGGGCGGCGGCCCGAGCGGTAACGTGACCATCGCGCTCAAGCCGCTGTCGACGCGCCATATCTCGGCCGATCAGGTCATCGGGCGGCTGCGTCCACAACTCGCCCGGGTGACCGGCGTGTCGACCTTCCTGCAGGCGGTTCAGGACATCGGGGGGCCAGGCGGCCGATCCGCCAACGCCCAGTATCAGTACACGCTTCTCGGGGATGACATCACGCAGTTGCGCGTCTGGGCGCAAAAGCTTCGCCAGGCCATGCACGACATGCCGGAGGTCACCGACGTGGACAGCGATCTGCAACCCGGGAGTCTCGAGGCGGGGCTCGTCGTCGATCGCGATACGGCCTCGCGGCTCGGCATCTCGGAAATCCAGATCGACAATGCGCTCGCGGACGCCTTCGCACAGGCGCAGGTCTCGAACATCTACAACCCGTTCAGCCCCCAGCAGTATCACGTGGTGATGGAAGTGGCACCCGAGTATCAGCAGCACCCAGACGTGCTCAAAGACCTCTACGTCAGTACCTCCGGGGGCGCGGTGAGCGGCACGCAGTCCACGCAAGCGGTGGCGGGGACGACCGTGGTCGGTTCCGCCACGCCGTCCGCGACGATCGCCGAAGACGTGGCGCGTAACCTCGCGTCCAACTCGCTCGCGAGCGGCGGCGCCAGCAACACCTCTACCGGCTCCGCGGTGAGCATCACTCAAGAAACCATAGTGCCGTTGGCGACCTTCAGTCACTTCCTCACCGGCACGGCGCCCGTGAGCGTGAACCATACGGGCACGTCCGCATCGGCCTCCATCGCCTTCAATCTGCCGCCGGGCGAGTCCTTAGGTACGGCCATCGCCGCGATCGATCGCAAGATGAGCGCCATTCACGTGCCGGTCGAGATACGCGGAGGCACTTACGGGATGGCACGACTCTTTCAGCAGAGCAACGACAACGGGCCCCTGTTGCTGCTCGCGGCCATCGCGGCCATTTACGTGGTGCTCGGCATGCTCTACGAGAGCTACAGCCAGCCCTGGACGATTCTCTCGACGCTCCCCTCCGCGGGTCTCGGCGCGCTCCTCGCGCTGCTCGCGACCGGCACCGAGTTCAGTCTCATCGCCTTTCTCGGCATCCTGCTCCTCATCGGAATCGTCAAGAAGAACGCCATCATGATGGTGGACTTCGCGCTCGACGCCGAACGCAGCCAAGGGTTCGATCCGCGGCGTGCCATCGTCCACGCCTGCGCGCTGCGCTTTCGTCCCATCATGATGACCACGTGTGCCGCGATCGCCGGGGCCTTGCCGCTCGCCATTGCCTACGGCGATGGCACGGAAATGCGGCGCCCTCTCGGAATCTCCATCGTCGGCGGCCTCATCGTCAGTCAGCTCCTCACGATATATACGACCCCGGTGATCTACCTGTACGTACACCGCTACTGGAGACGCCCCAAGGCACGAAGTCCGACGGCGTCCGAGGCCGCCACCAGTTCCGGTACGGACGGCGGCTGTTCGCAGGCAGGCGCTTGAAGCCGCTCACGACCCGTGCGACGCGGCGTGAGATCCGCTCAGCGCGGCACCGCGCGATCCGTGCCTCGTGCTTGACCTCTCTCGCGTTACTCGCCGCTTGCGCGGTTGGACCCAATTACAAGCGTCCGAAATTGGACGCGACGCCGACCTTCAAGGAGGAGACTGGTTGGAAGGCCAGCCAGCCCGCCGATGCGCTCGCCCGCGGGCCGTGGTGGAGGATTTTCAACGACGAGATACTCGATCAGCTCGAGGAGCGGGTTAACATCTCGAACGAGAATATCAAGGCGGCCCTCGCCGCCTACGATCAGGCGAAGGCGCTGGTGGATCAGGCGCGGGCCAGCTACTTTCCAACGGTTGATGCCAGTGCGTCGCGCATTCGGACCTCGAGCGGCAGCGGCGGCGGCGGCTACACGACGTTGGCCACCGGAACGGGCAGTAGCGCCACAGGTTCCGCCCCCACAACCGGCGTCTCAACCTCCATACCGACCGGCACGCACACCACCACCAATACGGTGGGCCTCTCCGCGAACTGGACGCTGGACATCTGGGGTCAAATCCGTCGCACGGTGGAAAGCGCCAAGGCATCGGCTCAGTCGAGTGCCGCGGCTCTCGCGGCCGCGCGACTCTCCGCGCAAGGGACCCTAGCGACCGACTACTTCGAGCTGCGCGCGCAGGATCAACTGCAGAAGCTCCTCGACGACACCGTGCTCGCCGAGCAGCGCTCACTCAAGATCGCCGAGAGCCGCTACCGTTATGGCGTCGCCGCCCGAGCGGACGTGGTAAGCGCCCAAGCGCAGCTCCTCTCGAGCCAGGCGCAGCAGATCAATGCGCGCATCCAGCGCGCGCTGCTCGAGCATGCCCTCGCGGTGCTGGTAGGCGCCCAGCCGGCGGACTTCTCGTTGGCAGCCACGGCGATCCGGAGCGATGCACCCACGGTGCCCGCAGGCGTGCCCTCGGATCTCCTCGAGCGGCGGCCGGACGTTGCCGAAGCCGAGCGCAAGGTGGCTGCCGCGAACGCGCAGATCGGGGTCGCCACGGCCGCCTATTTCCCGAGCCTGACCCTGTCCGGATCCGACCAGTACTCGAGCAGCGCCTGGGCCCATCTCATCAGTCTTCCGAGTCGAACCTGGTCGCTCGGCCCCTCGCTCGCCGAAACGCTGTTCGACGCCGGCGCGCGCAGCGCCCAGGTGCGCGAGGCCCGCGCCGCATATGATGCCAGCGTCGCAAGCTACCGCCAGACGGTGCTCGCCGGCTTCCAGCAGGTCGAGGACCAGATCGCCACCTTGCGCATCCTCGAGCAACAGGCTCGCGTCGAGGATGCCGCGGTGAAGGCCGCACGCGAGGCGGAAGTACTGACTTTGAATCAATACAAGGCAGGCACGGTCCCCTACTCGAGCGTCATCACAGCCCAGACCACCCGGCTCTCCGCCGAGGAAACGGCCCTCACGGTCCTGTCGGACCGCCTCCAGGCGAGCGTCGCGTTGATCGAGGCGCTCGGCGGCGGCTGGAGTGCGCTCGAACTTCCGTCGCCCTGATCTGGTCCCGTGCGAGCTCGAGAGGATTGCCGACCGCCCGTGCCGCCCAAGTCGGCGACGAGTTTATCGAAGCTCGACTGCAGCGAGCTGTCCGCGCTCCCGGCGGCCGTCGAGGAATCCCCCGACGTGCTCGACAACGAATGGACGAGACCATTGAGGTCCGATACCGGCTGCGAACCTGGGCTGGAAGTGCCCGACGAGGAGACGGAGCTCGTGAGCGCCACTCGTTCAGAGCGGCAAGTGCTTGCCGAGCGCTAGGCAAATGTCCGCCGTGGGCGAGGCAGTCGCTTTCCATCGCGCCGTCTGCGCCTCACGATGGACACTACGATACCTATTTCGAGAAGGTCGACCCCGTTGAGCGCGCCGCCCCCGCCCGCGCTGTTCACGATCAAAGTCGCGCTCACCTGGGTCGTGTTGCCGATTCCCGCGGTGGCGGTGACGGCTTTCGCGGCGATGGTGTTCGTATAACTTCCGGCCTCGCCGCTCGCGACCGTGACGCTCACCGTGCAACTGCCGCTGGCGGCGATCGTGCCGCCGCTCAAGGACACGCTGTTTCCGGAAGCCGCGAGCGTGCCGCCACAGCTCGTCGCGGCGGCCGGGCCCGACTGGATGGTAAGCGCGCTCGGCAAGGCATCCTTGAGTGCGAGCGAGCCGAGCGCGTAGGCATTCGAATTGCCCAAGGTGATGGTGAGCCGGGACGTCGCATTCACCGCGACGCTCGTGGGCGAGAAGGCCTCGCTCACCGTGGGGGGGCTCGGCACCGTGACCGTGAGCGAAGCCGTGCTTGAGCTCGTGTTTCCGCCGGCGGGGCCTGTCAGGAGAGCATTCGCGCCGAGCGTGTTGGTGTACGTACCGGCGGCGCTCGCGGTGACGCTCGCCGTCACCGTACACGAGCCTTGCGCGGGAATGTTGGCGTTGCTCAAGCTGATAACGCCGCTCGCCGCGGAGAGCGTGGCGAAGGCGCCCGTGCAGGTCGTCGAAGCCGCGGGGGAGCTCCCGATCGTGAGGCCCGAGGGCAGCGTGTCGGTCAACGTGCTTTGGGTCAGCGCAAAGGCGTTTGTGTTCTTGAGGGTCAGGGTGAGCATCGAGGAGAGGGTCTCGCCAACGCTCGAAGGTAAGAACGACTGCGACACGACGGGCGGTGAAGGGGTGACGGAGAGTGCCGTCGGGCAGGGCGTCGAGCCTGCGCTCGATGGGGCGGTGGTTGAGGCACTCGATGCCGTCACACTAATTTCCGCCGTATCGGTCGCCCCCTCGGAATCCGTCACCGTGAGCGTCAAGGTACCGTTCCCGGAAGGACGGTGACGCTTGCCGTGGCGCCTCCCGAGACGATCGATACGCCGCCAGTAGTGCTCCAGGTGTAGGACGCGATGCTGCGCCCACAGGCAGCGGCGCTGCCGCTTGCATTGAAGCTGGCATTGGCGCCCGACTGGATCGTCGAGGGCATCGCAACCGCCGCGATCGGCCGCTGCGCGGATTCGACCGCGCTCAAGGCGTTCACCATCCCTGAGCCGCACTCGCCCGAGGCTGGACAGGAACACTCTTCCGTCGAGGCATCGAGGCTCGGGCAGACCGGGAGATTCGCCGTGTTGGCGGGAAACGCGCTCGCGCTGGCCTCGATGCGCGTGGCGAGCTGCGCCGGGGTCAAGTTGGCGTTGACGGCGCGCATCAGAGCCGCAATTCCCGAGACCATTGGGGTGGCGAAGCTCGTGCCCAGATTCTCGTTAGTCTCGTTGGTGTAGCTATTCGTGCCAGGGACCGTCGCGCCGAGATTAGTGGTGGTATCGATCGAGCGCAGACACGCGCCGCTGGTATTGATGCAATTGCCCGCGGGCGCCGACACGCTCACCTCCGGCCCGAAGCTGCTGTAGCCCACCTTGGTGCCAACGTTACGTAGGCCTGCCACGGCCATCACTCCCGGCACGACGCCCGCACAATTGCCCGGCAGCTCGACTGCGCCGCTCGCGTTGCCGGCAGCAATCACGACGAGGATACCGGCGGACGTGACGCTCGTGAGCGCCGACTCGTAGGCCGCGCCGTCGGAGCTCGAGCAGCTGTCCGTGCCGCCGCCCAAGCTCAAGTTGATGATATCGGCGGGGTAAGGATTCGGGGCCACGGCGCTACCGTCGGCATTGGTCACGGTGAGCCCCGCCGCCCAATCAATGCCCGCGATGATGTCCGAGTCGTAGCCGCCGCATTTGCCGAGCGCGCGCACGGGAAGGATCCAGGAGGACCAGGTCATCCCCGCGATGCCGACGTCGTTGTCGGTGATGGCGCCGAAGATGCCGACGACTCGCGTCCCGTGCCACGAGCTGTCCTCGACCGTACAGTCGGCAAAGACGGCGTTCGACAAATCGCTCTCGCTCACCCAGTCGCCCGGATCCGAGGGATCCGGATCCCAGCCGTCGCCGTCGTTCGCCATAAGAAACGTGCCGAGCGCGGCGCCGGTGTTCGGATCGTAGTCCTCGCCCACGAAGTCGTAGCCTGGGAGGAGACGGCCGCCGAGGCCCGCGCGCAAGAGATCCGGATGATCGAAGCGCACGCCCGTATCGACATCGGCGATCACGATGCCGTTGCTGCCCGTGGTGATGTTCCATGCGGAGACCGCATCGGTCGCCGAGAGATCCTCGGTGGTGACGCCCTCGACCGTCACCGAGGAGCTCGGCGTATCGAAATACCACTGACCGCTCGCCGTCCCTGGCGTTGGGGCGAAGAGCGGATCGTTCGGGACGTCGACCGGATAGCGTCGTCCATCGGCGGCCGCGAACGCAACCGCAGAGTCGGCTCGGAGCTTATTCAACAGGTTGAGGACCTCCGCTCCATACAAGGTCTTCGTGAGAAAAAGAACGTGCATGCTCGGCGTGATTTGGCGTGAGCGCGCCACGGAGACGCCGGTGCGCTGGATGAGATCCGCAACGTCCCGCGCGGAGGTGCGCGCTTGGCTAACCGCAACGCTCTGCACCTGAGAGACGCGCTTGACGTGCTCGGTCACCGTGTTAGCGGCGGTCCTTTTGAAGCCGACAATGAGGCGCTCTGCCTTAGGGCCGAGGGATACGACCCGAGTGTGGATCGGGTTGCGCTCCGGGGCCGGGGATGAGGCAGACGGGTTCCACGAGCCGACCGCCACGAGAAGTAAAGCGACCCGCCACGCACGTCGGCTACCGACCCGCGTTTGAGATCGATTCGCGCCGCGCGCTCCATCCCGTCGAGACACACTCTCCCCCGTCGGCTTCCTACCTGGAGAAAGGTAGCATCATCGTCGAGTATTCACGCGAAATTTACTTATATTTACGGCCGAAGCGCGTTGCTCTGCCGGTCAGCAGGGAGCACTATCCGTCGGATCTCGTAATATCCAGAAACGAAGTCGAAGCTGATCAAGCTGCTTCGCGATGATAATAACTGAGCATTCCGCCGAGTCGCTGACGCCGCTTGACTCTGGCGTGAGATTCGCCAACGGCGCGGAGCGGCCGCAGCAGGCGGTTTTCTAGCCCATGATGATTACGCTCTTCATGATAATGGCTCATATACTGCGTGATCGCGTGCCGAAGCGATGCCTGTCCAAAGAAAATCATCCTCGAGTGGCGATCCAACACGTTCGATCCTCGCGCGATCTGGATTTAAAAAGCGTCGTGACAGGTAGCCGAGGGTTGCGTCGTGTCGCGCAACAACGGGTCCACAACGGGTCCACAACGGGTCCACATGTTCACCGGAGCGGCGGCGAAGCCGCTCTAGTTCCTTCTCCACCGGGCTCCAACGGTCGATGAATTCGAAATCGGTTTCTGCTTGGCCTAGGAATTGATGCCTTGGCGGATAATGGCCGAGCGGCGAAGTAATTTCCCCTTTTCCGTCGCAACCCGTAAAATCCAGGCGTTCGGGGCGTGGCGCAGCCTGGTAGCGCATCTGCATGGGGTGCAGAGGGTCGCAGGTTCAAATCCTGTCGCCCCGACCATTTCACATTCGAGGATTTGGCGCCGTTATCAGGCGCCGGCGGCCGCGGCCGTGCAAAGCTGCCTGGCACGCTCGATCAACGTTGCGTAGCGGCAGTTCAGTGCGCTACCAGGCTGCGCCACGCCCCGACCGGATGCTAATCATAGCCGAAATGACCGGATGGGTCTCGCGCGACCGCGGTCAGCGACGCAAAATCTTGATCAGCTCCTCGAGCTCGAGCCGCATCTGATGGATCAGCTGTTGGCTTTGATTGAGATCCACCTGCGCGTCGTCGCCGGTGAGGCGGTTGCGAGCGCCGCCGATGGTGAAACCCTGTTCGTAGAGCAGGCTTCGAATCTGCCGGATGATGAGCACATCCTGGCGCTGATAGTAGCGCCGGTTGCCGCGGCGCTTGACGGGCTTCAACTGCGGGAACTCCTGCTCCCAGTAGCGCAGCACGTGCGGCTTTACGCCGCACAGATCGCTGACCTCGCCGATGGTGAAGTAGCGCTTCCCCGGGATCGGCGGCAGTTCGGCGTTATTGCTTGGTTCCAGCATACGCCTCGACGCGGGCCTTCAATTTCTGACCGGGCCGGAAGGTAACGACGCGACGCGCGCTGATGGGGATCTCTTCGCCGGTCTTGGGGTTGCGGCCGGGTCGCCGGTTCTTGTCCCGCAAATCGAAATTCCCAAATCCGGATAATTTCACCTGCTCGCCCGAGGACAAGGCCGCACGGATTTCCTCGAAGAACAAATCGACGAGCTCGCGAGCCTCGCGCTTGTTGAGCCCCAATTGATCGAATAGGGCCTCGGCCATCTCTGCTTTGGTGAGGGCTGCCATGCTTATTGATCTCTTATTGCGGCGCTCAAAACATCCCGTAACCGAGTAACCACCGAGGCCACAACGGCATCAGCTTCAACGTCAGTAAGAGTGCGTGAGGAATCCTGTAAAATCAAGCCTAAAGCGATACTTTTTCGTCCTGTTTCTACGCCCGATCCCCGATATACATCGAACACGCGTAGCTCGCTCAATAGGCCCGACGCGCTAACAGTAACATTTTCCCGTAAAACTGCGAGGGGGACACTTTCATCCACGACGACCGCCAAATCTCGTCGCACACTGGGAAACCTCGAAATCTGATGTAGTTTCGGAGGTTTAGCGGAAAATGATGAAGTTATTTCCAGCTCAAACAGGAATAACGTATTGCTGAGACTCAACGCCTTGACCAAGCGGGGATGGATCTCGCCGAGGTACCCGATGGGACTGCCCGCTCGAAGGATGCGCGCCGCGCGTCCCGGGCGCAGGCATGGCAGCGCCGCCGCTTCGAATTGAATCGACGCTGCATCACCGGTCAATCCCAGAAGATTTTCGACATCGGCTTTCACGTCGTAGAAATCCAGCGGCTCGCGCGCACTTCCCCATTGCTCGGGCCAGCGGGCTCCGGTCGCGACCCCCGCGAGCATGTCGATCTCGCGCAGCGCGCTTCCCGTGACATCGAACTTGCTGCCGATCTCGAACAGCCGCACCCGGCCCTGCTGACGGCGCATGTTCTCGCGGCATGCGGCTATCAGCCCGGGCCACAGGGAGACCCGCATCTCGGAGAGATCCGCGGAGATCGGATTCGATAGTGCGAGGGCGGGCGTCTCGGGAAACAGCAGACGCTGCAGCGACGGATCGACGAAGGTGTACGTGATCGCTTCGCGATAGCCAAAGTCCGCCATGGCGGTGAGCATACGCTCGGCCGGCACGCGCGACTCCGGAGCGTAGCCTGCGATCTGCGGGGCGATGGCATGAGCCTCGCCGATGCTGTCGAAGCCTCTGAGCCGAGCGACCTCCTCGATCAAGTCGGCCTCGATGCGGATGTCGAAGCGATGCGGCGGGCGGCGCACCCGCCAGC
The DNA here is from genome assembly GCA_963730565.1 of uncultured Gammaproteobacteria bacterium. Lineage (GTDB taxonomy): Bacteria > Pseudomonadota > Gammaproteobacteria > Steroidobacterales > Steroidobacteraceae > Bog-1198. The sequence goes on from CAVSSU010000033.1 coordinate 135,617, forward strand.
CCCGCGGCTCCGATTCGATCTGTGGCGCAATGGCCGAGAGCACGTCCTGCACCTCCGCGTCCGGGATGCTCGCGCCGAGCAATCGGGCGAGGCGGCTGCGGCGCAGGCTCACCCATTCAGGCGCATCGCCTGGACCCGGCGTGCCCCGGGTCACCTCGACCGGGCCCGCCCGGCCGCCCGCGATCTCGAGCAGCAATGCCGTAGCACGCTCCAACGCGATCTGCGGCAGCGTGGGATCCACCCCGCGCTCGAACCGTTGAGCCGCGTCGGTGAACAAGCCGAGGCGTCGAGCCCGGCCGGCGACGATGTCCGGCATGAAGTGGGCGGACTCGAGCAGCACGTCGGTGGTCGACTCGCTGATGGAGGTTCTCTGGCCCCCCATGATGCCCGCAAGACCCACGGCTCCGCCGGCATCCGCGATGACCATGAAGTCGGGACCGAGCTCGTAGTCCTTGCCATCCAGAAGAGTGATCCGCTCGCCGGGCGCCGCCGCCCGGACCACGATGCCCTTCTCTAGCCGCGCGAGATCGTAGGCATGCATGGGCTGCCCGAGCTCTGTCATCACGTAGTTGGTGACATCCACGACCGGCGAGATGGAATTGAGCCCGACGCGGCGCAGACGCTCCTTCATCCAGGCGGGCGAGCTCGCACCCTGACGGACCCCGTGGATCACGCGCGAGGCGAACGCGGGACAGCCCGCCGCCCACTCGATGCGCACCGGGAACCGCGCGTCGTTCGCTGCAGCCACCGGCGCGACGCTCGCGGCGAGATAGCGCCGGTCCTGAGCCGCCGCATAGTCTCGGGCGATGCCGAACACGCTCATGCAATCGCCCCGGTTCGGCGTGGCATTCACCTCGAGCACGGTATCGTCCAGATCCAGCGCTGCGCGCACATCCCGCCCCAGCGCGAAAGAGTCCGGCAGCTCCATGATGCCGTCGTGCTCCTCGCCAAGCCCGAGCTCGCGCGCCGAGCACAGCATGCCGTTCGACTCGAGCCCCCGGAGCTTCGCGCGTTTGATCTGCACATTGCCGGGCAGCACCGCTCCGACCGTCGCGACCGCGACCTTGAGCCCGCGGCGCACATTCGGTGCGCCGCAAATGATCTGCAGCCGATCGCTTCCGCGACCGCCTCGGTCGATGGAGACCTGGCACACCGACAACTTGTCCGCCTCGGGATGTCGCGTGCACTCGAGCACTTCGCCGACGACGACGCCCGAGAACGGGGGCGCCACCGGATGGATCGATTCCACCTCGAGGCCCGCGAGCGTCAGGCGCGAGGCGAGCTCCGCCGGCGTCGCCGCGAGCGGCGTGAACTCCCTCATCCACGAATAGGTGATCTTCACGGGAATTGCTTCAAGAACTGCAGATCGTTTTCGAAGAAGCGGCGCAGGTCATCGACCCCATAGCGCAGCATCGCCACCCGCTCGATACCCATGCCGAAGGCGTATCCCTGCCAGCGCTCGCTGTCGATGCCGGCCGCGGCCAGCACGTTCGGATGGATCATTCCGCATCCCAAGATCTCGAGCCACCCGGTTTGCTTGCACACGCGGCAGCCCGCTCCATGGCAGAACACGCACTCGATGTCGACCTCCGCCGACGGCTCGGTGAACGGAAAATACGAGGGCCGCAGGCGCATGCCGAGCGATTGCTCGAAGAAATGCTCGACGAAGGTGTGCAGCATCGCTTTCAAGTTTGCGAAGCTCACGTTCTCGCCCACCACGATGCCTTCGACCTGGTGGAACATCGGGGTGTGGGTCATGTCCGAGTCGCATCGATAGACGCGGCCCGGCGCGATCAGCGACATCGGCGGCTTTTGCGCGCGCATGGCGCGGATCTGCACCGGCGAGGTATGGGTCCGCAGCAGCCGACCGTCCGGAAAGTAGAATGTGTCGTGCATGGCCCGCGCCGGGTGATTCGGCGGGATGTTCAGCGCCTCGAAATTGTGGAAATCATCCTCGACCTCGGGGCCGGTCGCGATCTGGAAACCCGCCTCCCTGAAAATCCGCTCGATTCTCAGGCGTGCGCGTGTCACGGGATGGATGCTGCCGCGCTCCTGTCCGCGTCCCGGCAGCGTAACGTCCAAAGCCCCACGGGCGAGCTCGGTCTGGAGCGCTTCCTCGTCCAGTCGGATGCGGCGCATTTCGAGTGCGGCCTGAATTGCGGCCTTCGCCTCGTTGATCCTCTGTCCCGCGGCCGGCCGCTCGCTCGCGGGCAACCGGCCGAGGCCCTTGAGCTGCTCGGTGAGCAAGCCCTTCTTGCCCAGCAGGCGCACGCGGATCTCGTCGAGCGCCGCGAGATCGCGGGACCCGCCCACATCCGCGAGTGCCTGGTCGACGAGACTGGTCAGAATATCGGTGGCGGCCATGGACTACTCCACACAGCGGGTGTCGGGATCGGCTGCGGGTGTCATCCCCGGGCCCCGATCCCGACGCGCTGTCGATTGTCGTCAGGCCTTCGGCGGGCTGGCTTTGGCTATTTCCGCCCTGGCTTTATCGGCAATGGCCGTAAAGGCCGGCATGTCGTGCACCGCGAGGTCCGCGAGCACCTTGCGATCGATCGCCAATTCGGCCTTGTTGAGGCCGTCGATCAGCGTGCTGTAGGTCATTCCGCAGAGGCGTGCCGCCGCATTGATGCGCGTGATCCAGAGCGCGCGGAACTCGCGCTTCTTCTCGCGCCGTCCGCGATAGGCGTACTGGCCGGCCTTGATGACCGCCTGCTTCGCCGTGCGAAATACCTTGCGTCGGGCGTTGAAGTAGCCCTTCGCCTTCTTGAGAATCTTCTTGTGCCGCCGTCCGGCGATTACACCGCGTTTGACTCGTGCCATGTGTTTTCTCCTGACTGTTTAGGCGTGCGGCAGCAGCACTTTGATGCGATTCACGTCGGTCTCGTGGACCTGCGACTCGCGGCGCAGCTGGCGCTTACGCTTGGACGGTTTCTTCGTCAGGATGTGACGACGATGGGACTGGCCGCGCTTGAAGCCGTTCGCAGTTTTGCGAAAACGCTTCGCCGCAGCCCGCTTGGTTTTCAACTTGGGCATGCTCGACTCCTGATTTTATGGCCTTGACACAAGCGCCCCGCGGGATCAACCGCAGACGGACGCCGCTTAAGGCGGGGTGACGGACTTTTTTAGGGTCCGCCGCTCACTTCTTTTTGGGCCCGAACACCATGATCATCTGCTTGCCCTCCATCAGCGGATTCTGCTCGACCACCGAATAGGGGGCGAGATCCTCAGAAATCCGCGACAGGAGACGCCTGCCGATGTCCTGGTGAACGAGCTCACGGCCGCGGTAACGCAACGTCACCTTGGCCTTGTCGCCTTCGGTCAGGAATCGGACGATGTTACGCAGCTTGACCTGGTAATCGGCCTCTTCCGTCCCGGGACGAAACTTCACTTCCTTGACTTGAATCTGCTTCTGCTTACGCTTTGCCGCGTGAGCCTTCTTGTTCTGTTCGAACAAGAACTTTCCAAAATCCATCACTCGCACGACGGGCGGTTCCGCCATCGGCGAAACCTCGACGAGATCCAGTGATTGCGAGCTTGCCATCTGCAGCGCTTCCGCGCGCGACATGACCCCTGCTTGACTCCCATCCGCCGCGATCACTCGCACCGAAGGTGCGGAGATCTCCTCATTGCGCCTTACGCGCTTCGCAGTTGCGATAAACGTTACTCCAAAATAATACGGCCGCGGCTCGCGACTTCTTCGCAAAGCAAGCCAGCGAGCTTCGGAAGCTCAAAACTGCCTAGGTCTTTGCCACCGCGCGTGCGTACGGCCAGGGTATGTGCCTCGACCTCGCGGTCGCCGGCGACCAAGAGATAAGGAACACGTTTTAATGTGTGCTCGCGGATTTTAAAGCCAACCTTCTCGGACCTCAAGTCCGTTTCGACCCGAAGCCCCTGATTTTTCAGGTTTTCCGCAACTTGTTGGCAGTATTGGTCCTGCCGGCTGGTAATTCCCATTACCACGGCCTGCACGGGCGACAGCCAGGTGGGCAGTTTGCCGGCGTGATGTTCCAGCAAAATGCCCGTAAAGCGCTCCAATGAGCCGAACATGGCCCGATGCAGCATGACGGGGGTGTGACGCTGGCTGTCCTCACCGATATAGCTCGCGCCGAGCCGGGACGGAAGATTCGGGTCCACTTGAAGCGTGCCGCATTGCCACTCACGGCCGATCGCGTCCCGCAGCACGAACTCGAGTTTCGGGCCGTAGAAGGCCCCCTCCCCCGGATTCAGGGTGGTCTCGATGCCCGCGACCGCGGCCGCCTTCTTGAGCGCCCCCTCGTAGATGTCCCAGACCTCGTCCGAGCCGACCCGTTTGGCGGGCCGGTCGGAAAACTTGATGCGCACGTCGTTGAAGCCGAAGTCCGCGTAAATGCTCAGGATCAGCTGGGTCACGCGCACCGATTCCTCGGTGATCTGCTCGGTGGTGCAGAAGATATGGGCATCGTCCTGGGTGAAGGCACGCACCCGCATGAGCCCGTGCAGAGCGCCGGAGGGCTCGTACCGGTGGACCTTGCCGAACTCGGCGATGCGCAGCGGAAGCTCGCGGTAGCTGCGCATCCCCTGCTTGAACACCTGGATGTGGCCCGGACAGTTCATGGGCTTGATGGCGAAGATGCGCTCATCCGGCGTCTGGGTCATGAACATGTTCTCGCCGAAATTGGCGATGTGTCCGGACTGGACCCAGAGCTCGCGGTCCATGATTTCCGGGGTGTTCACCTCCACGTAGCCCGCGGCGCTTTGCCGCTCGCGCATGTACGAGATCAGCTGCTGGAACAGGGCCCAGCCTTTCGGATGCCAGAACACCGCACCGGGGGCCTCCTCCTGGAGGTGGAACAGGTCCAGCTCCTTGCCGATGCGCCGGTGATCGCGCTTCTCCGCCTCTTCCAGACGGGTGAGGTATTCCTTGAGCTGCTTCTCGTTGGCCCAGGCGGTGCCGTAGATTCGTTGCAGCATCTCGTTGCGGGAGTCGCCGCGCCAGTAGGCGCCCGCCACCTTCATGAGCTTGAACGCCTTCAGCTTGCCCGTGCTCGGCACATGCGGCCCGCGGCAGAGGTCCTCCCAATCGCCCTGCCCGTACAGGCTGATCGGCTCTCCGGCGGGAATGGCGCCGATGATCTCAGCCTTGTAGTGCTCGCCGATGCGCTTGAAATGCTCCACCGCTTCATCGCGTGGAAGCAGGCGCCTGTGCACCTTCACGTCGCGCGCCGCGATCTCCGCCATGCGCTTCTCGATCGACGCGAGGTCGTCGCTCGAAAACGGCGTCTTGTACGCGAAATCGTAG
>CAVSSU010000034.1:0-31247 GCA_963730565.1 uncultured Gammaproteobacteria bacterium
ATTTTTCTTCAGCGTCTTGACGTGACGAATCCGGTCCACACCAATAATACAGTAGCCACCGGGACTTCGAACGCAGTGCCGAACGCCAGCAGCAGAATCATGACGAAATCCAGGTAGCTGCCCATGTCGGTCATCATCTGTACGCCGTGAGGCGTGGTCGCGACGAAGAAGCTCAGCATCACCGGGAACACCACGTAGTAGGCGAAGGCGGCGCCCAGATAGAACAGTAAAATACTCGAAATCAGCAGCGGCACGGCCAGCTTCTTCTCGTGCCGATACAATCCGGGCGCGACGAACGCCCAGGCCTGATACAGCACGACGGGAATGGCCATACCGAGGGCGAGCACGAGGGCCAGCTTGAAGGGCACGGTGAACGGGGCGACGACGCTGGTCGCAATCAGCGTGGCGCCGGCGGGAAATCGACGCTTCAGGGGCTCGGCGACGAACGTGAACAGATCGTTCATATACATCGCGCAAGGAATGAAGCAGATGCCGACCGCCAGCATCGCCTTCAGGATCCTATCGCGCAGCTCCAGCAGGTGCGATATCAGCGTACCTTCCGCCAGCCCGCCAGGTTCGCCTTCCGGCTCGCCTCGGCCTGCTCAGGGCTGGAGCGGGTTGCTGCGGATCGGGCCGTGGAGTGCTGCGGGTGCATGCGGCCACGTGGTCGCGTGCCCATCCGCAAGGCCGGGAACCGGCGCTCGCCGCAGGCCTTCCAGGGCGGCGAGAGGCGGGCGCGGCCGTGCGGGGGGCGGCATGGGGAAGGTTGGCCCACGGGGCGGGACAGCGCCGGCGGTTGGGCCGCGCCGCGCGGTCGATTGCTGTTTCAGCAGCTTCGGCGGTTACTTCGCGCTCCAGCTGCTCGGTCAGCTGTCGCGCCATGACGCGCGCACGACCCACCCAGTTGCCGACCTGACGCGCAACCTGGGCAGCCGCTCAGGGCCGAGCACCACCAGGGCGATGGCCGAGGTGAGCAGAATCTCTGAAAATCCGAAATCAAGCATGCCGCATCAGGCGTTGGTCTTGGGGGGCGCCTTGACCTCGGCTTCGCGCGGGGCCGCGCCTTGTGCCGCACGCCGTCGAAATCGGCGTCCTTATCTCTGCTTCAACTGCTTCACCTTTTCTTCCGACTCGCCGTCGTTCATGGCTTGCTTGAAACCCTTGACGGCGGCGCCGAGATCCGAACCGATCGAACGCAAGCGCTTGGTGCCAAAAATCACCAAGGCGATCGCCAGAATCACCAGTAACATTTTTGAGTCGAACATGTCGCTTCTCCGAGTCCACGGCAATCTGAGTCTGTGCGCCAATAATACGCCAAAGAGATCATGACATTGGACCGCCCACGCCGATGCGTGTTCGGTCGCATTTGGCCGTGCAGCGTAATATCAACTCTCCAACCACAGCGTCACCGGCCCGTCGTTGGTGAGCGACACCTGCATGTGGGCGCCGAATACCCCGCTCGCAACCCGCGCATGCCCGCCGGCGCCGCCACGACCAGGGCATCGAACAGCCGCCGCCCTTGTTCGGGCGGGGCCGCGGTGGAAAAGCCGGGCCGCAATCCGTGGCGCGTATCGGCCGCCAGGGTGAATTGAGGCACCAGCAGCAGTTCGCCCGCCGTTTGGCGCAAGCTCAGGTTCATCTTGCCGGCTGCGTCGGGAAAATACGCGATAGGCGAGCAGACGGGCCAGCAACCGCAACGCCGCAGGTTCATCATCGCCCGGGCGCACGCCGACCAGAACCAGCAGTCCCGGACCGATCGATGCGGTCAGCTCGCCGTTGATATGAATGCGAGCTTCCGTGACCCGCTGAAGCAAAAAAATCACCCTAGATCCCCACGGTAGCCTTAATAATAGGCGAAAATAGAATATCATCAATAACCCACACGCCACAGTTATCGCAAATAGTGGGATAATTTGGCCAAGAATGCCCTTACTTTCTCCAAAGAGTGGGGGTAAATAGCACCAAAATAGTAAAAATCTCCAGCCGGCCCAGCAACATGGCGGCAGAACAGACCCAGGTCTGGAAATTGCCCAACACGCCATAATTACTGCCGGGACCCACCAATCCCAGCCCCGGGCCCGCGTTGTTGATGCAGGCCAGGATGGACGACAGCGAGGTGATGAAATCCAAGCCGCTCGCGAGCTGCACGAAGACCAGCGTCACGATGCTCATGAAATACAGGAATACGAACGCGAGCACGGCGAACACCACGCGATTGGCTATCACGGTCCCGCCCACCTTGAGGGGCGCACCATATTCGGGATGCACCAATTGATTGAGTTCGCGATTCGCCTGCTTGGCGAGCACCAGCGTGCGGATCATTTTGATGCCGCCGCCCGTGGACCCGGAACTGGCGACGATGGAGCTCAAGAACAGCATCCACATGGGAGCGAAAGATGGGCCAGCGCGAATAATCCTGCGTATGCAGGCCGCCGTCGGTGGCGATGGACACCACGTTGAAGGTGGCGTGGCGCAGCGCAGTCGGAAAATCCGGATACGTGCCCTTGAAGTACAAGAACAGCGCGATCCCGACGCAGCTCGCGCCGAGCACGCCGAGAATGGCCTTTGCCTCGGCGTCGCGAAAATAGGCGCGCACCCCGCGCTGGCTCCAAGCAAGATAGTGGGTCGCGAAATTCATCGCCGCCAGAACCTGAAACCCGGTCAACACCACCTCGATGCGCAACGAATTGAAGTGTCCGATGTTGGCGTCATAGGTTGAAAACCCGCCGAGCGAGAGCGCGGAAAATCCATGACAAACGGCATCGAACCAGTTCATTCCGGCAAACTTAAGGCACACGATGCAGGCGGCGGTGAGCCCCGCATACGCCGCCCACAATAATTTCGCGGTCTGGCCGATGCGCGGCGTGAGCCGGCTGTCCTTCATCGGACCCGGCATCTCCGCGCGGTAGATTTGCATGCCGCCGACGCCCAGCATGGGAAAGATCGCGACGGCAAGAACGATGATCCCCATGCCGCCGAGCCAGCTCAGCATGTGGCGCCACAGATTGATGGACCGGGGGCACGGTGCTGTCCGGGCTGGAGCTTTGCCCCGGTCGATCAATTTGTGGCGCCACCTGTTGAGCTGGCTCGGCGGCATGGGAATCATCGTGCTCGCCGTGGCCGTGCTGCCGCTCCTCGGCATCGGCGGCATGCAGATCTACCGCGCCGAGATGCCGGGGCCGATGAAGGACTCCAAGCTCACCCCGAGGATCGAGCAGACGGCGAAGCTTCTATGGGCGGTGTACGCCGGGCTCACGGTCGCGTGCATCGTGTGCCTCAAGGGCGCCGGAATGAATTGGTTCGACGCCGTCTGCCACGGATTTTCGGCACTGTCGCTCGGCGGATTCTCGACCTACGACGCCAGCATCGGTCACTTCAATTCCATGGGCATCGAGCTGGTTCTGATCGTGTTCCAGGTCCTCGCGGCGCTGAATTTCGCGACCCACTTTCTGGCCTGGAGCCAGCGCGGCGTGCGCGCGTACTTCCGTGATGCGGAAGCGAAGGCGATATTCGGCGTTCTCGCCGTGAGCTGCGTCGGGATCGCGATATTCCTGTGCGTGAAAGATACCTACCAGGATTTTCCGACCGCGCTGCGCCACGCCACCTTCAACGTCATCTCCATCGCCACCGACTCGGGGTTGCACACCGATGATTATTCGCACTGGCCGATTTTCGCGCCCATGTGGATGATGTTCCTGAGCTGCATCGTCGCAAGCTCGGGATCCACCGGCGGCGGCATCAAAATGATCCGCACACTGGTTCTCGCCAAACAGGCGAATCGCGAGCTGAACCAGCTGGTCCACCCGAACATGGTCCGGCCGCTGAAAGTGGGCGGAACCGTGATCGCCAACCGGGTGGTGTTCGCGGTGCTGGCCTTCGTGTTCCTGTACTTCATGAGCATCGTCACCCTGGTTTTCTTTCAGCTGGGCAGCGGCTTGGATTTCATGACCTCGTTTTCGTCCATCATTGCGTGCATCAACAATGCGGGCCCCGGGTTGGGCCTCGTCGGCCCCGGCAGCAATTACGGCGTGTTGAACAGTTTCCAGACCTGGGTGTGCTCGGCCGCCATGCTGCTCGGACGGCTGGAGGTATTCCCGATTTTGGTGCTATTTACCCCCACTTTGTGGCGGAAATAAGCCCTAGTGGCGGTCGATTTCCCCACTTTATTGTTTTTAGCGGTTATCCAGTGTCCTCGTGAGTTCATCGGCGATGATGAAGCTTCGGGTGGGGACTTCCGTGTTTAGATAGGTCAATTTCGGACGGGATAGGGAAATGATTGCCCTGATTCAGCGCGTGTCGGAGGCGCAGGTGGAAATCGATGGCGCCATCGTGGGATCTATCGGTCGCGGCATCCTGGCGTTAATCGGCGTTCGGCCGGCCGATGACGAGGCGGCGGCGGCCCGGTTGCTCGATAGGCTGCTGAAATACCGGATTTTCCCCGACGATGCCGACAAGATGAACCTGAGTTTGCAACAGATCGCGGGCGATCTGTTGCTGGTGCCGCAGTTCACTTTGGCGGCGGACACTCATCACGGGCTGCGGCCGGGATTTTCGACCGCCGCGCCCCCCGATCAGGGCAGACGCCTCTTCACCTTGCTGGTGGAGACCGCCAGAAGCCGGCACGCGCCGGTCGCGAGCGGAGTCTTCGGGGCGAACATGCAGGTGTCGCTGACCAACGACGGGCCTGTGACCCTTTGGTTGGAGAGTTGAGAATCGCCGGCCAAATGCGACCGAACACGCAGCGGGTCGGCGCTGTCGAATGTCATAATCCTTCTTGGCGTATGATTGTCTGCCGCGGATTTGGAGAATCGAGATGTTCGACTCAAAGATGCTATTGGTCATCCTCGCGATCGCCCTGGTGATTTTCGGCACCAAGCGCTTGCGTTCCATCGGTTCGGATTTAGGCGCCGCCGTGAAGGGCTTCAAGACCGCCATGAACGAGGGCGAATCGGAAGAACGAGTAAAGCAGCTCAAGCAGCAGGAGAAGGACGCCGACTTCGAGGCGGCCGCGGCGCGTGAGGCCGAGGTCAAGGTTCCTCCCAAGCCGAACGCCTGATTTTGCAATGCTGGATTTCGGTTTTTCCGAGATTTTGCTCACCTCGGCCATCGCCTTGGTGGTGCTCGGCCCTGAGCGCCTGCCGAAGGTGGCCCGACAGGTGGGCAACTGGATGGGCCGCGCGCGCGTGATGGCGCGCCAGCTGAGCGATCAGCTCGAGCGCGAAGTGAATGCCGAGGAGCTGCTCAAGCAGCAACTGAAACCACCTCTCAAGCCCGATCAGCCCGCGCTCGTTGCGCCCGCTTCGGCGCCGACCTTTCCCATGCCGCGACCCGAAATTGCGGCCGCGGTGCCCGCGGGAGAACTCGCCGCCGTGGAAGCTGCGACGACGCCGGTATCCCGGCCCTTGCCGGATGGGCACGCGACCACGGTGGCCGCCATGCACCCGCCGCCGCCTGAGACCTCGGCTCCGGCGGCGGACGCCGCTGCGCCCGCCGCTGATCTTCCGCATACCGTCAACCAATGAGCGAGCCGCAAGGCGAACCCGGCGGGCTCGCCGAAGGTACGCTGATTTCCCATCTGCTGGAGCTGCGCGACCGGCTGCTCAAGGCCATGCTGGCGGTCGGCATCTGCTTCATCCCCTGTGCGATGTACATGAACCAGCTGTTCACCTTCGTCGCCGAACCCTTGAAGAAAAAACTTCCCGCCGGCGCCACGTTGATCGCGACGAGCGTGGTCTCGCCATTCACGGTGCCGTTCAAGCTGGCCCTGGTTCTCGCGATCGGCCTCGCGATGCCTTTCGTGCTGTATCAGGCGTGGGCGTTCGTGGCTCCGGGCCTCTATCGGCACGAGAAGAAGCTGGCGGTGCCGCTGTTGATCTCCAGCATCCTCTTGTTTTACCTGGGCGCCGCGTTCGCGTACTACGTGGTGATCCCGGTGATGCTGAGCTTTTTCATCGCCACCACGCCGACCGGCGTACAGATGATGACCGACATGGGCGCGTACCTGGACTTCATCATGGTCATGCTGCTCGCGTTCGGCGCAGCGTTCGAGGTGCCGGTCGCAACGGTGCTGGTGGTGTGGACCGGCTTCGTCAGCATCAAGACGCTGAAGAAAAATCGGGGCTTCGTGATCCTGGGGCTGTTCATCTTCGCCGCCTTCGTGACGCCCCCCGATGCGGTCTCACAGAGCGCCATGGCGGTGCCGATGTGTCTTCTATACGAGATCGGGATCCTGATGGCGGGACTTTTGCTGAAGGACAAGATCGCCGAGCGCGCCCGGGAAGACGCCGAGCGCCAGGCCGGAGCTTGATGAGCCCGTGAGCGCCACCTTCCTGGGGCATCCACGCGGTCTCGCCACCCTGTTCTTCACCGAGATGTGGGAGCGGTTCACCTATTACGGCATGCGCGCCGTGCTGGTGCTGTTCCTGGTCTCCGCCGTTGCCCAGGGCGGTTTCGGCATCGACGACAGGACCGCGACGGCGATCTACGGCTTGTACACGGCGGGCGTTTATCTCGCGGCGCTGCCCGGCGGCTGGATCGCCGATCGGCTCATCGGCGCACGGCGCGCCGTGCTCTTCGGAGGCATCGGCATCGCGCTGGGCAATGCCATCCTGGCGGGCTCCTGGAGCCTGCATGCGTTCTACCTGGGCCTGTTCGTCATCGTGCTCGGCGTCGGATTGTTGAAGCCCAACGTGAGCGCCATGGTGGCCGATCTCTACCCCGGGGGCGGCGCGCGGCTCGATGCGGGATTCACGGTGTTCTACATGGGCATCAACTTGGGTGCGACTCTGGGTCCGTTCGTCACGGGCGAGGCTCAGCAGCTGATCGGTCCGCGCGCCGGCTTCGGCGCGGCCGGCCTGTTCATGGCGCTGGGGCTCGTCCAGTATCACTTCACCCAGCGCTATCTCGGCGATGCGGGCCGAGCGCCGCCTCCGGCGCCCGCCGCGGGGGGCAAGGGCAAGCCCTGGCTGCAGCTCTGGATCGGGCTGGGGGCAGCCTTGCTCGCGCTCGCCGCGTCCACGCTGGGTTGGATCGAGGTCGATCCGCTGCGGCTCGCGCATGCCTCGACGCTGCTGATTGCCGGCACGGCAGCCGCTTTTTTCGCCTACGTTTTCCTGGCCGCCGGCTTATCGGCCGAGGAGCGGCGGCGCGCGCTCGTCATCGTCGTGCTGTTCCTCGGCAGCGCGCTGTTCTGGTCGGGCTACGAGCAGGCGGGCTCTTCCCTCAACCTGTTCGCGGAGCGCTACACGGACCGGCAAATCGGGGGGCATTTCGTGGTTCCTGCCGGTTGGTTCCAATCGCTCAATCCGGCGTTCGTGATCATCTTCGCGCCGCTCGTGGCCTGGATCTGGGTCGCGCTCGCCAGGCGGCATTTGAATCCGTCCGCGCCCGCGAAGTTCGCCATCGGCGTGATCCTCATGGGATCGGGGTTTCTGGTGATGGCCGCCGCGGCTGCGGTGGTCGCGCACGGGTCGAAGGTGTTGCCATACTGGCTCATTCTCACCTATCTGCTGCATACCTTCGGCGAACTGTGCTTGAGTCCGGTGGGCTTGAGCTATGTCACGAAGCTGTCGCCGCAGCGCCTGGTCGGGCAAATGATGGGCATGTGGTTCCTGTCGCTGTCCCTCGGCAATCTCGCGGCCGGATTGATCGCCGGAGAATTCGACGCGCACAACGTCGCGGCGATGCCGGGGCAGTATCTGCACATCGTGTACTTCGCGGTGGGTCTCGGCGCCGTGCTTCTGATATTGAGCCGGCCGGTGAAGCGGCTCATGGGGGACGTAGAATGAGCGCGAAGCCATCCCGCTCTATCGGCGCTTGACGATCACCTCGAACCGACCCTTCGGGCCGATGAACCAGGATCCCACCATGCTCGTCAGGCTGACGATCACCGAGGTCCAGAACGCGGATCCAAATCCAGCCAGGTGCATCCCGGGCAGCATCCACGCAACCAGCGCGACCATACCGGCGTTGATCACCAGCAAGAACAGGCCGAGCGTGACCAGGGTCATGGGAAGCGTCAGCACGATGGCGATCGGGCGGATGACCGAGTTGACGATGCCGAGCAGGATGCCGGCGAGCACCAGCGTGGCGGGGCTGTCGATGCGAACGCCCCCCACCCACAGAGTGGCCAGCCAAAGACCCAGGGCGACAATAGCTGCACGAAGGAGAAATCCGATCATGTGGCCTCCATTGGCGCTCTATGCCGCCGGCGGCGGAGAATTCAAGGTGTCTCGAGTCCCGGGCTAGTAATCCAATCCCGGCAGGCCCCGATCCTTGGGGGGTTCCGGTTTCTTCACCGGCTTGGGCTTGGGCGGGCTTTCGAGAGTGACCTTGATGCGCGCCATGAACCGCTCCCAGCCGAGCCGCATCTTCACGTAGGAGGCGTCCCAGATGGGCGATTCGGGAATGCCGGACCCCAATAGTCTGAGGGAGGTCATGCCCTCGGACTTGCGCACGTCGAGCAGAAAGTCGTCCACCACCGCGGAGTCGCTGGCCGGCGTATCCGGACCGCTCAGGTAGATCAACCGGAGCCGGCGGTTCACATCGAACACGTCGATGTGCGCCTCGCGTCCGCCGGCGCCGCGCTTCCCGATGCGGTACAGGCCGCCCTCTCGCGGGTCGATCTCAGCTTCCTGGCCCGACCAGATGCGCACCAGCGCCGGATCGGTCAATGCCCGCCACAAGCGCGCCACCGGCACCGCCACCTCGACCAAATGCGCGTAGCCTCGGGTTCCGGAACGGGTAAGCTTACGGGGAGAGCTCATCGCGGAATGGGTGCCTCGGGTAATCTTCAGGAAGGCCGTCAGCTTGCCGGAAAGCAAGCAGTCGCGCAGTGCTAGAATTCAATAACGAGGGGGAAAATCCATGGCATATGTCGATATCGTGACTGCGCTCGCACTTCTGCAGTTCGTGTATTTCGGCATCCAAGTGGGGCGCGCCCGGGGCCGCTTCGGCGTCAAGGCGCCCGCCGTCACCGGCAACGAGCAATTCGAACGCCACTTCCGCGTTCAGCAGAACACGCTCGAGTCGATCGTGGTGTTCGTCCCCGCCCTCTTTCTCTTCAGCCGCAGTTTCAATCCGCTCTGGGCGGCGGGTCTCGGGGTGATCTACCTGATCGGAAGACAGGTGTATGCCGCCGCCTACGTGAAGGATCCCGCCAAGCGGGAGGTGGGTTACGGGCTCACCGTACTGCCCATACTCGCCCTGCTCGTCGGCGGATTGATCGGAGCGGTCCTCAAGATCGTCGCGCACTGAAGAAGGCGCGGGCAATCCGCGCCGCGATCGCGTACAGTTACACTCTGAAACAAGCTGGGGTGGCCTCGAGGGCCTGAGACGTCGGCGGCGTCCGTTATGGGACGCGCACCGGCGAACCCATTGAACCTGATCCGGTTAATACCGGCGGAGGGAGCATGGTTAGCCACTCGACGGTCGCACGTCTCAATCTTTTCGCCACCCTCACCGTCGCCGCCTTGTCGGCATCGGCCGTTGCGCCGGCCGCCGCCGCGGTGGCCGATTCCTCGGAGCTGCAGGAGATCGTGGTCACCGCGACGCTTCGCAGCACGCCGGCCATCGAGGTGCCGGCGAGCGTCACGGTCCTGTCGGAGCAGACGCTGCGCGACGCGGGCCGCGCCAATCTCGAGGACGTGCTCGGCCTGATTCCGAATCTCAACTGGGCCGGGGATACCTCCTTGCCGCGCTATTTCCAGCTGCGCGGGATCGGAGAATTGGAGCAGTATCAAGGTGCCCCCAACCCTTCAGTGGGCTTCTTGATCGATGACGTCGATTTCAGCGGCCTCGGCACGGCGGGCACCCTGTACGACATCGATCAAGTCGACGTCATGCGGGGTCCGCAACCGACCCGCTATGGGGCGAACGCGCTCGGGGGGCTGATCTACCTGAAGAGCGCCGAGCCCACCGACACCCTTTACGGCCGCGTCGATCTCGACGCAGGCGACTACGGGACGAATTCCCAGGGCGCCGTGATCTCGGGCCCCATCGACTCGCTCGATTCGGGATTCCGGTTGGCGGTGCAGCGGTACTACAGCAACGGCTACTATCACGATCTGTACTTGAACCGGGACGATACCAACCGTCAGGACGAGTACACCTACCGCGCCAAGTGGGCTTATACGCCGTCGGATCGCCTGCGCATCGAGCTGACCGCGATGCAGGTGAACATCGACAACGGCTACGACGCCTACGCGATCGATAATTCGCGCAACACCGAGTCGGACCAGCCGGGCGTCGACTCGCAGCACTCGACGGGCGTCTCCATCCGCGCACATTACCTCGCGAGCGACACGGTGGGGTTCACCGCCATCGGCACGTACGCCAAGTCGGTCATCAAGTACAGCTATGACGGCGATTGGGGGAACCCCGTGCTGTGGGCGCCCGTGGCCACCGTCTATCAAGCCTCGGAGGTGCAGAACCGCGACCGCACGACGAAAACGCTCGAGCTGCGGCTCGGCACCGAATCGACCCAAGGATTCGGCTGGCTGGCCGGTTTCTACGGCAATCAGCTCGACGAGAGCCTCACCGATTTGAGCCTCAGCGATTACCAGCCCCTCGGGCTTGCGCTGGATCCCATCGATGACCAGAGCAATAACGTGATCGACAGCGGCTACCGTGCGCGCAATGTCGCCCTGTTCGGCGAGCTCGACGGCGATCTCGCGGCCGATCTGCGCTGGTCCACCGGGCTGCGCGGCGAGCGCTGGAGCGCGAGCTATCGAGGCACGACCACCGACTTCCTCGGCACCAATATCGGCTACACCAACGCGGCGGTGACGCCGACGGCAATCCTGTCGGTGACGCCGGCGACCCTGAATCCGGCCAACAATCTATGGGGCGGGCACGTATCGCTGACCTACAAGCTCGATGCCGGCCAGTCGCTCTATGCAACGGTGGTGCGGGGCTACAAGGCCGGCGGCTTCAACCTGAGCCAGGGCCTGTTGCCGAGCCAGCTGTCGTTCAATCCGGAGACGGACGTGAACCTCGAGACAGGCTACAAGGCCGACCTGCTCGATCATCGGCTTACCGTCAACGCCGATGTGTTCTATCTCCACCGTCACGACGCCCAGATCAAGACCAGCTTTCAAAGCGATCCGTCGGACCCCGACGCCTTCACCTACTACACCGGCAATGCCGCGAGCGGGCGCAACTACGGCCTGGAGAGCGACCTCGCGTGGCGCGCGACCGACCGGGTCACGCTCGGCGGGGATTTGGGACTTCTGCAGACACATTTCGAGGATTTCGTGCAGCAGGGCCCCACCGGCGCGACCATCGCGTCCGTATCGCGCGAACTGCCGAATGCGCCGCACTGGCAGGCAGCGGTGAACGCCACCTATCGGGATCCGCGCGGTCCCTTCGCCCGCATCGACGCCACCGGCATGGGCGGGTACTACTTCGATCTTCCGCCGAATTTCACGACCTCGAAACCGTATGGACTGCTGCACGCGAAAATCGGCTGGGAGACACCGACATGGTCCGCCTATCTGTCGGGCCGCAATCTATTGGACAAGCGCTACCCGGTGCGCGGCTTTTATTTCGGCGACGTGCCGCCGAACTTCCCGAACGAGGTCTACATCCAGCTCGGCGATCCGCGCACCTGGGTGGCGAGCGTCTCGGTCAACTTCGGAGCGGCGCGCCGCTGACGTTTCCGCGGAAACGTCGGCTCGCTTCACCCGCGATTTTTGGCGGCTACGGCGAACTCGACGTTCGATAGCTCACGACCCCCACCGAGCGCGCCGGAATGTTCAGCGTGAAGATCGGACGGCCGTTCTGGGTCCCCGGGGTTGGGTTGGCGTCGGCGACGCGCACCCCGTCCGGGAGTCTCAGCTTGAGCTCGAATGCAATCGCCGCCGCCCGCGCGTTCGAGACCTCGATCCGGTGCGAGCGGCCGGTGCTCGTCGCCTCGACCTGGACATCGGAACTCGGCCCCAGATCGATTTCCACTTCCTCATCGCGCGCGAGATCGCGCAGATTCGATTCGCGCTCGAGGAGCCGCCTGCCCTGGCTAAGAGCGAACACCTGGACATGCCCGGAGGGCAGCGGAATTCCGAGGTGATTCGCGTCCGTGTTCAGGGTTCGCAGGTATCGCGACGCCGCTATGGCCCCGCCCGGGTCCTGCGGTTTTTCGGACGCTTCGAGCTCGAGGCCGTACACCACCGCGACGGGGATGGCGGCGCGATCCATGAGCCGGACCTGCTTCGATTGCCGGCTGGCCACGGTGGTCGGCTCCGGGATGCGGTACAGCTTCAGATCCCCGAGCTGCTCTTGCTGCGCTCGCGTGGTGTCGGTGACCTCTCGTCGAGCGGCCGCCATCGGCGCCGCCGCCAGGGAGCTCATGACGACTCGTTTTTTGAGGGCGGCCGACCCCAGGTCGAATTGCAGCTGCATCGGGATGTCGCTGGTCGAGCCGCGTGGCCAGCATGTCGCGACGATGGGACCGCCGACGTCGATGGGTTCGACCTCACCGTTCTCGCGGTTCACTCGGCCGGCCACCACCTGGGTGTGGGCTTCGAGAAATCCCGTGCCGTTGCCGTTCGCCAGCGTGATCCAAGCTCCGAGATCCATCGAGCGGCCATCCGCGGCGAGCGTCGCGGTGTAATCGGCCGCCCAGTCGAAGCCGCGCGCCAGATACGACAGGGTTACCGTGGTGCTCATCTCGCGGCGCGATCGAACCCTGACCGACAGGGTGGGATGCGACCGCAGGCCTCCGGTGCCCTCGAAGCTCAATGTTTCCGGCAGGCCCGAACATCGCAGCGCCTCGATGCCTTGCTCGCTCTTGAAAATCACCCCGCCTTGCACATCCGACTCAACCGTACCCGACACGCGCTCCACGCGCCCGGTCCTCGGGTTGGTGCGCGTGAGCACCAAGGGCTTGCCGACGGCGGCGGCCACGAGCGCCGAGGGACTCAGCACGGCCGCGTCGCGGTTCTTTTCGAGGCTGCCGTCCTCGAGGCCGGTCAGGATGGCGCTCTCGGGCTCGATCCCGTCGGCCACCCCCTCGAAGCGCAGACGCTGATCTCCCACCCGAAGGTGGACGGCACGCGTCTCGGTGATCAGGGCGAAGCCGTTCAGCCGATCGAGCGCGATCGAGCCCGAGGCGCGGTAGGGGTCGCGGTAGAGGGTCACGGAGACCGCGCTCGGCGCCTCCGCCCGCGCGTCCGGGTTGGAGCTCTGAGACGACGACGCGGGAAGCACCAGGCCCGCGAACGACGCGGCCGATGAAACGAGCAGCCACCGGAGACGCTGCGCAGCCATGGCAGCGGTCGGCGCGCTAAAACCGGGTGTCGAAGCTGGCGGTCAGCACGGTCCTGCCGTTCGCCGGAACGCTGACGGTCCATTCGGCCGCATCGGCGCTGCGCCGGCTGCTCTTTTCGCTTTCGGCGCTGATGCGCGAGTCGCCCCACAGACCGTCCTGTCGCAACGTGACCGTCACCGGCCGAGGCAGCGCGTTCGAGAGCTCGTACCTCATGTCGGTCTTCCAGTCGCGCTCGTCGATGCGTGTGCGCTTGTCGACCACCGCCTTCACCTTCACATCGAAGGCATCGCCGGTGGCGAGCGAGAGCGTCGAGCCCATCGGGGTGTGGTCGATGCGGCTCTCGCCGATGAACTGCGGTTCGCCGCGTTTGTCGCGCATGTAGAAACGCAGGATGCCCGCGGGCAGTTGATCCCCGAGGCCCGCGTGCGCGCTGGTCGAAAAGCGGTACGTGCTCTTCGCGCTCTGCGGCTGATCGGAGGTTCCCAGCCAGCGGTTGATGAACTCGTATCCGTGTTCGGCCGGCACCCCATGCACATCGAGAAATCCGACCTGCTTGGTCTGCAGGTTGGCGATGGTGGTGCGCTCCGGCAGCGGATAGAGATAGAAATCGCCGAGCCGCTCGCGGCTGCCGCTCTCGGTGCCCGCCTGCTCCAGTCGCCGGCCCGGCGGACGCCATCCGTTGGGGGGTGAGCCGAACTGCTGGCCCGGTGAGCCGGCCTGGCGGGGCGAGCCGGCCACCAGCAGAGTCTGGGCGTTCTCATAGGTGGTGCCGCTCGAGTTGGTGAGCGTGATCCAGCCCTGTACGTCGATCTTGCCGGCCGCCTCATCGTAGAGCGCCACGTAGTCCGCATTCCAGCCGAGACCCGGGGTGAGGTAGCTCAGGGAAGCCGGGCGCGTGCCGGCGTGGGCGGCGTCGATGGTCACCGACAGCGTGGGACGGGCGCGCAGGTTGTCGGGCACCTTGTCGAAGATCACCCGCACGGGCAATCCGTCATCGCGCAACACCTCGATGCGCTGTCCGATCTTGAGCACCACGCCCCCGTTGGCGGCGAGCACCTCGGCCTGCTCTCGAGTCTCCGCGCCGGTGGCCGGATTGACGCGCACGATCGTGACCTCCCGGCCGACCGCCTTCTCCATGAGTTTCGCGGGGGTCAACAGATCGAAATCGAAGTTCTGTTCGACGATGGAGATGTCACCGGCGGTCAGCGACACGGTCTCGGGACGAATTTGAGCGGAGACGCCCTCGAACTCGATGCGCTGGCGGCCGCCTTTCACGTCGATGTCGCGCCGCTCCTGGACGAGGGCGAGGTCATCGGTATAGATCGTGATCGACAGGGAGTTATCGGCGGCATAGGCCGCCGGCGCGAGAAGCGCAATCCACAGACAGCGGGCGGTGAAGACGAGCCCGCCGAGCGACTTACCGCATCGACACCACGCGCCCGGTGGTGAACGACTCCATCCAACTCTTGACGCGCTTGGCATCGGCAACCCGCGTGTACTTGCCCAGGGAATCCAGCAATACGATCACGACATTGCGGCCTTCGATCACGGCCTCCATCACCAGGCACTTGCCGGCCTCGGAGATGTAGCCCGTTTTCTGAACGATGATGTTCCAGGTGGGATTGGCCACCAGGTTGTCGGTGTTGTGGAACTCCACCAGGCGCCGGTGCACGCGCACCGTATAGCTCTTATCGGTGGAGTATTCGCGGATGGTCGCGTTGCGCGAGGCGGCGATCACCAGCTTCGACAAGTCCTCGGGGCTTGCGACGTTCTCGCTCGACAATCCGGTGGGGTCGTCGAAATGCGCGTTGGTCATGCCGAGCGCGCGGGCCTTGGCGTTCATGGCCCGGACCAGCGCCGGCACGCCGCCGGGATAATAGGTACCGAGCGCGTGGGCCGCGCGGTTCTCGGAGGACATCAATGCCAGATGCATCATGTCGCCGCGGGTCAGCACCGTGCCCACGGTCAGACGGGAAAAATTGGTCTTGGGAAGCTCGGTCTCGGCCTGGGTGATCTCGAGCGGCTCGCCCATGGGCTGGTGGGCATCCAGAACCACGAGCGCGGTCATCAGCTTGGTGATGGAGGCGATGGGCGCCGCGACATCGGAATTACGGGAGTAGAGCACCGAGGAATCGCTCGGGTCGATGATCAGCACCGAACTTGACTTAAGCTTGGGGCTCAAAGCCGGGTTCGCGGCGGCGGTCGTGGCCAGGGCGGTAAGCAGGGTTCCGGCCAGCATCGCGACGGCGGCGCGCGGTCCTCGAGCGTTAAGTCCCATTACATTCCTAAGCGGTGTCAAATCTGCGGGTGTTACTTCAAGTTGTGAAGGTAACCATATGTTAATCACGCCTTGGCGTGATGCAGCGCTAACTTTGCCATTAATCCCCGGAAACTCCAAACGGTTTTAGGCGAGAAGCCCGGCATGGGCTTCGTTCAGCCCGAGGCTACGCGTTGGCCTGCGCACCGGGGCCCCGGCGCAGTTCCTTGTCGCGATATACGCGGTGGTCGGCGGTGCTCATGAGCTCGCGCATGTCACGGCCGTCCTTGGGGAAGGTGACCACGCCGATGCTCACGCTGCACCGGATCATGCGCGAACGCAGATCGAGGGTGGTCTTGTAGACGTTGTGGCGGATCCGCTTGACCACGGAATCGGCGACCTCCTGCGAGGCTCCCGGCAGCAAAACGACGAACTCGTCGCCGCCGAAGCGCCCGGCGCTGTCGGTACCGCGAATGCTCCGCTGCAGGCACTCGGCCACGAGCGTGATGGCGCTGTTGCCCGCCTCGTGCCCGAAGGTGTCGTTGATGTCCTTGAGCTTGTCGATGTCGACCATCAAGAGCGCGTACACGCTTCGATCACGCTCGGCCACCGCATGCTCGCGCTGCCAGACCTCGTTGAACATGCGCAGGTTGTAGAGGCCGGTCAACGAGTCGGTCTGCGCCAGATTTTCGATGCGCTCGCGCGCCTCTTCGATGTCGGCGGAGAGCGTGGTCGTCAGGTAAGCGACCAGCAGGAACGGCGCGAGCTGTCCGACGGCCCGGCTGGCATAGGCAAGCGACACCACATCCAAGCTCGGGGTGGCGGCCGCGAGCAGCACGTGACACAGGGCGATGACCGCCACCTGCACCAGCGTGACGAATCTTCCCAGGGTGAGCGCGCTCAAGATGATGGGCAGGAGGTACAGGTTGAACAGCGGGCTCGCGCTCTGGCCGGTGAACCACAGCACCGCCGTGATGAAAACCACCATGGACCAGGATTCGATCGAAAGCCGGGTCCGGCTCTGTCCCGGAAAGAAGCTGCGCGCGCGGAAGAGCACGATGGCGAGCGCGAACAACAAAAGCAGCCCCGAGACGGGCCAGGGCTCCTTGATCAGCGCCCCCGACCACACCAGCACCAGCGCCGCCAGCGCCAGGCAGAGGATTTCGATGGAGCGGGTGCTGCGCACGCGGCGGCTAGTCGCGTGCCGAAGCGGGCGCCGCGCGGGCGGACACCGCGGTGTGTCCGGCCGCCGTCGGCGTCTGGAGCTCTTGCACGGCCCGCTTCACCTCGGGATCGCGCTCGAGCAGGGGAGCTCCGGCCGGCGGCGGCACCGCGGGCGGGGCCGGATCGCGCTCGGTCTCGATGTCCGGGGCGATGCCGCGATGATTGATGGACACTCCGGACGGTGTGTAATAAAGAGAGGTCGTCAGCTTCAGCGCGCGGCCGTGATCCAAGGGCATCACGGTCTGCACCGATCCCTTGCCGAAGGTGGTGCGTCCCATCAGGGTGGCGCGGTGATGATCCTTGAGGGCGCCGGCGACGATTTCCGCCGCGGACGCCGAGCCGCCGTTCACCAGCACGACGATGGGGGCGCCGTTGAGCTCATCCCCGGGGGTCGCGTTCATTTCGAATTTCGACTCGGCCGTGCGCCCCTTGGCGCTCACGATCACCCCGGAATTCAGAAACGCGTCCGCCACGGCGACCGCAGCCTCCAATACTCCGCCCGGATTGTTGCGCAGGTCGAGCACCAGTCCTTTCAAGGGCGCACCGTTCTTGGTGCGCAACGCGTGGAGCTGCTTCGTCATTTCCTCGCCGGTGTTGTCGCTGAACTCGGCGATGCGGACGTACCCGTAGCCCGGCGCCGCCATCTCGGAACTCACGCTGTGCAATTCGACCCGGGTCCGTTTGAGCGTCACGATGATCGGCTCGGTCGATCCTTCGCGCAGGATTCCCACCTTGACGGAGGTGCCCTCCTTGCCGCGCATGCGCCCGATGGTGTCCGCCAGGGTGGTGGTGTTGACCGGCACACCGTCGATGGTCGCGATCACATCGCCCGAACGAATCCCCGCAGTGGCGGCCGACGATCCATCGAGCGGTGCGACCACCACGACCTCACCGTCCTCCATCGACACCTCGATGCCGACACCGGAGTACTCGCCCGAACTCGAGATCTTGATGTCATCGTACTCGTCGCCGTCCAGATACGCGGAGTAGGGATCGAGCGAGGACACCATGCCGCGGATGGCGGCCTGCAGCAATTGATGATCGTCGACGGGCTCGACATATTCCCGCTCGACGCGCTCGAGCACTTCGGCCAGCAGACGGGCATCCTGCCAGGGCACAGTCTGGTCGGGCGACGACGGCTGGTCCGATGCCGGCGCCTGGCCCTGCGCTGGCGCCGGATCCGCTGCCCGGGCCTCGTCCGCTCTGAGGCAGCTCACCCATCCGAGCGAGAGGCCGATCGATACGCCCAGCGCAAGGGTCGCGACTTTCCGCGTTTTCATGCTCATCGGCGGGAGAGCATACGTGCGGGGAGCCCCCGCCGCCAGCCACCAGCGTCGCATCTCAAGGGTTTCGCCGGAGCCAGTCTCTGGGATCGACGGGTTTGCGCCCCTCGCGGATCTCGAAATAGAGCTGCGGCGCCGCACCGCCCGCGTCGCTCATCGCGGCGACGGTGTCTCCCGCGGCCACCGAGTCGCCCACCGACTTGTAGAGAACCTCGGCGTGTCCGTACAGCGTCAAATAATTTCCTGCGTGCGCGATGATGAGCAGCATTCCCATGCCCTGCAGCCAGTCGGCGTACACCACGCGGCCGGCGAGCGGCGCCCGCACCTTCGCGCCCCGCGCCGTCTCGATCAGCACGCCGTTCGGGTGCACCGCAGTAGGCGCGCCGTTGGTGCGAGTCTCGAGGTTGCGCACCGTCATCCGGCCGGCGACCGGCCACGGCAGCGTGCCGCGCAGCTCACGATCGAAATGCTGGTGTGAATCCACCGGGAAGTCCCGAAGCACGCGCGAGAGGTCGGCGACCAAGGCCTCGACCGCCTGCTCCTCTCTCTGCAAGCGGGCGAGTTCCTCGTGCCCGCTTTGCACCTGCTCGGCGAGGGCTGTCAACGCCGCGCCGCGCTCGTGCCGCGCCCGCTCGAGATCCGCGACCTGACGGCTGGCGTCGTCGCGCAGCGATTTGAGCTCGAGCGTTTGCTGATCGATGCCCGCGACCAGGTCCTGCAGGCGCGACTCCTGGGCGCCGATCTCCCCGATTTTCGCGGCGCGCGCGCGGGCGAAATAGCCGTAATACGTCAAAGTCCGGCCGACCTCGGCCGGATTGGTTTGATTCAAGAGAAGCCTCATCTCGTCGCTGCGTCCGAGCATGTATTCGGTGCGCACCTGCGCCGCGAGCGCGGCCCGCTCGGAGTCGAGCGCCTCGCGCGTGCGGCTTTGCTCTGCGCGAAGCTCGCTGCGCTTGCGCTCCGCGGCCTCCTCCGCCGCATCGAGACTCTCGAGCCGCCGGCGCTTCTCGGTGATGGCGAGATCCGCCTCGCGCAGGCGCGCGCTGAGCGCATCGCGCTGCTTGAGCTCGGCACCCAGCCGGCCGGTCAGGTCCGCAATGCGCTCGCGCACCGCCGCGAGCTTGGCCTTCGCCTGGGCGGCATCGGCCTTGGGAGCGGCGCCCTCGCCCGGAGAGCGGGCGGCCGCGCACGGCGCCGCCGCATGAAGGCATATCGCGAGCGCGGCGAGTAGAGGCAAGCGTCTGATAAATTTGGGGTTCACGGCGGATCCGGGCATCGAGGGGCGCAAGCATACAAGCCTTGTGGCCGCTGCTATACTTGCCCGCCCCAAATTGCTGAAAACACCAGGCATGCAGCGACTGCTAGAGTTCATTGGTCATCATGCGTTTCTCGCCGGCGGGGCGGTCGTGGCCGCCCTGGCGGTGATCGCCGTCGAGCTCAAGGAACGCATCCAGAAGTTCGCGGCGCTCTCCGCCCCGCAGGCGGTGCGCCTCATGAATCAGGGGGCATTGATCATCGACCTGCGGCCGCAGGCGGCGTTCGAGGCCGGGCATATCGGCGACGCACGCAACGTGCCGGCTGCCGACCTCGAGGCGCAGGCGGACTCGCTGAAGAAATGGCGGGACCGCACCGTGATCACCTATTGCGATTCGGGCGTGAGCGGCGCGGGCGCCGCCCGGACGCTCGCGAAGCTGGGATTCACCAAGGTGTTCAACCTGGATGGCGGCTTGAACGCCTGGGTCAAGGACAACTTGCCGGTGACCAAGGGCTCGAACGGCGGAAAGGCCAAATCCAAGTGAGCCAGCCGGCGATCGTGATGTACGCGACCGGCTGGTGTCCGTACTGCCAGCGGGCGCGAGGGCTCCTCGCCAAGAAGGGAGTCGCGTTCACGGAAATCGATGTGGAGGAGGACGGGAAACTGCGCGAGGAGATGATCGCGCGTTCGGGCAAGCGCACCGTCCCGCAAATTTTCATCGGCGAAAAGCACGTCGGAGGCTGCGACGATCTTTTTGCGCTCGACGGCTCGGGCGAGCTCGATCGACTAATCCAGGGGGCTTGATGAACGATGTGACTAACGAGGTGACCGGAACGCCGGTGGCGGGCGTGCAGGTGAGCCTGCAGACGGTCTATTTGAAGGACTGCTCATACGAATCGCCGAACGGTCCGCGGGTGCCCAACAACCAGACCTGGGAGCCGAAGTTCCAGCTCAACATGAACACGTCGGGGGGCGAGCTCGCACCGGACGTGCGCGAGGTGCTGCTCACCGTCACGCTCGAGGCCAAGCAGGGCGATGCCACGCTGTATCTCGTCGAAGTGAAACAGGCCGGAGTGTTCACGATCGCGGGCGCCTCGGAAGAGGACATGAAGCGGCTGATCGGCAGCTTCTGCCCGAGCGTGCTCTTCCCTTATGCGCGCGAGGTGATTTCGGATTTGATCACCAAGGGCGGATTCCCGAACTTCCTGCTCCCGCTGGTGAATTTCGACGCGCTGTTCGCGCAGGCGTCGGAACAGCCCCAGCCGGGATCGGCGCTCGTCAACTAGAGCCGCGAGCCGCGAGGGGCACATCCCCCCACCGATGCAGAGCCCACTCCAAGCCCCGATGACCGTGATCGGCGCCGGCTCCTGGGGAACGGCGCTCGCGATCCAGTGTGCGAGGGCCGGTCATCCCACACGGCTGTGGGGCCGCGATGGCGCGTTGATGGATGCGATGCAGCGCGCACGGCGCAACGAGCGCTACCTGCCGGATGCCCGGTTCCCGCAGACCCTCGAGATCGTCGCGGATTTATCGACGGCGCTCAAAGGCGCCCGCGACGTGCTCGTGGCGGTGCCCTCGAGCGCTTTTCGCGCCGTGCTCCTCGAAATCCGGCCGCACTTGGGCGACGACACCCGTCTGTCGTGGGCCAGCAAAGGCTTCGAGCGGCGAACCGGACTTCTGCCTCATCAGGTCGCCGCCGAGATCTTGGGCGATCGACCGGGCGCGGTGCTGTCCGGCCCGACCTTTGCCACCGAAGTCGGCGCCGGGCTTCCGACAGCGATGACGGTGGCGTCACGCCACCCGGAATTCGCCAAGGAACTCGCACTGCGCTTGTCGGGGCCGAAGTTTCGCGCGTACATGCAATCGGACATCGTCGGGGTCGAAGTGGGCGGCGCCGTCAAGAACGTGATCGCCATCGGCGCCGGGATCGCCGACGGCATGGGATTCGGGTCCAATACCCGCGTGGCCCTGATCACGCGCGGCCTCGCGGAGATGATGCGGCTCGGCCTCGCACTCGGCGCAGAGCGCACGACGTTCATGGGGCTCGCCGCACTCGGCGATCTGGTGCTCACCTGTACCGACGATCAGTCCCGCAACCGCCGCCTGGGCCTGGCGCTTGGGGCTGGCCGCTCGCTCGAGGACGCTCAGCGCGCCATCGGGCAGGTGGTCGAGGGCGCCACCGCGGCCGACGCAGTGCGCCTCGTCGCCGAGCGCGAGGGCGTGGACATGCCGATTTGTCTCGAGGTGTATCGCATCATGCACGAGGCGCGACCGGTGCGCGACGCACTGCAGGCGCTCATGAGCCGGGAGGTGCGGTCGGAGATGGAGTGAGCGCCGAACATGTATCGCGATATCGAGAGGTCCAATGATTAAACGCGGGACAGTTGATCGCTCGTGCTTCAATCAAGGCGCGCATCTTCCTCACGAGCTAAGGCTTGGTGATTTCGAAGCCACCATGCAGGACGTCTACGATTTTTTCTTCGATGTGAACTCGATGTTGCTGACGCGCGGCCTGCATCGATTGGACGACATGTTGCGACCTGCGGCGATGTCCGGAATGATCTCCGATATGCTGACAGCCTCGATGGCAAAACACGCCCGCGCTTTAGTCGAAAATAGGCACTTCAATGGTCATCCGGATCTCATCGTTCAAGGGCGTTATCCAAACAATTCCGTGAAGTCAGGGAGTGATGGAGTCGAGATCAAGAGCACCCGGAAGAAAGGCGGCGCAGTCGATACGCATGGGCCGAGAGAACAATACATGTGCGTCTTCGTGTACCAAACCGATCACCAAACGGAGCCGGCCGCCGCTCGCGCACCCATGACGTTCACGGAGATTTATTTGGCTTATGTTTTACCCGCTGACTTCCGAAAAAATGCCCGCGGAGATCTTGGCACCAGAACTGCGACGCTCGACCGCGCCGGGATAAGGAAATTACGGGAAAATTGGATTTATCTACTTGATCGATAACGCCGCGAGACTCGAGATTGCCTTTTGCGCCATCCTCACATATTCCTGATCTCGTTCGATGCCAATGCTATGGTAACCGACTGAGTTTGCCGCCGCCAAGGTTGATCCGGACCCCGCAAATGGATCGAGAACCACTCCTCTGGCCAGAGGCAGCGACGCCCGCACTACGCTTCTCAGGAAGGCTTGGGGTTTCAATGACGGGTGTGGTGCGATCGCACGCTCTCGTTTGGACGTGGGGCTGGAGTGAATGACGTCCCCAAATGGCCGCTCGGCGCATGGTCGACGGAAGCCTCCCGTCCCCCATTTACGTAGGTTATCTTGGACCCGGCCATCCAGCGGGTGGCGAAGAACGACCCAGGGCTCGAACATCGATCTCGGCATTACGCTGATGTCGGCAAATTCCTGGTGAGCGTTCTTGGGCCGGTCTCCGCCTCGCATGGTCATCACTAGGCGAGTAAGGTACCCTCGAATCTCCAAGCCTGCGGTTGTCATGGCGTTCGCCACAACGTGCACCAAGAGCGGATTACTCGCTACCAGCACGTTCGCTCCCGGAACGGTGACTCGGAGCGTCAGTTTGGCGAATTCCAAAAAGAAGTCATGCAATGCGGCTCGATCGCCATCGTTTAAAACGGTGAAACGAGGAAGAGGCGACCGCCGATGCCCGTCAAACGCGGGAGGAATGCGCCAGACGCCGCCACTGCCGCTGCGAAGCTTGGTCTGCTCAACGTTTGTATATTCGATTAGACCATAGGGAGGATCAGTGACTACCGCATGGACCGAATGAGCTTCGCACTCGTTCATCCAATCAAAGCAGTTGCCGTGCAACATAGTTGCGCCGCCAACTTTGAATGCAGGGAGCGCGGTCTTGACGGGATCCGGTTTTTTGACCCGTAACCTATATCTGCCTCGTAAAGTTCGTTCAAAAATTTCAGGCGTATTTAAGTTCAAATAGGATCTGACGGACGATGAAGGCACATCCCCGATTTGCGCCGTTACCGCCTCACGAATTTCTGACAGTGATGCACTTTCGGCGGCCGAGAGGTACGAAACGATCGAATCCCGGACCATTCCTGGCGCAGCGCGGCGATACAAGGTTGTGAATCCTCCTGGCTGTTGAAATATACAGTTATTGACGTTTAGACGTCAAGGGGTACCGCGCCCGCAGATATTAGCCGATCAGGGTTGCAGATGAGGCGAAACCTAACTGCCGCCACGCCTCATAAACCACCAGCGCCACCGCGTTCGACAAGTTGAGACTGCGGCTCGACGGGCGCATCGGAATGTGCAGCGAATGCTCCTCCCCGATCCGCTCGCGCACGTGCGCCGGGAGCCCGCGGGTCTCCGGACCGAACATCAGTGCATCGCCCGGGCGATAGGCGAAGTCCGCGTAGCTCAGGCGCGCGCCGGTTTCGACCGCGAGCAGGCGCGCACCGTGGAGCGCGTCGACGCACGCGGCGAGACCGGCGTGGACTCGGACCTCCGCGAGGTCGTGGTAGTCGAGCCCGGAGCGCTTGAGGCTCTTGTCGTCGAGTCGAAACCCCAACGGCTCGATCAGGTGCAGCGTCGCACCCGTGTTGGCGCACAGCCTGATCACGTTGCCGGTATTCGGCGGGATCTCCGGCTCGAACAGAACGACGTGGATCATTCCCGATCGACGACCACGCGCTGCGTCGGATAGGCGAACTCGACGCCCAGACGGCGAAATTCGTCGATGATGCGGAAGTTCACGGCTTGCTGCAGATCCAGCAGAGGATTCAGCTTCGGCTGCTGCACGAAATAGGAGAGCTCGAATTGCAGCGCGGAGTCGCCCAATGCCGCGAGGTGACAACGGTCGAAGCGCACGTTCTGCTGCTCCCGCACGATGCCCTCGAGGAGCTTCGGAATCGCGTGGAGCTTGTCCGCCGGCGTCGTGTAATCGACGCGGATGGTGGCGAGCGCGCGTTGCTCCGGGGCGCGGCCGAAGTTGCGCACCCGGCTCTTCAGAATATCCGCATTGGACAAGACGATCTGCTCGCCCGTGTCGCTGCGCATCCGAGTGCTCTTGATGCCGATGCGCTCCACGGTGCCCGCGAACGCATCGATCACCAGCCGGTCGCCGACCATGAACGGCTTGTCGAGGGCGATGGACAGGGAGGCGAACAGGTCTCCCAGCACGCTCTGCAATGCGAGCGCCACGGCGACGCCGCCCACCCCCAAGCCGGCGAGCAACGCGGTGATGTTGATGCCGAGATTCTCCAGCGCGACCAGCGTGAGCAGCGACCAGATCAGCAGGTGCGCGACGAAGTTGATGATCTCCAGCGAGCCGGCGAAGCTTCTGTCGGGGCCCCGCTCCATTTCCTTGATTTCCAGGTAGAACTTCAGGGACCGGGCGGCCCAGAGCCCGATCTACAGCAGGAGCAGCACCACCACGACGTTGTCGACGACGCGCTGGATCTTGGGCGGGAAAGTCAGGTCCTCCTGCCCGACATAGAGCGCGAACGCCAGCACGAAGAACTGCTTGGTGTTTCCGAGCAGATAGAAGATCAGGCGAACCGGTGTCGGATGCCCGGCAGTTGCATATTTTTGGTAGCGGGAAAAAATCACGCGGCGGACGACCGACAATCCAATCCAGACGGCCGCCGCCAACAAGCCCGCGACAATCCAGTCGGCGAGCGAATTCCCGATGAAGATATGCTCGGAGAGCCCCAAGGTGCTTTTGAGAAAATCGGCCATGATGGGGCGCGATTATAGGCTGGGGCTAGCTCACATCCTCCATGCCGAGCTCCTTCATCTTGCGCGAGAGCGTATTGCGGCCCCAGCCGAGGAGCTTCGCCGCGTTTTGCTTGAGGCCGTCCGCCTTGCGCATGGCGGCGCGGATCAATATGCGCTCCACCTCGGGCACCGCCTGGTCCAGGAGCCGCCGGGTGCCCGAGTCGAGCTCGCGCTCGGCCCAATAGGAGAGCTTCGCGGTCCAGTCGTGGTTGGTGGAGCGGTCCGCCGGCACGCCGCCCAGGTCCGCGGGAATATCCTCGGTGCGTATCTCACGGCCGGGCGCCGTCACCGTGAGCCTGCGGCACGCGTTGACGAGCTGGCGGACATTCCCGGGCCAGTCGAACGTGACCAGCGCGGTTTCCGCAGGCGGCGTCAACAGTTTCGGCTCGACGCCGAGCTCCTGGCCGGCGACGCTCAAGTAGTGGTGCAGAAGCTCCGGTATGTCCTCGCGCCGTTCGCGCAGCGGCGGGATCTCGATGCGAATCACGTTGAGCCGGTGCAGGAGATCCTCGCGGAAATGCTCCGACTTCACCCGCTGTTCGAGATTCTGGTGGGTCGCCGCGATCACGCGCACGTCGACTTTGACCGGCGTCTGCCCGCCGACGCGGTAGAACTCGCCCTCCGCCAGCACGCGCAGCAGCCGCGTCTGCAACGCGGGCGACATGTCGCCGATCTCGTCGAGAAACAGCGTGCCGCCGTCGGCCTGCTCGAAGCGGCCCCGGCGCAATGCGTCGGCGCCGGTGAACGCACCCTTCTCGTGGCCGAACAGCTCCGACTCCAACAGATCCGCGGTGAACGCCGAGGTGTTGAGCGCGATGAACGGCTTGTTCGACGCGCGGACTGTGACGATGCAGGGCACGCGCGACGAGCTCCTTGCCGGTACCCGACTCGCCGGTGATCAGCACCGTCATGCTGGAGCGGGACAGCCGGCCGACGGCGCGGAACACCTGTTGCATGGCGGCGGCCTGACCGAGCAGCTCCGGGATGCTGCGCCGTGCGGCATCCACGTCGATCGATACCGTCGCCTGCTGCGCCGCGCGCCGGACCAGATCGACCGCCTTGTCGATGTCGAAGGGCTTCGGCAGATACTCGAACGCGCCTCCCTGGTAGGAGGCGACCGCGCGCATCCAAGTCCGAGTGCGCGGTCATGACGATGACCGGCAAGCCCGGCCGCGACGCCTGAATGTCCTTGAGCAGATCGAGGCCGCTCTTGCCCGGCATGCGGATGTCGGTCATCAGCACATCCGGCGCCTCGGTGCGCAGCGCCGTGAGCGCATTGTCGGCCTGATCGAAGCAGCGCGCGGACATGCCGCCGCCCTTCAACGCCTTTTCGAGCACCCATCGGATGGAGGCATCGTCATCGACCAACCAGACCTGAAGCGGCTTCGAGTTCATACACCGTCCATCGGAAGATAAATCACGAAAATGGTTCGGCCCGGGGCGCTGTCGAACTCGATCAGCCCGCCGTGACGGCTGACCAAATCCTGGGCGATGCCCAGGCCGAGGCCGGTGCCGTCCGTGCGGCCGGACACCAGCGGATAGAAGATCGTGTCGCGGATCTCCGGCGCCACGCCGGGGCCGTTGTCCTCGAATTGAATGGTGGCCACCAGGCGATGGCGGCGTCCGCCGACACCCACGTTCCCGGCCACGCGCGTGCGCAGGGTCAGCCGCGGGCTTTCCACCCGCGCACCCGACAAGGCCTGGATGGCATTGCGGCCCAGATTGAGCATCGCTTGAATGATGTGGTTCGGATCCACCGTCAGCGCAGGCAGGCTCGGATCATAGTCGCGATCCACGGTCACGCCCTCGGAGGCCTCGCTGCGCAACAGGTGATACACGCGCTCCAATAGCTCGTGCACGTTGATGAGCTGCTTCGCGGGAGGGCGTCCCGGACCGAGCATGGAGTCGAGCAAGTGGGTGAGCCGGTCCGCTTCCGAGATGATGACCCGCGTGTATTCCCGCAGACCCGGGTCGAGCAGCTCGCGCTCGAGCAGCTGCGCCGCTCCGCGCAGGCCGCCCAGCGGATTTTTGATCTCGTGCGCCAGCTGTCTCACCATGAGGCGGCTGCCGCCCAGCTGCGCGAGCAAGGCGTTCTCGCGCGTGAGCCGCTTGTGCTGGGTGATGTCCTCGATTTCCAGAAGCAGACATCCGCCCTGTGATCCGAGCGAGGTCTCGGTGACCGCGCAGTCGAGAATCCGGTCGGTGCCGCCCGGTGCGGGCCAGGAGAGCTCGCGTTGCACGACCCCTTCGCCGCCCTGTCTCGCCCGTTCGAACAGGGGCTTGAGCGTTTCCGCGCCGCGGCTCAAATCGGTGATGCGACGGCCCACCGCCTGATTGGGTGAAAGAGCCAGCAGCGTTTGGGCGGCGGCATTCAAGTAGGTGACGTGATACTCGGGATCGAGAAGGATGACGCCGGTCACGAGGGAATCGAGGAGCTCGGTTCCCTCTATGTGCAGCGGCTGCATCTTGAGTTCAGCGGCCAAGCGGTGTTCGCGGCGGCCCGAACGGGGACGGAGTTACTTGTGCTGGGGCGACAACACACTCGGTCGGAGCAGGTTGAAAGTCACGGGTGCGGCGCTCTTCGATTCGCCCGAAACCGGGTCGGTCACCGTGGCGCCCAGGGTGTAGCTCCCGCGGCCGGCGGTCAGCGCCTCGGGCAGCGTGAACGACAGCGCATCGGCGCCCTCGCCCACGGGCGAGCCGTTCAGTGTCCAGGTGATCGAGAACTGATGGGCCGACTTGGGTGGCGGCTCGATCGACAGACTCGCCGTCACGGCTTCGGCTCCGGAAAAGGTCTGGTCCTGCGCCGGCGAGACGATGGTGACCTGGGCATCCGCAAAGGTGGTGGTTTTCGGCTTGTCCGGCGCCGTGGTGGCGACCGATGCGGGGCCGGTCAGAATGCCGCGGGTCGAGGCCCCGGAGGTAGTTATCTTCTCCGCGCCGTCCGCCGGCTGATCCGAGAAATGCACCACGCCATCGGCATCGACCCATCGGTATACGGTCGCCGCCCTCAACAGGAGGGGCGTCGAGAGGATCGAGACCAAGCCGAAAGCAAGCCATGATCGGCAAAGGCGCATAAGTCGAAAGCATAGTCCTATCGCCTCCCGGCCTCAAAACAAGGTGACGGCGTCGTGACCGCCGTCACCTTTGGGGTCGAATCCTCGTCACAGGCTGTAATACATCTCCAACTCAATGGGATGCGTGGTCATGCGCAGCCGGGTGACCTCCTTCATCTTGAGCTCGATGTAGGCGTCGATCAGGTCGTCCGTGAATACGCCGCCGGCTTTCAAGAACGCCCGGTCGCGATCCAGATAATCGAGCGCCATGTCGAGCGAGTGACAGACGGTGGGGATGTTCTTGTCCTCCTCGGGCTCGAGATCGTACAGATCCTTGTCCGCCGGATCACCGGGATGGATCTTGTTCTGGATCCCGTCGAGCCCCGCGAGCAGCATGGCCGCGAACGCGAAGTAGGGGTTGGCGGTCGCGTCGGGGAAACGCACCTCGATGCGGCGCGCCTTGGGATTGGACACCCAGGGAATCCGGATGGAGGCCGAACGATTGCGTGCCGAATAGGCGAGCTTCACCGGCGCTTCGAATCCGGGCACGAGCCGCTTGTAACTGTTCGTGCTCGCGTTGGTGAATGCGTTGATGGCGCGTGCGTGCTTGATGATGCCGCCGATGTAATAAAGCGCGATTTCGGACAGCCCGCCGTATTTATCGCCCGAAAAGAGCGCTTTGCCGTCTTTTTGCAGGGATTGGTGCACGTGCATGCCGCTACCGTTGTCGCCGACGATGGGCTTCGGCATGAACGTCAGCGTCTTGCCGTACCCGTGGGCCACGTTTTGCAGCGCGTACTTGAGGATCTGCACCTCATCGGCTTTCTTGGTGAGGGTGTTCGCGGCGACATTGATCTCGCCCTGTCCGGCGGTGGCGACTTCGTGGTGATGGACCTCGAACTTCAGGCCCATCTCCTCGCAGGCCAGCGACATGGCGGTGCGGATGTCCTGCTGCGAGTCCGCCGGCGGCACCGGGAAATAACCGCCTTTCACGCCGGGGCGGTGGCCCTTGTTGCCGTCGTCGTAGTCCTTGCCGGAGTTCCAGGCGCCCTCGTAGGAGTCCACCTCGTAGGAACAGCCGTTCATGCCGGAGCTGTAGCGCACGTTGTCGAAGATGAAGAATTCGTTCTCCGGGCCGAACAGCGCGGAGTCGGCGATCCCGGAGGACTTCAGATGAGCCTCGGCGCGCTTCGCGAGCGAGCGCGGATCGCGCTCATAGCCCTGCATGGTCATCGGCTCGATCACATCGCAGCGCAGATTGACCGTGGTCTCCTCAAAGAACGGATCGATCACGGCGGTCGCGGGGTCGGGCATCAGGATCATGTCCGACTCGTTGATTCCCTTCCAGCCAGCGATCGACGAGCCATCGAACATCTTGCCGTCGGTAAAAAACTCCTCGTCCACCAGCCGGGCCGGGATGGTGACGTGCTGTTCTTTGCCGAGCGTGTCGGTAAAGCGGAGATCGGCGAACTTGGCCTCTTTTTCGTTTATTAATTTCAGAACATCGGCGGGAGTCATGTGCGTCCTCGCGTATTGGTTGACTTCGGGCCGGCCAGCGCCGGGTTCCCGGACAGTGCAGGTTGCGTGCCAATAGGGTGCGTAACGGATCAAGCACTTGCACTGAAGAGGCCGAGGCTTGCGCCCCATGATAGAGCATGAAGCCGGTCATACGCGTGATTTTGGTGCAACAAGAGCGCAATCGGGATGAGCCGCCCTTCCGCGGAGATGTTGGATGGGCCGTCCGCTGAGCTAAATTAGTGCAGGCGGAGGCGGCCTTTTCGATGCAGGGCAGCGCGCGCGACGCCTCGTTATACTCGCCGTCGTAATGGCCAAATCGCATCACGCGCCCCCGCGCACGTTCCAGGATCTGATCTTCGCGCTGCAGCGCTACTGGTCGGAGCGAGGCTGCGTCATCTTGCAGCCCTACGACATGGAGATGGGTGCGGGCACTTTCCACACGGCGACCTTCTTGCGCGCGGTCGGCCCGGAGCCCTGGAGCGCCGCCTACGTGCAGCCCTCGCGCCGGCCCACCGACGGCCGCTACGGCGATAATCCCTTCCGGCTGCAGCACTACTACCAGTTCCAGGTGGCGATCAAACCCTCGCCGGCCGATTCCTGGATCTGTACTTGGGTCGCCTGCGCTCGTCTCGGCTTCGATCCGCGGGTGCACGACATGCGCTTCGTCGAGGACAACTGGGAGTCGCCGACGCTCGGCGCCTGGGGCCTGGGCTGGGAGGTGTGGCTCAACGGCATGGAGGTCACGCAGTTCACCTACTTCCAGCAGGTCGGCGGCCTCGACTGCCGGCCGGTGACCGGCGAGATCACCTATGGGCTCGAGCGGCTGGCGATGTACCTGCAGGGCGTGGAGAGCATCTTCGACATCGTCTGGACGGACGGGCCGGTCGGCGCATCACCTACGGCGACGTGTTCCATCAGAACGAGGTCGAGCAGTCGGCTTACAACTTCGAGCAGGCGGACGTGGCGGTGCTGCTGCGGCATTTCGAGAGCACGAGAGCGCCTGCCGGGGGCTGCTCGGCCGCAAGCTGCCGCTCCCGCCTACGAGCAGGTGCTGAAGGCCTCGCACACTTTCAACCTGCTCGATGCGCGGCGCGCGATGTCGGTCACCGAGCGGCAGCGTTACATCCTGCGCGTGCGCGCGCTTGGCGCGCGGCGTGGCCAAGGCGTACTCGGGCAGCCGCGAGGCGCTCGGCTTCCCCCTCATCAAACAATCGGGCCCGCGAGCAGCGTGATGGAAAAGCGCGACCTGCTGTTCGAATTGCGCACCGAGGAGCTCCCGCCGCGAACGCTACAGCCGCTGTCCGCCTCCCTCACCGAGAGCGTCGTCAAGGGCCTGGATGCGGCCGGCATCGCCCACGGCAAGGCGCGCGGGTTCGCCACGCCGCGCCGTCTCGCCGTGCTCGTCTCCTCCTGCGCCGATTCCGCGCCGGACCGGCAGGTCGAGAAGCGCGGGCCGCCCATCGCCAATGCCTTCGATGCCGGGGGCGCACCCACCCAGGCGGCCAATGCCTTCGCACGCAATTGCGGCGTGTCGTTAAGCGAACTCGAGCGGCTGGTGACCGACAAGGGCGCATGGCTGGTTTTTCGCGGCACCGAGCACGGCGCCGCGATACGCACGCTCCTCGCGGGAATCATCCAGCAATACGTAGGTCTGAACCAGGTACCAGA
>CAVSSU010000035.1:0-38056 GCA_963730565.1 uncultured Gammaproteobacteria bacterium
TGTGGCAAGCCGGCACTTTATGGTTGAACGTCGGGTCCGATGCGCTGATCGCAGCCTGCTATTTTGCAATCCCCATTGCGCTCTACTACTACGTCCGCCACCGCAAGGAGGAGATTCCGTATGTATGGATGCCGCTCATGTTCGCCGCATTCATCCTTCTCTGCGGCGGAACGCACATCATGGAAATCTGGACGGTGTGGGATCCGGTTTACCGGGCGGAGGGGGCGCTCAAATTGCTCACGGGGCTGGTCTCGTTCGCGACGACGCTGTCGCTCATTTGGATCATGCCCCGGGCCATGCTGCTGCAGACACCGCGTCAACTGCAGATCGAAGTGGCGGCCCGTACGGCCGAGCTCGCCCAAGTCAACGCGCAGCTCCGGGCAGAAATAGCGGCCCGGGTCGCGGCCGAGGAGCGGTTGCGTCTCGCCGATCGTCGGAAGGATGAGTTTCTGGCGACGCTGGCGCACGAGCTTCGCAATCCTCTCGCGCCGATTCGAAACGCATTGAAGCTTCTGGATATTCCGGGCATCGAGGAATCGAAGCGGCAATGGGGGGGCAAGGTGATCTCGCGGCAGGTGCACCGCATGGCGCTCCTGCTCGATGACCTGTTGGACGTGTCGCGAATCACGCGAAGTCGGCTGGAACTGAAAGTGGAGACGGTCGATTTGGGATCGCTGATCGCCTCGGCGGTGGAAACCGCCAGTCCGCTCATGGAAGAGCGCAAACACACGTTTCAGGTGACGCTGCCGCCGGAATCGATCACCGTCGAGGTCGATCCGCTGAGGATATCGCAAGCAGTCGCCAACTTGCTGACCAACGCCGCGAAGTACACGAACCCCGGCGGACATATATCGCTCGCCGTGAATACGGACGCGCAGGGAATCGCGATCGCGGTCAAGGACACCGGGATCGGTTTCGAGCCCTCGGCGGTCGGGGAGATGTTCGAAATGTTCGCACAAGTCTCCGAGGCCAAGCCGACGAGCGACAGGGGCCTCGGGATCGGTCTTGCCCTCGTCCGAGCCTTCATCGCGCTGCATGGCGGAACGGTCGAGGCCACGAGCGGCGGGGCGGATCAAGGCAGCGAGTTCCGGATCCGCATACCCGGCTCCATCGTCATCGGCAAACGAGCGGGAGTCGCGCTCAATCCTACGGACATCGCGGTGTCCAACGGTGCGCGGTGCAAGGTTCTCGTGGTCGATGACAATCGAGACTCGGCCGACGCCCTCGCCTTGGTGCTCGAGGCGGACGGATACCAGGTCATGGTGGGATATTCGGGTCAACAGGCGCTGGATATCGCGCGGCAAGCACGGCCGGATGCAGTCATCCTCGATATCGGAATGCCGGATATCACAGGGTTCGAGGTCGCCCGTCGAATTCGTCAGGAGCCGTGGGGCCGGGATGCCCTGCTCGTGGCGATGACCGGGTGGGGACAGGCAAAGGACAAAGAGCGGGCAAAGGCTGCCGGTTTCGATCGTCATTTCACCAAGCCGTTGGATCCCGGTGAACTCCAGAGGCTTCTGGCGGCATTCGTCGAGAAGCGCGGCCTCGGGCTCGGTCGTTGACCGACCGTTGTCCGAACCTCCGCGGAGGTGGGTTAATAGTGCTAATAGTGTGACCCGCGTCTCGGGGCCCGGGCGGCACTCGGCGGGCCCGCCTTCCCGATGCACGGCACCTTCAAGCAGCTGCAATCGAGGATCACCGCGCTCGAGGAGACCATCGCCGGTCGGCGCGAGCTGTACAACGATCAAGCGCTTTCCTGCTCTCGGCTTCCGACAGCGGCTCCCTCGCAGGCCGCCTGCGCCACAAAGCGACCGCGGCCATCATGGCGTGCATCGGCAGCGCCGCCGCCGTGGCGACCGCGGTCTGGGCCGCCGAGCGCCTCTGATCGCCGCCAGGCGAATCCACTGCGGCAAGGAGGCAAAGCCCATATAATCCGCGCTCATTTTTTCGAGGGAGTGCGGCGCGCGTGATGTTCAAGAATTTGGTTTTCCATCGACTTCCCGAAAATTGGTCGATGACGGCGGGTGATCTGGAAAGCCAACTGGCGAATCACCCGCTTCGGCCCTGTGGCCCGTTCGACATGTCGAGCCGGGGCTGGGTGCCCGTCACTCAGGGCGGCCGGTTGCTGCATACCGTCAATCAGCAGCACATGATCGCGCTCGGGACGGACGACAAGTTGTTGCCCGGCTCCATCATCCGGCAGGTCGCTCAAGAGAGAGCCGAGATCCAAGCCGCGGAGCAGGGCTTTCCCGTGGGACGCAAGCAGATGCGCGACCTGCGCGCTCGAGTCGCCGATGAATTGCGCGCGCGCGCGTTGACCCGGCGCCGGATCACGCGAGCCTGGATAGACCCGCTGGCCGGGTGGTTCGCCGTGGATGCGTCCGGCATGCCTCGCGCAGAAGCGGTGGTCGAGACCCTGGGCGATACTCTCGGCAGCTTCGCGCCCGTAGCCGTGCAGACAGAGCGCTCGCCGCAAGCCGCGATGGCCTCTTGGCTGTCGCGCGGCGAAGCACCCTCGCGTTTCACCATCGATGACGACCTGGAACTGCAGAGCGCGGACAAGACCAAGGCGATCGTCCGCTATACGCGCCATCCGCTCGACGCGAAGGAGGTCCGCGGGCATCTCAACGCGGGCAAATTCCCGACGCGCCTGGGATTGACCTGGAACGATCGAGTGTCCTTCGTGCTCACGGACAAGCTTCAGGTGAAGCGGCTCGATTTCCTGGAGATGAACAACGACGACACGCAGGCCGACGAAGTGGACCCGGCGGAGCAATTCGACATCGATTTTGCCGTGATGGCCGGTGAGCTCGCGAGCCTGCTGAAGGATTTGACCGCGGTATTGGCCGGTGATTCGGCCAATGCCGCAGACTGGTCGGCGCGCAGCAAGGTCGCTTGACGCGGCGCGCCGCAGGGAGCGGCGTCAGGGAAACGGAGTCTTGCCCGTCGACACGGCGTGGCTCGCCATCAAAAAGGCGGCAGCGTTCCAGGATTGGCCCGGCATGCCTCTCGGTGCGAGCGTTTTGCCGTGCAGCCATTCGGTAAACTCCCAATTCCTGAGCGCGCATGCCCGCGCGAGCTTGGTGAGTTCCGCCACCGCCTGGTCGGTCCGGCCGGCCTTTACGAGCGCGCTGATCCAGAAACCGCCCACCATCGGCCAGATCCCGCCATTGTGGTATTGCCATACGAAGTTTTGGCGGTGGCGGGCCATGTATGCGCGCCACAGCGAGTTGCCCGGTTTGATGGGGCGCGTCACCGCCCGGACCGGATAGGGGTCATTCACGCGCGCCCGGGTCAACGCGTCGAGCGTGCGCGCGCTCGCGCGCTCATCCGCCAGGCCTAGAAGCACGGCCAGTACATTGCCGAACACGTCGCCTTCCTCGCCGAAGAACGAGAAGTTCACGAAGCTCAAGTACAGGTCCCGATTGCGCCCGCGGCGCAGCACATAGTCGTTGAGAAGCCGGGCCCGCCGGTACTCGGAGAGCGCCGCGGAAAACGGATGAAAGAGTCCGTTGAAATAGGCATGCGTTTCGCGCCGGTGCCCGATGCGGTAGAGCCGCTTGACCGAATACCACAAGGTGTTGGTGTACAGAACGAATCCGGACCGCGGCATGATGTCGGCCCAATCGCTCGCTTCGTTCTGCTGCAGCAGGAAGAACCGCTGATGCTCCTGGGCAAGGAGCCATTGAATCGCGAGCTTGATGCGACGGGCATACCGGCGCCGCAGCGTGCTGCCCCCGCGGAATCGATCGAGGAGCGCGAGCGCCATCAACCACCACAAGGTCGAGTCGATGCATCCGAGATACCAGAAATCCGGCTCGTCCCTTTGCAGATCCACGAACTTCGCGATCTGACCGTTCGGCGCCTGGTGCTGCGCCAACGTGTGCAAACCCGTGGCCGCCGCCCGCTCCAGTTCCGGGTCGCCGGACAGGGCCATCCCGATCGCACAAACGGCGGCGTCCCTTCCGAATATGGCCGTGTAACCGCGTTGACGGGCGCGCGGACCGGGCGAGGCGGCGAGGATGCCGTCGGGCGTCAGATTTCGCTTCAGCAGTTCGATGGATCGAGTGCGACAGGTGTCGAGCAGCGATTGATCGATCGGCCGGCTGGACGAGGCGGACATCTTCGCTACCAGCGATACAAGGTCGCGACGAACCCCTTGGGGTAGGTCATCGGCCCGGGCGGCAGCTCGACGAAGCCGTCCGTTCCGATCAAGCTCAGGAAATCTCCGGAGGTGTTGGTCGGACGAGGGCTCGCCCAGGGCTGACCCCACTCGTCGATCTCGAGCGACACGGGAAGAAAATAGGCAAGCGGCGGATCGAAATGGACGGATCTTGCGAGACCGATGCGCTCGGCGGGCGCAAGGCGAGTGCCCATCGCGGTGATGATGGCGGGCATGACGAAGCGTACCAGGCAGGTCAGCGTCGATACCGGATTGCCCGGCAGGCCGAACACGCCCTGACCCCGAGGCCCGACTCCGAACCACATGGGCTTTCCGGGGCGTTGCGCCACGCGATGGAACACCTCCCGAACGCCGAGACTCGTCAACGCCTTGGGCACGAGATCGAAGCGGCCCATCGACACACCGCCGCTCAAAATCAAGACCTCATGGGTGGCGAGATGCAGGGCGAGACGGTCGCTCAGCATGGCTTCATCGTCGAGCAGATGGTCGTCGCTCACCCGATCGAATCCACGCGCGCGCAGCGCCGCGATGACGGCATAGGTGTTGGAGCGACGTATCTGGTGGCCGGCGATGGGTTCGCCCGGCTCCACGAGTTCGTCACCGGTGGATATCACCATGAAAGCGGGCTGACCGCTGACGCGCACGCGGGCGAGGCCCGCGGAGGCGGCGATCGCGATCTCGGGCCCGCCGAGAACCGTTCCGGCCTCGAGCATCAGGGCGCCATGACGGCCATCCTCGCCACGCCGCTGAATGTTGCGGAACGGAGTGTCGTTCACGGGGGCGGTCAACGACACGACTCCCTCCTCGATCACATAGTGTTCCAGAGGAATGACGCAATCGGTACCCCATGGGAGCGATGCCCCGGTCATCACTTCGATGGCGCTTTCGGCATTCGCGAGCGTCAAGGGGGGGGCGCCGGCGGCTTGGGTGGCCTGCACCGCATAGCGGCGCACACCGCGCCGGGACGCCTCGCTCGCGATGGCGATGCCGTCCATGCAGACCCGGTCGAAGGGCGGGTAATCTCGCTCCGCATAGATGTTCTCGCGAAGCGTACCGCCCACGCATTGCGATAGGGGCCGCGACTCGATCGGGAGGCCCGGCAGCTCGGCATCGATGGCGGCCTCCGCCGCCTGGGGGGTCATGAGCATCCGGCTATGATAAATGTTCATGGCGGCTGCGAGTGATCGAGTTCGGCGAGCGTGTTGATGTTGAAGAACTCGGCGTCCTGGTCGAACACCGCGCGGGCGTTACGCTGCCCTCGTGCAAAGGATCCGGTCCTGAGCTCGCCGGCGGCGATGAACGCGGCAAGCGCTTCCCTCAGCGAGGTTTTCATGAGGCAGAAGACCGGTTGCGGGAAGAGTTCCTCCCCGCTCCGCGTATAGGCGACGGCGATGTCGGCGTCGGCGCTCTGCAGGCCCTGCATGAGCCGCGCCACCAAGTCCAGCGGGAAGTTTGGTGTGTCGCAGGGCACGGTGGCGAGGAGGGCGGTCTCGCAATGGGCGAGCCCGGCCAGCATGCCGGCGAGTGGTCCCGCATAGTCCGGCGTCTCGTCCGACCACACCGGGACGCCGAGGGCCCGGTATCTTTCCAGATTGCGGTTCGCATTCACCATCAGCGTGCCCACCTGCGGACGCAGCCGCTCGAGGGCGTGTGCCGCAAGCGTCCCGCCCCGATACGGCTGCAAGCCCTTGTCGACGCCGCCCATGCGACTGCCCCGACCCCCGGCGAGAATCAGGCCCGTGATGTCGTGGCGCGCGATTATCATACGCACATCCTAGCCATCACCGGACGTCCCCGCCATGGAGCCCAACGACTCGAGCGCCCTTGTCCTCGGCCCGGCCAGCCGCGCGTCGACTCGAGTGCCCGGCGCGCCGCGTTTGAGCGCGACCTTCGCCGCACCGCTTCGCGAGATCGCCGCGGGCGACGAGCAGGGAGTCACGCGAATGCTGCAGGTGCCGATCGAGCGGCCGCTGACGCTCGTGGTCGATGGGCGCGAGATCGTCACTCTGATGACGCTCGGGGCCGCCCCTGAGTGGCTGGCGCTCGGCTATCTGCGCAATCAGCGGCTCATCGAGGACGTGACCGACATTCGCTCCGTGGAGGTCGACTGGACCCTGGGGCTGGCCCGCGTGATCTCGCAGCATGGGGATCTCGGCGGCCGTGCTCCCACGACCCCGCTCGGCTGCGGTCTCGGTACGGCATTCGGCGACGCCCTGCATCGATTCGAAGGGCTCGCTCCCGTGACGGCGGCCATGACGCCGCAGGCGGCGATTTTCGCCGTTCTCGACAGCATGCGCCGCCACGATGCGATTCACAGGGCCGCGGGATCCGTGCACAGCTGCGCGCTGTTTCAAGGCGATGAGCTGTGGGTCGCGGTCGAGGATGTGAGCCGCCACAATGGCGTCGACATCATCTCGGGCTTCATGAGGATGCATGGGGTGGACGGCGCCGGCAAGATTTTGTTCACCACCGGACGACTCACGGGAGAGATGGTGATGAAGGCCGCGCACAACGGCATTCCCGTGATGATCTCGCGCAACGGCACCACCGCCTTGGGATACGAACTGGCGGTGAAGCTGGGCGTGACTCTCATAGGCCGCGCCGCCAACGGCCGGTATCTTTGCTACATCGGCGCCGACCGGATCGCGCGCGACGCGGCCGGCATCACCTGAAATCCAGGTCGCGATCCCACCGGCGCCAGCGCAAGCGGCGGTTCGTTTCGTCCGTTCCGGCCCACATCTCCTTCCATAAATCGGGGATGGAGGTTTTCTCGCGGTTCACGCCATAGGGCGTGCGCTGGCGCTTGGCCGGCTTGGGGGGCTCTTTGGGTTGCATCGCGCGTCAGTGTCGTACGCCTGCGCGTCGAAGTCCGAGATGGAAATCCTAAAACTCGCTCATGGGTTGTTGAATATGTCGCCACCGAAGCTTCGAAGGCCGTCCTGCGCCGCGTAGCCCAGGTGTTCCACGCCGAAAATGTCCTCCAGACTTCTCAGCAAGGAGTAATGGTTGTAGGGCATATCCGAGACGGTGCCTGGATTGATGAGCGGCGACAGCAGGACCGCGCCGATACGATCGCCCCCATACCCCTCGATCTTCACGACATCGGTCACGCTGTCCGATTCGACATATGTCTGGACGATGGGCCGCGTGATGTTCGGGCCGATCTTCTGGCCGCAGCAATGCTCACCCTTGGCGTTCGTGATGATCGTGGTTTTACCGGTCACGGGATCGGTGCGCCTCAGCGGCGGGCTGAAGTCGCCTTCGTCGAAGGTGATGATCAAGAGGCCGTCCTTCTTGTAGGCCGGCGAGGCGAGAATCCTCGGTACCCACGTCCGCAG
Source organism: uncultured Gammaproteobacteria bacterium (assembly GCA_963730565.1). Lineage (GTDB taxonomy): Bacteria > Pseudomonadota > Gammaproteobacteria > Steroidobacterales > Steroidobacteraceae > Bog-1198. The sequence goes on from CAVSSU010000035.1 coordinate 7,522, forward strand.
AAACGCGTCCGTCGACGCCAGGCCGCCCGCATGCCCGTCGGCGCACACTTTGCCCGGCGCGCCGGTGCCGTCGCCGTCATGCCCGTCGTTGCAAAGATTGGGCGTGATGAAGGAGAAATTGGCCGTGGTGCGCGGGGATTCCAGATCCGCGGCCAGCGCCCGCAGGTTGACGACGTTCGCCGCGCAGGCAGCCGTGTCGATGATGGAATGAAAGTACACGAACGGGTCGTGGCGCGCGGCGTATTGATCGCCGGCCGGCACGCCGGCCCGCGGCGCCTCCGCGGCCTGAGTCGGATCTTTCTGGTTCAGTTTCGGTTGGCCGCAAGTGGGGGTCTCACGCGCCGGATCGTTGCCCATGTCCTCCATGTAACCCTTCCACGTCAGCCCGGCGGCCTGCAGCTGATCGGCCAACGTCTTGATTTGCGGAGGATATACACAGCCGGTGCCCACGGCCTGACCGTCGGCGTCGATTCTGTTCAGACGGAAATCGGTGAATTCCCCGCAATCCGCCTCGGTCGCCTGGGTCGAGGCCTGGCCGCTGATCATCGCGAGGTAGTTGTCGAGGCTGAAGTGCCCCGTGCCGTAATAGCGGGTCAGGATTGCGCCCATCGTCGGCAGCGTCTTGCCCAAGTACGGATCCAGCGTACTTGTCTTGAAGGTCTCATCGTAGCTCTTGTTTTCCAGCGCGATGATGAAGACGTGGCGAATCCGGGGCTCCCCCCCGCGCGGCGCGGCGGCAACGCTCGCGGCAATCGCAAGCAAGGCGATGCACCGCGTTGCGGTTGGAACGAACGATGATATTCGCGTCACCGCCACACCATACAGGGTTCCCGGCGTATCCGCACCGGCACCCAACAGTCCTTTCTCAAGGCATAATGGGCTGCATCGCCCACCCCAGCATTGCGAGGCCATCATGACCGACATCACGATTCGTGCACCGGACGGCGGAAGTTTTACCGGCTATCTGGCGGTGCCCAAGAGCGGCAAGGGCCCCGGCATCGTCGTCGCCCAGGAGATCTTCGGCGTCAACGCGGTGATGCGCGCCGTGTGCGACGCGTTGGCCGCTGAAGGGTACGCCGCCCTGTGTCCCGATATTTTTTGGCGCATCGAGCCCGGCATCCAAATCACCGACAAGACGGAGGCGGAGTGGAAGCGCGCCTTCGAGCTGTTCAACCTGTTCGATGTCGACAAGGGCATCGGCGACCTCAAGGCGGGCCTCGCGCAACTGCGGCACCATCCGGCCTGCACCGGGAAAGTCGGCAGTGTCGGCTATTGTCTCGGCGGCAAGCTCAGCTTCCTCATGGCGACGCGCAGCGACGCCGATTGCAGCGTCGGCTACTACGGCGTCGGGATCCAGGATCTCCTCGGCGAAGCGAAAAGCATCCGCAAGCCGTTGGCATTGCACATCGCGGAAAAGGATCAATTCGTTCCGCCTCCCGCTCAAGAGACCATCAAGCAGGCCTTGAAGGGCAATCCCCTGGTTACGCTCTACAGCTATCCGGGCGTCGATCACGCATTCGCACGTATCGGCGGCGCGCACTACGATGCGGCTGCGGCGAATTTGGCGAATTCGCGGACCTCGGAATTCCTGCGACATCACCTGGGCGGCTGACGGCATGACGTCAGCGCGCAGATCGATTCTCGTGGTCGACGACAATCGGGATGCCGCTGATAGTCTCGCCATGCTGCTCGAGATCGGCGGCCATGAAGTGACGGCGGTGTATTCCGCATCCGACGCGTTGAAACGGGCCTCCGAGCTCAGGCCCGCCGTCATCGTGATGGACCTCGGATTGCCGGAGATCGACGGCTGCGAGGTTGCGCGCCGGATGCGCGGCATGGCCGAGCTGGCGGGCGTACGTCTGCTGGCCTTGACCGGGCATGGACGGGACGAGGATCGGCAGCGCACGCGCGATGCCGGCTTCGATCACCATCTGGTCAAGCCCGTGGATCTGGACGAGCTCGAAAGATTGGTGGTGGCCTGAGCCACGTGTCCGAGCCGCGACGCTACGTCACCGTGGATGTATTCACCGATCGCATCTTCGGCGGCAATCCGCTTGCCGTGGTTCTGGATGCAGGGGCATTGACGACAACGCAAATGCAGTCGATCGCGGCCGAGTTCAATTACTCCGAGACCACGTTCGTGCTGCCGGCGCGTACGCCGGCCCACAGCGCGAACGTGCGCATCTTCACTCCGCGCAGAGAAGTCCCGTTCGCGGGCCATCCGAATGTCGGGACGGCCGTCGTTCTCGCGAGGGAGATCGAGTCGAAGGGGCGGCCCTCCCCGGAGCGGATGGTGTTCGAAGAGGCCGCCGGTCTCGTTTCGATCTCGCTGCTGCGCGAGAGAGGCGAGCCGCTGGGGGCGGAACTCGAAGCTCCGCAGCCCTTGGATGTGGGAGCAACGGTGTCGCCGGATGACACGGCCGAGTGCCTGTCGTTGGCTGCGTGCGATATCGCGATCGCGGCGCATCCGCCGCAGGTGGCCTCCGTCGGATTGCCGTTCCTGGTGGCCGAACTCAAGTCCCGGGAGGCGTTGCGGCGGGCCAAGCCGGTGTTGGCGGCTCACGAGCGAATTTTGCCCCCTGTGGGCACCGATTCGATCTTCGCGTACGTGCGGGGTGCTTCGCGCGGCGAACTGCACGCGCGCATGTTCTCACCGCTCGATGCGATCGTGGAGGATCCGGCAACCGGCAGCGCCGCGGCGGCGGCGATTGCGCTGCTCGCCTCGATTAGCGTGGAGAACGACTCGGAGCTCTCGTGGCGCATCGAGCAGGGAGTCGACATGGGGCGCCCGAGCCTGCTGCTCGGGCGCACCTCGAGGCTCGGCGGCCAAGTGAAGTCCGTCCATATCGCGGGTCATGCGGTGACGGTCATGGAGGGAGTCTTGCGAACCCCCTGATGACGCGCGATGGTGCGGGCTCTACGGCTCATGCCCGTATACGATCCTGCCGTCCCACATGGTGAAGACGACGGCCGCGCTCTTCAGCTCTTCGGCGGGAACGGTGAGCACGTCCCGGTCGATCAGCGCGAGGTCTGCGAGCTTTCCCGGCGCGATCGTTCCGATGTCCTTGAGCCGGTCCAGCACTTGGGCGGAATTGCGCGTGTAGGCGTAGAGCATCGCTTCGCGCGGCATGCGCTGGGCGGCGTCCAGCACGCCCTGCGGCCCGGACCGTGTCTCGGCCTGATAAATGGCGGCGAAGGGATTGGCGGTGCTCACCGGCCAATCGCTGGCTCCCGCGATCACGGCCCCCGAATCGAGCATCGAGCGCGCCGGGTACATCCAACGGTAGATGGACGGATCGATATAGGGCTTCACTTGCTCATTGGTGCTCGGATCCGCGACCGCCCACAGGAGCTGCAGCGCCGCGATCACGTGGAGCTGGGCGAACCGCGGGACGTCCTCGGGATCGACGAATTGTGCATGCGTGAGGGAGAACGGCAGGTTCGCGGCGGGGTAGGCCTCGCGGGCGGCCTGGAAGGCGTCGAGCGAGGCTTTGACCGCCAGGTCGCCGATGGCGTGAATGTGCACGTTCAATCCGCGCTTGGCCGCCTCGGTGACCAGCGCATTCATTTTTACGGGCGTGAAAAGCAGCTGTCCGGACCGGCCGGTGTTGACGTAGGGCTTGGTGAGCGCGGCGGTCTGCGACGGGATCTCCACGACGCCGTCGGCGAACACCTTGAGGCCCGGGATGGTCAGGTTGGGGATTGCGCCGTACTTGGCGCGCAACGCCTCGACCACGTCGATCTGCTGATTGCCGAGGTCCGGCTTGACCACGGGATAGGCGACGACATGGGCCGTCAACTCCCCCCGTTCGGACAGCGCCTGGTACACGGGCAAGAAGCCCGGATCCCCGATGCTCGCGGGAACGGCACCTCCGACGACCCCGCTGACGGCGGCGTCGAGCCAGCCGGTGATGCCGAGCCCGTTCATGTAGTGAACCGCGGCCTCGCCCGCCTCGAGCATGGTCGCGGCCGAGGGCGCAGGAAGACTCGCGTCGAGCTTGATCTTGCACGCATCGACCATGAATCCGTTCGGCTCGTAGGAGGCGGGGTCAAAACCGTAGCAATGCTGCAGGCTCTTCGGTAGATGGCGGATGTAGGGAGCGATGATCCCGGCGCGCACCCGCGCCGCCTTGTTGGCCCATCCGGTGTGTCCATCCGATCCGTACAGCACGATGGGCTGATCGGCAAAGACACCCCGCGAGAGCGCGGCATCGATCTCTGCGGCATGCGCCCAAAAGCCGATGTCGATACCGTTCACGACCAGCACGTCTCCCAGGCGGCTGTCCTTTTTCTGGACGTGTTCGGCGACGAACTGAGTGAGATTGGGAATCGAGTCCTGGGTGTCGGGGTAATTGGCCTGAATGAGCGTCACACCGCCCGCGATGGGATGTGCGTGCCCGTCGATCATGCCGGGCATGAGGAATCCGCCTTTGAGATCGACCTTGCGTGCGCTCGGACCCGCCGCCTCGGCGACCGCCGCGAGATCGCCGACGGCGAGGATGCGATTGCCGCGGATGGCCACCGCGTCGGCGTAGGGGTGGTCGGGCTCCGCGGTGAACACCTGGGCGTCGTAGAACACCGTCGTCTGTCGATCGCCGGCCGTCCCGGTGGCTGTCGGCCCGGTGCCGCCCGGTGCGCCGCCGGCCGGTGCGCCGCCGCCCGATGCGCCAAGCGCGGCGCCGGCGGCGCATACACACACGAGCGCGACGTGGACGCGCCCCATCCAAGATTTAGACTCGGCAAAACTGTTCACACGATACATGGCATCTCCTGGTGACGGATCGTTGTCCGGACGACCCATCATTCTCACACGACGAGGGTGCGCGGCGGGAGTGGCTCGCGCGGCGAATATTGACGATGATGTCAGTATGAGCTACCCAATCCTCAGTCAACCGCGGCGCTGGCGTTTCTTCCAGGGTGCCGCCCAAGTGTTCGGGAATCAGGAAAGCTGCGATGCCGGCTGAGGAGATTCTGACGGTCGGTTTCCTGGGCGTCGGCCTCATGGGTTCGCCCATGGCGCGTCATCTGCTGCGCGCAGGCTTTGGCGTGCGCGCATGGAACCGGACCGTCAGCAAGCTCGATCCGTTGGTCGAAGCCGGCGCGATTCCCGCTTCGACACCCGCTGCGGCGGCGGAGGGCGCGGACGCATTGTGTCTCTGCGTGACCGACAAGACCGCGGTGGAGAACGTCCTGTTCGGTCCCGGCGGCGCGGCGGAGGCCGCGCATGCGCCGTCCGTGGCCGTGGATTTCTCGACCATCGGTCCGACGGCGACGCTCGCCCTCGCCAGGCGATTGAAGCGCCAATGCGGAACGTCCTGGGTCGATGCGCCCGTGTCGGGAGGGGCCACGGGCGCGGAGCAAGGCAAGCTCGTGATCATGTGCGGCGGCGAGCCTGACGACATCGCACGGCTGGGTCCGTTGCTGGCCGCTTTCTCGCAGCGGGTGACGCGGATCGGCGAGTTGGGCGCCGGGCAAACTCTGAAGCTTTGCAATCAACTCATCGTCGCGACGAATCTGGTCGCGATCAGCGAGGCTTTCAAGCTCGCGAGCGTCAGCGGCCTCGATCTCGACATCATTCCGCAGGCGCTCGCCGGCGGCTTCGCGGATTCCATTCCCTTGCAGATCTTCGGCCGGCGCATGGCTCAAGGCGTGTTCACCCCGGTTCTGGGCGAACTCGCGCTCATGCTGAAGGATCTCTCCGCGGTTCAGGACCTTGCCCGAGAGCACGGCTCGGTGTTGCCGATGACCCTTGCCGCGCTCGAGGTCTATCACCGTGCGGCGGAGCGAGGGCTCATTCGCGAAGATCTCGCGGCATTGTTCAAGCTATACGCCGAGAGTCCTCCATGAGCGATGTGTTGCCCATCGCGGCAAATATCAGCACGCTGTTTCGAGAATTGCCGCTGCTCGAGCGATTCCAGGCCGCACGGTCGCACGGTTTCGACGGAGTGGAGATTCAGGTTCCCTACTCGGAGCCGCCGGAGGCGCTGGCGAGAGCGGCCGGCGCGGCCGGCATGCCGGTGGTGCTCATCAACGTCCCCGTCGTCGCGCCGGAGCATCCATTCGGGATTGCCGGACGGCCGGAACTCAAGCCCCTGTTCCGAGCGCACCTCGCACAAGCGGCCGAATACGCCGAAGCGCTGGGTGTGAGCCTGGTGCACGTTCTGGCAGGACCTGCGCCGGCCGAGGCGGACGGCGAAGAACGTCTTCGCACATACGAAGACAACCTGGATCTCGCCGTCGACATTCTGCGCCCCAAGGGGGTCGTCGTATTGATCGAGCCCTTGAACCCCATCGACGCCCCGGGCTATCTCTTGAACTCCTTCGATGTCGCCCGCTCGATACTTTCGCGACGCGCCTCCGGAATCGGAATGCAATTCGATGCTTACCACGCGACGCGCATGGGCCTCGATCTGATCAACGAACTCCGGCAGTCGCTGCCCTACGTCCGCCATGTACAGTTCGCCGATGTCCCGGGCCGACACGAGCCGGGCACGGGCGGCGTGCCATTTCGCGACTTGTTGAGCGCTCTCTCCAATGCGGGTTATACCGGCTGGCTGGGCGCCGAGTATTTTCCGATGACCACGACGGATCGAAGCCTGGGCTGGCTTCCGGAATGGCGCGCCGCGATGAGCGGACCATCCAAGCGGCCGTAACCCGCCATCCTACAGCCCCGGCCCACGCAGGCGGCTCCTCCATCGGTGCGATAGCGAACAGACAGTCGCGATGCGCCTGCGTAGCCTGCAGCTCAGCGCCTCGAATCTCGCCTGCCGAAGGAAATGAGCCCATGTTACGCACGATGGATGATCTCGAGGATTACTCCGTCGGGGCGACTGACGGCTCCATCGGGCGTGTGAAGGATTTCCTTTTCGACGACGAGGCCTGGATCGTCCGCTATTTCCTGGTCGAAACGGGAGCTTGGCTCGCGAGCCGCAAGATCTTGATCTCGACCCTGTCCATCCGCGCCCCGAACTGGTTCAATAGACTATTGCCGGTGTCGATGACACGCCAAGAGGCTGCGGAACTCCAAAATAGCGACACGGAGAGTCCTCGACACGACGACCCGCATTTGCGCAGTTGCAAGACGGTCACCTCGTCCCACATACGCGCCCCCGACGGCGATGTGGGACATGTCTGCGGCTTCCTCATCGACGAAGAGAACTGGGCCATCCGGTACCTGATCGTGGACACCCGGAATTGGTGGCTCGGTCATCACGTGCTGATCGCACCGGAATGGATCGAGGGATTGAGCTGGGACGACCACACCGTCACCGTGAAACTCACCCGTGACGCGGTGAGAAACGCGCCGCCGTATCGCGCAAAAACCCAATTCGACCGCGATGCCGAAATGAAACTGCACGACCACTACGGGTTGCCGGGGTACTGGGGCGGCAAGGTGAAGCTGCAGAACCCGGAATTTCGTCACGGGGCTTGAGTCACAGACTACCTGATCGACCAGTGAGAAGACATATGTTGCGAAGCATCAAGGCTATGGAAGACTACACGATCGGTGCGACGGATGGCATCATCGGCCGGGTCAAGGATTTTTACTTTCGACGACGAAGCGTGGGTCATTCGTTATCTCGTCGTGGATTGCGGTGAAGATAGGGAGCGGCGCAGGGTGCTCATTTCGCCCATTTCCATCGGCCGGCCGAATTGGTCGGAGAAGATCTTCCCGTCTCCCTGACGTGCAGCCAGGTGGCACACAGTCCGGACATCGACACCGATAAGCCGGTCTCGAGCCAGCAAGAGATGGGGTATCTCGGCTACTACGGCTTCGGCAATTACTGGGGTGGCGGCGGTCTGTGGGGCGCAGGCCTATACCCGGACGTTTTGCAGGCCGGGATTATTCGAGAACACGAATCCGACAGCGCTTGCGCAGCATCGACACGACGATCCGCACCTGCGAAGCGCCAATGTGGTCATGCACTATTACGTGCACGCGAGCGATGGAGATATCGGTCATGTGGAGGGGTTCCTGGTCGATGAGGCGTCCTGGGCGATCCGCTACCTCGTGGTGAATACGAGCAATTGGTGGCTCGGCCATAAGGTGCTCATCCCTCCGCAATGGATAGACCATATCGATTGGACCGAGTGCAAGGTCTCGGTGGGGACGACGCGGGAGGCCGTCAACCGCGCTCCGCCGTATGATCCCGCAACATCGCTGGATCGCGGGCAGGAGGAGGCCCTTCACACCCATTACGGCCGGTCCGGCTACTGGCATCGCGAGGGGAAACACCGGTTGACGGAATCCAGAGTGGGGCCATAAGCGATGCCCAATACGCTTTCGGATGACCGGGGTTCGATATTCTCAACGAGCGATATGCCCGCGGCGAGATCACTCGCGAGGAGATGGGGCTCATGAAAGCCGAGATCGCCAAGCGGTAACGCCCGGGCGCCCGAGGGACCGGTCAGCGCCGCATGAAAGTCAGCGCTCCCATGGAAAGCGCGATGAAGAGCCCGATGCCGACTGCAATGTGATTAACGGGCACACTCATGAAAGTCGCAGCCGTGTAGCCGGCGACCAGCGCGAGCATGCTGAAGTTCTCGAAGAAGTTTTGAATCGCGATGGCGGATCCCACGCCGACGCCATCCTCACCCTGCCTTTGCAAGAGCGCATCGAGCGGAACGACGAAGAATCCGCTGCAGGTCCCGACGAATATCATGACCGCGATGGCCAGGGAGAGGCTTGTCGCGAAGGGCAGCAGGCACACTCCAATTCCGATCAGCACGCCGGCCGGGAGCGCCCGCGGGTAGTTCGGCAGCCGCACGAAACGCGCCGCGAGCGCCGCGCCCAACACGATCCCCACCGCCACCATCGCCGTGAGAACTCCCGGCACTTTGTTGCTCGTGATCTTCAGTGCCACCGGCACCCAGGCGATCACCAGGAAGCGAAGCGCGGCGCCCACGCCCCAGAAGAGCGCTGTACCGATCACGGCGAGCCGCGCCTTCGGGTTCTGCATCAGTGATCGGGTCTGTGCGGCAAAGTCCTTGATGCTGCTGGAAATCGAGAAGCCCGTCGTCGGTGCCGCCCGTTTCGATCGAGGAATCAAAAGTGCACTCAATGCCGATGCCGCATAGCAGGCGGAAATCGCCATGAGTGCGCCTTCTATGCTCCAATCCGTCAGCACTCCCCCCGCGATGGCGCCGAGCAATATGGCGGCAATGGTCGACGCCTCCAGGAGGCCGTTGGCCTTGAGCAGCCGCTCGCGCGTGGTGAGCTCGCCCAAGATGCCGTATTTGGCCGGCGAATTGGCCGCCGCACCGCTGCCCACCAGTGCATAACAGAAGAACGGATTCATGTGCAGGCACATCCCGAATGCGCCGAAGAACTTGGCGGCATTCGCAAGAGCCATGACGCGACCCTTGGGCTGCGCATCGGCGAGCGCGCCGACGAACGGAGCGAGCAGTATGTAAGCGGCAACGAAAAACTCCTGGATCAGCGGCCCGCTCCAGGCGGGATAATGCAGTTTGCGGACGAGCGCCAGTGCCGCAAACAGGAGGGCGTTGTCGGCCAACGCGGAAAGGAACTGCGCGCCCAGCGTCGCGACCATGCCGCGGGAATACAGGCCGGCAGGAATGCGGTTTCGTGGCGCTATGTGATTCCGAGTCGGCGGAACGCCGGCACCTTCACGAAGTCGAAGATCACCGCAAAAGCGGCGGCACCGGCGAGTGTGCACAGGATCACGGGGATTGACAACGGCGTCATCAGTATCCCAGCCAACGATAACGTCGAGGCGATGAGCACATCGGCGATCGATGAAACGATCACCCAGTGACTCGGACGCGACGACCATAGCCGGCGACGCTCCCGGTTGTTGTAGGTGGTGGCCTGATTCCCGAAGACGATCGCGAGGAAGGCCAGAGTTCTCAGACTGCTGAGATCCAATCGCTGCGAATATTTGCCGAACGCCAGCACGGCGGTGCAGAAGATCAGCTCCCCAACCCCCATCAGGATACCCGCGAAAGTGAGCTGACGTATTTTCCATGAGTTGGGCGACGCCGACGGCCGTACGTGGTCCGTGGTCAAGGACATGCCGAGGAAGTCGCCGGCGATCATGATGATGACCATCAGCATCGGCGTGAGGATGGCCTGCCCCGTCATGACCAGTGCCGTCGCCAGGAAAAGCACCTGCACGATTTTCTTGGTGATGGAATTCAATGTATACGTAAGGATGCGCTGAAAAGTGAGGCGCCCCTCGTTGACCGCGGCTACGATGCCCGCCAGTCCGGGTGTCGTCAGCACCATGCCGGCGGCGGACTTCGCCACGTCCGTGGCCGTCGAGACGGCAATGCCGATTTGTGCCTCGCGCAGGGCGGGCGCATCGTTGGCGCCGTCGCCGCACATGCCGACGGTATGATGGGTCGCCTGTAACGCCTTGACCAGCTGGTACTTGCCTTCGGGCAGCACGCCGGCAAACACGGAGAATTGATCCAAGGTCGGACCCGAAGGGATCGGCCCCGCAGGGCACACGGCGCCTGAGAGCCCGACGTTGTGAGCTACCGTGGCGGCCGTGGCTGCGGCGTCACCCGTGACCATCAGCACGCGTATTCCCAAGCCGTGCAGGGCCGTCACCAGGCCCGGCGAATCTTCGCGTGCAGGATCGCTCAGGGCGACGAGGCCGACGAATTTCATGGCATTCGCGGGCCCACAGGCCACCGCCAACACCCGAAAGCCTCGTGCCTCGAAGTCCTTCTCGGCCGCGCTCGCCGGCGCCGGAATGGGCGCGAGCCCCACGATGGCCGACACCGCGCCCTTCATGACCCGCTGTGCGGCGCCGGTCGAGTCAACGAAACTCGCTTCCGATCTCTTGTTCGCCGGATCGAAGGGGACGAAGCCGGTCCGCCGTGGAGCATCCGGTACCTTGCGCCGCGCGGTCTCCGTCCGAATCGCGGCATCGACGGGGTCCTCACCGGCCTCGGAGCTCGCCAGCGCGGCCAGCGTGAGCACCCAGGGTTCGCTGAATCCCGACACCGCGTAGATGCTCGTCACCGCGAGCTCGTTCCGCGTCAGGGTCCCGGTCTTGTCGGCGCACAGCACATCCATCGAGGCGGCCTCATCGACCGCCGATAAACGCGTGGGCAGCACGCCGAGCGCCGCCAAGGCGCGCGCGCCGAGGGCGGCTGCGAGCGTAAAGGTCGCAGGCAGCGCGACCGGTATCGAGGCCAGGATTCCCGTCAGCGCCAGGGGAATGATGTCGGCGACGGGCATGTCCAGGAAATGCGCGTAGCCCACCATGAGAAGGATGATGAAGCCGTTGCAGACGGCTAGATTGCGCACCACGCGGAACACAGCCTTCTGCTGGGAGCTGGTTACGTGGGCTTCGCGTATCAGCTCTGCCGTGCGTCCGAACTTGGTATGCGCTCCGATCGCCGTGACCTCGGCGGTCGCCTCGCCGCGCTTGACCAGGGTGCCGGCATAGGTTTCGGCGCCCGCACCCGCTTCGACCGGCAACGACTCGCCGGTCAGCATCGACTGGTCCAGAAGGACGTTGCCTCCCGTGAGGCGCACATCCGCAGGCACCACGGCGCCCAACGACAGTTTGATGATGTCGCCTTGAACAAGATCCGCGGCGGGCAAAATGACCCACGCGCCCTCGCGCCGTACGGAGGCATTGAAGGCGAGCTTCGACTTCAGGGCCGCAAGGGTCGCTTGCGCCCGGCTCTGCTGGAAGAAGCCGAGGACTGCGTTGAACACCAGCAATGCTGCGATGATCGCCGCTTCGATATATTTGCCGAGGATCAGCTCGAGCACCGTGGCCGCCTCGAGCATCCAGGGCACCGGCGCCCAAAATTTTGCGAACGCCATGCGCAGCGGGCTGGATGCGACATCGGGCATCGAGTTGGGGCCGGACTTGTCCAGCCGAAGCCTCGCCTCGGCGTTGGTCAGACCGCCCGGCGGGGTGGGGACAGGCAGATTCACCGAAGAAGATTACCTCTCCCGGGGCTGGGAGTGTGTGCGAAATCGTACTTAGCTCACGCCCGGGAGAAACCGCTCCGTACGTCAACGAACAGATGGCGCGGCGACAACGTGTCACCCTGAGTTTTGGGAAATTGCGAGGTGACCGATGCGCGGATTCAAGTTGAGGTGGATGCGGCAACCCCCGCGCGGCCCGGTGACCACGGGTTTGCACTGATCTCATGGCGCGCCAGCCGCTGCATAGATTGGCCGGGCAGTCCTTGGGCAACCAAGTATTGGCCGTCATCCCTTCGAAGGAATACGGGCGTTTGAATGAACTCGAGCCGGTGACCTTGCGCTTCGGGCAGATACTGTACGAAGCCGGCGGCAGAATCCGCTACGTGTATTTTCCGATCGACTGTCTCATCTCACTCCTGACCGCCGTCGACAAGCGCCGGACCCTCGAGGTAGGCATGGTCGGCAACGAGGGCATGACTGGAATGCCTTTCATCCTGGGAATGGGTGTGTCGGGCGTGCGCGCCCTGGTGCAGGGCGGAGGCCGCGCATTACGGATGCCCGCCGCACCCTTTCGCATCGAGTTCGACCGGAATCACCCGCTGCGTCAGGCGCTGTTCAAGTATACCTATGCACTGATGGCGCAGATCTCGCAGACTGCGGCGTGCAACCGCTTTCACGACGCGGAAGCGCGCCTGGCGCGATGGCTGCTCATGACCCGCGAGCGGGTGGGATCGGATGAGTTTCCGCTGACCCATGAATTCCTGGCGCACATGCTCGGCTTGCGGCGCGAAGGCGTCACCGAGGCAGCCAGCACGCTCAAGCGGCGCGGACTGATCGACTATCGGCGTGGCAAAATCCAGATCCTCGATGCGAAAGGACTCAAGGCCGCCGCCTGTTCCTGCTATCAGATCATCAAGACCGTGTACGAGCGCATCCAACGATAACCGAAGCGTTCCCAAGTTCTTTGCGGTCGCTTGTGTTATGTGCGGTATCATACATAATGGCTCAACCAGGAACCCGGCCTTGGGCTGTCCCCAGTGGCCTGGGCGCCACGACCCTCGACCTTGCGCATCTCGCCATGGAGGCGTAAACGATCATTTCCGGCGACTCGATAAGGAACCACCTGCTCGACGCGCTACCTGACGCGGTGCGACAGCGTTGGGGACCGCAACTCGAGATCGTCCCCTTGGGCCTTGGGCAAGTGCTCTACGAATCGGGCGCGACGCTGAGTCATGTATATTTTCCCACGACCACCATCGTTTCGCTGCTGTACGTGACGGAAAGCGGCGAATCCGCAGAAATTGCAATCGTCGGCAATGAGGGGATCGTGGGCATCTCGCTGTTCATGGGCGGTGAGTCCACCACGAGCCGCGCGGTGGTGCAGAGCGCCGGCCAAGCCGTTCGACTCAAGGCGCAGGCCTTGAAGGATGAGTTCAACCGGGGCGGGCCGTTGATGCATCTATTGCTGCGGTACACACAGGCACTGATCACGCAAATGGCTCAGACCGCGGTCTGCAACCGTCATCACACGCTCGATCAACAATTATGCCGCTGGCTGCTGTTGAGTCTGGATCGGCTGCGTGGAATGGATCTGGTGATGACGCAGGAACTGATCGCCAACATGCTGGGCGTGCGCCGTGAAGGCGTCACCGAGAGCGCCTTGAAGCTGCAGCGCGCCGGGCTGATCCGGTATGCGCGCGGGCACATCTCGGTGCTGGACCGCGCGGGCTTGGAGAGGCGAACCTGCGAATGTTACGCGGCGGTCAAGAGCGAATACGCCCGCCTGCTTCCCGATGAGATGGCTACGTAGTACCAACCAGGGCCTTTGTACGGTGCAGCACAGACCGGCGATTGGAAGCTCGATACCCTGACGCATGAGTGCCGCCCCTGCAGAACAGATCTATACACCTTGGTTTCATACCCCCATCTTGCGCGCCGAATCCTCGCCGGCGGGCAACCGGGAATGGGAAATCGCCTGTTACCGCGCTTCGCGGAGCGGGTTGTTCAGTGCAGCAAAGCCTTATGTGGCGTGCCGTACAGACGGGTGAGAACCGCGCCACCTATCGTTTCAAGAACTGCGATACGAAGTGTTAGCTTCGAGCCTGTGGAGGACCCGATGCGCCCTGAACACCAGTTCCCTGACCGCAGCCCCCCGGACCCTACGATGCACCCAAGAACCACGGCAACCTCGCCGTCGCTCAACGGCGACGCGCATGGTCGAGATTTCGAGTTCGGCTTTGAAACCCGCGATCAAGACGCGGAGCGTGCCCGCCTGTGGGAGGTGAGCATCGACTTGCTGGGGATCCTCGATTCGCGCAGCCAATTCGAGAGTACGAATCCGGCCTGGGAGAGAGCACTCGGCTGGACGGCCGACGAGATTCGCCAGATGTCGCTTTTCGATCTGATACATCCCGACGATGTGGAAAAAGTGCAGGCAGGCCTTCGGGACGTCAACGACGGCGAGCCGGTTCTGCACTTCGAAAGCCGGTTCCGGCGCACCGATGGCGATTATCGCTGGCTTTCCTGGGTCGCCGTGTCGGAGACAGGTAAATTCTATTGCAGCGCGCGGGATGTGACGCAGGAGCGGGAGGCACGCACCGAGCTCGCGGCGGCGCTCGACGCATTGCGTCAATCGCAAAAGATGGAGGCGGTGGGTCATTTGACCGGTGGTATCGCCCATGACTTCAATAATCTGTTGACGGCCATATCGGGGAGCCTGGAATTGCTCGGACATCGCCTGACCCAGGGCCGGTTGGATGACGCGAATCGCTACATCAGTGCGGCTCAGAGCGCAAGCAAGCGAGCGGCTGCGCTCACCCATCGACTGCTTGCCTTCGCGCGGCGTCAGACCTTGGACCCGAAGCCCACGAATGTGAACCGCCTGGTCGCCGACATGGAAGAACTGATCAGGCGCACCGTCGGTCCGGCCATCAGAGTGGAGGTGGTCGGCGCTCCGAATATTTGGACCTCCCGGGTGGATCCGAATCAACTCGAGAATGCATTGCTGAACTTGTGCATCAACGCCCGGGATGCGATGCCCGAGGGCGGTTCGTTGATGATCGAGACGAGCAACCAATGGATCGATGATCGTGGCGCTCGCGAGCGCGATGTCCCGGCCGGACAGTATGTCACCATGAGCGTCACCGACACCGGCACTGGCATGACGCCGGAAGTGATCGCACGAGCGTTCGATCCGTTCTTCACCACGAAACCCGTGGGCTCGGGGACGGGTTTAGGGCTCTCCATGATTTACGGGTTCGCACGGCAGTCGGGCGGCCAAGTCCGCATATATTCGGAGGTTGGCCATGGGGCAACCGTGTGCCTGTATCTGCCGCGTCATATCGGAGATGCCGAGACTGCCGACGCGCAGCCAGAGCTGTCCGCGGTAGCGCATGCCACCCAGGGCCAAACCGTCTTGGTGGTCGATGACGAGCCTCTCGTGCGAATGCTGGTGGTGGATGTGCTTCAGGAACTCGGCTATACCGCGATCGAAGCCGGCGACGGCCATTCCGGGTTGAAGCTGCTCAAATCCGCGGCGCGAATCGATTTGCTGATCACCGATATTGGGCTTCCGGGCGGATTGAATGGCCGCCAGGTGGCGGATGCGGCCCGCAAACTCCGGCCCGATCTGAAAGTCCTGTTTATCACCGGATACGCCGAGAACGCGGTGCTCAGTCACGGTCGCATCGATGCCGGAATGCAAGTGATGACGAAGCCGTTTGCCATGGAGGGACTCGCGAGCCGTGTCCAAAGCCTGCTCGCTTAGCGCAGTCATCCGCGTCGCCGGAAACTCAACGAATTTTTTGCGTGAGCCAAAGGCCCGGCTTACCGTTGCGATTGAGTCCGATGCTGAGCAACGCGGATTTGGATTCCCACAAGCGCGCGAACGGCAATCCTTCCCGGCGTACGCGACTCACGAAAATCGCGGGTCGGCTCGCCATTCGAAAGCTCCGATCGTCGGTGTGCAAGTCAGCGGCGAGAATCCGCTCATTCATATCGGAATACGCTAGGCGAAACGAGGACGCAGGCGAGTGCGCGTTCTCGGGCGGATCAATCGTTGCCGCAGAGTAATTGATCGGTAGCCGCAGATCGAGATGCGCCGCTGAGGCATTCTCCGGCTCCTGAGCCGGCACTGTGGAAAGCACGGCTTTTTCCGTGCGGAGAGGTGGATTGGCCGCCGCCGAGCTCAAGAGACCAAAGCCGCAAACCGTCCCCACCGCAACGCGCCTCGCGATACGCGTGAGCGATTGCGGTCGATTCACGCTCATTAGAAACGTGCCTTAGATCCTGCGCACCAGAAAAACGATCAACGCAATAACAAGAATTGTTCCGAGTATGCCGCCGATATACATGACCATCTCCTTCGTTGTTCCTCCCGTCCATATAAACACCTGCGCGTCAATCGGTCCGGACGCTAGCGTACTAAGGGACAAAATAATGGCGGCGGTCGGCCGTAGAAGGGCGCCACCGCAAGTCATCCGTGGCGCTGACGTGAAAGACCTTTGCCAGATGGCGATCGATGAAAATGATGGCGTCGAGATATTCACTCATGGTTCATGTCCTGGATATTCGCATTGACGTGTTCATCCGGCAGTCTCGAAAAGCGAGCGTGGGCCTTCAGCGGGAACTGAAGCGGCGTCCGACGAGACCAAAGCCGGGTAATCGGTATATCCGGCCGCGCCGCCGCCGTACAGCGTCGACTCGTCGATGGTCGCCAGCGGTTCGTCGAAGCGCAGACGGTTTACGAGATCCGGATTGCTGATGAACGGCCGCCCGAAAGCCACCATGTCTGCCGCCCCACTGGCAACAGCCGAAATAGCCATCTGTCGGGTATACCCGTTATTGACGATCCACGCACCGGCCTCATGATCCCTCTTGAAGCGAAGGCGCAGCGCGGGAAAGTCGAACGCCGCGAGATCGCGGGCACCGCCCGTGGCACCCTCGATGACGTGGACGAAAGCCAGGCGCAGCGGATTCAACCGATCCATGAAATGGTCGAACAGCCCTTGCGGATCGCTATCCTGCTTTGCGTCGTTCACCGGTGAGACGGGCGACAATCGAATCCCGGTGCGATCCGCTCCGATCTCAGCGGCGATTGCGGTCATGATCTCCATCGGAAGCCGGATCCGATTTTCCACCGAACCGCCGTAGGCATCGGTGCGGTCGTTGATGCTATCCCGCAGAAACTGCTCGAGCAGATATCCGTTGGCACCATGAACCTCGACCCCGTCGAATCCCGAGTCTATCGCATTACGTGCAGCTCGGCGGAACTGCTCGACGATCCCCGGGAGTTCGTCGAGTCGCAGTGCGCGAGGCGCCGAGACATCCTCGAACCCTTTGATCGTGAAGGTCTTCGCATCGGCGCGGCGCCCCGTGCTCGAGACGGGCGCCTGGCCGTGCGGTTGCAGCGACACATGGGAGATACGTCCAACATGCCATAACTGCGCGACCATGGACCCGCCCTTCGCGTGGACCGCCGCGGTGACGGCGCGCCAGCCGTGAATCTGTTCGGGGCTATAGATGCCCGGTGTATCCCTATACCCTTGCGCTTCCGGAGCGATCTGCGCCGCTTCGGAAACGATGAGGCCTGCGGAGGAGCGCTGTTCATAGTAAAGCGCCATCAGCGGCGTGGGAATTTGATGTGCCCCGGCACGATTGCGGGTCAAGGGGGCCATCACGATGCGATTCCGCGCCTTGATGATTCCGAATTGGATGGGATCGAACAATGTACTCATACGGCGCTTTCCATTTGTCTAGGTCACCAAGATGACGCGGGTTGCAATGCGCGTCTGTTCGTTATCGCACATCGGCACGGCAGTAGCGCCCGGTCGCCTCTACGTGCGGCATCGAAGGGTGGGGGACAATCGCTTCGGGTCACGTCGCCCCTTTGTTCATATGACGATCAGTTACTGATCGGAGAACAAGATGAATCGATGGCGGCGTTCTCACATGACTTCAAGTACTTATTGATTTAAGTGGATTCCGCTGAAGATTATGTGGGGTATCGAACAAACACCGGAATGGTCTTCATGGTCCAATATCGCCTCGGAATCGCTAATAAAAGGGGAATCCCATGTATATCGGCGGCGGGCTACTCAGCCTCTGGTCGATTTTCTTTGCGTAGAGCCTGAGTGCTCTCGCCATCGAGCTCAATAATTTTTCTGGAGAAGGGTTATGCACATGAAATCACTAATGGCGGCTGCCGCCCTGTCGGTTGCCGGTCTTCTGGCTGGCGCGCCCACTTGGGCGCATACCAAAGCCGAGATTGACCGGAGCGCCGGCCGGGCTCTGAAGCAATTTTATGCCCTCAACCCGGCGAATCGGGACTTGGTCGGAAAAGCGGCCGGCGTGTTGATCTTTGGCCACGTGACCAAGGGAGGCGTGGGCGTCGGCGGTGAGTTCGGTGAAGGGGTTTTGCGCGTCCAAGGACAAACGGTGGGTTACTACAGCGTTGCCTCCGCCTCGATTGGTCTCACGCTGGGCGTGGCAAAGCACCGAGAGATCATCCTTTTCATGACGCAAGGCGCGCTCGATCACTTCACCAAAAGTGATGGATGGTCCGCGGGCGGGGATTCCGCCATTGCCCTCGTGTCTCAAGGTGCGGGTGGTCAATACGACGCCACGGCGTTGGGAAAACCCATTCTCGGCTTTGTGTTTGGCGAGAAAGGGCTGATCGGAGATTTATCGCTCGAGGGAACGAAAGTCACGAAGATCAAGACCGACGATTGAGCATTGTCCAACGGGGCGCCGCCGGGCGCCCCGTACTCTTTCACCGGATTGAGGTAGCACCATGTTGATTGATGTGCGATGGCAGCGACACCTGATCGCCACACTCCAGTTGGAGACACTATTCGAGTCGCAGCACTTGGATGGCGTGGCTGTGAACGGCCGGCGTGCGGCGAGGGCGCATCCTGTGATGCATCGATCTGGCGAGCGCGAAGCGGACGACAGCCATCGGCTGGCCGCCCTCCTGAGAGGGCTGAGAGTCGGCCCTGACGTTGTCAAGGCGTCGCTCAAGCGCAATGATGCCACCACGGCGCGCGCCGCGACCATCATCGCCGAGTGGATGAGTTATTTGCCGGAGGATTGCGTCAGAGCCATGGTTTGCGATGGGTGGCACTGGTCGACATGATTCGAGAACGTGCAACTGGGCGTCGGTCTTCATGCGGGAGGGCTCCGGTTGATGGATGAAGCGGAGCCTGCGCCGTGCAAGCGGCGGCTGTCGGTGCGGCGACCCGCTTATGGCGGAAGAGATCAGGCGCGAAGGCTGACCGGGATGGGAGTGGCGAACAGGCGTGCGACCACCTTGGGTAGCATCGGCTTGCCGAAATAGAACCCCTGCGCCTCGGGGCAGTGATGGCGTTTCAGAAAGGTGCACTGCTCCCGCGTTTCGACGCCTTCGGCAACCACCTGCATGTTCAGGTTCCGGCCCATGTCCACGACCGCGCTGACGATGCTGGCGTCCTCCGAGTCTGCCGCCAGGTCTCGCACGAACGAATGGTCGATTTTCAGCGTGTCTATCGGAAAGCGCTTGAGAAAGCTCAGGCTGGAATATCCGGTGCCGAAGTCGTCCAGCGCGAGACGGACTCCCATTTTCTTGAGCTCGTCGAGCACCACCCCCGTGCGCAGGGGATCCTGCATCAGGAACGTCTCGGTAATTTCCAGTTCCAGACGGCGCGCCGCGAGTCCGGTGTCCGACAACACCTGCCGCACGCCCGCGATGAACCCCTTCGCCCGCAATTCCACCGGCGAGACGTTGACGGCAATGCTCGTGGGGCCGCAACCGGCGACCTCCCATGCCTTGGCCTGACGGCACGCCTCCTCGAGGACCCACTTGCCGATGGGGACGATCAGGCCACTATTCTCGGCGATGGAAATGAATCGCGAGGGCAGGATGAGCCGGTGCTTCGCGTGGCGCCAGCGAAGGAGCGCCTCGACCCCCGTGATCGCGCCCGTGAGGAGCTCCACCTTGGGCTGGTAATGCAACACGAATTCCTGGCGCTCGAGCGCGAGATGAAGGTCGCTTTCCAGGCTGTGGCGCTCGAGAGCGTACCGATTCATTTCAGTTTTGAAGAACTGATAATTGTTCCTGCCGCAATCCTTTGCCCGGTACATGGCCGCGTCCGCGTTCTTGAGAAGAGCTTCTGGGCTCGTCCCGTCCTCCGGGTATGTGACGATGCCGATGCTGCCGGAAACATGCAGCTCGAGCTGGTCGACGCGGTACGGGCGGCGGAGCGCCGCGAGCATCTTCTCCGCGGTTCCCGCAGCATCCTTTGCGTTTCCCACATCGCACAGCAAAACCACGAACTCGTCGCCGCCCTGGCGGCTCACGGTGTCGGAGCTTCGCACGCATTCCAGGAGCCGTTTCGCGATCGATTGCAGCAGCCGGTCGCCGACCGTATGACCGGCGGAATCATTCACGTGCTTGAATCGATCGACGTTGACGTACAAAACCGCGAGTTTCTTCTCGTGCCGGAGCGCCATCGCGATCGCCTGGCCGAGACGGTCGTTGAGCAACAATCGGTTGGGCAGGTCGGTCAGGCTGTCGTGCTGGGCGAGATGCGACATCCGTAGCGACAGCGCTCTGGAGGCGGTTACGTCACGGAACACGATCACGGCGCCGGTCACCATCCCACGCCGATCGTGGATCGGTGCCGCGGAATCCTCGATGTGCGTTTCGCCCCCCTCGCGATGCATCAGCACGCAGTTGGGAGTGAGGTTCACGGCTCTGTTTTCGCGGATGGCCAGTGCCAGAGGGTCGTCGGCGACCTCTCGCGAGTCGACATCGATGATGCGAAACACGTCCGAGAGCGGATGTCCGACGGCCGCCAGCCGCGACCATCCCGTGAGGGCTTCCGCGACCGCGTTGACGTAGGTCACCCGACCGTTCGCGTCGGTGCTGATGACTGCATCACCAATCGAGTCCAGCGTGACTTGCGCGCGCTCCTTCTCCGCGAACAGCGCTTCCGAGTTGGCGGCGCGCTCTATCATGTTGCGCAATGCCTTGTTCACGGCGTAACTGTCGAGGCGATTCTTGAGGATGTAGTCCTGTGCTCCGTGCTGCACGGCCAATTTCGCCGTGTCCTCGTCGCGCACTGCACTCAAGATCAGGATCGGTATATCGCGTGCTGCCGCGAACACACGGTCGAACGTGGCGATCCCCTGGCTGTCCGGCAGGAAGAGATCGAGAAAGATCGCGCTGACGCCTCCGTCGGCGAGACCATCACGTTGCAGTCGCTGCAGAGCGTTCTCGCACGTTCTCATCCATTCGACCCGGATGGATGCATCGCCGGACGCGAGGAGGATTTTTTGCACCTCCTTGGCCGCCGAAATGTGATCCTGAATGAGAAGTATCGTAGTGGGCATCGAGTTGCCGTCGGCCGATCGAGGCCGCTGCTTTGGATATATGACCATGGAGGGTGCGCGCCCGTCTGTGCGGCACCGAACGTCAAGGACAAAGCGCCCCTCGCTCAGGGGATCATGCTCAATTTAGCGGGGTGAGGCTTCTGTCGAGCGACGCGCAGTCCGCGTCCTTCGCGTTTCCCGGATCGACGAGCGTCAATTTATGCGCCTGAACATCGATGGCCGGATGGCTGAGGGTGCCCTTGAGGAGTACCGGCGCCTGGAATCGGAACAACCGCAAGCTCTTGGGGTGGCCGCTGATGGCGAGATCCAGCGCTTCCGTATCCAAGTGAATCTGGCCTTTCCCAGTGATCAGCACGGATTCGGTGTCCGCGAGGAGTCGCGTCGCGGTGAGAGTTCCATCTTTCGCCTCGAACTGCGCTCCGGCGCATCGCAGCGGAATCTCCTTCTGGCTCTTCGTCGCCATCAAGCCCAACCCGCGCAGGTCGACACCCGTCATTTCCGCCAAAGAATCCCTCACGGTCCCATGCTGCACGGCGGCGGCGACGGTTCCATTCGCGCTCGCGGCGATCTGGTGGAGGGAGCGGCCCGTTCCGGTGGCATCGACTCGCACCTGGAGCAGACCGGTGGCCGGCGGGGCGGACCCTTCCTTGCGGCCGATCTCGCCGAGCTGCAGCCCGGTGATCTCGATGTCGGCGTGGGCCTTTGGATCGTTGGTTTTCGCGTCGAGCCGCACATGCGCGCGCAGCTTTCCCGCGAGGATGTCCGTCGTCAGCGGAGTGACGGTGAGCACGCCTTGCTCGAGGGTACCCTTCGCGACGACACCGGCGAGGATCACCCGGCCGACCAGAAGCCGTTCCGCGCGATACCGAATGTCGGCGTCGCCAAGCCTCCAGGTCGGGGGATTGAACGTGGCGTCTGACAAGAGCAGGGGCGGTGCGCCGCTCTCGGGGGCACGCCCCGCCGCGCGCAGCCCGAAATCCGCCATCCTCAGAAACTTGGAGTCGAGCTCGACGTTGAGCCGGGGCCGCCCGCCGGACACCTGCACGTCCACCGAGCCTCGAACGTCGCTTTGGCCGGTTTTCGCCGCCAGATCGGCGAAACGGGTGAAGTCGCCCCGGCGCAGAATCTTGCCCGAGAGCTTGTAAGTGCCGCTGTTGATGAGCGTCACACCCGTCAGAAAATAAAGATCTCGAAGGTCTGCCCCCGCCGCCTCGAACGACGCATCGATGATGTCGAAGTCGAACGGCTTCGGGAAAACACCGCGCCCCTCCATCTCGGAGCCGCTGGAGCTCTCGCTGAATGAGAAGTGGTAGGGGATCCGGTGACTGGCCGCGGTCAAAGGATCTCCGGTAATCTCGAACGAATCGGCGTGCCCGTTGAGCTGGCCCTTGCCCTTGATCGTGAGATGCGACGTGGCCCCGTCGCCGCCATCCGAGGACACGATTCCGTCGAACTGCAGGTGCCGGCGCTGGTCATCGAGCAGCACATGCGCCTCGGGAATCGAAAAGCCGCGCAGTATCGGCTTTTTATTCGTGTCGGGCGCCACGTCCGGATTGCTCGTTTGCCAATTCGCGTATCCGGCGGCATTGCGCATCAGATGCAATGTCGCGGACTTCATCGACAAGCTCACGATGCCGAACGCTCCGTCGAACCAGGGCACGTGCATCACCAACGAGATCTCCTCGATCTGCGCCATGTGTCCGGCGGGCACCCAGGGCGGATTATCGATGGTTACGCGTTCGCCCCTGAGGTCGGGATGACGGGCGAGCAGATGGACGTGCAGCGCGCCCGCAACGCTGATGGGCCGTCCCGCACGAAACGAGACGAAGCGAATCACGGCGCTGCGGAACAGTCCCGCGTCGATGCATGCTGCAAATCCGAGCGCAGCAACCATGACCCCCACCGCGCATCCCACCAGCGCGATGAGCACGCGTCGAACGATCACCCACGCGCGCACGGCGCCCGCAATGTCATGGGCTCAACCTGCGCAGTCCGGACCTGTCCGCCGCGCGCTGCGCTTCTTCATATCCCGCGTCCGCGTAGCGAAGCACGCCGAGCGAGGTGTCGTTGGTCAATGTCAGGCGCAGCCGCTCCGCCGCGGCGGCGCTGCCGTCCGCGATGAGCGTGACACCGGCGCTGGTCATGAAGCCGGCGTAGCCGCCGCCGCCCGAGTGAATGGCGACCAGATCCGCCTGCGAGGCGCAGTTCACCAACGCGTTGAGAAGCGGCCAGTCGGCGATGGCGTCGCTTCCGTCGCGCATGTTCTCGGTCATGATCCTGGGGTGAGCCATGGCCGCCCCGTCGAGGTGATCGCGCGTGAACGCGATCGGGCCCTTGAGCGTGCCGTCGCGAACCATGTCGTTGACCGCGAGGCCGAGCATCGTGCGCGCTCCATGGCCGAGCCACGCAATGCGTGCGGGCAACCCTTCGAACGGGACCGCGTCGCGTGCGATGCGGATCCAGCGGCTCACGGAGGCGTCATCGGCGAAGGCCTGCAGCAGGTATTCATCGATCGTGCGGATATCCGCGCCATCCCCCGAGAGCGCGATCCAGCGGAATGGACCGATCCCCTCGCAAAACAGCGGCCGCAGGAACGCCTCCGTGAATACCGGGATATCGAAGGCGTGGGTGACGCCGGCCCTGACCGCTTGACTGCGTATCAGGTTGCCATTGTCGAACACGATGGCGCCGAGCTTTTGGAATTCGAGCATCGCCCGGACGTGGACACCGATGGAGCGCACACCGTCGGCGGTGAGCTTGGCCGGATTGCGCTCCCGCTCGCGGCGCACATCGGCCGGTGAGTAGCCCTGCGGCACGTAGCCGTAGAGCAGGTCGTGAGCGGCGGTCTGATCCGTCACCACGTCCGGATGCAATGAGCCCGCGGCGATGGCCGGATACACATCGGCCGCGTTGGCCACGAGCGCAACGGCCCACGCGCGGCGTTCGGACATGGCGCGCTCCATCGATTCGAGGGCGCGCGGCAGCGAGTCCGTGACCTCGTGGACGGCGCCGGTTTCGAGCCGCTTGGCCGCGCGCTCGGGATCGACCTCGACGGTGATGCTCGCCGCGCCGAGCATGGAGGCCGCGCGCGGCTGTGCGGAGCCCATGCCGCCGAGTCCGGCGGTGAGAAAAAATCGGCCGGTGAGGTCCGGGGCGCCCAGTCGGACGGCGGCGCGCGCCAGTATCTCGAAGGTGCCCTGCAAGACTCCCTGAGAGCCGATGTATTGCCAGCAGCCCGCGGTCAGGCCGCCCCAGCAGATCAGCCCGCGCTGCTCGAGGTCGTAGAACACCTCCTCATTGGCCCAGCGGCCGACCAGGTTGCAGTTGGCCATGAGCACGAGAGGCGCGCGCGAGTGCGTGGTCAGGATCGCGATGGGCTTGCCCGATTGAACGATCAGGGTCTCATCATCGGACAGGATCTTGAGCGCGTGGACGATGGCCTCGTAGGCGGGGCGGTTGCGCGCCGCCTTGCCGAGCGCCGCATACACGACGAGATTCTCCGGATCCTCGCCCACGGCGAGCACGTTCTCGAGCAGACGCAGCAGCCCTTCCTGCCGCCAGCCCCGGCAACGCAACGGCTTTCCGCCGAAGTCGCGCGCGCGCGGCTCGGTCATGGCCGTTTCCCCTCGAGCGCGAAGCGCGCGATCTCGATGCCGAGCGCGCGCTCGACCACGGGGTACACGGACGGGTCGAACACGCTGGCGGACAGCGCGATGCGGGTCTTCGGCACGTGCAGGATGCGCACCGTCATGCCCACCGTGAGCCGTCCCGCGCTCACCGGGACCCCCGCCGGCGTCAACGTCGTGATGATGTCGGGATAGGTTCCGATCCGCTCGCCGTCCCGCTCGAGCGCCATGTATTCGTTCAGCACGTGCGCCACGATGTTGCCGCCCGGCGCCGCGATCTCGATGGCGCCGCAGTCGAACGCCTCCTTGGTGTAGGCGAGCCCGTTCCGCACGACCTTGCCTTCGGCGAGGATGGTGCCGCCGGTCGCCTCGCAGATCGCCTCGGTGACCGCATCGCCGCCGCGCGACTCGGCGCGGACGATGGCGCGGCCGACGTTGAGAGCCTGGCTGATCCCGCCGAGCACTGCGCGCTCGGCGACAATGCGCACCGGAATGGGATTTCTGCAGCTCGCGATGAAGCCGCCCGCCTCATTCGCGGCCGTACGAAGCGCCGGCGATACGCGTGCGGTGGCGCCGCGCACCACCACTTCCATGTAGGCGCCTCGCTCGCGATTGCCTCCGGCCGCGGTCTGAATCATGGGCTCGGGACTGTTGGCGAGACCGAGCGAGCCCATGTCGCCCGTGGGATGCGCGCGCAGATCGCCGACCGCATCGACCACCGCGAGCCCCATCGCAGCGCCCGGAAGCCACGCGTTCAGCGTGCTCGACATCCCGTTCTGCCCGATGATCAATCCGACGATCGGTTGCTCCGATGCCTCTTGAAGCAGCTCCACGGCCCGCAGGTAGTCGACGCCGCGCATCTCCCATTGCGTGAGGCCGCCGGGTGCGCCGATCGCCGCCATGGTGGCGACCAGCGCTTCGGGATCGAGCTCGTCCACGCTCACGAGCTCCGGACGGCCGATCGATGTCGCGATGTTGCCGAGGGTGCGTCCGTGATCGGCGAAGCCGCCGCCGCCGCAGCCGTACACCGATCCGCCCTTGACGGCGAAGTCGACATCTTCGGGTAACAATTCTCGTCTCATCGCTCTCGCGGCTCCCGCGGTGAATTTGTAATTCTTACAACGAATTGTAACGCGTCGCGCAATGGACTTTTCGCAGATGGTACGCGAAGATTTGGCGGCGCCCGGTAACCCGCAGCATGAATACTCGGCGCACCATAATAGTATTTTTTCGAACCGGGACGAAACATCGACGAGGGAGGAGGTTCGGCAGCCGGCTTCGCGGGGGGCATCTGTCTCTCCATTGACGATCCCACCGCCGATCCCATGTCAATGACTCTTCTCGAACACACCGCCTCGCGCGCGACGCGCTCGTGCGAGGCGGCAGAGGTTGATCATGGAATCCAGTCAGAGCATCGCACGTAAGAGAAAGTCGAACGGCCATGGTGCCAAGGCGGCCGCCATGGCCTCGCCGGATCTGAATCTCGGCGAGCTCCTCGATGCGCTGCAGGCCATGCAGGGCGGCGACTTCTCCGTGCGACTGCCCGGCTCGAACACCGGTGTGGCGGGCAAGATTTGCGACACGTTCAATTCCATCGTCGCCGCCAATCAGCGCATCGCCGAGCAGCTCGAGAACGTGGGCGAGGTCGTCGGCCGACAGGGAAAGACCAGCACGCGCGTCAGGTTCGGGCTGTCGCAGGGCGCCTGGGCGGATATGGAGGGCTCGGTCAATACCTTGATCGATGATCTCTTGTGGCCGACCACGACGGTCACGCGCACGGTGTCGGCGGTGGCGCGCGGCGACCTCCTGCAGACCGTGCCGCTCGATGTGGACGGACGCGCGCTCAAGGGCGAGTTCCTGCGCTCGGCGACCATCGTCAATACCATGATCAAACAGCTCTCGGTATTCACCTCGGAGGTGACGCGCGTGGCGCGCGAGGTGGGCACCGACGGCAAGCTCGGCGGCCAGGCGCAGGTCCGCGAAGTCACGGGCGTCTGGAAGGACCTCACGGAGAGCGTGAATTCGATGGCCTCGAATCTCACGGCGCAGGTGCGCAACATCGCCGAGGTGACCATCGCGGTGGCGAACGGCGACCTGTCGAAGAAGATCACCGTGGACGTGCGCGGCGAGATCCTGCAATTGAAAGAAGCCATCAACACGATGGTGGATCAGTTGAGATCCTTCGCCTCGGAGGTCACGCGCGTGGCGCGCGAGGTGGGCACCGAGGGCAAGCTCGGCGGCCAGGCGCTGGTGCCCGGCGTCGCGGGGACCTGGAAGGACCTCACCGACTCGGTGAACGCGATGTGCGGAAATCTCACCGCGCAGGTGCGCAATATCGCCCAGGTCACCACCGCCGTGGCGCGCGGCGATCTCTCGCGCAAGATCACCGTGGACGTCTCGGGCGAGATTCTCGAGCTCAAGCAGACCATGAACACCATGGTCGACCAGTTGAATGCGTTCGCCGGCGAGGTGACCCGCGTTGCGCGCGAAGTGGGCACGGAGGGGCGGCTCGGCGGTCAGGCGCAGGTGCCGGGCGTCGCGGGCACGTGGAAGGATCTCACCGACAACGTGAATTCCATGGCCTCGAATCTGACGGCGCAGGTGCGCAACATCGCCGAAGTCTCCACGGCCATCGCCAGCGGCAATCTCGCCAAGAAGATCACGGTGACGGTGTCGGGCGAGATCCTGGAGCTCAAGGAAACCATCAACACCATGGTGGACCAGCTGAACGCGTTTGCCTCCGAAGTGACGCGCGTGGCCCGCGAGGTCGGTACCGAAGGCCGCCTGGGCGGCCAGGCGAATGTCCGCGGCGTCGCGGGCACCTGGAAAGATCTCACCGAGAACGTCAATTCGATGGCATCGAACCTCACCGGCCAGGTGCGCAACATCGCCGAGGTGACCACCGCGGTGGCGAACGGGGATCTGTCGAAGAAGATCACCGTCGACGTGAAGGGCGAGATCCTCGAGCTCAAGGACACCATCAACACCATGGTGGACCAGTTGAACGCGTTCGCGGGCGAGGTGACGCGCGTGGCGCGCGAGGTGGGCACCGAGGGCAAGCTCGGCGGCCAGGCGCAATTGAAGGGCGTCGCGGGCACGTGGAAGAACCTCACCGACTCGGTGAATTCCATGGCCTCGAATCTCACCGGCCAGGTGCGCAACATCGCCGAGGTGGCGACCGCGGTCGCGCAGGGCGATTTGTCGAAGAAGATCACCGTGACCGTCTCGGGAGAGATCCTCGAGCTCAAGGAGACCATCAACACCATGGTGGATCAGCTGCGCTCGTTCGCGGGTGAGGTGACCCGCGTGGCACGCGAAGTGGGCACCGAGGGCCGCCTCGGCGGCCAGGCGCAGGTGCCCGGTGTCGCGGGGACCTGGAAGGATCTCACCGATTCGGTGAACTCCATGGCCGGGAACCTCACCGCCCAGGTGCGCAACATCGCGGAAGTGTCGACCGCCATCGCCAACGGCGACCTGTCGCGCAAGATCACGGTGGACGTGCGCGGCGAGATCCTGCAGCTCAAGGAAACGCTCAACACCATGGTGGACCAGCTGAACCGGTTCGCCTCCGAGGTCACGCGCGTCGCCCGCGAGGTCGGCACCGAGGGCAAGCTCGGCGGCCAGGCCAACGTGCCCGGCGTCGCCGGCACCTGGAAGGATCTGACCGAGAACGTGAACTTCATGGCGTCGAATCTGACCGGTCAGGTGCGCAACATCGCCGAGGTGACCACGGCGGTGGCGCGCGGGGACCTGTCCAGAAAGATCACCGTCGACGTGAAAGGCGAGATCCTCGAGCTCAAGAACACCATCAATACCATGGTGGACCAGTTGAACGGCTTCGCCGGCGAAGTGACCCGCGTGGCGCGCGAAGTGGGTACGGAAGGCAAGCTCGGCGGCCAGGCCGAGGTGCCGGGCGTCGCCGGCACCTGGAAGGACCTCACCGACAACGTCAACTCCATGGCGGGCAATCTCACCGGCCAGGTGCGCAACATCGCCGAGGTGGCGACCGCCATCGCCAACGGCGACCTGTCGCGCAAGATCACGGTGGACGTGCGCGGCGAAATTCTCCTGTTGAAGGAGACGCTCAACACCATGGTCGACCAGCTGCGTTCGTTCGCGGGCGAGGTCACCCGCGTGGCGCGCGAGGTCGGCACCGACGGCCGTCTGGGCGGCCAGGCGGTGGTGCCGGGCGTCGCCGGGACCTGGAAGGACCTCACGGACAATGTCAACCTGCTGGCGGCGAACCTGACCACCCAGGTGCGCAACATCGCCGAGGTGACCACGGCGGTGGCGCGCGGCGACCTCTCGAGAAAGATCACCGTCGACGTGAAGGGCGAGATCCTCGAGCTCAAGAACACCATCAATACCATGGTGGATCAGTTGAACGGTTTCGCCGGCGAAGTGACCCGCGTGGCGCGTGAAGTCGGAACCGAAGGGCGCCTCGGCGGACAGGCCGAGGTGCCGGGCGTGGCGGGCACCTGGAAGGATCTCACCGACACCGTGAACGTGATGGCGGCCAATCTGACCGAACAGGTGCGCGGCATCGTCAAGGTCGTGACGGCGGTGGCCGACGGCGACTTGAAACAAAACCTGACCGTCGCGTCCAAGGGCGAGGTCGCGGCATTGGCCGAGACCATCAACAACATGACCGACACGCTGGCGACTTTCGCCGATCAGGTGACCACGCGTGGCTCGCGAAGTGGGCGTGGAAGGGCGGCTCGGCGGTCAGGCCAACGTGCCGGGCGCCGCGGGCACGTGGAAGGACCTGACCGGCAACGTGAACCTGCTGGCCGCCAACCTCACCACGCAGGTGCGCGCGATCGCCGAAGTGGCCACCGCCGTGACCAAGGGCGACCTGACCCGCTCGGTGCAGGTGGAGGCCCGCGGGGAAGTCGCCGAGCTCAAGGACAACATCAACACGATGATCGGGAATCTGCGTCTCACCACGGACCAGAACACCGAGCAGGACTGGCTCAAGACGAACCTGGCGCGCTTCACCAACATGCTGCAGGGCCAGCGCGACCTCGCCACCGTCGGCCGGCTGCTGCTCTCGGAACTCGCGCCCCTGGTCGAGGCGCAGCAGGGCGTCATCTATCAGGTCGACGCCGACGATGCGGCGAGCGCGTTGAAGCTTTTGTCCTCGTACGCGGACGGCGCCGTCGGGGGGCATGCGAGCCGTCTGCAGCTCGGCGAGGGGCTCATCGGCCAATGCGCGCTCGATGGGCGGCGCATCCTGATCACCGAGATGCCGGACAGCGCCGTGCCGATCACCTCGGGGTTGTTCCAGGCCAAGCCGCGCCACGTGATCGTGCTGCCGGTGCTGTTCGAGGTGCAGGTGAAGGCCGTCATCGAGCTGGCCTCGCTCGGCGGATTCACCGATCTGCAGCTCACCTTCCTGGAGCAGCTCACCACCTCCATCGGCATCGTGCTCAACTCGATCGAGGCGACGATGCAGACCGAGGGCCTGCTCAAGCAATCGCAGCAGCTCGCGACGGAACTCCAGACGCAGCAGCGCGAGCTGCAGCAGACCAACGAGAAGCTCGAGCAGAAGGCGCAGCAGCTCGCCGACCGCAACGTCGAGGTGGAGGCGAAGAATCAGGAAATCGAGCAGGCGCGGCGCGCGGTCGAG
>CAVSSU010000036.1:0-27031 GCA_963730565.1 uncultured Gammaproteobacteria bacterium
CTAAATCTTGCCGGCGAGTTTTTTGCGTTTTCTTCTGAAAACAGTGCAAGACGTAAATTCCCTCCGGCCGGGTCGCTAGGTATATGCAGCGATAGGCTCCAGACGGCTCTCGGACGCGAATTTCGCGTACCCCTGCTCCTAGGGTGGGCATGGGCTTCCAATCGTCGGGCTCCGCGCCTTCCTGAACATGCGCCAGTTGATAGCCAACCTCCCGCCGCGCCTCGTCTGGGAAGGCCTTTAGATCCTCCTTGCTGCTTCCCATCCATATAACGGGCTTCATCGTAGCTTAATATGCACCAAATTGTATAATTATACAAGTATCCGCATACTCAGACCTGGAAGACGAATTGATTTACATAGTCTTCGTTGAAAATGAAAACTGACTTGATGCCCTGCAGCCCTTTGACCTGCGGGGTGGGCGCTGGTGCGGCTTTCCCTCTGTGTTTAAACGGCAGTAGTGCAGCGAGGTTCTCGCCACGAACAGTCAGTTCGATCGCTTTGGCTAAGGTACTTTTGCCGGTGCCATTCGGCCCATACTTGATATTGAGCGTCCCCGGCGCGATTGAAATCGTAGCGGCGTCGATGTTGTTGCAGTGGGAAACGCGAACGTCAATGCTCATTAAGCCCCCTCCCTGGTTACGACCAGAGCATTGTCTACGGCCTAGTTGCGCCTTTCAAGAGGGCTGCGTGGAGTGGTGGAGGGTTTTGCTGCGATTCGGCCTTGCTCCGCGCTTCGTCGGTTTAGACGGGAATTAGGCGGTCAGCTCCCCCTAGGCTTCCCCCTCACACGCTCGTTCAAATCGTTATCTGCCTACGCTACATAGTGGGCATCGTCAGCGCCGGCGTGCTTCCGATTTTGTCCTGCCCAAGAGCAGCCTTCAGCGACGACGGATCAATTCCATAGGCGAGCAGGTTGCGGACGCACTCGTGACCGCGATCTCGCCCCATCGAGTGGCGCAAATGACTATTCACTAGCGCAAGCGCTTGCCTGCGCAGGTCGACTGCAACTTAGATTCTCGTGCCGAGCACTTTCCCAATCGCGCATCCGTAGAACGAAGGTGTTTCTGCCTAATGTGGCTTTCATCTGGCATGGGTTGATCCCTTCGGCCAACAGGTAGCGAGCGTACTGATGGCGCGACTTGGCTTTGTCAAGACTGATCTCGGGATAAGTGCCTAAAGCCAGTTTCTTGCATTTCCCCTCAAAGTAAAATTTGTAGTACCAGCTGCGTCCGCCCCTCGGGGATGCCAGCAAATACAGGCCCCTGCCCACAGTGATCTTTCGGAGGTACCGAACGGGTTGGATTTGTCGAACGTCCTGCTCCGTTCTTAGGCGCATTGGTGAGTTCTGTTGCATTGGCGGCTTCGGCTCACCTGACTGCAGATGTACGCCTACAACCCGTCGCTTGAGTGCACTTGTCCAGAGTTGCTTGAAGGACGCAAGTTCAGACGCGCTATTTGGACCCAGCCGGAACTGCCACTTCCGGATTCGGTGCGCCAGCTCCACTCCCATCAGGGTGATAGCCGCGGTCCGAAAAGACTTGAGGCCAAGCATCGGTGCGCATCGACGTTTAATCGCGCGGTGATCCTGCTCAACGACGTTGTTGAGATACCGATTACTACGGATCTCCACAAATCGAAGCTCTTTGTCTTCCTGCAGCAGCCGGCGCAATGCCTTGTGACTCGCCGCGTTCCCGTCGAGATTTAGCTTTCGCGGTCGTCGGGCGCGATGAGCCTCCATCGCCCTGCAAAAGAAGGCTCGCGCGGATGATTCGCTGCGATCCTTGCACAGCAAGGAATCAACGGTTTTCCCGAACTTGTCCACTGCTCGGTAGAGATAACGTTGGCCGCCCCGAATTGAAATTGCTGTCTCGTCAACTCTCCACGAGGTGTTGACAGGTTTGGCGTATCGAGACCAACGCCGCTCGTATTCCGGCACGTACTTCTGCACCCAGCGGTAGATGGTCGTGTGACAAACGACCACTTCGCGCTCGGCAAGCATCTCGACAAGATCTCTATAGCTCAGCCGATAGGCCAAATACCATCGCACGCATAACTCGATAATTTCAGGCTGGAATCTTCGGCCTCTAGAGATTGGATCCCGCACGATGGCGTCGGTCATGGCGCTGCCCAAAAAGGGTGCATTCTAGGTCAACGCTCTCAATGCAACAGAACCCGCCGGGGCCCCCAAACGGAATCCTCCATCCTTGGACGACCGCAGATGTAGTGCAGTACCGACCCCCCTAATTTCGTGCGGCGGGACCGTCCTCGATGCTCGAGACCTGGATAGCCTCGGTGCGGCTATTTTCTCGGATTTGCGACATCAGATGTGTATCGCTGTTGTCAATGGACTCTAAAATTGCCGCTTTGTAGAGGAGCGCCGGCGGAGAGTCAGGTTCATGGCGGACGACTTGATCTCGACCACCGGGCTGCGGGCGACCTGCATGAGCCGCCGAACCTGTTCGAGCTCCGGGGAGGACAGCAACGCATAGGTGGTTTTGACGGGTCCTGCCGCACGCATCTTATCGATATCCGCCGCGGGAAGCAGCGCCTTGTAGATGAGCTCATCCTCGTCGGTCGTGGCGTAACGCTTCTTCAGATCCTCGAGCGTCGGCTGTTCCGGAGGATGGGCGAGCACCTCCTTGGCGCGGGGCGCGCTCATGATCATATCGAGCACGTTCGCATCGATTGGCGCGACGGTCGAGCCGTAGTAACCGGCGGCATATTGAATCACTTCGTCCGGAATGGTGCCGTAGCGTTTGCCGGTTACGATGTTGAGCACTGCCTGAATGCCGACCAGCTGGCTGAATGGCGTCGCCATCCCCGGATAACCGAGCTCGCGGCGTACGCGCGCAGTCTCCTGCAGCACATCGTCGAGCTTGTCCATCATGTTGTGCTGCGCGAGTTGGGCCTTGAACGTACCCATCATGCCGCCTGGTATCTGGTGAGCAATCGAAAATATGTCGTATTCCGCGTATTGATTCACCAGAAATCCGGCCGCCTTGCCAACCGACTCGAAATGATCGGCGACCGGTTTGAAATACTGGCTGTGCAAGCCATGGGTATGCCCCTTCAGCTCGACATTCTTGGTCATGATCTCCGTGGAGGGTACGGACGGGCCGTTGGCCATGGGACGGCTCGCCGTATGCAGCACGGTCACCCCGAAATCGATCGCATCCAGATACGCTTTAGCCGACATGCCGAGCAGGTTGTTCGAATGAAACTCGATCTTCTTTCCGCGCGCATTCTTGACGATGGCCGGGATCAACGTCTGCATCCGCTGACGCTCCAGCACGCCGGCGGTATCGTACAGAAGGATGGTGTCGATGTCGGGAGACGCAGATAGCTCCGCGGCCTTGGTCGCATAGTAATCGTCGGTATGCACGGGCGACAGCGCGAACATGATGGCGCCGGCCACTTCCGCGTTGAACTCTTTTGCCACCTTGGCAAGGCGCAGCGTTTTGTCCATGTTGAACAGCACGTCGTAGATCCAGAAGGATCGAACGCCATGGGTGCAGAGGCGCCGCACCCAAAGATCCATCAACGCATCGGGCGTCAGGCCGAAGGTCACGCATGCGTTGGAGCGCAAGCCGGCCCGCACCGGTGTGCGCGGCATGGATGCTACCAAAAGGTCTAGCCCCTCCCAGTAATTTTCCTGGCAATATCGCGTGAGCACGTCGAGCATGCCGCCGCCGGTGAGATCGATGACCCGGAATCCGGTGCGATCGATCAACGGCGAAACGGGCAGCGCCATTCCCGCCTGCATCCGTAGACCCCACAGGCTTTGCTGCCCGTCCCGCATAGTTTCATCGAGAAAGTCGATGTGAGCCACGTGCTGTCTCCTTATCCCGCCATGAACGCCGGCAATCCGATGTCTTCGAGCCAGCGGGTCGTAATGAGGTTGTCCCGAAAATCCCGATGGCCTACGATGGCGCCGGCCAGCGGCAGCGTCGTTTTCGGTCCATCGATCACGAAGCTGTCGATGGCGCCCAGCATTCGATCGACTGCCTCGGCCCGATTGCGCCCGCGCGCGATCAGCTTCCCGATCATGGAATCGTAGAATGGAGGCACCAGGTATCCCTGGCGCGCGTGGGTATCGAGCCTGATGCCCTCGCCCACGGGTGGCTGCCACCGGGTGATGCGCCCGGGAGAGGGCGCGAAATTGTTGCGCGGATCTTCCGCGTTGATCCGGCACTCGATGGCGTGCCCGGCGATTTTCACGTCTTCCTGGCGCAATCCGATGCCCTCGCCCGCTGCGACGCCCAGTTGGCGCGCGATCAAATCCTCACCGGTGATCTCTTCGCTGACCGGGTGCTCGACCTGTATCCGGGAGTTGACCTCGATGAAGTAAAAATCGTCGCGGTCCACGTCGTAGAGAAACTCGACCGTCCCGGCATTGCGATACTTGGCGAAGCTCGTCAGCTTGACCGCTGCGGCATGCAATCGCTCGCGGGTGGCGGATGGGAGGGTCGCCGCCGGCGCCTCCTCGATCAGTTTTTGATACCGGCGCTGCACCGAGCAATCGCGTTCGCCGAAGTGAACGACGTTGCCCAATCCATCGCCCATGATCTGGACCTCGACGTGACGCGCACGTTCGACGAAACGCTCGAGATAGAGGCGCCCGTCCCCGAATGCGCTCTCGGCTTCGCGCGATGCCCGGTCGAACGAGGCGTCGAGCTCCGCAGGGCCGTTTGCCCTGAACATCCCGCGACCCCCGCCGCCGGCCGACGCCTTCATGACCACGGGATAGCCCAGCTGCGCCGCCGCCGTTCGCGCCTCGCCCAACGACGCCATGTGCGTGGTTCCCGGCACGGTACGGACGCCCGTCGCGCGCGCGATGGCGCGGGCGGCCAGCTTGTCGCCGAGCGACTCGATGGTCTCGGCACGGGGCCCGACGAACGCGATACCCTCGGACTCGCACAAGCGGGACAGCTCGGGCTTCTCGGAGAGAAATCCATAGCCCGGGTGCAGCGCATCGCAGTTGGTCGCCTTGGCGGCGTGCACGACCAAACGGACGTCAAGGTAGCTGCGGGCGGAGGCCGCGGGGCCAAGCACCACCGCGCGATCGGCCATCTCCGCCCCCAGGCTGCTCCGATCGGCCTCGGACACCCCAAGGACCGTATCGATGCCGAGCTTGCGTGCCGCACGCAGAATTCGCACGGCGATCTCACCGCGGTTGGCGACGAATAGTCGCTTGATGCGCATTCAGGCCGGTTCGATGTAGAACAGGATGTCGCCGAACTCGACCATGGCGGCATCCTTGGCGCAGACGCGCTTGATGGTGCCTGTTGCACCCGCCTTCAGCGTGGTGAACAGTTTCATCACCTCGATCAGGCAAAGTTCCGTCTGAGGCTCCACCGCCTGGCCGAGCTCGACGAACGGCGGCGATCCCGGCTTCGGCGAGCGGTAGAAGGTCCCGAGGTTCGGGGCGGTCACAGCCACCCAGTGTGGCGGCACAGGAGAGAGCTCTTGCGGCGAGCCTCCAACCGCAACCTGCCCGGCCGTGACGGTTGGCGGCGTGTGCGTGAGTTCCGTTCCAAGAGCAGGCTCCGGCACGGCGGCGGGCGACTGAAAAGCCGTCCTCGCCCGTGGATCGGTCGACAGAAATAATTCGAAATCCTCAACCTTGAGGTGCAGCTCGTCCCAGTTCGACGACTCGAACAATTCGATGAGGGTCGCGATATCTTGCGGCTTGATGTTCATGGGGCACCTAGGAACGACCGAATCGTCACGATTTAGCTCCGGCTGCCGCGAGCATCCGGTCCCGCACCACACGGCGCAGGATTTTGTTGGCGCCGCTCTTCGGCAACTCCGGCCAGATCTCGATCGCCTTCGGGCGCTTGTAGGCCGCCAGATTTTCGCGCGCGTGCGCGAGGATCGACTCGGCGTCGAGTCCCGGGCGGCCCGCCACCACGGCGACGACCCGATCGCCCCACTTCTCGTCAGGCAATCCGACGACCGCGGCGTCCACCACACCCGGATAGGCGAGAAGCACGTCCTCGACCTCGCGTGGATAGACATTGTATCCACCGGAAATCAGCATGTCGTTCTTCCGATCGACTATGTAGAAAAACCCATCTTCGTCCATGTGGCCGATGTCGCCCGTGTGAAGCCAGCCGTTGCGGAATGCCTCCGCAGTTTGCTCCGGACGATTCCAATAATAGGCCATCGTCTGCGGGCCGCGGCAAACGATCTCGCCGCGTTCGCCCGGAGGGAGCGGACGGTCGTTTTCGTCGAAAATTGCCACTTCGGCCACCGTGAAGGGCCGTCCGCAAGACCCGACACGCCCGTGATCCTCCGGTTGCAGGCACGTGATCACCATAGGGCTCTCGGCTTGTCCATAGCACTGGGCGAACACCCGCCCGAACCGCCGCTGCGCCCTTTCGATCAGGCTCGGCGCAATGGACGATGCCCCGTAGGCGATGCGTCGAAATGCCAAATCCACCTTGTCGATCGCCGGCTCCTCCATGATCATCGCGAGCATCGTGGGCACGAGGAATGTCAATTCAGCCCGCGTCTTTTCCGCGAGCGCGAGAAACCCGCCTGCGTCGAACTTCGGGATGATGACCGAGTGTGCGCCGCGCGCGATTGCGGGAAGAAAGAACGCGCCCGACGCGTGCACGATCGGCGCTGCATGAAGGAAGGTGTCGCCCAGCCGGATGCCCGGCATCAGATCCGTCAGAAACGCCGTGAGCTCGGTGAGCTCGCCGCGGGTCGTCAGGGTCACTGCCTTGGGCCTTCCCGTCGTTCCGCCGGTATAGCCGAGGCGCAGCGGCGCATCGAGCGCGCGGTCGATCCGGCAGGGCGCCTCGCGACCCTGCGCAATCATGCTGCGCAACTCGCGCCAGCCGATGCAAATCTGCGCTTCGATACCCTCGATATCCGCATGGATGACGCCGCGCGAGCCGCTGTCCTCGATCTTGTAGCGGTGATTCTCCAGCGTCTCCCGCGTGTTCAACTGGACGCGCACCAGTCCGGCTTTCGCAATCGCATAGTAAGCAATCAGGCAATCGATCGAGTTCGGCAGGATCACGCTCACCCGGTCGCCCGATTCGAGTCCGCGCTCGCGCAGCGCATTCGCGAGCCGGTCGGTCACCGCATCGAATTCGCGGAAGCTCAGGGTTCGATCACCCTCCGTCAGGCATGGCGCATCCTTGAAATACAGCGCAGCGCGATTGATCAACGATCCAATCTGCATGTTCGATTCCCCGCTACCCGGGGCTCCAGCAAACGATCGTTGCTGCCGTCCGAGCCCAACCGTCTGCTATTTTAGCCATCACTTGGATATAAGTCGAAATATATTCGACTTTATATTGAACGTCAATGTTGGATAAGATCACTCCGCCCATTGTCGCCAAGGGGACTCCATTGCCGCTCGATGTTACGGGAAAATATCGGTATCCCGATCCGAATCCCCGCTGGCTCGCGCTTCGCAGCGAAGAGGTGCTGCAGCCATCGCTTTCGATCATCGATCCGCATCACCATCTCTGGGAGGAGCCCGGCAAGCGCTACCTCGCCGGCGAACTGCTCGAGGATCTGTCGAGCGGACACAACGTGCTCGCCACGGTGTTCGTGCAATGCCACTACGGCTATCGGAACCATGGTTCTCGACATCTCGAGCCCGTGGGAGAAACCGAGCGCGTCGAGGCCCTCCGGCTATCCGTCGAAAAATCCCTCCCGCCGGATCGCGCCAAGGCGGACATTTGTGCCGGGATCGTGGGATTCGCGGATTTGCTGGCCACCGGAACTTTGGATGAAGTGCTCGATGCGCACCTTGTAGCCGCGCCGGGCCGATTCCGAGGCGTGCGCCAGAGCGTGGCGCGCGACAGCCGTTTCCCCGACGGCATCGTGTTGCGTCCGGCGCCGCCCGGCATGCTGTCTGATCCGCGTTTTCGCATCAGCCTGCAACGCTTGGCGCGCCGCGGCTTGAGCTTCGACGCCATGCTGTATCACGAGCAGATTCCGGAGCTCACGGCGCTTGCACGGCAGATCGATGACGTGACCCTGGTTTTGGATCATATCGGCTGTCCGCTGGGAGTCGGCCACTATGCCACGCACCCGCGGGAGACTTTCGAGGCTTGGCGGCGCGACATCGTTGAGCTTGCCGCCTGTCCGAACGTCTTCCTGAAATTCGGCGGTCTCGGCATGGTGATACTGGGTGCGAGCTACCATCTCGCCGACCGGCCGCCCACCTCCCTGCAGCTCGCCAACGACTGGCGTGCCTACTTCGAGGTTTGTGTCTCCTCCTTCGGCACCCGGCGCTGCATGTTCGAGAGCAACTTCCCCGTCGATAAGGCCATGTATTCCTATCGGGTGCTCTGGAACGCCTTTAAGCGCCTGGCGCAGCACGGCTCCGAGGCGGAAAAAGCGGACCTGTTCAACCGCACCGCCGCGACGGTCTACCGTCTGGATATCCGGTGACTCCCCGGCAAAGGGGACTCAATGCCCCGAGCGCTCCACGAGCGTCTCCTGGAGCAGTCGCTCTCGGTGATAGGTGGAATCGCCGAAGGAGTACTCGAGCATTTTCGCGCGTCGCAAATACAGATGCAGCCCCAGCGACCAGGTGAACCCCATACCGCCGTGAAGCTGGATCCCCTCATTGCAGGCGAAACGGGACATGTCGCCGCTGTACGACTTCGCGATCGAAACGGCCCGGGCGCACTCCGGTGCGCCGTTGGCGAGCGCCCAGGCGGCAAAGTAGACGGCGGAACGGCTCCCGTCCACCTGGACCGCCATATCGGCGCAGCGGTGCTTGATTGCTTGGAAGGAGCCGATGGGCCTGCCGAACTGCACCCGCTGCTTCACGTACTCGACCGCCTTCTCGAGAACGCTGCCCGCAATCCCGGTCATCAGCGTCGCCGCCGCGAGCGCGCCAGCATCCAGCAACCGTCCGGCCGCCAAGGTGGCATCGGCGCCCGTCCGCAGGAAGTTCTCGTCCTCCAGCGGGACGTCCCGCAAAGCAATTTCGTAATAATCGGCGGTCAGATCGAGCGTGGATTGCTTGCGCAACTCCACACCATGACGTTTTTGGTCGACCAGAATGAGTTGCGGTTTACCGCCTTCCTCGACGCCTGCCAAGATCAACAGATGGTCGGCTGAGGCGGCGTCGGCCACCAGAATCTTGTCGCCTTGGAGGCTGGGTCGACCACCCGGCCCGGTTGAGACAGTGCGAATGTCCCTCAGTCCGTAGCCGCCCGCCGCCTCATGCACCGCGAGGGCGATCCGCGCCTGGCCTTTGGCAATGCGAGGCAGCAATCTCTCCTTCAACGCCGCGGAGCCGAAATGCACGATGGCGTCCGTGGCGACGATCGTATCGATGATCGCGGGTGCGGCGAGATGGCGGCCCAACTCCTCGAGCACCAGGGATACATCGACGAAGCCCAGGCCCAGGCCGTCGTAACGCTCGGGCACCAGGATCCCGAATATGCCGAGCTCCGCAACCCCGGCCCACAGGCGCCGCGAGCGCTCCTCATCCCGCGGCGCGGAGGCGCGCGCCCCCAAATCCGCGTGATCGGCGAGAAAGCCGCTCAGCGAGTCGCGAAACGAGTACTGCTCTTCATTGAAATCGAAATTCATGGCGGCTATTTCGGCAGACCGAGCACGCGCTCAGCGATGATGTTGCGTTGTATCTCGGAGGTGCCTGAATAAATGGTGAATGCCTTTGAGTTGAGAAAACTCAATTGAAAGCGGCCGCCGGCGGGCGACAAAGGATCGCCGCGATCGACCGTCGCCAGAGGCCCGAGACACTCGAGTGCGGTCTCGTACAAATTCTGGGCGGCGTGACTCCAATATAGCTTTGACATCGAGGCTTCCGCGCCGAGCGCCTTGCCGCCGATGGTCCGGCTGAAGCTGCGCAGGCAGCTCAAGCGCATGATTTCGATCTCCGCAATCGAACGCGCCAGCTTGTCCCGAATCACCGGCTCGTCGATCGCGAGCCGCCGGCCGCGGCGCAGACTCGACACCGTGTCCAGGAGCCTGTCGAGCTCCTGCTTGAAACGGATTTGACGGCCGAGAGAGTCCTCCGGTCCGCGCTCATAGGCGAGGGTCGTCATGGCGATGTGCCAGCCGGCATTGAGCTCGCCGACGAGATTCTCGGCAGGCACGCGGACACCGTCGAAGAACGTCTCGTTGAACTCGCTCTCGCCGGACATCTGCTTGAGTGGGCGGATCGAGATGCCGGGCGATTTCATGTCGACGAGCAGGAAGCTGATGCCCTTGTGTTTGGGTACCGTCGGGTCGGTCCTGACCAGCAAGATGCACCAATGGGCGTACTGCGCGAAGCTCGTCCAGATTTTTTGGCCATTGACGACGAAACTTTCGCCCTCCCGTACCGCCTGGCAGCGGACGGAGGCCAGGTCGGAGCCGGCGTTGGGTTCGGAGAAGCCCTGGCACCACACTTCCTCGCCCGAGAGTATTTTGGGCAGAAAGCGCTGGCGCTGCGCCTCGGTCCCGTGGTGAAGCAGGGTGGTGCCTGCAAGGTTCCTGCCGATGATGTTCAGACCGTCGGGCGCACGGGCATGCGCCATTTCTTCCGCGAAAATGGCCTGCTCGATCAGGGTAGCGCCGCGGCCACCGTATTTCTTCGGCCAGTTGATTCCGTTCCAGCCGCCCTGGAACAGCTTGCGCTCCCATTCGAGGCGAAATTGGGCGCGCTGATCCTCGTCGTCCGGCTCGAATACCGTTTGCCCCCATCCGCGAGGCAGCGCCGTGGAAAGCCAGGTGCGCAATTGGTCGCGGAATTGCAGTTCCGCCTCGCTGTATGAGAAATCCACCCGGCTACTCCTTGGCGCCGCGAAAATCCGGGGTACGCTTCTCGCGAAATGCCGCCACGCCCTCGCGATGCTCGGGTGTCGTGTAGGCCAGGGTCTGGGCGTAGCTTTCGTACTCGAGCATCTGCTCCAACGACGAGTTGGACGATTTGTTCAACAGCGTCTTGATCATCGACAGCGCGGTGGGTGGACCCGCCGCGATCTGCTCCGCCAACGCCGTGGCGGCCGGGATCAGTTCGTCCGCGGCGACCACCCGGTTGGCGATCCCCAGGGACAAGGCCTCGGCCGCATCGATCTTTCTGGCCGTGAAGCACAACTCCTTGGCTTTATTCAGGCCGATGACCCTCGTGAGGAGATAGAGGCCGCCGAGATCGGGAACCAAGCCCAGCTTGGTGAAGATCTGGCTGAAGATGGCCTTGTCACTTGCGATGATGATGTCCGCTGCCAAGGCGAGGTTGAATCCGGCACCAACCGCCGTTCCGTTGACCGCTGCAATGACGGGCTTCTCGAGATTGACGAGTGGCCGCAGCACATCGGCGAGAATCCATCGGTGACGCTTGCGCCGCGCGAGCAGCTTCATGTCCGGATTCATCGCCTTCACGTCGGCGCCGGCGCAAAAACTGCGCCCGACGCCGGTGATGATGACGCAGCCTATTTCGGGATCGTCCGCGATCTGCCGCAGGAGACCGGAGAGTTCCCGGTACAACTGATCGTTGGTCGCGTTCATGACCTCGGGACGATTGAACGTGATCGTTCCGACGCCGTTCTTCGACTCGAATATCAATGTTTCCAGCGTCACACTGCCTCCCTTCTCATCGATCCGCTCACGCCACCGACTCCTTGATCCTGATCAGCGCCGGCTCGGGCTGCTCTGCCGGGGGTAGCTCGAACCATTGCTGCGGCACCTGCAATGGAATACGGGTGTCGTGCGCTGGAATTATGATGTCCGAAGCCTGTTTGACGCGGAGCATGCCGTCGAGATAAGTACGCTCACTCTCGCTTCGGATCGGGCTCGGCAAAAACGAGTCCGAGAGATAATTCAACGGATGACGCGTGGCGCGCGGATCGGCGGGAAACCAGTTCCGATAGTGATCGCCGAGATCGGACACGACGGCAGCCCGGCCACGAACGGTGTCCACGATCGCCACCTGCAAGCCGGGAGTGTGTCCGGGCACTTTGAGAATTCGTATGCCGTCGACCAGATCCGAATCGCCGTCGATCACGCGGAGTTTGTGCGGTCGCCTGCGGCCGAGCAGACCGATCAAAGCCTCCTTGAAGTAAAACAGGCGCTGCGTCGGCACGGGGTCGGCCGCGTGCGAAAGCTCGTCGCGCTGGATGACGATGGAGGCGTTCGGAAAAAGATCCAGATTCGCGCCATGGTCGTAATGCAGGTGAGTCACGACGACCATGTCGATCTCCTCCGGTGAGAGCTTTACCGAGGCCAAAGCCTTGGTGAGACCCGCATGGCCGCCGCCGGAGCCGTCCACCTTCACTCGCCGGCTCACTTCCGCGATATCCGGCATGCCGCCGTCCACCAGAATGCGCGTACGTCCGTTCGTGACCAGCCACACGTGAACCGGATCGAGCAGCAGCGCGCCGTCTTCAGGGATGAGCAACTCCCCCATCTTCAACGAGTGAATTTCGAACGTTGAGCCCCCGCCGGTCGCCATCTATTCCCCCTCGATCACTTCGAAATGGGAGATATCATCCAGCGATCCGGTCCTCGTTTCACGCCACACCGCCCGTACCCGGGTCCCCGGCTTCACGAGCTCCTTGGCCTTGCTCATATCCAGTCCGGCGATGTTGTGAATGAGTCGCGTGGAGGCGCCGTCGAGCATGATCTCCGCGTAGATATACGGCGGCGGCTGCTTTTGACCGATGAATTCCAAATAGATGATCGACATGGCGCGCACGGTGCCGGTTTGACCGAGCTCCACCCAGGTGCCGGTGGGTTTGTGCGTGATGTCGCAAATCTCGCGCGGCGGAATCATGGCCCCCTCGCCGCCGGGGCTGCGGACCCCCATGATGCGCCGATTCGTCTTGATCTCATCGAAAAGCCGGCCGTAATACGGACCGAACGCATGTTCGTAATGCAGGGCCATCTGATAAGGCACGACCTCCACGGGCTTCGCCGGATCAGCGAGTGGGGTTACCGCGCCGACCGGCACGTCGGCCGACGGGCGGAATCCGGCTATTGCCAGAATGCTCTGCTCCGCGCCCTCCGCCCATTCCACCCGAACCCGCATGCCGACTTTCAGATCGCCGGGGTGCGCCGCGAGCACCCGGTGAGGAAAATCAACGTCGGACCCGTCGATTCGGATCAGTCCGATCAGCCCGGCGTCGGTCTCGGTGAACCCGTTGAGGGCTCCGGTCTCCGGCGCCTGGACGAACTCAAAGTCGGCATCGCCGGATAGCGGACAGAAATCCTGCGCCGGCACCACCACCGTGCCGCTCTTCTTGAAGCGGGATCCGACGATGCGGTGTCGCGCGATCTCGGCCAGAAAGACGCCCGCCGCTCGGCCGGGCGTCAAGGTATACGGCATCTTCAAGTCGCTCTTGAACGGAGCCAGATCGATCGGATAGGTATCGGGAATGGATAGCATGGGTTGGTCCTCGTTACGAGCTCAGCACCGCGATGCCGCGCAGATTGGCCCATCCACCACCCGACTGCGCCAGAGCGAGCTTGGCGCCTCGGATCTGGTTACCGGCGGACTTGCCCATCACCTGAGCTGCGGCCTCTATTACTCGGACGAGACCCGCGGCGCCAATGGGGTTGGCTCCCGCGCAGCCGCCCGATGGATTGACCGGAATGTCGCCGTCGAGCTGCGTTGCGCCTGAACCAATCAGTTCGGCAGCTTCTCCCGGCGCACACAACCCCAACGACTCGTAGTAGCTGAGCTCGAAGCAGGTGTACGGTTCTTGCAGCTCGACTACGTCG
Source organism: uncultured Gammaproteobacteria bacterium (assembly GCA_963730565.1). Classification (GTDB taxonomy): domain Bacteria; phylum Pseudomonadota; class Gammaproteobacteria; order Steroidobacterales; family Steroidobacteraceae; genus Bog-1198. The sequence goes on from CAVSSU010000036.1 coordinate 13,705, forward strand.
AATTGCCGCCGCGGATTGGTGATTCCGGCCGCGCGATAGATGCGTCGCGCGGCGATCGCCAGCGGCTCGGACTGCAGGAGCGATCTCGACGGGGCATTGTCAGCCTCGCAAAAATAACCCATGCCGCGAATCCACGCCGGACGGTCGGTCGACTTCGCCGCCATTCGTTCGGACGACAGCACGATGGCGGCGGCGCCGTCGGAGATGGGAGGCACGTCGAGCACCTTGATCGGCCACGCCAGAGGCTTGGATTTTAAGACGTCCTCGACCGATACTTCCTTCTTGACGTGGGCATAGGGGTTGGCCATTGCGTTGTGGCGGTTCTTGACGGCCACCATCGCGGCCGCCTCTTCGGTGTGGCCGAGTACATCCATTCGAGCGCGCCAGTAAGCGGCGGAAAAGCCCATGATGCCGACCGCGAACTCACGCCCCCAGAATGGGTCGTACAAGGTCGAAATGGAATATTGAAGCGCGCCTTCCGACAGCTTGTCGTACCCGACCACGAGAACGCGATCGGCAAGGCCCCCTGCAATCTGATAATAACCGGCGAGCGCACCGACCAGGCCGGTACCACCGCCGCTGGTGATGCGCACCACCGGTTTCAATGATCCGCCGATCGCATCCACCACCCATTTTTCCGGCTGATTGACGGCGGCGAACAGCACCGGCCCCGTCGCTACGACGATCGAATCGATGTCCTCGATGGTGAGTTTTGCATCTGCGAGCGCCCGGTCCACCGCCTCGCGCACGAGCCCCGCCTGGCTCACGTCCGTGCGGCGGCGTGCATGGTGGGTCTGTCCGACGCCGACGATGCCGACATGGGTGCTCATCGCTATACCTCCAGCGTGGCGACGCAGTGCGTCTGCATGCCGACGCCTCCGGAGGCATGCACGATGGCCGAAGTGGGTGCCTTGATTCCGTAGTCGCCGGGATGGGCGAGTTGGTGAACCGCCTCGCTCAACCTCACCAGCCCGGTGGCCATGATGGGATCCGCCGGCAGCGAACCGCCTGAGAGATTGATCGACAGGGTCCCGGCGTCGAGCAAATCGATTCCATGCCCCGGTTCGGCGAGACCCAGCGATTCCAGAACCAGCAGTTCGCTCGCGGCCGACGAAGCGCTGACCTCGGCAAGCGACGGTTTCGGGGAACTGCTCCAACCGGCGTTGCGGTACGCTCGTTGAGCCGCCACTTCGCAGGCCTCCAGGACGCCCGGCTTGCGGGCCGCGAAAGAATGCCGGTCCATGGAGGAGCCGAGTCCCGTGACCCACACCGGGGCGCGCGACACGCGGCGCGCAATGTGTTCGGAGGCGAGCAGCACCGCCACGGCGCCGTCCACCGGACGCGACATCATCAGCGCCTTCAACGGCGAAGCGACACTTTTGGACGAGAGCACGTCGGCGGTGCCGGGCACGGCGCCGATCTGAACCTTGTCGTGACGAGCGGCGTCCGTCCAGCGCCGCGCGACGATCCGCGCGAGGTCAGCTTCCTTCAGTCCGTGGCTGGCAAGATAACGCTGTGCCTGCAGGCCGCTGGCCGCGCGATGATCGAATCCCACCGGTCGCTGGTAGAAAGGCTCGCACTGCGAAGCGTAATACAAATTCACGTCGGATTCGGACGGCTTCGAGTAGGCCACGATGAGGCCCACATCCGCGGAGCCCGACGCAATCTTTGCCACGCCATAGAGCGCCGCCCACAAGCCGTCCTCCTCGATTCGCGACTCCTCCTTGTGGTGTGCGCCGAGCGCCCCGAGAAAGCCGCAGTTCGAAATGCTGCGACCGTCGAGCACGTCGCTTCCGGAATCGAGCACGAAATCGACATCGTCGAGGTCGAGACCCGTCCCTTTGAACACGTCCGAGACGACCGCGGATATCAAATCGATGTGCTGGGCCCCGCCCCATGCCACCCGTAACTGCGTCGTTGCCGACGCTATCGCCGCGACTTTGTTTTGCATCATTGGAGGTTTCCGGTTGTTTGCATGCTCGCCGAGCAGTCCTTCCGCGGCCGAAACCGCCCGACCTATATGCCATCGGGGCACTCTACAAGTCAAGAAAAAGTCGACTTTTTGTCGGTTTTATAAAATCAGTGAAAGCCAGCCCGCCGCTCGGCCGTTGGCTGCAAGTGAACGGATTGTCGGCCTAAACGTCCAAAGTACCCGCAATCCGCGGTTTTATATCGAACCATCCCGGCCTGTCGTCGGCTCCATCATAATTCGAATTGACTTCGGGTTCTAGCGGGCGATAATGTTCCTCGAGGCGGGCTCCCCTCGAGATTGAAGATGCCACTCGATTATCACTTTCTGAAGAGCTTGCCCCCGCTGGTCGTGCATCAGCGCTTCAGCACGCGGGATACCATCATGTACGCGTTGGGTGTCGGCGCGGGGCTTGCGGCGGTGGCCGACCCCTTCTACCTCCGGTTCGTCTATGAGAAGGATCTGGCTCCCCTGCCGACGATGGCCACGATCCTCGCGTACCCTGGGTTCTGGTCCCGGGATCCGAAATACGGAATCACCTGGCAAAAGCTCCTGCAAAGGGACCAAACGATCGAGATCCACGGCCCGATACCGACCGAGGGTGAAGTGCGCGGCGAGATGACCATCGACGAAATTTACGATCGGGGTGCCGACAAAGGCGCGCTTATGCATTTCTCGCGCAAGATCTTCGATGCGGCGAACGGCGAGCTGATCGCAACGGTGCGCCAGGTCAACGTACTGCGCGCGGACGGCGGATTCGGCGGCCCGGCGGAGCCTCATATGCCGCGGCCGGCTCCGCCGCAGCGCTCGCCGGATCTCGTGGTTCGCCTGCAAACCCGCCCGGACCAGGCCCTCCTTTACAGGCTCTCGGGGGACCTGAACGCCTTGCACGTCGATCCGGCGGTTGCCACCGCCTCGGGATTCGAGCGGCCGATTCTTCACGGGTTGGCGAGTCTCGGCGTCGTGGGCCTCGCTTTCGCCGGCACCGCGGTGCAGACGACAGCGCGCCTCGTAAAGCGGGTCGAAGCGCGGTTCGCGAATCCCGTCTATCCCGGCGAGACGTTCGAGGTCTATGTCTGGCGCGATGAAGCCGGCAATGCGGCCTTCGAGGCCCGAGTGGCGGAGCGGGACACGATGGTGATCCGCGATGGCCGTATCGAATATGCGTTCTGATCAGGAGAACACGCGATGGATCTCGGACTAGCGGGCAAAGTGGCGGTCGTTACCGGAGCGGGCGGCGGCATCGGTGCCGCCATCTGTCGATGTCTCGGCGCGGAAGGCGCAATCACCGTCATCGCGGACATCGACCCGGGCAAGGCGCAGGATCAGGCGGCAATTCTCGGCTCGCAGGGCCTGACGGCGCTGGCCATCGGGGTCGATGTCATCGATGCCGCATCGGTGAACGCATTGGCGTTGAAGACCCTCGAGGCGTTCGGCAAAATCGACATTTTGGTCAACAACGCGGGGTTCCAGCGCGACAAGCGTATCGTAAACATGTCGGAAGGCGACTGGGATGCGGTCGTCGACGTGGTGCTCAAGGGCGCGTTTCTCTGCAGCAAGGCCGTGCTGCCGGGTATGCTCGAGAACAAATGGGGCCGTATCATCAACATCTCCTCGCGCGCTCACCTTGGCAACCCGGGTCAGGCCAACTACTCTGCGGCCAAGGCTGGGTTGCTCGGGTTCACGCGCGCGCTGGCGCTGGAGAACGGCAAGCACGGGGTCACGGTGAATGCCGTCGCGCCGGGTATCATCGACACCCCCGCCATTCGCGGGTTGAGTCATTTCGAGAAAGTGCGGGAGAATGCGGAACGAACGACGCCGGTCCCGCGGCTTGGAACGGTCGAGGACGTGGCGTTTGGCGTGACGTTCCTTGCATCCGACCGCGCTTCTTACATCAGTGGTGAGGTACTGCATGTCACAGGGGGAAGGTATTGAGCAGGGAATGCAATCCTTCACCGGTCGGTCTCGGTAAGCTATGCCCATGGAAACCCTGAACAAATCGTTGAATAGGCCGCTTCGCGCCGACCTGCCTGTTGCGGATATCGACGAGCACTGGCGGGAATTCATCACCGATCTGGCGGCCAAGGCGTCCGAGGACGGCGGAGACCGGAAACAGGAGCGCAGCAAGCGCCGCGAACAGGAAATTCTGCGCGCCGCCCTGCGGGTGTTTGCCCGCGACGGGATCTCCCGCGCCAGGATCGGCGACATCGCCTCCGAGGCCGGCATGCCGGTTTCATCGCTGTACGACTATTTTCCGAGCAAGGAGGATCTGGCCTACGCGGTTCCACACGAGCACCTCGGCCGGTTTTTCGTGGAATACGCCAAAGCGGTCGCCGACAAGAAGACTTTTCGGGAACGACTGCGGCTCTATCTCTGGCTCGCCGCCGACTTCGCGAGGCGCAATCCGGAATGGGCGCGCACCTTGTACCTCGAGATCTGGCCGAGCGTCTTCGTCAGCGAAACGCCGCTGCGGCACGGCATCGACGATTATGTGCGAACAATCGTGAAGCTGATCCGCTGCGGTGAAGCCAGCGGCGAGTGGATTGCGGGTCCCGATCCGTACGAGACGGCGGCCATACTGAACGGCAGCGTCAATCAGGTGATCATCGTCTGGCTTCTTTACAGGCGACCGCGCGACCTGATGAAGGCCGTTGTGTCGATTGTCGACCGGACGATGACGCTTCTGCCGGCGCCCGACCCGATAAAATCATCGAAACCCGCCGGCAGGACCCGCAAGCTGAAGGGCGTCGCCGGCTGACGAAACGGATCCGAAAGCACTTGCTCGACAGCAATAATCTGCGCGGTAAGGTCGCCATCGTCACCGGCGCCGGCGGCGAGATCGGCGCGGCGACGGTTCAACTGATGATCGCGCGCGGTGCCCGGGTGGTCGGCATCGATCGGGATCTCCCGGCACTCGGGCGCCTCGCGGAGAAAATCGGCGCCGGATCCGATTTGATCGTCATGGAAGGCGACGTTACCGCCGAATCCTCCGTACGGGATTTCATCGAGCGCTCCAGCCGAGCTTTCGGGCGGATCGATATCCTGTTCAACAATGCAGGCATCGAAGGACCGGTCCACCCGGTCACGGAATACGCCCTGGCGGACTTCCAGCGCGTCCTCAACGTCAATGTGATCGGCGTGTTCCTGTGCATCAAGTACGTCATCCCGGCCATGCTCGGGAGCGGCGGCGGCGCGATCATCAATATGTCGAGCACTGCCGGGCTCTCGGGAGCTCGCGGGGTGAGTGCCTACAACGCAAGTAAACATGCCGTCATCGGCATCACCCGAAGTACCGCCGCCGAATGGGCCGCCTCCGGCATCCGCATCAACGCGGTGGCCCCCGGACCGATCGCTTCTCGGATGATGAGCTCACTCGAGGAAGGGCTAATGCCAGGACATGCGGCTGAATTGCATGCCCGGATGCTCGCCGCCGTTCCCGCGGGACGATTCGGTGAACCGGAGGAGGTCGCGACGCTCGTTGCGTTTTTGGCGTCGGACGACGCCCGTTTCGTGCACGGCGCCGTGTTCACCGTCGACGGTGGCAGATTGGCGCGGTGAATTGGAGCCTCGGCTCAGCCCGTAATCACACCGGGAACCGGATGGCCAGCCGTACGGCACGCGGCTAAATACCGTTCCAGCGCAACGGTGGCGTCGGCGATTCCCTCGACATTTCCCTGGGCGTCCAAGTACAGATTTGCCCCGCGAATCGCGAACCAAACGTCAGTGACCTGCGTGTTGTCCGAGGGAACATGCAGTGTGTGCACCGATCCAGGAGGCTCGTACAGGTATGAGCCCGCCGTATTGATCTGCGGATACTCGAGGTATTTCCAGGAACCCGCGACCGTGAACGCGAACACCTCCCCTGTATGTTTGTGTTTTTGGAGCGTCACACCGGGCTGAGCCCGCATTCGGGTCACCCACAGGGCCGCCTTGATATCCGCGTGCACCACCTGCACCTGGACGCCCGGCATGATTTCGACAAACGGCAACTCCCGTTCGGAACGATGGGTGGCTTCGGGAATCAGAGACAGCATGGCTGACACGCCAGCATGTATGCGCCTCGATTCAAGGCTCCGTCAAGTCTTCAAGCCGATGTTCGGTCGCCTTTTACCGACGCGCGGCACAGGGAAGGAGATTGGATACAACTCATCAGGCCCCATATCTGTTTGAATAAATTGCGCTTTATGATGTCCGGTCGCGGCGTAACGGATTCCGTCAGCCCCTCTGAACATCAGTTTTTAGGACAAAACACGAAAAGTTTTCGACTTTCAATTCGATGCAGGCTAGTATTGGCCGACAATCCGTTAGCGGCTTAAGGAGTGGCAAGCTGTGGACATCATTTACACGCCCGTTTGGCAAAATCCGGGCAATACCCGCAGTCCTCTGAAGTTCGTTCAAGACGAAATCTCGCTCATGGACCAGGTCGAGAAGCTGGGGTTCGACGCCTGTTTCTCGCCCGAGCATCACTTCGACATCGACTACTCGGCCTGCCCCGACAATTTTCTGCCCTTGAGCTGGCTCGCGGGACGCACGACCAAACTGAAGGTCGGCCTGGGAGCGGTCATTCTTCCCTGGAACGATCCGCTGCGCGCCGTCGAGAAGCTGTCGCTGCTGGATCACTTGAGCAACGGGCGCTGCCTGGCCGGCTTCGGACGTGGATTGGCCAAGATGGAGTACGCCCATTTTGGCATTCCGATGGAGGAATCACGCGGCAGGTTCGATGAGGCCGTCGCCATGGTTCTCGCCGCATTGCGGTCGGGCTTCATCGAGGGCGCCGGGCCGTTCTACAAGAAGGACCCCACACCCATCCATCCAACTCCGCGGCCGGGCCTTGCCGACGACTTCTACTCGGTTGGGATGTCGCCGGATTCCGCGGCGGTTGCCGGAAAACTTGGCGCTCGGCTGCTCAGTTTTGTGACCAAGCCGATTCCTGCACTGATGCCGCTTCTCACCGATTACCGCGATGCGTTCAAAAAGCACCACCCGGACAAGACCCCGCACATCGTCACCGATGATTTTTTCTTCATCCGCAAGAGCGAGGATGAGGCCCGGTCATTGGGGCTCAAGTACGCATCGAATTACTTCCGTACCGTGGTGCGCCACTACGAGATGAGCGGCGATCATTTCGCGAAGACCAAGGGCTATCAGTCCTACGCGGATGGCGCCAAAGCACTTCAGGAGGTGGGAGTTGACGCCGCGGCGGTCGCCTACGTCGACGCACAAGTGGGAATCGGAACTCCCCAGCAGGTATTGCAGCGGCTTGAGGAACGGTTCCGACAACTGGGACCGGACATGAGCGTCGCGGGCTGCTTCTTTTATGGCGGCATGACTCGCGATGAGGCGTACGAATCGCTGCGGCTGTTCGGAGACATCATTCCCGAGGTGAGGCAGATCGCCAAATCCGACGCCGCGCGGATGCGCGCCAGTGCCTGAGCCCGGGGATTCGCAGGATGCGAGGGCGGCACTGGTCAAGCGAGCCGTCGACATGTTCGTGTCTGCAACCCCTCCGGTGGGGGCGCCGATCAGCGACTGGCGCCAGGGATTCGAGCGGTTGTGCGCGGGTTTCGATATCCCGCCCGACGCCCGCATCGAGGAAGTCGACGAGAACGGCGTCCATGGACTGACGATTACTGCCAGGGACGCCTCTTCCGATCGGCTCGTGATGCACCTGCACAGCGGCGGCTACGTGATGGGTTCGAGCACGGCCTACCGCAACTTTGGCTGCCGGCTATCCGAAGCGACACGCGCCACGGTATTCCTGGCTGACTACCGACTCGCCCCGGAGCACCCCTACCCGGCCGCCGTCGATGACGCCGTGGCGGCGTTTCGCTGGTGCGGCCGGCGGCGCGATGCCTCGAGCACGATCATCAGCGGCGATTCGGCCGGCGGCGGCCTGGCCATCGCGACGCTGTTGGCGCTGCGAGATGCGGGGGCAAAGCTGCCGGCCGCGGGCATCGCGATCTCTCCCCTGCTGGACCTCGCCGGGGAAGGCGATTCCATGCGCACGAATGCCAAGACCGATCCCTTGATCGACCGCACCATGGTGGTCGAAATGGGCAAGGTGTACATCGGGGACATCGATCCCCATCAACACCCGTTGGCCTCGCCACTTTGGGGAAAGCACCATGATCTCCCACCCCTGTTCCTGACGGCCAGCGCCGCCGAGGTTCTCAAGGATGACGCTGTCAGACTCGCCGAGAGCGTGCGGCAGGCCGGTGGGCGAGTCACGATCTCGCTGCCGGAGGGCATGGTCCACATCTGGACCTTGTTTCCGTTCTTGCGCGAAGCCGGGGACAGCATGACTTTGATCGGCAATTTCGCGCGCGAATGCTGGGGTGACGGAGGGGCCTGATGCTGAAGGACAAGACCATCATAGTCACGGGAGCGGGATCGGGAATCGGCCGCACGTCGGCCGAAGTGTTCTCGGGCGCGGGAGCCAATGTGGTGGTGGCCGATCTCAATGAACAATCGGCGGCGGAAACGGTCGACAAGATCGTCGCAGCCGGCGGCCGAGCCGTCGCGCGGCGCTGTGACGTTGCGTCCGAAAGCGATGTGGCGGCGATGGTCGCGTTCGCGGTGGAGCGCTATGGGCGGCTCGACGGCGCCTTCAACAACGCGGGCATCGAAATGCACAATAAGCCGGTATACGAACTGACCGCGGCTGATTGGCAGGCGGTGATGAACGTGGACCTGACCGGCGTATTCTACTGCGTCAAGCACGAGTTCCTTGCGATGAGGGCGAACGGCCGCGGTTCGATTGTCAATGCAGCCTCCACTTCGGGCCTCCGCGGACATATCAACTCCTCGGAATACGTGGCCGCCAAGCACGGCGTCGTGGGCCTGTCGAAAGCCGCCGCCATCGACGGTGGTCAGCTCGGAATCCGCGTGAACGCGGTGTGTCCGGACTCATTCTCACGCCGATGGCGCAGGATCGCCTGATGAACGATCCGGTCTTCTCGGAGGCCCTGGGTGACCTGCGCAAGCGCCATATCATCGGACGATTCGGCGAGACCCGGGAAGTTGCCGACGCGGTGATGTGGCTGCTGTCGGACTCGTCCTCGTTCACCACCGGCACCGCCATGATCGTCGATGGCGGCTACGCGATCTGACCTCAACGCGAATTGATCGGAATCGCAAAGGCCTCCACATAGTCCCCGATCGGGGCCTGCAATGTTCGGTGCCCGCTCGCGATGGTCACGATGAACTGCCGCCCGCTTTTCGGCGACAAATACGTCATGGGGGTGGCCTGCGCGCCGGCCGGCAATCGGGCTTTCCACAACACATCGCCGGTTCGGATGTCGAAAGCGCGTATCGCGCGCTCATGGGTTGCGCCGATGAACACCAGGCCGCCGCGCGTCGTGATCGAGCCCCCAAAATTCGGCACGCCCATGCCGAGCGGGATCCCGAAACGAAGGCCCAACGGACCTGAGTCGGTGGTCTCTCCCAGAGGGACTTCCCACAGGAGCTTGCGAGTGGTCAGATCGACCGCGCTCATCAATCCGTAAGGCGGCTGGTTGCAGGGGACACCCAGCGGCGACACGAAGGTATTCATGAGCACGGCATACGGGGTTCCCGCCTGGGGCAGCGGCGCGCTCAGGCTGTGGAACACCGCTTTTCCGGAATTCCCGCCTTGCATGGCGGCTGCTTCCGCGCGCGTGAGTAATTTCGCCGTGGTGCCGATGCGCAGCGAATTCACCATCATGATGCCGCGCTCCGGATCCACCGACACTCCGCCCCAATTCATTCCGCCTCCGATGCCAGGATAGAACAAGCTGGTCCTGTCGACGGTGATCGGCGTATACATGCCGTCATATCGGACCGAGCGGAATCGAATGCGGCACCACAGCTGATCGAACGGAGTGAGCCCCCACATGTCGCGCTCCTCGAGGCGCGGTCCGGCAAAAGACGGCAAGCCCGTCGAGAATGGCTGCGTTGCGGTATGCCAGTCGCCAGGTGGCGCATCGTGGGGCACGGGCCGCTCCTCGACGGTCGCGAGGGGTGTTCCATTCCGGCGATCGAGAAGATAGACGTCCCCCTGCTTGGTGGGCTGCACCAGCGCCGGGACCTCCCGTCCGTTTACCATCACATCGATCAGCGTGGGCTGAGCGGGGACGTTGTAGTCCCACGTGTCGTGGTGCACGGTCTGGAAAGACCATCTCAATTCGCCGGTACGGGAATCCAGCGCAACGATCGAGGAGCTGAACTCATCCGAAAGCTTGCTGCGGTGGCCCGCCCAGTGATCTGGAGTCGCATTTCCCAAGGGCGCGTACACGAGACCGAGTTTCTCGTCTCCGCTCATCGGCGCCCAGCTGTTCGGAGTACCGCGCGTGTATGAATCGTTCGGCGGTGGCTCACCGTGTTGTCCCGGTTTACCCAGGTCCCAGGACCAGGCGAACGCCCCGGTCGCGACGTTGAACGCGCGTATGACACCGGACGGCTCGCCGACCCGCACATTGTCCGCAATCCAGCCACCGAGGATGATCCGCCCATTGACGATGATCGGCGCCGAGCTGACGTAGTAAAACCCCGGGTCCACCAAACCCATGCCGGCCTTGAGGTCCACCGCGCCGCCGCGACCGAATGAGCTGCAGGGTATTCCCGTATCTGCATCGATGGCCACCAGCCTCGCGTCGAATGTCGAGGCGATGATGCGCTTCGGACAGTCGACGGAGCCGGCAAGAACGGCGTAAGCGACGCCGCGGCACGTCGCCACCAGCGAAGCCCCCGTCGCGTCGATCCTGGGATCGTAGCGCCAGCGTTCGGCTCCCGTTTCCGGATCCAGCGCTATCACGATGTTGGTCTGAGTGCAAAAATACAGGGTGTCGTTCACCTGCAGCGGGGTCGCCTCCATCCCGCTGGTCTCGCCTTTCTGGACGACTCCGGTCCGGTAGGTCCACGCCAGACGCAGCTTCCCCACATTGCCGCGATCGATCTGCGTCAACGGAGAAAACCGGGTCCCGCCCAATGTGTTGCCGTACTGCGGCCAATCACCTTTCCCGGCTCCGACGAGCTCAGGCGAATCCAGAGGATGAGTGGCCGCGGCCGGAAAAATACCCGACAGCTTCGGTGCAGGCAAAACCGCCGCGACCAGGATCACCAGGAGGGCGCCGAGCGAAACCAGGGCGCTCAGCCGTGCACCGGATGCAAAGATGCGAGTGCGCGGCGACGGCAGCAGCCAACGGTTGACCCAGGGCGCGGCGAACCATAGCCCGAGTAAGGCGGGGAACAACAAACGAGGTGTGAGAGCCCAGCCCGTGAGGCCCGATTCTGCGAGAGCCCACGCGACCGTGGCGGCCATGAACAGCGCATAAAGCCGCGCCGCGTTTTCGCTGCCTCGCCACAGGAGCACGGACGCCACCAGCAATACCCCGCCGCCGACGCAGTAGTAGGAGCTGCCCCCCAGGATCAACAATCGCAGACCCCCGGCCAGATACGCCAGTGCGGTCAGCAAAATCACCGCCTCGAGCACTAACGGTCTGCGCGCTCGACGAGCGGCGGTAGCGGCGCTCGACATTGACTGCGCGCCGCTAGACCACTTTGGAAGCGGGCAGTTGCAGAGACTTGATCGGAAACGCTCCGGCTCGCAGGCAGTCGAAGAATTCGTCGGGATAGCCCGGCATGACATCCCCATAAGCGAGTTCGTCCCGCGGGATGTCGTGTTGCGAGAACAGCGCGACTTCAAGCGCCTCGTGCCCCGGCGAGAAAGCTGGCGCCGCGACCAGCTCCGCGCGAAACTCCACGTACACCTCGTTGATGTGCGGCAGGCTGAGCAGGCGGAACAGGCTCACGCTGCGGGGACTCAGCGGCAGCCCCGTCTCTTCCTCGACCTCGCGCACCACGGCCTCTTCCAGTGTTTCACCCTGTTCGACAAAACCTGCTGGTAGGGCCCACCGGCCGCTTGCCGGCGCCCGCGCGCGGCGGCAGAACACGACCCGGTCCCGCCAATGGATGTAGCACGACACGAGCAAGTGCGGGTTCTCGTAATGTATTTCGCCGCAAGCCGTGCATATCCGACGCTCGCGCTGATCCAATTCGATCCACCCGACAGCAAGCGCACCGCCGCATCTCGTGCAATATCTGATCGTTGCCACCGTTCGGCTGGTCCCGTCCGCGGGAGATTTCAGCGGCAGTCCCCGCTCGGAGCGTTCCAGATGCCGGCTCAATACTGGGATCGCCTGCTGCATAATCGAAATCTATTCGTATTTTAACCGTAGGTCAACACGACTAGCTGGAATTGACGAGCATACGTCTGCCGGTTTATCCGAACAGGTCGAATTCTGAGATACCGTATATCTCCACACCCAGGTGCGCCGCGGCTCGTGGGCGGATGGCGGAAGCAGGCGGCCGACGCGCGCCCGCAACCGATATTGACATCGCCGTAAAAGCCGAATATAACTCGACTCTCGGAGTTGGGGTCTTATATAAAGCTGGGCAGCAATCGAGCGTGTCGCATCCACGAAGCGGCAGCCGCGATTTCAGGGCGGGAGCGTCGGACAATGTGCGACAGACGTTTTCACGTTTCGAGGGCTGCTCGGCGATCGCCGCACCGTGGCGCGGGTGCGGCGGGTGAATAAAACGCTGCCTCGGACAATGGCGATCCGCCGGGCAGGCAGCGCTATAAAGAAACTGGCAATCAGCCTTCGGCGGCCGCCGAACGCTCAAAGGGGAAATAAACAATGAACGGCAAGCAGAAATCGGCGTTATTGGCCTATTGTGTTTACACAATGATCGGCGCCGCAGGCACCGCCTCGGCGCAGCAGGCCGCACCCGCGACGCAAGCCTCGAGCGGCGGTGCGCTCGAAGAGATAGTCGTGACGGCCAACAAGCGTGAAGAGAAAATCGACAAGGTCGGACTAACGATCACCGCCATTTCGGCCCAAACCCTGCAGGAGCAGCACATCACCTCCCTTCAGGATGTAGCGGCCGCCGTACCGGGACTATCCTTCTCGCCCACCACGACGAACACTCCGATCTTCACGCTGCGCGGCATCGGCTATAACGGTAATTCGCTCGGCGCATATCCGGCGGTGACGGTCTATATGGATCAGGCGCCGCTTCCGTTCCCGGTCATGACCAGCCACTCGGCGTTCGATCTTCAGCGAATCGAGGTGTTGAAAGGGCCGCAGGGCACCTTGTTCGGAGAGAGCTCCACGGGTGGCGCCATCAATTACATCGCCGCCAAACCGACGGATCATTTCGAGGCCGGAGGAGACATCAGCTACGGCAATTTCAACTCGGCCGAGGAGAGTCTGTACGTGAGCGGTCCACTCTCAAGCACGGTGAGCGCGCGACTGGCTATCAACGCGTTCAATCAAGATGGTTGGCAAAGCAGCTATACCGGCCATGGCACCAACGGCG
>CAVSSU010000037.1:0-34194 GCA_963730565.1 uncultured Gammaproteobacteria bacterium
GCCAGCCGGGTGCGTCATAGCCGTACCGGGCGAGGGTCTCCAGAACGGCTGCTTCCTGGGGCAGCCCCAGGAAGCGGAAATGCGCCGGGTGCTTGGTCTCCGGATACACGCCGATTTTGGGCTGACCGGGGCGCCGGCGATTCGTGTCCAGGGCCAATTGCATGATCTCATCGAAGGTCGGCACCGGGAACCGGCCGTCGAACTCGGTATTCGCGGACCGAAGCTTCGGAAGCCGTTCGCGCGCGCGCAGGCTCTTGAGCTCGCCTAGCGTGAAATCCTCGGTGAACCAACCGTCCATCGTTTCGCCGTCAACCACCTGGGTACGGCGCCGGCTCGCAAACTCCGGATGGTGCGCGACATCCGTCGTGCCGCCGATCTCGGGTTCATGGCGCGCCACCAGCACGCCATCCCGCGTCATGACCAAGTCCGGTTCGATGTAGTCCGCACCCTGCTCGATGGCGCGTTGATAGCTCGCAAGCGTGTGTTCGGGCCGCTCACCGCTCGCGCCGCGGTGAGCGATGACGATTACCTTGTTCGCATGTTTTTCTGGCACGTAGCACCCGATCCTGAGGTCCACGCCAGTTTAGCTTACGCGCACAGCCGAGGCTCCCGTTCGGGGGAGCCTCGGCTGCCGCGGGGCCGCCCGTCGGCCGCCCTTTCTTTTACCGTGGTGGCGCGACCAGCAACGTGCTCGGCTCGTAGGCAGCCATCACACCGTTGGTTCCCGGCGCCCAGCTGGGGCGGTCGATCCGCTCGCTGCCCCTATCTGCACGCACCGAAACGGGCTGCGCCGCAAATGCCGCCCCAATGGCCACAGCGGCTACGCCGACCAATACCATTTTGCGACGATGCATGATGGCTCATCAGGCCACATGCGGCGGCGCTACACCGGGATCATCGGCCAGGGCCACATGCGGCGGTGCTACGCCCGGATCATCGGCCAGGGCCACATGTGGCGGTGCTACGCCCGGATCATCGGCCAGGGCCACATGTGGCGGTGCTACGCCCGGATCATCGGCCAGGGCCACATGCGGCGGTGCTACGCCCGGATCATCGGCTAGGGCCACATGCGGCGGTGCTACGCCCGGATCATCGGCTAGGGCAAAACCGGCACTCGATACCGCGCAGGCCGCCAATAAAGTGATTAAACTTAGCTTCATTTGATTTCTCCGTTTGGTTCATGGGGGGCCGCCAAAACGGTGGCCTCGGCGGTAAAGCGACAATAAGTTGAAATTCCCCTCATGGTGCAGTGCGATATCTGTCCCTTTAGAGCAAACCCCGACCCATGCACTGCGGGAACGGCAGAGTGGGCGGACGAGCGGCAATGCCAGCCTCCTCTAATTTCACGCAGCTCCTGACCGAGTGGCGAGAGGGCCATCCGCAGGCGCTCGAGCGCCTCACGCCGCTGGTTTATGACGAGCTGCGCGGCCTGGCGCGCAACTACATGAAGTCGGAGCGTGGCAGTCATACACTTCAAGCCACCGCGGTGGTGCACGAGGCGTTCTTGCGCCTCATCCAGGCAAACGTCGCCCTGCAGGACCGTGCTCATTTCTTCGCGCTGGCCTCGCGGTTGATGCGCCGTGTGCTGGTGGACCACGCAAAGTCACGCGCGCGCATCAAGCGCGGGCCCGGCATTCGAGAACCCGTGACCGAGGACACGATGCCGCCGGCGGCCAGCATCGACGTGATTGCGCTCGACGAGGCGCTCGAAGGTCTCAACCAGATGGAGCCGAGGTTGGCCCAGGTGATCGAGCTGCATTATTTCGGCGGACTGACCTACGACCAGATCGCCGCGGCCGCCGATGCGTCGGCCGCTACCGTGCATCGCGACATCCGGCTCGCGCGCGCGTGGCTTCTCAATGAAATTGCAGGGCAGCGCTCGACGTGATTTCGCGCGCCCGCTGGCAGCGGATTCAATCGGTTTTCGAGGAAGTCATCGACATTCCGCCGCAGGAGCGCGCCAACCGTCTGGCGAACTCCTGCGGCGGCGACAGCGAACTCAAGCGCTCCGTCGAATCGCTGCTCGCCTCCGATGAGCGGACGGCGGACCCGTTGCTGAACGCGATCAGCGAAGCCGCGGAGTCGCTGCTGACGGACCAGCAGGATCGGCTGGTGGGAACTCGCATCGGACACTACCGCATCGTGTCCGTTCTCGGACACGGCGGCATGAGTACGGTTTATCGTGGCGAGCGGGACGACGCTCATTACCGGCAAACGGTCGCAGTCAAGGTGCTGCACTTCACGGCCCTGCATCCCCGGCTGCGAAACCGACTGCAGAGCGAGCGCCACATCCTCGCGACGCTGGCCCACCCCTCGATCTCGCGATTGATCGACAGCGGCGAGCTGGACGACGGCACGCCATACCTCGTGATGGAGTACGTCGACGGCGAGACCATCGACATGTATTGCGACAGCCGGACGCTGTTCATTCGCGAGCGGCTGGAGCTGTTCGTGCAAGTCTGTGCGGCGGTGCAATTCGCGCACCGCAACCTGGTGGTGCACCGGGACATCAAGGCCGCGAATATTTTGGTGACCGGCGACGGCGTTCCGAAGCTGCTCGACTTCGGCATTGCGAAACTGTTGGCGCCGGAGAGTCTGTCGCACACGGTTCCGGTGACGCGTTTGCAGGAGCGCATCCTCACGCCCGAGAACGCGGCTCCCGAGCAGGTGTTGGGCCGCTCCATCACCACGGCGACCGATATCTATGGGCTTGGAGTTCTGCTATACCAGCTGCTCACCGGCCGCTCCCCGTATCGGCTCTTGAGCTACAGCCAGCTGCAGCTGGAGCGTGCGATCTGCATGGACGATCCCATGCGGCCGAGCCAGATCGTCGTCGCCAAGTTGGGCCAGGAGACCGACGCCGACCGGAGCCGCATTTCCGATCGGCGTGGTCTTTCCCCACCGCGCCTGCGCGCGAGACTGAGCGGCGACCTCGACGCCATCGTGGCGATGGCGATGCGCAAGGAGCCGGACCGCCGGTACCCTTCCGTCGAGGCTTTTGCGGACGATTTGAATCGCCACTTGCTGGGCCAGCCGGTGAAAGCGCGCCAGGGAGACTGGCGTTATAACAGCTCGAAATTCCTGCGCAGGCATTTGCTCCCGGTTTTGGCGGTGAGCGCGGCCTTCGTCGGCCTCGCGGCCATCGCCGGTGTGACCTTGTGGCAGAACCATCGGATCGAGCTGGCGCGCGAGGCGACGGCCCAGGAACGCGACCGCGCCCAGCAGGTCTCGGCCTTCCTGGTGGATGTCTTCTCCGAAGCCGACCCGTTCAAGGCACAAGGACACGAGGCCACTGCTCGGGAGCTGCTGGATCGCGGCGCCGCGAGGATCATGGACAACACCGTGTTGCAACCCGAGGTTCGGGCGCAGCTTTTGGAGAGCATCGGACTCGCCTATCGCCGCAAGGGCGACAGCGACCGGGCGATCCCGTTGTTCGAGCAAGCCGTGGCCATCCGCCGGTCGGAGCATCCGATCGACAGCCACCGCACCGCCGCAGCGCTCGCAAATCTGGCCCGGGCGTTGACCGACGGCGGCAATTTGGTCTCTGCGGAGGCATATCTTCAACAGGCGCTCGATTTGTCCAAGAGCGGCGACTCCTCGCCGTCGGTCGAGACAGCCGACATCCTGGTGCAGTTCGCCCAATTCGAGCTGAGCGCAAAGAGCGATCAACCGAGTGCGACCAAGCTGTTCACCGAAGCGCTCGGCGTGTACCGCAGTGCTTTGGGAAACCAGCACCTCTCGGTCGCGGAAACCTTGAGCGGTCTGGCAGCGGCCGCCAGTTGGGCCAACGACTATGCCTCCGCGGAACGTTACGAACGGCAGGCGATCGCAATTTATCAGGCGACCGTGAGCCGTAACTATCCGGACCATGCGGTCGCGATGGCAACTTTGGGCTACATCCTCGCGCAGCGCGGGCAGTACCGCGAGGCAGAACAACTGCTGACCGAAGCGTTTCAAATCGAACGCAACGTGTTCGGAGAGAACAGCGACCGGCTCGCGCAGATCCAGTCGCATTTCAGCCTCCTGCACGACCGGAAAGGCGACGAGGCTCGTGCAATCAAGTCGGCCCAGGAAGCGATCGCGATCGAAACCAAGGTGCACGGGCCCGACCATTTCATGACGGGCTACTATCTCGATGCACTCGCCGAGCTCTATTTGAAGACCGGCGACCTCGTGCGTGCGGAGGACACCGCCCGGCAGACCCTGATCGTTTTCTCGAAGTCGTTGCCAGACCAGCATCTCTATGTCGCCTCCGCGCGGCAGACGCTCGGCGAAGTGCTACTCGCCCGCGGCGCATTCGGGGCGGCCGAGACCGAACTGCGCGCCGCCGTCGACATCAACACCAGTCTCGTCGGCGCGGATCATTGGCGCACCGCTCGAAGCGCGGCGAGCCTGGGCTGGGCGCTGATCAAGGACGACAAGGCGGTTCAGGGGGAACCGATGCTGGTCGCGGCGCGCACCCGGCTCCTCGCAACGGTGGGGGCTGCACACCCCGCGACACAGCTCGCCACCGCCCGCCTGGCCGAATACTACCGATCCCGGCATCGCGATGCCGATGCAGCCAAGGTTCTCCCCGCCTCCGACAAGCGGTAAGCTGGCGGAACTAAGCGCTCGATGCGGGGTCCCCTTCGCTATGACCCCCAGAATTTGCGCTACATGAGCAATCCAGTTAGATCGGGAGTCGTATGAACATTGGAAACAAGATCGCTCCGAAGCTTTTCGCTGCGGCGGTCCTGACGGCAACGTCCATCATTGCAAATTTTTCATTTGCGGGGGCCGCGCGGGAGGAAGGGAGATTGTTGACCGCCACCGAGGTGTTGGAGGACGTCCAGAGCATGCCGGATCAACGGCTGCCCGATACTCTCCTGGCTCACGCCTACGGTATCGCGGTGATCCCGGATGTCACCAAGATCGCATTCTTCTTTGGCGGCCGGCACGGCAATGGGGTGTTGACGGTGCGGGACACTCTCAACTCGCCCTGGAGCAATCCCGTGCTCATCGCCCTGACCGGCGGCAGCTGGGGTCTTCAGGCGGGAGCGCAGTCCTCGGACATCATCCTCGTATTCACCACGAAGGGCGGGATTGAAGGCATAACGGGCGGAAAACTGACGCTCGGCGCCGACGCCTCGGTGGCTGCGGGGCCGGTCGGACGCCAGGGCTCGGCCGCAACCGACGTGTCGCTTGCGGAGATTTATTCCTACGCTCGAACTCGCGGACTCTTCGGCGGCATCGCCGTCGACGGCAGCGTGATCGCCATCGACAAGTCGGCCAATGAGGATCTATACGGCAAGAAAGGGGTGACCGCGACCGAAATCTTCTCGGGTAAGGCGCCGAGGCCCCCGGAGACCGCGCAGCGATTCCTTGCGACGCTGTCCCAGGTCACGCACACAGTGGCGCGATCGTCGCCCGTGCCGCAGGCAGAAGTGCCCGCTGCGACTGCACAAGCTCCCGCGCCGCCCGCCTCGCCCGCCACCGAAGCTCCCCGCACGTACCCGCTGGAAAACCAGAACAACAATTGACCCTGTGCGCAACCATTCGCTGCAGTGCATCTAGCCCAGGTGCTTTCCTCTAACCCGATTTGAAGTGTTACCCTCGCCCCCATGACGCCTGATCCCGTCACAAGCCGTAGTGAAGGCGACTTCAACGTCAGCCAGGTTTGGCTCGACGCCCTCGCGCGCGGCGCGTGCGACGAGGAAGCGTTCCTTCGCGCGGTGCAGATGCTGACACGGCGCTCTCCCGAAGCGGCCTGGGACTCGTTGGCACTGCTGGACCAGTACTACCGCCGCGGCAAGATCACCCCGGACGTCTTCAAGCGCGTGAAATCACGGTTGGGAAGCCAGCTGCTCGGACCCGCGCTCGACGTCGAACTGAGCGTCCCGCTCAGGCGACAGGAGACCCCGCCCACCCCGCCGGCGGTCGTGGTGCCGGTGCCGGCGCCCCCGCCAGCGGCCGTGTCCACCCCAGTGCCCGCGGCCGCATCCACTCGAGTAGCGCCCGCCGCCGCAGCTGCGGCCGCCATACCCCGCCCCACGCGCGCGGCAACCGCCGCACCGATTCCGGACGCTACTGCGTTGCCGGCCTTCTTGGTGCCGCCTCCGCGCGGCGGCGCCGCTCCCGCCCCGGCCAAGGCAGACTCCATCCCGAGCGGACGCACCGTACCAATCGCAGTCGAGAGCACCTCCATCCCGGTGCTGAACCCCGCCAAACGGTCGCCGGAGGTCAGGCAAGAATCTCCACGCGAAGTAGTCGTGGGCGATGTGTTGCGCGACCGGTATGTGATCAAGAGCGTGCTCGGTCTCGGCGGCACCGGAACCGTATTCGAGGCGATCGATCGCTATCGACTGGATTTGCCGGAATCCGGCCAACGGGTCGCCGTCAAGGTTTTGCATTCCGGCACCCCCGGGCAATCCGCCGTGTTGACGGATCTGCGCCGGGAGTTTCAGCTCCTGCAATCGCTGTCGCATCCGAACATCGTTCGTGCGCATGAATATGACCGGGACGGCGACACCGCCTTCTTCACGATGGAATATCTCAGCGGTCTTTCGCTCGAAAGCGTTCTCTCCGCCCATCGCGAAGTGGTGTTGGGACGCGTTCATGCGCTGATGATCATTCGCGACGTTGCAGCCGCGCTCGCGCATGCGCACACCCGCGGCGTCGTCCACGGCGACTTGAACCCCGGGAATATATTCATCACCAACGACGGCGAAATCCGCGTGCTGGACTTCGGCGCCGCTCACACGCCGAGCGAGTCCCCAACCGTGACCGAGTCCGCTTGGGATGCGACCGCGTATGCGACGCCGCGCTACGCCAGCGCCCAGTTGCTGGGCGGCGAACGGGCGGATGTGCCCGCGACGACACGTATTCCCTGGCCTGCGTCCTCTACGAACTCCTGGCGGGAAAACACCCGTTCGGCGAGTTGAATGCCGCCCAGGCCCGCGCTCAGCGGTTGAAGCCGTCCCGCCCCCCCGGTCTCACCGGTAAACAGTGGCAGTCGCTTCGAGCCGCACTTTCTTTCGATCGGCAACGCCGCCCCGCCGATATTGCCGGCTGGCTCGCGCCGTTCGATCTGCCCAAGCCGGAAGCTCGATTGCCGGTGTTGCTCGCGCTGTTGAAATCCCCGCCCGGCCGCACGCACCGAAGCGGAACTGCCGCGCTGATCCTCGTGGTACTCGCGTTGGCGGCGGCCGGGTGGTGGGCGAATGGACACATGGACGAGGTATCGCAGATTGCCGCGGAAGCCGGCGGCGACCTCAAGGACGCTCTGGCCGGCGCCGACGCGGCAGTGACGCGGCTTTGGCAGCAGGGACAAAGTGCCGTCTCGAGTTCGCCCACAGGGCAGCAGCCGGCCAAGGCAGCCGGGGAGCCGGCGCCCGCATTCCCCGCAGATGAGCCGCCGGCGATGACCGGGCCGGCCCCGGCGCGCCGCGCCGCGCAAGCCCGATCGACGGAACCGAGCCCTTCGAACCCGGTGCCGACCAGCGCTCCTGCGGCCCGCTTCGCGTCGCCGCGTACGGCCGCGCCGGCTGCCGCGATGGCGGCGGCAGCCCCGCAGGCCGCCGCTGCGCCGACCCGGCCTGCGGCGAGTCTGCAACCGACGCACACGCGGATAGAGCTCTCCGCCGACGCAGTGGATGTTCCGCTGACGGATCCTGCGGCCCATGTGCTCGTCAAACGCACCGGTAACTTGCGCGCGGACACCGGCTTCACCTGGTGGACCGAATCGGGGACCGCCAAACCCGGTCAGGACTTCATGAGCGTCAAGGCGCACGAAGAGCGCTTCGAGGACGGCAAGGCCGTCGCCAACCTATTCGTACCGGTGGTGGTGGATCCGACGCGCAAGCAACCCAAGAGTTTTTATATCGTCATCAATGATCCGAGCGACGGCGCCTCTCTGGGCAAGCGGACACTCACGATGGTGACGATACCGCCTTCGGAGTAAGCGCTCTACTCCGTTTCGGCAGGCGCGAAGAACACCAATATCTCGAGTTCCTCCTCGATCCGGTAGAAGCGATGCTCGACGCTCGCGCCCACGAATATGAGGGTGCCGCGACCGATCTCCTGGTCTTTGAGGCCTGCGTGCATGCGCGCCTTTCCCCGGATGACGTAGTAGAGCTCGTCCTGCTTGTGAGGCAGCTGAGCATCCGCGCCGCCGGCCGGCAGCACATAGAGACCTGCGCTCATCGAAGGCACCCGCAAAAACTCGAGATAGGGGCTGCCCTTCAGCGCCCGCTCTGCCAGCACATCGTCCATCTCAATGAACCCTACGCCTTCATTTACCATCGCCAATATCCCCGCCTCGCAGCGATGCCATGCTCTGCAGTACGCCGTCGCGCCGAATCAGCCCGTGGAACAGCGCCGCGCCCAAGTGAGCCAGGATCGTGGCGACGAACAGATAGGCAAGGTATGTGTGAGCGGGACGCAGCACTGCGTAAAGTGATGCGCTCTGCGGCAGGATCGGGGGCAGGCGCAACGATCCGAACAGGACCACCGGATAGGGCGCGGCGGACAGCATGGACCAACCGATGAGCGGCATGAGGAACATCAGGCCGTACAAGAGGTAATGCGAGCTTTTTGCGGCGAGCTGTTGCCACACCGGAAGATCGGGGGGCAACGGCGGCGGCGGAGTGATCAGGCGGTTGAGAAAGCGGACCAGCGCCAGCACCAGAATCGCGATTCCCAACGACTTGTGGATCGATACGAGGACCGGGTAGCAGTTCGACACGGTCGCCGCCATGCCCGCGCCGATGAACAGCATGGCGACCACGATGACGGCCATCGTCCAATGAAGCACGCGCGAGCTTGCGCTGAACGTCGGGCTCGAGGCGCTCATGGCGTGCCTTCTGCGAGGCGGAGTTCCCGCTGGGTGATCGCGCTGGGCGGCTTCGCCCGCCTCTCTTCGACGCGCAGCGAGAAGGATCGCGCGTACGTTGCGGAGCGGGCGCTGAGCAGCGGGTCATCGGAAGGCTCGATGCCGGGCGGCAGCACCAGCGGGTCGAAATTGATATCCGTACAGGGACCTCCGTCCTCGCTCGACACCGTATCAAGGGTCACGGTTCCGGCATCGATCTGCGCACGATCGGCGGGCCATGGAATCGTCGCATCCACCGTCGAGTCTTGCGGTTGTCCGACGATGATCATGAGGCGCCACTTCAGCGGACGCCGATGAATCTGAGCGATGAGGTCCTCGAACAAATAGTTCTTGTCCGGACCGCCCGACGCCGCGGGAGTCTCGGCTGGCGGCGGCTCGAGGGGTACCGCGGCCCAGCGCACCGGAGTCGAGCGGCCACCCTCATCCACGAGGCGAAACGCATCCAGGCTGTTGAACGTCGAATCGGCGAATCCCGCCGTGACCGGCCGCGAGGCAATGATCGCCAGCGCGCGCTCAGTTTCGGGATGCCGGTCGAGGAAGGCCTTCATGGCCTGTGGATCGGGGTTTCCGGTCGCGGCATCGGGCTTCGAAGCGAGCAGCTGCTCGTAGAAGGCTTGCGCGCTGTTCACCGCAAAAACCGGAATGTCGTTCATGCCGGTCCGCCATTCGTGGCCATCCGGCCCAACCAAGCGCAGCGCCAGGCTGCGAACCGCGGAGACCGTATCCGCCTGCATCGGCATGCCGCCCGCGAGGGCAAACCGCCCGATGACGGGTACGCGCCCCGACGCGAGCATCGCCGATTTGGAAAGCAGGGTGGCCGCGCCCGTGCTGTTGAACCAGCCGCTGACGCACACACCTTTGGCGTGATTGCGGCGAAATCCCGGATGGTCGCCGTTGAGCCGTGAGAACGCCTCCATCAGGCTCGCTTGCGTCAGGCGCTGGGGCGACAGCCAGCCCGCCACGTCGGCGAATGCCGCGGCCACCGCCAGCAGCAGCGCGCCGATGGCGCCCAGGCGAAGCACCGCCGCTGCGAGGCTCAATTTTGCGCTCATGCAGTCAATCCAGATATTTCCAGCTGGCGGTCCGCCCGGGTTGCAGCGATGATACCTCCAAAAAGGCGGATGAACGAATGCGCAGATTTCCGATGGTGCTTTTCGGCGCGCTGCTGGTGGCTGCGGCATGGCGCGTGAGCCTGCTCGCGGGCTCTCTGCCGGAGATGGTGGCGGTGCATTTCGACGCAGCGGGGAGGCCCGACGGCTTCACCTCGCGGGAGGACTGTCGTCAATTCATGCGCGCATTCACGCTCGGCGCGCCGACTTTCGTCGTTCTCGTGACCGCACTCCTCCCACGGCTGATTCCGCATTCGATGATCAACATTCCGAATCGGGGCTACTGGCTCGCTCCGGAGCGCGCGGGCGACACCGTGGGCTTTCTCAGCGAGCAGGGCGTCTGGTTCGGGTGCATCTTCTTGGTGTTCCTGGCCTTCGTGGATGAGCTTCTCGTGAGAGCGAACGCCGCCACGCCGCCCGCTTTTCCTACGGGAGCGTTCATGGGGTCGATGGCGCTGCTGTTCGCGGCCATCGGCGTTTGGGGCGTCCGAATGTTCTGGCGCTTCCGGCGGCCGGGTTGAGGTCGCGAATCGTGAGCCCGCACGCTCTGCGCGCCATGACTGGGGTCGTCGCCATCGCCCTCCTGTGTGCCTGCGGTGCGCATGACGGCTCTCGCGCCTCCTCCGCCGAGGGCGCCGAGGGCGCCGAGAAAATACTGAATGTCTATTCGTGGATGGACTACATCGCGCCGGACACGGTGGCAAATTTCGAGCGGGAGACGGGCATCAAGGTCCGTTACGACACCTTCGACAACAACGAAGTGCTCGAGACGAAGCTTCTGACGGGCCACACGAACTACGACATCGTCGTCCCGACCGAGAATTACTTCGATCGCCAGCTGCGGGCCGGCGTGTATCGCAAGTTGGACAAGGACGCGATTCCGAACCTGAAGAACGCAGATCCGGAAATCATGCGCCGTATGGCCGTCCACGATCCCGGCAACCAGTACGCGGTCCCCTACCTGTGGTCGACTACCGGCCTCGGTTACAACGTCGACAAGGTCCGAGCGCGTCTCGGTCCGGACATTCCCGATGGCTGGGCCCTGCTGCTCGATCCGCGCAACGCCGAGAGGCTCAAGGATTGCGGCATCGCCATCGTCGATTCGCCCCTCGAGATCTTCGAATCCGTGATCATTTTTCTGGGACATGATCCGAATCGCCGCGATCCAAAGGACGTCGCCGCCGCCTCGGAGGTGTTGCGCAGCATCCGCCCGTTCGTCAATCGCATCGATCCCGATTTGATCCCGCCGCTGACCAGCGGCGAACTATGCCTGGCGCTGACGTGGTCGGGAGACGTGGAGGCCGCGCGCAATCGGGCCAAAGAGGCGTCAACGGGCGCGAACATCGCCTACCTCGTTCCCCGCGAGGGCGCGCTCATGACGCTCGACATGATGGGAATTCCAGCGGATGCCCCGCACCCCAGGAATGCTGAGATTTGGATGAACTATCTGTTGCGACCGGACGTCATCGCGAAAATCACCAATTTCATCAAGTATCCGAACGGCAACGCGGCCGCTTTCCCGCTCGTCGACTTAGCCATACGGGACGACGCGAGCGTTTACCCCGACGCCGCGACCCGTGCCCGATTGGTGACCCACACGGCGGCGTCGCTGGAATATTCGCGGCTGGTGACCCGCGAGTGGACGCGCTTTCGGACCGGCGAATGAGCGCGTGAAGCCGACCGGAGCGGGCGCTCCGATCGGCTGTCCACGATCCTAGCCGGCCCTCGGCTAGTTCGCCGGTTTTGCCGCGATGATCTCGCCCAAGCGATCCTTCTCCTCCGAGATCCGGGTGAGGTGCGGATACTTCGGTCCCTCCCGATAGTCGACCTTGAAGGTCGAATACGAGTCGTAGTTCCGAGCCAGAATCTCGATGGGCGCCTTGCCGCTTTGCGCATTGCGCAGTATCTCGTCCATGTCGTCCGGATCGAACTTGCGGCCGGCGACGGCCACCACGAACATGCCCGGCGCGAGGCCCGCGGTGAACGCCGGGCTGCCCCACAACACGTCGATGACACGGCCGGCGTCGTCGGGACCGGTACCGAGAAAGAGGCCGAGTGAATAGCGCAAGTCGAGGAACTTTCGCGTTTTTTCGTGCGCTTTGAAGGCTGCGCTCCGCCGATCATCGTAGGTCACGCTCCAGCCGCCGCGCTTGATGCCGTCCAATGGCGCGCCCGTTTCATGAGAGTCGAGGCGGCTGCGCAGAAATGACGCCCAGTCGTTCGGCTGCACGGCATTGAGGGACTTGACCAGATCGCCGAAATCGTACGGCTTGACCTCGAAGCTGCCGTCATCCGTGCCGTAAAAAACGCGCGTGAAGTCGTCCAAAGACTTCTTGCCGCCCGATTTTTCGCGGATGGTCGTATCCACATCCAGCCACAGGAGCTCGCCCTCCGGGTAATAGTCGACCGAGCGCAGCTGCGAGTTCCAGTCCGGGGGGGAGTAGTAGAGAAGCTGCGCCGCATCCGCGGTGTCCTGCAGATCCCTCCAGGAGCGTCCCGGCCGATGATCCATGTTGGCGGCCGTCGTAGCCAGCTCCTCGCGATACTGCTCCGGCGTCCAGATGCCGGACCGTGCCGTCAGGACGTCCCCGAGATATTCCGTCAATCCCTCGTACACCCACAACAGATCGCCGCGCATCGGCACGTTGTAGTTCGGCGTCGCAAGTCCTGCCGGGCGGCGAAATTTTCCGTTCCACGAATGGACGTATTCATGGGGCAGGAGCCCTCCGCCGGCGAGGTACGTGTCCGGATCGACGAAGAACTTCGCGTAATATCGATCGTCGCTCGATTGCGAATGCTCCAGTCCGAAATGCCCCGTGTTCTCCGACAGGGTGAACAGAAAATCGTAATGGCGGTAATGATGGGCGCCAAACAGCGCCTGGGCCTGTGAGATCAAATTGCGGTGTGCCTGCAGCTGGGCATCGTTCAATTTGAGGTCAGCGCCGTCGTCGGCCACGAGGTCCAGATGCACGGGAACCGCGGCGCCCGGTGCCAGATCGATCCGGCTGAAGAATTGGCCGCAGATCAACGGCGAATCGACCAACTGTTCGAGAGAAACCGGCGCGAACGTGACGCTGCCGCCGCTCGAGCCCTGCTGATCGAGCGAGGTCCCATAACCCCAGCCCGCCGGAATCCGTACGCTGGGCTTGACCGTGATGTTGTGCGCGGCGTACCCGGACGGGTAGAACAGAACCTGATTCCACTCGAGATCCTCGATGCGGCCGGTGACCGATGCGCTTTGCCCGAACTCTCCCCCAGGCCCGGGTGAAAGCAGCTCGAATTCCAGCACCATGGTTTTTACGCCCGCCGGTATGGTGACGTGCAGCGTGAACATGTCCTCGAGGTCGCGCCGCCATTCGATGCGTTGCCCGGCGTCGGATTTCAGGATGAGGCCGGCGACACCGTCGATCGTTCCGCTCGGCGAGTGCTCCCCCGGGATCCACTTGGGATAATAGAGGATCAAGGCGCCGGCGCTGACCGGAATGGTTTCATGGACCCGGAATATGCGTTGAATCGGGTCCGAGAGATCAACGTCGAGCTTTATCTCGCCGGGGTAGCGATGGGTGCTCACGTCGGCGCTGCGCGCCGTGGTGCAGACCGACATCACGCCGGCCAAGAGGAAGACTGGGGTCAGCCGCAACAGGGATGGCATCATGATTTTTTGGCACACCTTGATTCGAAGGCGCGCAGTTTACCCAAAAACGGCTCGCTCGCGGCGGCCGGGAGCCGGCGCCATCAGGCGCTGGCGGGAGCGGATGCGGGGGCGGTTAAGGCGTCGTCGTTCCCGCCAGGGCGGGCGGGTCGGCTCTCATCTGAGCATTCCCCAGAGGCGGCGAGCTGCCGCCCGGCTGGGCGCCTCCACTGGTCTCTCGACCTGACGCGGCGGGTGCCTGCCCGTTGGGGGCCGCGGCAGGGGCTACCGGGACGACTGGCAGGCTGTACGCATCGACCTTGGACTCGGCCTCCTGCTCCTGCCGCTGCTTTTCCGTGGCGAGCCGCAGCTGCTCGCGCGCACGCTCGAATTCCTGTTGGCGCTTCTTCTCTGCCGTGGGGTCCACGTTCTGCGAGGCCAGCCGCTCGATGGCGACTCGCGCGTTCTCGCAGTCGGAGGTATTGCGCAGCTTTTCGGGGTTCTGGTTGCACTTCATCATGATGCCGTCCAGGGTCACCCGATCCTCCATGAGGTCCTCGACCGTCATCGAAGGAATACGACGCGGTGAACAGGCGGCGACCCCCATGAGGGCCACACAAAGACAGCCAAAGCCGAAGATTTGCTTGGTCGAGTGTCGCATAAAGCTTCCCGGAGCCATGGTACTGAAATCGCGCCCGAGTGCGACTCTTGGCCTGTGACGCGTATCACGGCTTGACAATTTCTCGGAGCCTTTGACCCGGCCGGCAATCGACACCGTGAACTGCATACCTAAGAGGCCGGCGGTTTGACCCGGCGTCGGCGGCTGTGTACCGTTCCGTCCCATGCCCGGCAGCAACCCACAATCGGATACCAAGCCACTGGATTTCGAGGCCGCCATGCGCGACCTGGAAGAGATCGTCGAGCGCCTGGAGCATGGCGATTTGCCGCTCGAGGAATCGCTCAAGGCCTTCGAGCGCGGCATCCTGCTGACGCGCAACTGTCAATCGGCCTTGAAAGACGCGGAGCAAAAAGTCGAGATTTTGCTGAAGAAGGCCGGCGAGGCCCGCGTGGAAGATTTCGAACCCGACGACACCACCAAAAACGGCTGAGGGGAAATCCCCGTTTGGGGCCTCCCGGCCGGCCCGGGGCCGCCCCCCTCGTCTGATATCATTGCATTCGGCGCTCCCGGCACCATGTGGGGAGTTTGACCCCGCCGTCAGGAAACCGCCATATGAACGTCGACGCTCCGCCCACAAAGCCCCGCACCGCCGCCATCGAGGACGTGCAGGCCAACGCCGATACGCGGCAGATCCCGATCAACAAGGTCGGCATCAAGGACATCTATCACCCGGTCAAGGTCAAGGACCGGGCCACACGGTGAGCAGCACACCGTCGCGAATTTCAACATGTACGTGAATCTCCCGCACAACTTCAAGGGCACGCACATGTCGCGGTTCGTCGAGATCCTGCATCGCCACGAGCGCGAGATATCCGTGGACTCGTTCGGCAAGATGCTGGAGGAGATGACCGAGCATTTGCATGCCGACTCGGGCCACATCGAGATGACTTTTCCGTATTTCGTCATGAAGAAGGCGCCGGTGTCCGGCGTCGAGAGCCTGATGAATTATCAGGCCACCATTTTCGGCGAGCACCGCGACGGCGAAGACCGAGTGTCTGGCTCAAGGTGGTCGTGCCGACCACGAGCCTGTGTCCGTGCTCGAAGAAGATATCGGACTACGGCGCGCACAATCAGCGCTCGCACATCACGCTTGACGGCGCAGCCTCAACGAGCACATGTGGCTGGAGGAGCTGATCGATGTGGCGGAGTCCCAGGCCTCGTGCGAGGTGTACGGAATATTGAAGCGCCCCGACGAGAAATTCGTCACCGAGCGCGCGTACGACAATCCGAAATTCGTCGAGGACACGGTGCGCGACGTGGCGGTCGCCCTGAATCGCGACAAGCGGGTGCGCGCCTACGTGGTGGAGGCCGAGAATTTCGAGTCGATCCACAATCACTCGGCGTACGCGATGATCGAGCACGACAAGGAGGCGCGCGCGCTGAGCGCGCTCGCGGGTCGTTTCAGGCGCTGCGCTCCGCGCTCTGCAGGCGGCCGATCATGCTGCGCAGGAACACCTGGTTGAAGCGCAGCTGGCACTCGGCCGAAACCTGCTCCAACAGCGTAGAACTCACTTTCATGACGACCACCGAGCCCGCGGCGACGATGGTCGCCGTGCGCTTGGCGCCGCGCACGTAGCTCGTCTCGCCGAAGCAGTCGCCGCGTATCCAGATAACCGAGTGCCTTGCCAGGCGCGCGACGCCGACCCGCCCCTGCACGATGATGTAGAACCGATCGTCCATCTCGCCTTCTTTGACGATCTCCTCGCCGTCGGCGTAATCCTGCCAGCTGCTCGCGCGCAGCACTTCCCAGATCTCGCTGTGCGAGAACTCGTGGAAGAACTTGAGCTTGCGCAGCAGGCTGAATTGCTCCTGCTGATCGATGCGGTTGTACTGGGCGCGCAGTTTTTGATGCACCCGGGTCAGTTCGGCCGCAAAGTCGAGACCCGTCTTGTAGCGCTTCTCCGGATCCTTCTGCAGCGCCATCGCGGTGACGTTCTCGAGCTCCTCGGGAATCTCCGGGCGCAACGTATGGATCGGCGGCGGCGTTGCGAACACGATTTGGTGCAGTAGCTTTTGCAGGTTGCCAGCCCGGAACGGCCTGCGTGCCCGGTCAGCAGCTCGTACATCACCGCGCCCAGCGAGTACAGATCCGAGCGGTTGGTGAGCTCGATCGATTGCACCTGCTCGGGCGACATGTACGACGGGACTGCCGGCAATGCCTTCGATTCTCGAGATCTCGGAGTCGGCCACCAACGCGATGCCGAAGTCGATGATGCGCACGTCGCTGTCGAGCGTGAGCATGATGTTGCTCGGCTTGATGTCGCGATGAATGACGCCGCGGCTGTGCGCATAGTGCAAGCGCGCGTGCGGCCTTGTAGACCAGCTCGACCACGTCGTCGATCCGCAGCAGATTGTCCGGCCGGCAATACGCGGCGAGCGTGCGCGCACCGTGCACGTGCTCGGTGACGATGTAGCAATGGCCGTTCTCTTCGCCCGCATCGTAGATCGGCAGGATGTTCGGATGCTGCAGCATGCCGACCATGTGAGCTTCGGAGAGGAACATCTTGCGCGCGATGCGCTTGCGATTCTCGTCGCCGCTCGAGTCGACGTTGTAAACCTTGATGGCCACGTCGCGGCCATAGTAGGGATCGTGCGACAGGTAAACGGCGCCCGTGCTGCCGCGGCCCACCTCGTTGATGATCACGTATTTGCCGATTTTTTCAGGCAAAGCGGCGCGGCCGTGTCTGAGACTTCGCGTGATCTTAGGCCGAATGTTGTTCAAGGGTAACCGTGGGCGCTGCGGCGACGTGGAATTGCGTGCGCAGAGAATACTTCGGGGGCCTCGGATCAAACTGTGATTTGGGTCGAGGCTCGGCGAAAGTGGTCGAAACCATGCACGGCTGGCGTGAAGTCGGCTCCGTGCAACGTCCAATTCACCGCATTCCCGCGATTGAGCGCCCCGATCGCGGTAAGTGTTAAGTTCAATTGCTCGGCGCGAGCCGCGAGTTCGCTGAAACGCTCGGGCGGCACGGCGATCAGGAGTTCGTAATCGTCGCCGGCGCCCAGCGCCCAGGTAGCGCGCCTGTTCCGCATCGCCCGCTGCCTGCAAGGCGCGGGACATCGGCAGCCGTTCGACATCGACGGCGGCGCCGAGCCCGCCGGCGGCCGCGAGCTTCGGCAGATCGCCGACCAAGCCGTCGGAGATATCCATCGCGGCGCTCGCGATCCCCCGGGCCGCGATTCCGAACTCGACCCGCGGCGTCGGATATTCGAAGCGCTGCAGGAGCTCGCGTGCGGGGGCCGGGTCCTTCAGTTCGAGCGCGCCGGTCGCGAGCGCGAGGCCGGCGCCGGCATCGCCGAGCGTCCCGGTGACCGCCAGGACGTCGCCCGCCTTGCCGCCGCCGCGGCGCAAGGCCGAACCCCGGGGAACGTGACCCAGGATCTGCACGCTGATCGTCAATGGGCCCGCGGTGGTGTCGCCGCCCACCAGGGCGACGCCGTGGGCGCAGGCGAGTTCGCTCAAGCCGCGTGCGAATCCGTCGAGCCACCCGGCATCGGCGCGCGGCAGCGTCAGCGCCAACGTGGCCCATGCAGGCGCCGCCCCCATGGCGGCGATATCGCTCAGATTCACGGCGAGCGCCCGATGTCCTATCGAGCGGGCATCGGCACCCGCCGGGAAGTGGCGTCCCTCGACGATGGTATCCACGGCCGCCACCAGATCCGTACCTTCCGGTACCCGCAAAAGCGCCGCATCGTCCCCCACTCCGAGATCGACATCGGCGCGATCTGCGCCCATGCGCGCGAAATAGCGGCGTATCAGCTCAAACTCGTCCATATTCGAGCGGCCGCAGTTCCCGGGCGGCCCGATCCAGCACGGCGTTGACGTACTTGTGGCCGTCGGTCGCGCCGAATCGCTTGGTGAGCTCCACCGCTTCGGAAAGCACGACGCGGTAGGGAAGCTCCGGATGCGCGGCCAGCTCATGCAGGCCGAGCCACAGCGCGGCGTGCTCGATGGGATCGAGTTCCGCAGGGGCAATCTCGCCGAATTTCGTCAGCTGCGCATCGAGTGCGTCCGAGCTCGGCGCGATGGCCTCGATCAGCTCCTTGAAGTAATCGCGATCGACCCGCTCCGCTTCGGGATCTTCCGCGAACTGCCGGTGAGTGTCCTGCCAGGATCTGGGATTGATCTGCAGCTGGTAGAGGGCCTGCAGGGCGAGTCTGCGCGAGAGGCTGCGGGCACGGTGGACTTGGCTCACGGGCGCGCGCCTCAATCCAGGCGCCGCAGCAAATTCGCCATCTCGAGCGCGGCCAGCGCGGCGTCCGCCCCTTTGTTGCCCGCCTTGCCGCCCGCGCGATCGACGGCCTGTTCCATGGTCTCGGTGGTCAACACGCCGAAGCCGACGGGGACCCCGGACTCCAAGGCGATGCGCGCAAGGCCCGAGGCGCACTCTCCCGCGACATAGTCGAAATGCGGCGTTTGCCCGCGAATCACGGCGCCGAGTGCGATCAGCGCCTCGTAGCGGCGGGACAACGCAAGCTTGCGCGCGACCACCGGCATGTCGAAGGCGCCCGGGACACGCGCACGATCTCGATCTGCTTCTCGTTGGCGCCGTGGCGCTTCAGTGCATCCAATGCACCGCGAAGCAGCGGCTCGACGACGAATTCGTTGAACCGCGTCGTCACGATGGCGAAGCGCAGATCCCGAGCCGTCAGCTCGCCTTCGATTACTTTGGGCAGATCAATGGCCACGATTCAATCCTCGAAAGTTCGAAAGACGCCTGAATGCCGCTCGCGGCGGGGGGCTCACAGTATAAAGCCCGCGCCGGTCATTCGCCGCCATCCACGTACTCGGTGATCTCCAGATCGAAGGCGGACAGCCCCTGCAGCTGTTTCGGCGCGCTCAACACGCGCATGCGTTTCAAGCCGAGATCCTTGAGGATTTGAGCTCCGATGCCGTAGGTACGCAGCACCGTGGCCCCGGAGGCATGTGCGGCCGGCGGTTTCGGCTCGATCTGCCTCAAGCTGTCCATGAATTCCCGGGGAGTCTCCTCCGGACGCAATATCACCACCACCCCGGAGGCCTCGGCCGCGACGCGCCTCACGGCCGCGCGCAGCGGCCAGCCCAGATTGTCGTTGCGGACCCCGACCACGTCCCGCAGCGTGTCCTTGAGGTGCACCCGCACCAAGGGCGGAAGCGGGGAGTTCAAATCGCCCTTCACCAAGACGATGTGCACGTTCTTGTTGACGTGATCTTCGTAGCAACAGAGCCGGAACTCCCCATACTCGGTGTTGACCGGCTGCTCGTACACGCGCTCCACGGAGCGCTCGTTCTTCAGCCGATAGCGGATGAGATCGGCGATGGTGCCGATCTTCAAGGAATGCGTCTTGGCGAAGCGTTCGAGATCGGGGCGGCGCGCCATGGTGCCGTCGTCGTTCAGGATCTCGACGATCATGGCCGCGGGCGAGAAGCCCGCGAGCCGTGAGAGGTCGCACCCCGCCTCGGTGTGGCCGGCGCGGGTCAGCACCCCACCCGGCTGAGCCATCAGCGGGAAGATGTGTCCCGGCTGACGAAGGTCCTCCGGCCGGGCCTTCGCATCGACCGCCGTGCGGATCGTATGCGCCCGGTCGTGTGCGGAGATCCCCGTGGTCACGCCCTCGGCCGCCTCGATGGACAGCGTGAAATTGGTCCGATGCGCCTTGTCGGTCTCGCTCACCATCAGCGGCAGCCGGAGCTCGCGGCAGCGCTCCTGGGTGAGCGTGAGACAGATCAGCCCGCGCCCGTAGCGCGCCATGAAATTCACGTCCTCGGCCCGCACGCGCTCGGCGGCCATGATGAGGTCGCCCTCGTTCTCGCGGTCCTCATCGTCCATGATGACCGCCATCTTGCCGGCGCGAAGGTCCGCGAGAATCTCGTCGATGGTGTTCATGGGTTCTTCCTGGTGTTCATGTTCGGACCATCAATCGGTCCAGGTAGCGGGCGATCACGTCGATCTCCACATTGACGGAATCCCCGCGCGAGAGGTCGCTGAGCGTTGTCACCTCGCTGGTGTGCGGAATGATGTTGACGTCGAACAGCTGTCCCTCGACTCGGTTCACCGTCAGGCTCACCCCATCGATGCAGATCGACCCCTTCGGCGCGACGAATCGCATCAGCTCTGCGGGCAGCTCGAACTGCAGGCGTCGCGAGCGCGCATCCTCCTTCAGATCGACCAGCCGGCCGACCGCATCCACGTGGCCGCTCACCAGATGCCCGCCCAACGCGTCGCCGGCGCGAAGGCTCGGCTCGAGGTTCACGCGCGCACCGGCTTTGAGCGCGCCCAGGGTGGTCTTCGCCAAGGTCTCGCGCGAGACATCGGCGTAAAACACCGGCCCCTCGATCCGGGTCGCCGTCAGGCATACGCCCTGGACGCTCACGCTGTCGCCGATGGCGATCCGCGTGAGATCGAGGGTGGCGGCATCGATGCCGAGCTCGAGGTCGCCCCCGCGCTCGAGGTCGCCCCCGCGCTCGAGGTCGCCCCCGCGCTCGAGGTCGCCCCCGCGCTCGGCGATCGAGACCAGCCGTCCGCGCGCGATGATGATTCCGGTAAACATATGCTTGATCGAACCTCCGGCTAGCTTTCAGCCACGGCCGCCTCGCGCGGCCGTAATGTCAGGCGCAGGTCGGCTCCAAAACGCCCGGTGCCGACGATATCGAACGCAACGGCGGCGCGACCGGCGCTCGAGAGCCCCGTGAGCGCGGTGAGCGGCGCCGCATCGGCGCCCAGCAGCACGGGTGCGATGTACAGGATCAGCTCGTCGACCAGATGCGCCTCCAAGAAGCCCGCCGCGAGGACCGGCCCGCATTCGACCAGCAGCTCATTGACCTGCAGAGCGGACAGCCGCGCGACCACGGCGGCGAGGTCGAGGCGTCGACCGACCGCGGGAACCCGTTCCTCGCGAACTCCCGCGGAACGCAGCGACGAGTCGTCCCGCCGCACCGCATCCTGCGCCGCGAACACCAGGGCTTCCCCGTTGCGGAATACTTGCGCGGTCGGCGGGCAACTCAGGGCCGGATCGAGCACGACCCGCAAGGGCTGACGCACCCAGGGGCCATAGTCGAGCCGCACGTCGAGCCGCGGATCGTCCACCCGCACCGTACCGGCGCCGGTGAGGATCGCGGAGCTTCGGGCGCGCCAATGCTGCACATCGGCGCGCGATGCCTCGCCGCTGATCCACAGGCGGCCGCCGCCGGCGGGCGCCGTGCGTGCATCGAGGCTCATCGCGAGCTTGAGCCGTATCCACGGGCGGCCGCGCTCGAATCGAGAGAAGAATCCCAGGTTGAGTGCGCGCGCCTCTGCGCCGTGGAGACCCACGGACACGGCAATCTGCGCGCCCTCGAGCCGCTTGACGCCTGCGCCGGCGACCTGAGGATTGGGATCGATGGACGAGCAAATGACCCGCCGGATGCCCGCCGCGATCAGCGCATCGGCGCAGGGCGGCGTGCGACCGTGATGACTGCAGGGCTCGAGCGTCACGTAGGCGGTCGCGCCTCGCGCCGCGGCGCCTGCCGACCGAAGCGCCACGACCTCGGCGTGCGCCTCTCCGGCACGCTCATGCCAGCCCTCGCCGACGATTCGGCCATCCTTCACCAGGACACAGCCCACGCGGGGATTGGGATCGGTGGTGTACAGGCCGCGCGCGGCGAGCGACAGCGCCCGCTCCATGTACATATCAACCTCGTCGCCCGTATTCGCGATCATTTGCCGGGGTCAGCGGGTTCATCCCCCGGCAAGAGCGGCAGCTGATCCTTGCTGGGCGATCGGCGGCGGCGATGGCGTCGCAACAAATCGATTTCCGTATGAAAGGCTTCAACGTCCTGGAAGCTGCGGTAAACGGAGGCGAAACGCACGTAGCCCACCTCGTCGAGGTGCCGCAACTCCTCCATGACCAGTTCGCCGATGGCCCGGGAGGCCACCTCGCGTTCGCCGAGGCTGCGCAGCTTGTGGCAGATCCGCGCAACCGCGGCCTCGATCGCCTGGCCGCCCACCGGGCGCTTCTCCAGCGCCTTTTGCATCCCCGTCAGAAGCTTGCTCTCATCGAACGGCTCGCGGGTGCGATCGCCCTTCACCACCGTCGGCATGAGAAGCTCCGCGGCCTCGAAGGTCGTGAAGCGTTCGGCACAGGCGAGGCACTCGCGTCGGCGGCGGATCTGCCGACCCTCGCCGGCCAGGCGCGAGTCGATGACCTTAGTCTCCGTATGTCCGCAAAAAGGGCAATGCATGGTGCCTACCTAGCACGGAGACGCCAGGCAGCGGCGCTGTTTCAAGCATAGACGGGGAACCGGCGGCACAGCTCGGCGACCTCGCCGCGCACCCGGTCGACCGTCGACTCGTCGCCCATGCGATCGAGAATGTCCGCGATCCAATTGGAGACCTGTACCGCCTCCGCCTCCTTGAAGCCGCGGGTGGTGGCCGCGGGCGTGCCGATCCTAAGTCCGCTGGAGATGGCCGGCGGGCGCGGGTCGTTCGGGACCGCATTCTTGTTCACGGTCATGTGCGCGCGGCCGAGCGCGGCGTCCGCATCCTTGCCGGTGATGTTCTTGTCGACCAAGTCGAGCAGGAACAGATGATTGTCGGTCCCCCCCGAGACGATCTTGTAGCCCCGCGATTGCAGCGTCTTGGTCATGGCGCGCGCATTAGCGATGACTTGAGCCGAATAAGTCTTGAACTCCGGCTGCAAGGCCTCCAGGAACGCCACGGCTTTCGCGGCGATCACGTGCATCAACGGGCCGCCCTGGATCCCCGGGAAGACCATGGAATTGATCTTTTTGTGAATCTCGGGGTTCGGTCGCGCCAGAATGAGCCCGCCGCGCGGCCCGCGAAGCGTCTTGTGGGTGGTGGTCGTCACCACATCGGCGAACGGTACGGGGTTCGGGTAGAGTCCGGCCGCGATCAGGCCCGCGACGTGGGCCATGTCCACGAACAACAGCGCGCCCACCGAATCGGCGATGGTGCGAAACCGGGCCCAGTCGATGACGCGGGAGTACGCCGAGAAGCCGGCCACGATCATTTTCGGCTTGTGCTCCTGCGCCAGGCGGCTGACCTGGTCGTAATCGATCTCCCCGTTGTCGGGTTTGATCCCATACTGCGCGGCCTTGTAGAGCTTGCCCGAGAAATTCACCTTGGCGCCATGCGTCAAATGGCCGCCGTGATCGAGGCTCATGCCCAAAATGGCGTCTCCGGGGCTGAGCAGCGCCATGTAGACCGCCGCGTTGGCCTGCGAGCCCGAATGCGGCTGCACGTTGGCGAAGTCCGCCCCGAAGAGCTGCTTCGCGCGCTCGATGGCCAAGGTCTCGGCGATGTCGACATATTCACAGCCGCCGTAATAGCGTTTGCCGGGGTAGCCTTCGGCGTACTTGTTGGTGAGCACCGAGCCCTGGGCCTCGAGCACCCGGGGGCTGGTGTAATTCTCGGACGCGATCAGCTCGATGTGAGCTTCCTGACGCGTGCGCTCCCCGGCAATGGCCTTGGCTAGCTCGGGATCGAATCCGGCAATCGTCATCTGCTTATCGAACATGGAACCTCGGGGTAACTCGGGGTGGATAGCCGCTAATTGTAGCCGAGGGGCGGGCAAATCCCACTAGCGGAATCGATTTTGGCCGTTTCGGGCTGCCTAAGGGAGCTTTATCGGCCCGGCACTCTTTGAAAGGCTCGAAAGGGCCGCCGAAAGGCCCGCAAGGATTACTCTTTGAGACCGATCTTTGGGATAATTCCCGCGTTCCCCTCGCAGCAACGTTTTCGGTATAGGCAATACATGGCTCAGTTCATTTACACCATGAACCGGGTAGGCAAGGTCGTGCCGCCCAAGCGCATCATCTTGCGCGACATCAGCTTGAGTTTCTTCCCCGGTGCCAAGATCGGCGTGCTCGGTTTGAACGGCTCCGGCAAGTCCACCCTGCTGAAGATCATGGCCGGCATCGACAAGGAAATCGAAGGCGAGGCGCGTGCGCAGACCGGCATCAAAGTGGGCTATCTGCCGCAGGAGCCCGTGCTCGACGAGACCAAGACCGTACGCCAGGTCGTGGGCGAAGGTGTCGGGGACGTTCAGGGGCTGATCGACAAGTTCAACGCGATCAGCGACCGCTTTGCGGAGCCGATGTCCGACGATGAGATGACCAAGGCGCTCGAGGAGCAGGCGAAGCTGCAGGACCGGATCGACGCGGTCGACGGCTGGGAACTCGAGCGCAAGCTCGAGATTGCGGCGGATTCGCTGCGCCTGCCGCCCTGGGACGCCGTCATCGGCAAGCTGTCCGGCGGCGAGCGGCGCCGCGTTGCGCTCTGCCGGCTGCTGCTCTCGAAGCCCGACATGCTGCTGCTCGATGAGCCCACCAACCATCTCGACGCCGAGTCGGTCGCGTGGCTGGAGCATTTCCTCGAGGAATATCCGTCGACCGTGGTCGCCGTGACGCACGACCGCTACTTCCTCGACAACGTCGCCGAATGGATTCTGGAGCTCGACCGCGGTCATGGCATCCCGTGGCAGGGTAACTATTCATCCTGGCTCGAACAAAAGGAGGCGCGCCTCGCGCAGGAAGAGCGGCAACAGGACGCGCTCGCCAAGACCTTGAAGCGCGAGCTCGAATGGGTGCGCACCAACCCCAAGGCACGGCAGGCGAAATCCAAGGCGCGACTGCAGCGTTTCGAGGAACTTTCGTCGCAGGAATTTCAGAAACGCAACGAGACCAACGAGATCTACATTCCGCCGGGCGACCGGCTCGGCGACCTGGTCATCGATTGCAAGGGTTTGCGCAAGGCCTACGGCGATCGCCTGCTCATCGAATCCTTGAGCTTCAATCTTCCGGCGGGCGGCATCGTCGGCATCATCGGACCGAACGGCGCGGGCAAGACCACCCTGTTTCGCATGCTGGCCGGCATGGAGAAACCCGACGCCGGAGAAATCCGCGTGGGCCCCACCGTGAAGCTCGCCTACGTGGACCAATCGCGTCAGGCGCTCAACGACAAGAACACCGTCTGGCAGGAGATCTCC
This sequence comes from uncultured Gammaproteobacteria bacterium, assembly GCA_963730565.1. GTDB lineage: Bacteria > Pseudomonadota > Gammaproteobacteria > Steroidobacterales > Steroidobacteraceae > Bog-1198. The sequence continues at coordinate 25,254 of CAVSSU010000037.1, forward strand.
GGCGGCCTCGATGTGATCAAGGTCGGCAACTACGAGACCTCCTCGCGCAGCTACGTCGGACGGTTCAACTTCAAGGGCGTGCAGCAACAACAATTCATCGGCGATCTGTCCGGCGGCGAGCGCAATCGCGTGCACCTGGCCAAGGTGCTGAAATCCGGCGGCAACGTATTGCTGCTCGACGAGCCCACCAACGATCTCGACATCGAGACCCTGCGCGCGCTGGAAGAGGCGCTGCTCGCCTTTCCCGGCTGCGCCGTCGTCATCTCGCACGATCGTTGGTTCCTCGACCGCATCGCGACCCACATCCTGGCCTTCGAGGGCGACTCGCAAGTCGTCTGGTTCGAGGGCAACTACCAGGAATACGTCGAGGACTTAAAGCGCCGCAAAGGCGAAGACGCCGCCCAGCCACATCGGATCCGCTACAAACCACTGACGGGATGAATCATGAGCATCTACATCACACCCCAGGACGAACTGCACGTCGAGCACGAGGGCATTGCCCTGACCTGCCCGCATTGCCGCACCCTGACGCATTTGACGCCGATCGCCGTGCCGAAATTCGAGGACTTGAGCCGCCGCAAGCCCAAGCAGATCGGCGTGGTGTTCCGCTGCGACGCGTGCGCCGAGCCGGTGTTCTTGAAATTCGCCGCGCGAAGCTACACGGCGCTTCGCATCGAGCTGGCCCCGAACTACACCGAGGTCGAGCGCGCCCCCGAGAATTTCCCGCTCAGCTATCTTCCGGCGGAATCCGAGGGGCTGTTCAAGGAGGCGCTGGGTTGCTACGCCGCGGGCTTCTTCGATGCGTTCGGCTCGATGGTCCGGCGCACGGCTCAATCGCTGTTTCGCGAGCTCGGCGAACGCGGCAAACTCGAGCTCTTCGACACCCTGCAGGAAATCCGCACACTGGCCGAACTCGACGATGACATCTTTGCCGACGTGCGCGGCGTTCTGTTCGGCACGGACTCGGATCCGCTGCCGAATCAGCCCCGCCTCGACCAGGAGAGCGCCGGCGTATTGCTCGAGGTCATGCGGGACCTCCTCTATCAGACCTTCGTGCGCAAGGCGCGGCTGGTGCAGGCGGTGAACCTGCGCCGGGGTGCGACCATGCCGCCCACCGATATCGGCGCCGCGAGGGCCGCGCACAACTGATTTCGCGCGGAACGCAAGGACCCGACGGGCCCGTCAGCCCAGAAATACCCGTGCGTTGCGGAACAGGCGCATCCAAGGGCCGTCCTCGCCCCATCCACGGGGGGCCCAGGAGTGCTGCACGGTGCGGAACACCCGCTCGGGGTGCGGCATGACGGAGGTGACGCGCCCGTCGGCCGAGCACACACCCGCCACACCCGCGGGTGAACCGTTCGGATTGCTGGGATAGCGCTCGGTCGGCTGGTCCCGGCCATCGACGAATTGCAGCGCGACCCGGCCGAGCTCCAGGAGCTTGCCCGGGTCCGACGATCCGGCGAATTCCGCGAATCCCTCGCCGTGCGCCACCACCACCGGCAGCACCGAGTCCTCCATGCCGCGAAACAGCACGGAATCGGATCGAGGCACCCGCACCAGCGACAGGCGCGCTTCGTACTGCTCGGAGCGGTTGCGCACGAAGCGGGGCCAGCCCTCGGTCCCGGGAATGATGTCCTTGAGCGCCGCCAGCATCTGACAGCCGTTGCACACGCCGAGCGTGAAGGTCGACTGACGCTCGAAGAATGCCGCGAATTCGTCGCGCGCCACGGGATTGAACAGAATGGACTTGGCCCAGCCTTCGCCTGCGCCGAGCACGTCGCCGTAGGAGAAACCTCCGCAGGCCACCATCCCGTGAAACCGCGCGAGCCGCACGCGGCGGCTCAAGATGTCGGTCATGTGCACGTCATAGGCGTCGAAGCCTGCGCGGGTGAACACAGCCGCCATCTCCGTCTGGCTGTTGACGCCCTGTTCGCGCAGCACCGCGACCGCGGGCCTCGCACCTCGCGAGATATAGGGCGCGGCGACATCTTCGGCGGGGTCGAAACGCAGCGCGGCGTGCAATCCCGGGTCGGGCTCGTCGAGCAGCCGGGAATATTCCTCGCGCGCGCATTCCGGGTTATCGCGCAGCGCCTGCATGCGGTAGGAGACTTCGCTCCACTGCCGGTGCAACTCCGTGCGCGACGCGCAGTACACCGTGCGCCCCGCGACGGTGACGCGCACTTTCGCGCCGACGCACGGAGCACCCAAGTCCCGCCAATATCCCGCGAGCCCATGACGCTCCAGAACGGTGGTGGCCTGCGCCACGGCGCTTTCGGGAATCTGCACGACCGCACCGAGTTCCTCCGCGAAGCATTGAGCCACCGGATCCTCGTCATCGAGCGCGAGGTCGAGCCCGCAATGCCCGGCAAACGCCATCTCGAGCAGCGTCACGAGCAGGCCGCCGTCGGAGCGGTCGTGATAGGCGAGCACGAGATCGAGATCTTTGAGCTCGCGCACCGCCTCGAACAGCGCACGCAGGAGCTGCGGGTCATCGAGATCGGGCGCCTGCCCTCCCCGCCGCTCGAACACCTGCGCCCAGCACGATCCGCCGAGGCGGTTTTTCCGGGCGCCGAGATCGATCAGCAGCAGCCGCGAGGGACGGGCAAGATCGAGCTCCGGGGTGAGCGTGCGCCGGGCGTCCGCAATCGGCGCGAACGCGGAGATCACCAGCGAGACCGGCGCGACGACCGAGCGCCTGCCGCGCTCGTCGGTCCATTCCGTGCGCATGGAAAGCGAGTCCTTCCCCACCGGAATGGTGATGCCGAGTTTGGCGCACAGATCGACGCCCACCGCCTCGACGGTGGCATACAGGTCGGCATCCTCACCCGGCTGACCGCAGGCCGCCATCCAATTCGCGGAGAGCCGGATGTCGGCGAGCGCGCCCACGTCCGCCGCAATGATGTTGGTGACGGCCTCGCCCACCGCAAGCCGGCCGGAGGCCGGCGCATCGAGCAGCGCCACCGGCGCGCGTTCGCCCATGGCCATGGCTTCGCCGGCATATCCGTCGAAATCGCTCAAGCTCACCGCGACATCCGCCACGGGGACCTGCCAGGGACCGACCATCTGGTCGCGGCTCACGAGTCCGCCCACCGCCCGATCGCCGATCGTGATCAGGAACGACTTGTCCGCGACCGTCGGCAGACGCAGCAGTCGCTCCAGGGATTCGGCAATGCTGATGCCGTCGGTCGAGAGCGGCGCCTGCGGTTTCGGGATGCTGGTGACGTTGCGGGTCATGCGCGGCGCCTTGCCGAGCAGCACCTCCACCGGCATGTCGACCGGCGTGCCCGACAGCAGGGGATCGGACACGCTGATGCGCCCATCGCCGGTGATCTCCCCGACCACGGCGAACGGACAGCGCTCGCGCTCGCACAAGGCGGCAAAGCGCTCGAGGCTCTTCGGTCGAAGCGCGAGCACGTAGCGCTCCTGAGCCTCGTTGCACCAGATCTCCATGGGCGACAGCCCGGGCTCGGCGCTTGGGATCTTGCGCAAGTCGATGCGCCCGCCGCGCCCGGCGGTGTGCGCAATGGCCTCCGGCAATGCGTTCGACAGGCCGCCCGCCCCGACATCGTGGATGAGAAGAATGGGATTGCCCGCGCCCTGCGCCCAGCATCGATCGATGACCTCCTGGGCGCGACGCTGGATCTCGGGGTTGCCCCGCTGCACCGACGCGAAGTCCAGATCGGAGGAGCTCTGGCCGCTCCCCACCGAGGAGGCGGCGCCGCCGCCCAGCCCGATCAGCATGGCCGGCCCGCCGAGCACGACCAGCGGCGCTCCCTCGACGACCTCGCGCTTTTCCACATCGCTTCGCCGCACGTTCCCCAGGCCGCCCGCGATCATGATGGGTTTGTGGTAACCGCGGACCAGCGAAACGTCGCCGTCGCGCGCCGTCTGCTCGAAGGTACGGAAATACCCGCAGATGGCGGGGCGACCGAACTCGTTGTTGAAAGCCGCGGCGCCGATGGGCGCCGCGATCATGATATCGAGCGCGGAGGCGATGCGCGCCGGTTTGCCGAGATCGGCCTCCCATGGCTGCACCATGCCGGGGATGCGCAGATTCGACACCGAGAAGCCCGTCAACCCCACTTTGGGCTTCGCCCCGATGCCGGTGGCGCCTTCGTCGCGAATTTCACCGCCGGAGCCGGTCGATGCGCCTGGAAACGGCGAGATGGCCGTGGGGTGGTTGTGCGTCTCCACCTTGATCAACATGTCGACGGGCTCGAGGCTCGCCTGATAGCGCTGTGTCTGGGGGTCTGGAAAGAATCGGGCGGCGCGGGACCCCTCGATCACCGCCGCATTGTCGCGGTAGGCGGACAGCACGCCGCGGGAATTGGCGGCATACGTGGCGCGGATCATTCCGAACAGCGACGCGGGCTTCGGTGCACCATCGATGATGAAGTCCGCGTTGAAGATCTTGTGCCGGCAGTGCTCGGAATTCGCCTGGGCGAACATCATGAGCTCGACATCGGTGGGATCGCGTCCGAGCTGTTTAAAAGCTCGCACGAGATAATCGATCTCGTCCGTGGACAGCGCGAGGCCCCACTCGACATTGGCGCGGGCGAGCGCCTCAGCTCCGTCGGATCCCAGGGCGACCACGCGCAGCGGCCGAGGCGCGGCGGTGCCGAACAACTCCGGCTCCAAGGTGTCGATCCAGAGCGATTCGGTCATCCGATCATGCAGCAGCGCGCCGAGCGACTCGATCTCCTCGTTGCCGAGCGGGGATGAGGCCTGCAGGAAATAGAGCGTGCCGCGCTCCACCCGCCTCACGTCGACCAGCCCGCACACGCGGGAGATGTCGGTGGCTTTGCTGGACCAAGGCGACACCGTGCCCAGGCGAGGGGTTACCAGCAGCTTAAGTCCGCGCTCCGCCTGAGCATGCGGACGCGGTCCGTAGGTCAATAATTTCCCGAGCACTTCGAGCTGAGATTCGTCGAGGGGTCGGAGCGCATCGACGAAATGGATGAGCCGCGCGGATACCGCGACCACCCGGGGCTCGCGGGACTTGAGCGACTGCAACAGCTTCTCTAACCGGAATTGCGACAGCGCGGGCGCGCCGAGCAAACTGAACATGCTGAATTCTAACAGATTTACGGGGCGACAGGAGCTGACTTGGGTTGCGGACGGTGGCGCAGGCCGCCTCTCACTTGCGGGCGTTCGAATCTCCGCCGGGCGTGTACACCGGCACCGGGAACTGCGAGACGTTCGAGCCCTCGAGGGCCACGATCTTGGCCTGGCCCTGCTTCTTGACCTCATCGATGCGCAGCACCGAATGCATGGGCAAATAGGTGCGCTTGACCTCGTTGAATTCGGCCTTGATTCGCTCTTCGGTGGGATCGACCACCACGGAGGAGCGCTCGCCGAACACGAGTTCCTCGACCTCGATGAAGCCGAACAGGCTCCCATGGCTCACTTTGCGGGCGTAGATCTCGTACACCTTGCCTTGATTCACGAACATAACTTTAAAAATGTGACTCGCGGCCATTTAGCGGTCTCCAGGCGTTGTTAACCTTTCATTATATTATACGGGCACTTAGCGCAACCACTCGGTGACCTGTCACGGGAGAACGTATGACCTTGCGGCTAAGCGTAGTCAGCGAGCATGGAATCCGGCTTGGACAGAACTCCACCAAGGTGTTCGGCGTCCACGGCGGAACCATTGGTCGCGGGACGGACAATGCCTGGATTCTACCCGACCCTGAACGCTACCTTTCGGGAAAGCACGCGCGCGTCGACTTCCGGGCGGGGTCCTATGTGCTGGTGGACACGAGCTCCAACGGGACCTACGTCAATGGCGCGCAGGTTCCGCTCGGCAAGTACCACGATTACACGCTCAAGGACGGCGACTATGTGCGCCTCGGCGAGTACGAGCTCCTGGTCAGCATCGACAAGAGCAACGACTTCCCCCCGGACGAAAGCGCGATCGTTGCCTACGACGGTCAAGCGGGCTCATCGGCGGTGAAGAAATCGACCGCCAACGATCTGGGCGCCGATTTGGATCTGAGTCTCTTGCTCGAGCCCAGCGATAAGTTGGCGCAGGACTCCGGCGTGCGCCCGCGCAATGCCTACGGACAATCGGTCGCGACGGAACGCGACGGCGGCAGCATCAATCCGGAGACCTCCGGCACGCCCTGGCACATGCTCACCCGGCCGATCAAGCTCGAAGGCAGGGCGGCGGAGATTCCGGCGCTCGCCGCGTCCGGTTCCAGTTCGGGCGCGGGCACCGCGCCGCGCGCGCACAACCCGGCCCTTTACGAGGGCGATTTCGACCTGGGACTCGCGGCGTTCTGCCGGGGGGCCGGCGTCGATCCGCGCAACATCTCCTCCGAAGCGCGAAACACCGCGCTGCAGCTCGCGGGGCAGCTCCTGCGCGAGGCCGTGCTCGGGCTGATGGACTTGAACCAGAGCCGCAATGAGTTCCGAAATCGCTTCCGGATGCCCGCGACGCCCGCCGCTGAAGGTCCTGAGTCGCCCCTGAATTTTTCGCGAGGGGTCGACGAAGCCCTGGTACGCTTGCTGACCACGACGTCGACACGTGCCGGGTCTGTCGAGGCGATTCGCGATAACTTCCGCGAGCTGAAGGCCCAGAACGTGGCGACCCTCGCCGCCAGCCGGGCGGCGTTCGAGGAGTTCCTCGGGCGCCTGGATCCGAAGGAGCTGGAGGAGCGCTTCGAGCGCGCCACCAAGCGCGGCGTTTTCGGAAGCCAGAACAAGGGGAAATATTGGGACCTTTACTCCGAGATGTTCGCGGGCCTCACGCAGCGGCCAGCCGACGGATTTCCGCATGCCTATACCGAGACCTTCGCGAAGGCGTATGAGGCAAAGCTCCGGGCCGCTCTTCCGCCCCGCCGCAATGTCTTTGGCGGCGGCGACGAGGGGCGAGGGGACGGCGGGCCCGGCGGCGATGCGGCTGCGGCCGGCGACATTTAGATCGATCCTGCGGCCGCTCCACCGAGGGCCATCATGCGTCTGCTAGTGGTCGAGGATGACGACATCGTCGCCGACGCGATCGAGCGCGGCCTTTCCGCCGAGAAGTTCTCGGTGCATCGCGTGTCGAGTGCGGAGGCCGCGCGCACCGCCATCGATGCCGAGGAGTTCGCGCTCGCGGTGATCGATGTCGGCCTGCCCGGAGCGGACGGGCTCACCCTCGTGCGCCGGCTGCGCAGCGCCGGCATCTCCATGCCAACGCTCGTGCTGACGGCGCGCTGCACCTTGACCGACAAGGTCAAGGCGTTGGATATCGGCGCCGACGATTTCCTCTCCAAGCCCTTCGAGCCTGCCGAGCTCGCCGCCCGTTGCCGCGCGTTGGTGCGCCGCGCCGGCGGCGCACTGGAGGGATTGGTCAAGTTGAACCGCATGAGCGTCGACCTGCCCGGGCGTCGCTTGTGCATCGACGACGCCGAGATCGAGCTCACCGCCCGCGAATGGCTCGTGCTCGAGTGCCTGGTGCGGCGAACCGGCCAGGTCGTCCCGAAGGAGCGCGTGCAGCAGGCGCTCGCCGGCCCCGAGCAGGACATCACGCCGAATGCGGTGGAGGTGCACGTCTCGCGCCTGCGCGCCAAATTGGGCGACGCCGCGGTCATCCGGAGCCTGCGCGGACTGGGCTACCGGCTGGAAGAAGTGAAACCCGCGTGAGCTTCTCCTCGTGAGTTCCTCGATCAGCCGCCAGTTGGTCCTGTGGCTGGCGGTGCCGCTCATGCTGCTGGCGCTTTGCGGAGCTCTCGTGCATTACTTCAACAATGTGGCGCCGGCGATGATCGCCAGCGACCGCCGGCTGAAGGCCGCGACGAACGCGCTCATGGCGCGGCTCGTGCTCGACCGGCGCACGGTGTCTCTCGACGCCGCAGCCGACGGCAAGCCTGCGCTGGCACCGGCGAATTCGGTCGACTTCTCGGTGCGCGATCAGTCCGGCAGGCTCCTGCTGGGAGATGAGCACATCCCGGCCGTCGCGATGGCCGACGCGGCGGCGCAGATGTCGGCGGTGCTGCAACTCGACGGCCGGAGCCTCCGGGCTTTGACCACCCGTTTCGACACGTCCGCGGGCATTCTGATGGTGACGGCGGTGGACCTCGCCGCCGGTTCCGAGCCCGCGGCGCGCTACGGGTTGATGAGCACGCTGCTCTGGGACTTCGTACAGCTCGACATCACGCTGGTGCTCGTATGGTTCGGCATCCAGCTGGGACTTCGTCCCATGAAGAAGCTGCGCGAGGAAATCGCACGCCGTTCCGCCCTCGATCTGCGTCCCATCGACGAGAGCTCCGTCCCCCGCGAAATCGCTCCGGTGGTGGTGACGCTGAACCGTCTGTTCCAGATGCTGCGCACCTCGGTACAGTCGCAGCAGCAGTTCATCGCCAACACCGCTCATCAGTTGCGCACGCCGATCACCGGCATGCAGGCGCAATTGGATATTCTCGCCGCCGAGCCCGCTGCCGCGCCGATCAAGAGCCGTCTGGCAACGCTGCAGGAGGCGATCCGCCAACTCGCCCACTCGGCGAATCAATTGCTGACGCTGGCGCGCGCCGACCCGGCGATCAACGTCGCCAGCAAGAATCAGGCGGTGTCGCTCAAGACCATCGCCGAAGAAGTGATCGCGAAATTTTTCGACCGCGCGCTGCTGGCGCGGATCGACCTGGGCGCCGACGTTCAGCCGGCAACCGTCGTGGCCGATCCCTCGCTGCTCGACGATATGTTAAGCAACCTGGTCGACAACGCGCTCAAGTACACACCGTCGGGCGGCACGGTGACGGTGACCACCGGCGAGCGCGGCGGAAAGCCGTTCGTCGCGGTGGAAGACAACGGCCCGGGAATTCCCGAGAACGAGCGCGAGCGGGTCAAGCAGCGCTTCTACCGGCTCCCGAATTCGCCCGGCCACGGCTCAGGCTTGGGCCTTGCCATCGTTGCCGAGATCTCGGGATTGTACGGAGCCTCCCTCCTGATCGAATCCGGC
>CAVSSU010000038.1:0-103886 GCA_963730565.1 uncultured Gammaproteobacteria bacterium
GCATATCGCCGGATGATCAGGCGGTTCGCCGCGCGGTGGGCTGGCTGAACGGCCGGCAGAACCCGGACGGCGGCTGGGGCGAGAGCAACGACGGCTACAACAATCCGCTCGACGCCAAGGCGCCGAGCACGCCCTACCACACGGCATGGGCGCTCTTGGGATTGCTCGCCGCGGGCGAGGCGGCGTCGGAGACGGTGCGGCGCGGCGTCAACCACCTCATGCGCACGCAGCAGTCCGACGGCCTGTGGAGCGATCCGACTTTCACTGCGCCGGGGTTCCCGCGGGTGTTCTACCTCAAGTACCACGGCTATTGCCGCTACTTCCCGCTGTGGGCGCTCGCTGCCTATCGAACGCTGACCCGAGCCGGAACCACACATTGAATGTGGTGGGCGTCGTCGCGGCGCTCGATCGAGAGGCGCGCACACTGGGTCCTTCCGTTCACCGCAACGCTGGATTTGATGTCCTCGCCGATGGGACGCTTCGGGCGGTGAGCGGCATGGGATGCGCCGCGGCCGGAATGGCCGCCCGTGGACTCATCGAAGCCGGCGCCAAGGCTCTCATCAGCTGGGGCATGGCCGGCGGCCTCGATCCGGATCTTCAGGCCGGAGCGATATGTCTCCCGCGCGAGGTGGTGGCGCCGGACGGGATGCGGTTCGCGACCGCATCCTCCTGGCGCGACTCGCTCACCGCTTCGATCGCCTCATGCCGGCCGCTGGCATCGGGCGCTCTGCTCACCTGCATGCACCCGATCGCCGGCGTGGCCGCCAAGGCGGCGGCACGCCGCGAGACCGGTGCGGTGGCCGTCGACATGGAGAGCTCCGCCGTGGCGGAGGTCGCCGCGGCGAGCCACGTGCCCTTCATGGCGATTCGCGTGATCGTCGACACCGCGCGCGATGCGATTCCGGCTTCGGTCACGGCCGCCGGCGAATCGGGACAGATACGGATCGGGCGGCTCCTCCTGGGCCTTGCCCGATCGCCCGGGGACATCGCGCCGCTCGTGAGTTTGGCGCGCCGCTATCGAGCCGCCATGGGTTCGCTTCGTGCGGTCGGGAAGCTCGGCCGGCTGGCGCCCGCCGCGATGCTCCCGGAGAATCGACGGTGAGGGCCCTGGTCACGGGTGCCACGGGGTTCGTCGGCGCGGCGGTCGCCCGGGCGTTGCTCGCCGACGGGTGGAATGTGCGCGCGCTGGTGCGCGAGGGCTCGGATCGAAGCAATCTCAGTGCGCTGCCCGTCGAGCTTGCGGTCGGAGACCTCACGGACCCTGCGTCGCTCGATCGCGCAGTGGCCGATTGTGCGACCTTGTTTCATGTCGCCGCCGACTATCGGCTCGGGGCGCCGGATCCCTCGCAGCTGTACCGCGCCAACGTCGACGGAACGCGAAACATCCTGGTGGCGGCACGCCGGGGGGGCGTCGAGCGGGTCGTCTACACCTCGAGCGTCGCGACCATCGGCATTCCCGCCGACGGCACCCCCGGCGACGAGAGCACGCCGGTCGCCCTCGAGGCGATGATCGGCCACTACAAGCGCTCGAAGTTTCTCGCCGAGCAAGCGGCGCTCGAGGCGGCGCGCGAAGGACTGTCGGTGGTCATCGTCAACCCATCCACTCCGATCGGGCCCGGCGACGTGAAGCCCACGCCGACCGGCCGGGTGGTGCTCGATGCAGCGGCGGGCCGCATGCCCGCCTACGTCGACACCGGCCTCAATGTGGTGCACGTCGATGACGTGGCTCGAGGACATCTTCTGGCGTTGTCCCGAGGGCGCACGGGCGAGCGCTACATTCTCGGCGGCGTGGACATGACGCTCGAGCAGATCCTCGGGGAGATCGCCCGCATCGTGGGGCGCAAGCCGCCGCGAATCCGCCTGCCGTATGCGCTGGTGCTGCCGATGGCCTATGTCGCGGAAGGCGTCGCGAAAATCTCCGGACGCAGCGGGCGCCTCACGCTCGAGGGCGTGCGGATGTCGCGCAAGCGCATGTTCTTCTCCAGCGCGAAGGCCGAGCGTGAACTGGGCTATTCCTGGCGTCCGCCTGCCGAGGCCTTGGCGGACGCGGTACGCTGGTTTCGCGCGCGCGGATGGGTGGCCTAGGAGCCTTCAGCGCGTCCGATGACGCGCCGGCCGGCTTCGGCATGCGCGATCAGCAAGACCGGTGCACCGATCGCGATGTCCCGCGCGCGGCGCAGGAGCGACACCGCGAGGCCGAACTCGGGTCCGATGCCGAACAGCGGCGCGAACGCGGCGTAGCTCGCCTCCTGTACGCCGAGGGCGTTCGGAACGAGCGCGGCGGCGCTCTTGACCGCCCCCACCAGGCTCTCGATGGCGATCACTGAAGACAGCTCCACGCGGACGCCGATGAGCCTGAACGCGATCCAGGTGCCGGCTCCGCTCGCGACCCATCCGATCAGGTGCATCGCGGTGGAAAGCGCGATCCGGGGCCGCGAGCGGTAAACCTCATCCAATGAATCCGCGAGCGCCGCGGCGGAAGCGGCGGCGCCGGGGACGAGCCGCGTGGCGATCCTCTGCATCACGCGATGGCCGTAGCGTTGCAAGAAAACCAGCGACACACCCGCGATCACCGCGAGAGCGAGTCCCACGGCGAAGGCCCGGGTGAGGGCGGAGGCGGACGAGGAGCGAGGCGCGCCGGCGCTCAGGATCGCGAAACCGAGCGCGATGAACGCAATCTGAGCCAACGCCTCGCTGGTCACATCGACGATCGTCGAGGCGAACGCTTCGGGCCCTGCCATGCCGTGACGGATCGCGGCGCGTGCGCCGAACAAGATGCCGCCGACCTGGGAGAAGGGCAGCACGTCCGAGGCGGCTTCGCGGACCAACCGCGCCCAGACGAAGACCCAGACGCCGGTCCGGGTCTTCGGAAGCAGCACGGACCAGGACGCTCCCAACAGCGGGAAGAGCGCGAGCCCGTAGACACAGAGCAGCGCGAAGCCCGTCCAGCCGACTTGGGACGCGGCGGACAGCACCGCCGTATAACCCACGTGCAGCACCAGATACGCGGCGAGGGCGAGGCCCAGCGCCGCGACCAACAAAGCTCGGACCTTCACGGGGTGGGGGCGGTCCGGCGCGGGCGGATGAATCGAAGCGCCCATCGAGCGAGCGCCGGCACGAATCGCGGCCGGAGCAACCGTCGATCGTAAAGGCTCATTCGCCGCTCGTTCTCCGCCAGGCACGTCTGGAGCAGTTCGCCCACACTGATGTCCTCGTGCACGGATTTCGAGGCGGTCAGCGTGAAGTTATTGTCCTGCGGGGCGCCGCCCACATTTCGCGCGATCCCGATCCGCTCCCACACCAGGAAGATCCAGACCGCGAGCACCTTGAGCTCGAAATAGGGCCGGCGCCAGACGGGCATCCTGCGCCGATGCCAGGCCGCCCAGTTGACGAAGAACAGAATGTGGCGGCCCTCTTCCTGGATCACCGGCTCGAAGGTATCGACCAGTTCCTCCGGAAAGAATCCCGATCGCTTGGCGGCCGCGAACAGGCCGAACGCGAAGAAGCTGTCGATGCACTCGCTGTACCCGGTGACCATGAACGCCCATTCCGGGTCTCGCGGCGCGGGATAAGGCGGCTCGGGCGCGAGCTCGATGCCGTATGCCTGCACGAGGTTGGAGAGCACGTGCTTGTGGCGGCCCTCCTCGAACGCATTGAGCTCCACTGCCCGGCGCAGCAGAGGATCGGATACTTCGGAGGCGTAAGAGGCGACGTTGAGCCGCGCACGGCCCTCGGTCTGGACCGCGATGTCCCAGATGGGCAGCGCCACGAGGCGCGCGCGCGCGTCCTCATCGAGGTGCGGCCAATCGATCACCGCCGGCTTGTACGGATTGAAGGTGTCCAGCAGTGTCCCGCAAAACAGCTCCCGGTGGGCATCGCTGCCGACGCGGATGGGACCGCCGGGGACGCGGATGGGACCGCCAGGAACATCCTCGCGCTGCCGGCCGGCCGAAGTGACCGCCGACGATGGTGAACTCATGGCGCCGTCTCCTGAGGCCGCATGCTTCGCGGCGAATCGCCCGCCGCCGGCGAACCCTCAAAATCGGTGAAACCGCCCAGCCTGACCGCGCCGGTGCGGCATAGGCGCACGATGTCGGGCGAGGTGAGCGCCTCCATCTCCTCGCGGTACCGGTACCCCGGCGCCGAACCCGCATAGGCCCCGGTGGCGGGGTGCAGATAGATTTCCGTCAGGCCCTCCGGAACATGCCGCAGGAGCCCCTCGAGGCGCGCTTGGGTCATCGCGCCGGACCAGTGCAAGCCGAACACGCGATCGGAGGTGGCGAGGCCGGCCGCGTGAAACCGGCGTCTCAGCAGCCAGGCGAAGGGCGCCGTGACGAGCGCAGGCCCGCGCGCCGTCGAGGGCTCGATTTTGCGCAGCACCGAGAGCGGCTCCGAGGGAACGCGCGCCGCACGCGCCCCGAAGCGTCGCCCGATGGAGGCCATCAAGCGGCCGATCGCGGGGTGCAGATGGTAGTGCTTGTGCGCGTTGCAATGATCGAGTGCGAGTCCCGTGGCGGCAAAGGCCTCGAACTGCGCGGTGATCTCCGCGGTGAGCTGACGGCGCACCCGCGGGCTGAAGGCGATCGCCGCGCCGAGCGCAGCCATGTCGGATCGAAAACAGCCGTCGGCGCCGACCAGCCTCGAGACCTGCGACGCGGGCAGCGTGGGGCGGCCCTCCACCAGCACGAGATGCAGTCCGACACGAAGGCGCGGCATGCGGCCCGCGCGAGCCACGGCATCGGCGGCGGCGGTTCCCGACACCATGAGGCTCGCCGCCGTGAGGATGCCGCCGCGATGGGCCGCCTCGACGGCTTCATTGACCTCGGGCGCTGCGCCGAAGTCGTCGGCGGTCACGATCAAGCGCTTCAAGCGGCGTCCCTCACCACGGGGTCGACGGACCCGTCGCGGGCCACGTCGAAACTGTCGTCGCGCCATTGAACGCGTCGCGTCGCGAATCCCCACGCCCACAAGGCGAGGCTCAACATGTCCCGGACCGGCAGCAGCAACAACTGGTGCGCCGGCGGGAAATTCGCGCCGCGCACCCGAAGATGCAGCACGATCCTGGCGAGCGCGGTGACGGCCAACAGCGTGATCGCCGGAAGCGCAAAGCCGGCCAGCAGGCACCCGGCGGCCGCCACGGGCACGCCGAAGGTCACGACAGAGAGGCTGTAGCCCACCGGCCGCACGATGCGGATGGTGCGCAGCCACCGCAACTCGTGATTCACGAGCTCGCTCAAGCTCGGCTCGTCCACGCAGGTCTCGACCACAACGTCGGAGAGCACGGTGCGCAAACCCAACGCGCGCGTCAATTCGCCCAGCCGGTAGTCGTCGGCCAACTGGTTGGCGATCGCCGCAAATCCGCCGATGCGCCGCAGGACGTGCCGCCTGATCGCGATGGTGGCCCCGAACGCGAACGCCCGCGATCCGAACATGGCCGCGACACGGACCGACGGGGTGAACCAATCGTTGATGAACAAGGATCCGAGCTCCGACCAGAGCCCCTTCATGGGGCGGCCCAGATATGGACAGGTGACGATGCCCACCGCGGGGTCGGCGAGCGGGTCGACGATGCGGGCGAGATAGTCCCGGCCCACGCGCACGTCGCTGTCCGAGATCACCAGAAGATCGTGACGCGCGTAAGGCATCATGTTGATCAGGTTGCTCACCTTGCGGCTGGTCCCATGCTGGCGGCGATCGACGGCGAGTTGGATGTCCACGCCGGGAAATTCGCGAGCGAGCCGGGCGACCACGCCGATAGCCGGGTCATCCTCGTCGCAAACTCCGAACACGATCTGGAAGCGCGGATAGTCCTGGTCGCAAAACGAACGGAGGCATTCGTAGAGCTCGTGCTCCGCGCCGCACAGCGGCTTGAGCATCGTCACCGGTGCGGCCTTGCGCAGCGGCGGGCAGGCGGGGTGGGGTTTGAGGCGGGTCCGCACGGCGTAGGCGGCCAACACCGTATAAATGGCGACCGCGGCCGCAAGCGCCGTACCGAACCAGGACATCCATGTATGTGGACTCACGATCACTGAAGAACTCCAAGTGTGCGATGTCGGTGCGGCCGGCTTGAGGGCGGGTAGTTCCGCCGCAGGCTGGCGCGGCCGTTCCGCATGACGCTATGATCCGCCGATGACCGTCGGCGGAGACGCCGACCCGTAGAGGCTATCGAGATGGACGAAGCTGGACCTGCGGACCGAATCGCTAATAGCGATATTATGGCAGATTCGGACGCGTTGATTCTCGTGGACCAGGCGGACCGCCGCGTCGGCCACCTGAGCAAATCGCTGTGCCACGAGGGACGTGGGGTGCTGCATCGTGCCTTCTCCCTGCTGATCTTCAACGACCGCGCCGAACTCTTGGTGCAACAGCGGGCGGCCACCAAGCGCCTCTGGCCCCTGTATTGGTCGAACAGTTGCTGCAGCCATCCGCGCCGCGCGGAGACCATGGATGTCGCCACCCGGCGACGCCTGTGGGAAGAACTGGGCATTCGCTGCGACCTCAAATTCCTGTTCAAGTTCCAATACCACGCGCAATTCGACGCCACCGGCGCCGAACACGAGCTCTGCTCCGTGTTTATCGGCCGCTCCGAGGCCCTTCCGAATGTCAATCCCGAGGAAATCGCGGATTGGCGCTGGATATCCCCCGAGGTCCTACAGCGGGAACTGACCAGCGCCGACAGTTCAAGATATACGCCATGGTTCATGCTTGAATGGGGCAGGGTATGGCGAGATCATCGGGCAGACGTGCTGGCTTTTCGCGCTTGATGAGCCAATCTTAATTTGTCCCCAAATATCAACCTGGCGCCCAAATCGACCAAGCCGCGGTAACATACGACATGGCAATACCTCTTCTGCAAATGTATCGGGTCGCGAAATACCTCGCCGGACGCAAACTCCGGGGGGACAAGCGCTACCCCCTGGTCCTCATGCTGGAGCCTTTGTTCCAGTGCAACCTGGCGTGCGCCGGCTGCGGCAAGATCGATTATCCCAAGGAGATTCTGCAGAAACGGGTCAGCCTGGAGGATGCGTTGAAGGCCGTGGACGAATGCGGCGCACCCATCGTCTCCATTCCGGGGGGCGAGCCGCTCATCCACAAGGAGATGCCGCAAATCGTGGCGGGCATCGTCGAGCGCAAGAAGTTCGTCTATCTCTGCACCAACGCCATCCTCTTGTCCAAACACATCGATGAGTATCAGCCGTCGCCCTATCTGACGTTCTCGATCCATCTGGATGGCAACCGCGAGCGCCACGACGAATCGGTGTGCCAGGAGGGTGTGTTCGACAAGGCGGTCGCCGCGATCAAGTTGGCCCGCGGCAGGGGATTTCGCGTCACCATCAATTGCACGCTGTTCAACGGCGAAAATCCCGAGCACGTCGCGGAATTCTTCGACACCGCGATGAGCCTCGGCATCGAAGGCATCACGGTCTCGCCGGGGTACAGCTACCACCACGCGCCGCGGCAGGACGTGTTCCTCGGCCGCCACGCGAGCAAGCAGTTGTTCCGTGAGATCTTCAAGCGCCGCCAACGGCCGTCGGGCAAGAGCTGGTCGTTCAACCACTCCGGACTGTTCCTCGATTTCCTCGCGGGCAACCAGACGTATCAGTGCACGCCTTGGAGCAATCCGACCTACAACGTGTTCGGTTGGCAGCGTCCGTGCTATCTGTTGTCCGATGAGGGATATGCGCCGAGCTACCGCTCGCTCATCGAGGACACCGAATGGGACAAGTACGGCGTGGGCAAGAATCCGCGCTGCGACAACTGCATGGCGCATTGCGGTTTCGAGGGCACGGCCGTGAACGACGCGTTCAGCCACCCTGTTAAAGCCATGCTGGCGTCCCTCCGGGGACCGCGGGTATCCGGTCCGATGGCGCCGGAGCTGCCTTTCGACTATGCCGAAGGCGCGGCCCCCGGCACCGTGGCCACCGTGGCGCTCTCCGAGATCAAACGAATGGCGCGCGACCCCGACGAAGGCCAACGAGTGGCGGCCACGCACTGAGCGGCGCCCGACCCTGACACCGCCCGTGAGCAACGCAGCCGATCGTCGCGCCCCGGCCCGGTCTCCTTCGGAGGATGACGGGGCTTTCGCGAAACAACTCGAGGTTTGGCGCGTCCATATGGAGCGCGCGCTCGACCGCCGCCTGCCCGCGGCGACGGAAACTCCGGCTCGTCTGCATGAGGCCATGCGCTACAGCGTGCTGGGCGGTGGCAAGCGAATCAGGCCTGCGCTCACGTTCGCGACGGCGCATGCCGTCGGCCTCTCGGAGGGGCAGGTGGAAGCCGTCGCCTGCGCCATCGAGTTGATTCACGTGTATTCGTTGGTGCACGACGATCTGCCCGCCATGGACGACGATGACCTGCGGCGCGGGCGTCCGACCTGCCACAAGGCCTATGACGAGGCGACCGCGATCCTGGTCGGTGATGCGTTGCAACCGCTGGCCTTCCAATTGCTCGCCCGCGATGCGTTGCTCCCGCAGGCACCCGCCGTGCGCCTGCGGTTGATCGACATGCTGAGCGAGGCCAGCGGGACGTTCGGCATGGCCGGCGGACAGGCGATCGATCTGGAGGTGCAGGGCAGGAAGCTCGATGTCGCGGCGGTCGAGGACATGCATGCCCGCAAGACCGGCGCCATCATCAGTGCGAGCGTACTGATGGCGGCCGCCTGCGCGCCCGATCTGCCGCCGGCGCGCTACGAGGCGCTCGCCCGATTCGCCGCGGCGATCGGCCTGGCATTTCAAATTCAGGACGACCTTCTCGACGTGCTGGGCGACGTGTCGACGCTCGGCAAGGCCACCGGCGCCGACCGGGAGCACGCCAAGCCGACGCATCCCTCGGTCATCGGCATCGAAGCGTCGCAGGAGCGCGTGCATCTCCTGCACAACCAGGCGCTCGAAGCGCTGGTTCCCTTCGGCGAGCGCGCCGCGCCGCTTCGTTCGCTGGCGCACTGGTTGCTGTCGCGCAGCTATTGAGGGCCAGCCTGACGGCGCCCGGAATCCCAGTGCACTAACGCGGCCGATCGGGAGCCGCCGATTGAGGCAATTTGTCGGTCTCCGCGCGGTTTTCCCTCTGTCTCCGGTTAGATACGGTTGACTACCCGGCGTATTTGCCAGAGTGTAGCGTGCGGAGGGGAAGATTATGTTGCATCACGCGATCAGTCATGCGCGCCTCATGCGCGAATCGACTGATCGCGTTCAGGCGGCGCTCGCCAGCGCCGATGCGGGCGAGCAATTGATCGCCCGCCGCGTCCTCGAGAATCCGCAGGCGTGGGGCCTCTGGGAGCGCGAACATTCCAATCTCATGCGCAAGCTCGCCGACTGCGGCGCGCGCATGCAAGTCGGGGAACTCAAACAGACCACCTTTCGGCTGCTGCATGGAAAGGCGCTGTTCCACTACCTGCGTCAAAGCTCGGTGCGCGGCCGGCAGCGGCAACGCGTGATCGCTCACTTTCGTCCGGGCCGAAGCTACGAGGCGGCGATCATTTCCGAGCATGGCGCGTATCTGCGCAAGGCGTGCAGCCATCTGTGCACCAGTCACCTGGGAACGGATGTGGTGCGGGACCCGGCGTTCCTCGATCCGATGCAGCGCTACGAGGAGCTCTACGCCGAGTATTTCGATCTGTACTGTGCCTGCTTGATCGCCGGTTCGAACGAGGCGGAGTCGCAACGCGCGCTGCTGCCGCTCCTCAAGCAGCAGCTGCAGGAATACCGGCTCGCCATCCTCGATCCGCGCGCGGCGCAGCCGTTCCTCAAGCGCGAGGCCGATCTGCGGCGCGCGACCGGCGATACGCAGCGGCTCAAGAGCCTCGTGCTGCGGCCCAAATAGGTCGCGCGCAGCGCGCGCCGCAGCGCGCCCGCATCCCCTGACCGGTCACTGGATGGCGAGCTTGCGATCCTTCAAGGAAGGCGGCGTCCACTGATAGATCCATGTCTCGGTGAGGGGCCGGCCATCGATGCGCAGGTAAAGCCGCAAATCGATGGGCTCGACGGAGTCCTCCGGCGGCCTCACATCGAACAGCGCGCGGTATCCGGCGAATTCCGAAACGAAATGCGCCGTGACGTGTTCGGTGGTGCCGCGCGAGGTCGTGATCACCGCCTCGACGGCGGAGTCCTTGGGCAGCGCACCGAGCTCGCCGCCGGCGAAATCGACGGCGAAATGCCAAGAGTAGTACTGGCGCTTGACGCCGACGGTGCCGCCGATACCGGTGCGCGTGGCGATCGTTTGTCCGAGCGGCGACGCATAAGGCATCTTGGTGCCCCAGTACAGGCGGTAGCCGAACAGCAACTCCTGCCCGGGCTTGGGCTTGTCCGCCGGATTCCAGAAGGCGACGATGTTGTCGAAGGTTTCATCGACGGTCGGGATTTCAACGAGCTGCACCGCGCCCTTGCCCCAGCCGCCGTTCGGTCCGGACTTGGGCTCGACCCACAGGCTCGGCCGCCGGTCGTAATACACGCCGTCGTCCTGGTAGTGATCGAAGTTGCGGTCCCGCTGCAGCAGACCGAATCCCCGCGGGTTGTCGTCTAAGTAGGAATTGAGATGCAGTTGCGAAGGATTGACCAGCGGACGCCAGATCCACTCGCCCGCGCCGGTCCACATGGAAAGGCCGTCCGAGTCGTGAATCTCCGGCCGCCAATCGTTCGCCACGCGCCGGTCGTTCTTGCCGTAGAAAAACATGCTGGTGAGGGGCGCGATTCCGAGCCGCTCGATGGGCTTGCGCGGGTAGTAGGCGGTGTCGATGTTCATGAGCTGAGTGCCGCCGGGGGTGATCTGAAAGCGCAGCGCGCCCGCGATGCTCGGCGAGTCGAGCAGCGCGTACAGAGTCAGCGTGCCGGAATCCTTGGCGGGCCGCTCGAACCAGAAGGAGGTGAAGCGCGGAAACTCCTCCGGGCGCGGAAACGCGGTGTCGACCGCCAGCGCCCTCGCCGAAAGGCCGTATTGGCGCGTGTCGCCGCCGACCGCGCGGAAGTAGCTCGCGCCGAGGAACGCCGCTACGTCGTCTCTCCAGTCGGTGATGAATTGCACCCGGAATCCCGCGAAGCCCGCACGGTCCTTCATGAGGGCGGGATCGACGCCGCTCTTGTCCCACTCGAACATCGCCGGATCGTAGACGATCTCGCGTGCCTGGCCGTCGATGACTTCGTACATGTGCACGGGCTCGGTGAAATTGCGGCCGACGTGGAAGAATTGGAGGCGGAAGGCGAGCCCCGCATCCGCCCAGAGCGCGTGGTCGCCGCGGAACCGGATGGACTGATATTGATCGTAACCAAGTTTTCCCATGGCCGGCGGAAGCGAGTCCTTCGACGGCTGAAAGCCGTTGCTGGCGAGCCAATGCGCCTGGCCCTTGAGCCACGCGAAGTCGAATGCCTGCGCCGCGGGGGGCGCGGCCGCGGGGCCCTGCTGCGCGGCCGCATCCGCGCCGGCGGCGCGCAGGAACTGTCCGCCTGCGAGTCCCAGAGCCAATCTCAATACCGAGCGACGATCGGTCATGTGCTTGAAGTCCTTCAGATCAACAAAGTGGGGGGCTGTGCGTCGGGCAGCTGCGCGAGCTGGTTGAGGAGGCGGGCGCTGCCGGCGACCTCGACCCGCTCCACGCGCGTCAGCCATCCGAGCGCCTCCTCCAGGGAGCGGGCATCGATGAGCTTCTGCTGCGCGGTAAAGGCATCGGGGTCGGGACGACCCGGCGGGTCGACGGGACGGGGAAGATTCCCGTCGATGTGCGCCATCCGCGCTTCGCGGTTTCGCGCCAGGAACTTGAGGCCGTCGTCGGGAAGGATGCGCGCCGTGGCGATCAGTTCCACGCGCCGCGCCATCAGCGAGGGCACCTCGACCTCTTCCGGCGTGCGCAGCAACGCGACTTTCGCAAGGGCGTTGCCGAGCCATTCGCTGCCGCTCGCACGCGACAGCGGCACCGACAGCAGAAGACCCAGGAGCGCGGGCGATACCCAGGCGAGCAAGGCGGGCGACAGAAACCAGAAAATCGCCGCCGCCATGGCGGCGAGCAGCATGTCGCGCCTGTGGAAATGCCAGGCATCGCCCCAACTCGTCCCGCCGCCGTCACGCCTCTGCGGATTCCAGCCTGAATCGCGGCCCAGGAACACCTCGAAGACATGGCGGCTCTGCAGCATCATCATGACGGGCGCGTAGAGCGCGGAAAAGACGATTTCGAACAGGAAGCTCGCGCCGATGCCGATCACACCGCCGCCTCCGCGCCGGAGCTTTCTCGAGGTCAGCGCCCGGATCAGGCCGAGCATCTTCGGAATCAAGAGCACGACCATGCTGAACCAGAACAGCGCCATCATGAGCTCCACGTCGAACCGGGGCCAGGTCGGAAACATCTGGAAATCGTGGCTGAAATATTCCGGTCGGATCAGGTGCGACTGCACGGCGAGTGCGAATCCGATGCCGAGCATCAAGAGCCAGAGCGGGGATGAGAGGTAGCTCATGATGCCGATACCGAGATGCAGCCGGCTCGCGAAGGAAAACCCGGATGCGCCGATGATCTTCATGTGCTGCAGATTGCCCTGCGCCCAGCGCCGGTCACGGATGGCCACATCGATGAGGGACGGGGGCGATTCCTCCCAGGAGCCGCCGCAGTCGGTCGCCATCCGCACCTTCCATCCGGCACGCCGCATGAGCGCAGCCTCGACGAAATCGTGCGACAGGACGTGGCCGCCGAAGGGCTTGCGGCCCTCGAGCTCGGGCAAACCGCAACAATCGGCGAATGCCCGCACGCGGATGATGGCGTTGTGCCCCCAGTAGTTGCCGCTGTCACCCGACCAAGCCGCCAGCCCGCGCGTGATGACCGGCCCATAGGCGCAGGCGGCAAACTGCTGCAGACGGCCGAAAAAGGTGCGCGCCCCGATCAGCTGCGGCGCGGTCTGCAGAATGCCCAGCGCCGGATCCGCGTGCATCATCTGCACGAGCCGCGTGAGCGTCGATGCATCGATCAGACTGTCGGCGTCGAGCACGATCATGTGGTCGTAGCGTCCTCCCCAGCGGCTGACGAAATCCTCGACGTTTCCGGACTTGCGCGCGACGTTGCGCCAGCGCCGCCGGTACCACACCGGCATCACCGAGGTGAGCGAGCGCCGCAGGCCGTCGATCGCCACGGTCTCCCGGATCCAGGCATCCGCATTCGTGGAGTCGGACAGGACGACGATCTCGAACGCCCCCTGCGCGCCCAGTTGACCCAGGGCCTCGGCCATCGCCTGGAGCGCCGCGGTGGTGCGCGTCGGATCCTCGTTGTAGATCGGCATCACCAGCGCGGTCAAAGTGCCGCCCGTGCCCTCGCCCGGCGCGGGCATCGGATCGCGGCGTTTGGATGCGCCGGCGAGCACCGACCCGGCCGCGAATGCGATCCAGGCGAGCGATATCGCGAAAAAGAAAATCATCAGGCCTTGCAGCCAGGTCATGCTGGCGAACCGCACCACCTGAAGCATCTGGTACACCCCGTAGACCGTGACCCCGATCGAGGTCACGACCAGGATGATGCGTGCAAATATCACGGCGGCCGACGGGTAGGCCGGCACCAGATGGCGCCGCGAAAATCGCAGATCCTGGGACGGCATGCCGATCCGGCTCTCCGGCGGCATTCCGCCCGAGGACTCGGCGGGGGCCATGCATACCGCCGAGCTCAGATGGAGGTCCATCGATAGAGCCATGTTTCGGTGACGGGAGCGTCGCCGCGCAGGATTCGCAGGCGCAGCTCGATCAGGTCGGCATTGTTCGGATCCAACTCGAAACTGGCGCGAAGGCCATGAAGGGCGCTGTTCGACACCAGCGAGACATTGGAGATCTTGCCCGCCGAAGCACCGACATCGACCCTGATGCCGTCGGTTTTGTCGCCCGCGCCGACGATGTCCAGGATGAAGACGCGGCGCTTGCCGTCGAGGCTTGCACCCGATCGGGTGGCAACCACTTCCCCCATGCCCTTCGGGAGCGACGGTTCCGCCAGCCAGGTGAGCTTGTACGCAAAGCTCGCAGGATGTCCGGCCTGAAGCCCCTGCGCGGGCCGCCAGAAGGCGACGATGTTGTCGTTGCTTTCCCGTCCCGACGGAATCTCGACCAGTTCGACCCCGCCCGGCCCCCAGTCGCCCTTCGGCTCCACCCAGGCGCTCGGCCGCCGCTCGTACAAGTTGTCGAAATCCTGGAAATCGCTCTGATCGCGCGAGCGCTGCACCAGGCCGAAACCCTGGGGCGGATGAGTGGTGAACGTCGACACCTCGAGCTTGGTGGGGTTCGCGAGCTGGCGGAATATGTGTTCGCCCGACTCCGAGGTGATCTGCAATCCGTCCGAGTCATGAACTTCCGGCCGGTAATCGTCGAGGCGGCCTCGATTGGTCTCGTCGAACAAGAACATGGAGGTGAGCGGCGCAATGCCCACGACGCGGATGTCCGTGCGCGGGAACAAGGTGAATTCGACGTCCATGACCGTGTCCACGCCGGGCGTCACGGTGAAACGGTAGGCGCCAGTGGTGGAGTCGCTCTCGAGCAGCGCATCGATGACGATGGATTCGGCGTGCGGCGCGGGGCGCTCGATCCAGAAGTGCGTGAACGCGGGGAACTCCTCGCCGGCACCCTCGGCCGTATTGATGGCCAGCCCGCGGGCGGACAGGCCGTACAAAAGATTTTTCGCCACGGCGCGAAAATAGCTCGCGCCCTGAAACACCAGAAACTCGTCCCACACTTTTTTCGAGTTGATGTGACCGACCAAGCGGAACCCGGACAGCGGCAGCGACACCTGGCCACCGGCATGCTGCGCAACCGCGCCCATGGCGAACATCGCGGGAGTCGCGATCAGATCCTTCGCCAATCCGGCTTCGACCGTGGACACTGTGACCGGAGCCGTCCGTTGATTGAAGCCGGCGCGCAACAGCTCGAGGCGAAACGGCAACCCCTCCTGGCGCCAGATCGCGGCGTTACGGTCGAAAAGGATGGCGTGGTATTGCTCCGGACTCAGCTTGTCGAGGTCCGCGGGCAGGGCGCTCGAGCGCGGCGTGTAGGGCTTCGCCGCAAGCCGCTTGGCATCGGCCTCAAGCACGTCGAAACTGAACGGATAAGTGGCCTCGGGCCTCGCCGCAGGGGGGGCGGATCGGGTTTGCGCGCTCCCGGCGCCGCCGCGATCGATAGCCCGGCGGCGGTCATCGTGAGCACCAACCCGGCGCTGGCGATCGCAAATCGCAATTTACCCACTCCCTTCGTCGAAAAAGCCCCCGGGCAGCCGTGGATGAGCGAGCGCATCGCTTCCCCGGGCATTGACCGTGCGGCGGATTGGGATAGTTTAACGCGATGGCCACCACCTTGCTCCCCCCAGAACCGCGCCCAGAGCCGCGAGGCGCCGAGCGCCAGAGCGCATCGGCGGTACTCATGATCCGGCCGGCAAACTTCGGATTCAATCAACAAACGGCCGCGAGCAACGCGTTCCAACACGCCCCGGCGCGTCCCGCGGCGACGCCGGCGACCCACGATGGCGCGCAGATTCAGAGCCTCGCCCTGCGGGAATTCGACCGGCTGGCCGAGTCGCTCGAGCGGTCCGGAGTGACCGTGATCGTCGCCGAGGATACGCGGGAGCCGGTCAAGCCCGACGCGATATTCCCCAACAACTGGGTGAGCTTTCACGCCGACGGCACCGTGGTGCTGTATCCGATGCTGGCGCCGAACCGCCGCCTCGAGCGCCGCGACGACGTCCTCGCTGAGGTCTTCGGCGCCGGCGGATTTCGCACCACGAGAACGGTGGACCTCTCCGACCGCGAGACCCGCGGGCAGTATCTCGAAGGCACGGGGAGCCTCGTGCTCGATCGCGTGCGCCACATCGCCTACGCGAACGTCTCGGCGCGCACCGATCTCGATGTGCTGGGCGATTTTGCCCAGCAGCTCGACTACGATGTGGTGGCCTTCGAAGCCACGGACGGCGCGGGAAGATCGGTGTATCACACCAATGTGATGATGGCGATCGGGACCGGCTTCGCGGTGGTGTGCGGCGAGTCGATCGCCGACCGCAATCGGCGCGCGGCGGTCCATTCGATGCTCGAGTCGGGCGGCCGCGAAATCATCGAGATCGGATTCGCGCAACTGCAGGCGTTCGCGGGCAACCTGTTGGAGCTGGCTCCCCCCGGCTCCAACGTGATCGCGCTGTCGACCACCGCCTGGGAAAGTTTCGCTCCGGTAGAGCGCCGCGCACTCGAAAGGCACGGCCGCATCGTGGCGGCGGATATTCCCGTGATCGAGCGCTACGGGGGCGGCGGCGTGCGCTGCATGCTGGCGGAAATCCACCTGCCGCGCCGGAAGTAGGCGCCGCTCCATGCTGGAACTCGGCGTCAAAAGCCTGATGGCCTATCTGTTCGGGTCGCTGCTCGGCAGCCTGATCCTCGGGCGCCTGCGCGGTGTCGACATTCGCCGCCTGGGCAGCGGCAACGCCGGGGCGACCAACGCGTTGCGCACGCAAGGGAAGCTGTTCGGGCTGGCGGTGCTGTTGATCGATGCGGGCAAGGGAGTGCTCGCCGTGCTCTATCTGCCGGGCGCGGCATGGCTCCCTGTCGATCCCGCCGTGTCGCGCGAGTGGCTCACCCTGGCGTGCGCCCTGGCCGTGATCCTGGGTCACGTCTATCCGGTATGGTTCGCGTTTCGCGGCGGCAAGGGCGTCGCGACCATGGTGGGGGTCATCGGAGCGCTCGAACCGCGGCTGCTCCTTCCAGTGTGCATCGCGTGGCTCACCGTGCTGTTGCTCACCGGCTACGTGGGTCTTGCCAGCATGCTTGCAGGCGCGGCGCTCGTCGGCTTCGTCTATGTGACCGAACCGGGTAATCAGCCGCTCCTCGCGTTCTGCGCCGCGGTCGAGCTGTTCGTGATCTACACCCATCGGGCCAACATCGCGCGCATGGCCTCCGGGCAGGAGCACCGCGTGCAGAAGCTATGGCTGTTTCGCTCCCGAACCGTTTAGATGCGCGGGCGCTGTTGACGCTCCTGGCGGATGGCGGGATATGCTCGGCCGCCCATCTTGCCAGCGGGCTTCACACCAGCCGCGGCGAGATCACGAAGCTCGTCCGGAAACTGCGCGACGAGGGTGTCGCCATCGACGCCGTCGGCGGCCGGAGCTATCGATTGGCGGCGCCGGTGGAGCTGTTGGATCCCGCAAAGATCCGCAGTGCGCTTTGCGAGGAGGTACGTTCGAGGATCCATCGCCTGGACGTATTTTTCGACGTGGATTCCACCAACACGCACCTGCTGCAACTCGCGCCGCCGCCGTTGCGGTCCGCGGATGTGTGTTCGAGCGAACTGCAGCACGCCGGCCGCGGCCGACGCGGGCGGCGCTGGATCTGCCCATTCGGCGCAGGCTTGGCTCTGTCCCTCGGATGGTCATTCGCAGGCGCCGCGACGGTGGATCCCACCTTGAGCCTCGCGGTGGGCGTGGCGGTCTCCCGCAGCTTGGAACGGCTCGGTGCAAAGCATATCCGGCTGAAGTGGCCGAACGACATCTGGCTGGACGACCGCAAGATCGGCGGGATCCTGGTCGAGCTGCGCACGGAGGCCGGGGGCCCGGCTCACGTCGTGATCGGCGTCGGGCTCAATGTATCGCTGTCGGCCGGCGAGCGGCGCGCCATCGAGTCCACGGGCGTGCGTGTCGCCGCGATCTCGGATGCGTGCCCGGAGCCGGTGTCCCGGAATGTCCTGGCGGCGGCTCTATTGGAGCAACTTTTGGGTATGCTGGACGAGTTCGAACGAAGCGGATTCGCCGCCTTCCGCCAGGATTGGGCGATGCTCGATGCCCTGGCCGGGCGGCAGGCGCGCGTGCTCGCGGGAGACGGCTCCGTCGAGGGGACGGCTCGGGGGGTGGACCGGGATGGGGCGTTGCTGCTGGAGGTCCGGGGGCAGTTGCAACGACACGTGTCGGGCGAGGTGAGTCTGCGCTTGAATGAAGGTGACGGGTGACAATCCTTAAAAGCATCGTGGTGTGCCTCGCGCTCGCCAATATCGGATATTTCCTCTGGACGCGTGGGATCGGCGACGGAGCCGCGGCATCGGCCCCAAGCCCGGTGCCGGGCGCCAGCTTGAAACTCGCCTCCGAGACGTCAGCCGCCGCCACGCGGGCGCCCGCGGATGCGGCCGCCGCCGGCGGCAAAACGGAGGCCGGGATTGCCGGGGCGAGCGGCGGCACGGAGGCGCCTGCCGCGGCTCCGGCATCCTCGTCCGAAGGCGGCGGAGTCCTGTTGACCGATGTGAAGCGTTGCATCAGCGTGGGCCCGTTCCGGGACGTGGCCGAGGCCGCGCATGCGGCCACCACGCTGCGCAGCGGGGGCTATGATCCGAGGCAGCGGGTAGCCGAGGGCGAGGTGTGGGCGGGAGTGTGGGTCTATCTGCCCATCACACCCTCCCGGAGCAGCGATCAAATGCAAGCGAATCTCAAGGCCGGAGGCATCGACGATGCACTGGAGATGCCGGGCCCCAATGAGGGATCCGTCCTGTCGCTCGGGCTCTTCAGCGACTCGAAGCGAGCTCAAGCGCGGATTTCGCAAGCGCAGGCGCTGGGATTCAATCCCGGCATTGCCGATCGGAAGCGAACCGGGGACGTGTACTGGATCGACATCGACCTCAAGGCCACGGACAGCGTGCTGAAGCCCTCGGATTTGGAGGCTGACTCCGGCCGCATCGTGCGTCTCGAGGTCAAGGGCTGTCCCGCCGCCGCCGGTGCGACGGCGCCATGAGCCGACGCGAAACCACCTGGCGCATCCTGACCGTGCTGGGCGGGGCCGTCGGCTACGGGTGCCTCGCGGCCTTTCTGAGCCTCGTCGGCCTGCAGACCTATGAGTGGTTCAAGGAGGGAGAATGGACCCACATCAGCATTGGTGATGGCATTCGCGCCGTGCTGAATCGCATGCAGATTCCTGACGACGCGACCAGCCGATTGGCGAGGCTGTCGCATTGGCTCGACGCACCGGTTGATTGGCTGGGCTTGCACAAGGTGATCGAGATACTGCCCGCATCGCTGGCGTTGTTCGCGATCGCCATATTGGGGAACTTCCTTTTCGTCTACGGGACCGATCGCCTGCGCGATGGCCGGCGGGGAAGCTGAGTCAATGCGCGCACTTATCGCGCGGCACGCGGGATTGGTCTCGCTCTGTGCCCTGTCGGCCGTGATGGCGCGTATCGCGCCGGCCGCCACGGCGTACACGCCGATCGCTCCGAGCATGAGCGACCGGACGATCACCTTGACCGGCCGCAACCTGACCATCGAGGAGATCGTTGCCGTCGCGCGGCACGGCGCGAAGGTCGAGCTCGCCGCCGAGGCGCGCCGGCGCGAGGCCGATAACTACGGTCTGCTGCTCGAGGCGGCTGCCGAAGGCGTGCCGGTTTATTGGTTCAACCGCGGGGCGGGAGAGCAGCGCGAGACCGTCATGTTCGACGGCGATCCGATGTCATCCAAGAACCGTGCGTTGATCGAGAAGACGCAGATGGCGGCGTTTCGCGACGGCGCGTTGTGGGGGACCGGTCCCGAGGTGAGCGACGAGGAGATCGTGCGCGCGATGATGGTGGTGCGCGCCAACGCCATGACCTATAACGCCCCGAGCCCGCAGCTGGCGCAAATGCTGCTCGATCTATTGAACAAGCGCATCACGCCCGTGGTGCAGTCCCGCGGCACCCTGGGCGAAGGGGACCTTGCTCCGCTGGACAACGTGGGCGCGGCGATGGTGGGCGCGGGGGAGGTCTATCTCGAGGGCGTGCGGATGGCCGCGGGCGACGCGCTCAAGCGCGCGGGCTTGTCGCCCATCAAGCCCTTCGCGGCCGACGACAACGCATTGACGAGCAGCAACGCGTACGCCACCGGCCAGGCCGCGCTCCTGGTGTACGACGCCCGTGCCGCCCTCGAATGGGCGGATGTCATCTACGCCGTCGACTTGAACGGGATGAACTCGAGCGTCACGCCGCTGAGCCTCGCCGTGCAGCGCGACCGCCCGGAGGCCTGGCTGAACTGGCATGCCGCGCGGATCCTCGACATGCTGAAGGGCAGCTACCTGTTCGGCGATGACGCCCACCGCATCATCCAGGATCCGGAGAGCCTGCGCGCTTCATCCATCCGCCAGGCGTCGGCGTGGGAGTCGTGGGGCGGGCTCGAGGCCGCGGTCACGCTGCAGGCGAATTCCTCGGATCACAATCCCGCGGTGGCGGTCGGCCTGAGTCCCGGCGATTCGCCGGAGCTCGCGACGCCGCAATTGATGCGCTTCTACGTGAAAGGCGGCCCGCACAGCAAGGGACAGCATGGCTACATCGTCTCGAACGCCAACTGGGATCCGTATCCGATGGCCAATCGGATCGAGGACTTCGTGATCGCGCTGGGCAACATGGATATCGCGGTGACGCAGCGCATCGAGCGTTTCAGCAACCCCTTCTTCACCGGCGCCCGTCTTACGGACGTGCTGCCGGAGGCGGACCTCGCGTTCACGGATTACGCGACCGTGGATCTCGAGCAGGAGGTGCAGAGCCTGATGACTCCGATCGCGCCCTCGGGGAGCGCCATTGTCGCCACGGTGGAGGATCTTCAGGCCCAGACCCGCATCAAAGTGCAGCGCGCCCGACAGGCGGTTGCCGCCACCTTCGATCTCTTGGGGTACGACCTGCTCGAGGGAAGTCTCTGGCTCGACGCGCGCAAGCGGCAGGATGGCCACCGCGCCTTCGGCGCGCCGGTCACGGCCGCGTGGTCGGCATTCCGCCGCACGATGCCGTTGACCCGAAGCCCCGCGGATACGAGCTCGAAGCCGGTATCGACCGCGATCGGGGATTTCCTGCGGGCGACGCCGGCGTCGGTGTTCTATCCCTTGGATGAGTCGAAGCTTCCGCGGTGAACGCACCCACCCGTCAGCGGGCCACCGGGGGCGGCTCGCCCTCCCACAACCAGGCGATGCTTCCCTTCGGCGCATGATACCAACCCGGGTCGCGGTAATCGCCCGGCGCGAGATCCTCGCGAACCTTGAATACCGTAAACATGCCGCCCATGTCGATGTTTCCGTAAGGGCCCTCGCCCGACATCATCCCGAGCGTGTTCTCCGGCATCGGCATGGACATCTGCATGTCGGCCATCGAGCGATTGGCGTCCACGCCCATGTAGTCCGGCACGAGCGCCGTAATCTTCCCGGCGAGGTCGGAATCGTCCACACCCAGCGTGTTGGGTACGTTGTGGCTCATGCCGTTCATGGTGTGATGGCTCTTGTGACAGTGAAAGGCCCAGTCGCCCGGTGCGGCCGCCACGACCTCGATGGCGCGCATCTGGCCGACGGCGATGTCCGCGGTGACCTCGGGCCAGCGCGCGCCGGGCGGAATCCAACCGCCGTCGGTGCCGGCCACCTCGAACTCGTGGCCGTGCAGGTGAATGGGATGGTTGGTCATGGTGAGGTTCCCGATTCGAATGCGCACGCGCTCCCCGATCCTCGCCACCATCGGATCGATTCCCGGATAGGCGCGGCTGTTGAAGGTCCAGAGATTGAAGTCGAGCATGGTGCTGACCTTGGGCGTGGAGCTCCCGGGGCCGATGTCGTAGGCGTTCAGCAGAAACACGTAGTCCCGGTCCACCGGCATCGATGCGGGGTCCGCCGGGTGTGTGACCCAGGACCCCATCAATCCCATCGCGATCTGCGTGGTCTCGTCCGCGTGCGGGTGGTACATGAACGTGCCGGCGCGTTGCGCGCGGAATTCGTAGACAAAAGTCTGACCGGGCTTGATCGCCGGCTGAGTGAGGCCGGCGACTCCGTCCATGCCGTTGGGCAGGCGTTGGCCGTGCCAATGGATGCTGGTCGCCTCGGGCAGCCGGTTGGTGACGAAGATCCGCACCCGGTCGCCCTCCACCACCTCGATGGTGGGGCCCGGAGACTGCCCGTTGTAGCCCCAGAGATTCGCCTTCATGCCGGGCGCGATCTCGCGCACGACGGGCTCGGCCACCAGATGGAACTCCTTGATGCCGTTGCGCATGCGCCAGGGAAGCGTCCAGCCGTTGAGCGTCGCGACCGGCCGGTAGGGCCTTCCGGTGGGCGGCATGAGGGGCCGCCGCATGCTCGCGCCGTCGCTGGAGACGATCTGCGGAAGGGCGGCGAGCGCCGCCCGGGCGACCGTGGCCGAGGCGATGGCGGCGCCCATGCCGCCGAACAGATGTCGTCGAGTCACCATGATTTTTCCCCGGCTGATCGTTGCAAGGGTGGCGCTATCAGCGCCGCATCGAGCGCCGACTTGGCGATCCAGAAATCCTTGAGGCTCTGAATGAAGTCGTCGACGCCCGCGCTCTGCAAGCGGGCGTCGGCGAGCAAATCGAACACGCTCAGCTGGGATGCGTTGTAGAGCTTGATGTCTTCGCGCGAAATCGATTGGCGCAGCGGCAGCACCTCGTCGCGCTCCCGCAGGGCGATCGCGTGCGAGGCGCGATAGCGTGCGTAGGCCGCGTGAACCTCGGTGCGGGCATCGATGGCGGCCTGCCTGAATTCCTCCACGGCCTTTGCATAAATGGCCTCCGCCTTTCTCACGCGCGCCGCGCCGGTATCGAAGAGGGGTATCTGCAGGCTCACCTCGTAGCCGGTTTCGTACGGGTCGGAGCCCGCTCCCTGCTTGATGCGGGTCGGGCCCGCCTCGAGCACGTCGATGACGCGCATCGCGCGGGTGAGATGAAGAGTCGCCGCCAACGCCTCGATCCGGGCGCGCATCAGCTCGAGATCGATGCGCCCGGCGAGCGCGGTCTTCTCGAAGTCCGGCGCCTGCTCGAGGGCGGCCGGCAGCTCCGGCAGCCGATCGACGAGCCGTAAACTTCCGGAATCGGAGCCGAGTGCGAGCAACCGCGCCAGATTCTCGCGTGCCACGGTCTCTCCCAACCGGGCGCGCTCCAGGTTCAACGAGGCGTCGTCGTAGAAGCCGCGCTCGTGCGCCTCGTCGAGCCGGTTCCAGTTTCCGGCCGCGCGCATTCTGCGGGCGAGCTCGGCGCCGGCTTCGGCCGCCGCCTGTACCTGTTCCCGGTAGCGGACGGACTCGCTCGCGGCGAGCGCGGTGTAGTAAGCCTCGCGCGTGCGCTCTGCCAATTGCACGATCTCGAGCGTGACCGCGTGCTGCGTTTCCTGAAAGCGGCGCTCTTGCATCCGGTGCCGGGACGGGGCGCTCAAGAGCGCGATGACGTTCACGCTCAACGTCTCCTCGATGTCGTATACACCTCCGGAAGCCGCGTGGCGGAAGGTGAAACCGGGATTCGGCAGCCGCCCGGACTGGACCAGGTCGGCCTCGGAGATTCCGAGCTCTTGGAACGAGGCCTGCAGCGCCGCGTTCCCGAGCAACGCGATCTGCACCGCATCGTCCACCGACAGCGGGTGCCGCAGAAGATCGGCGATCTGCCGATCGGATTTGGCGCGCTCCTCGGGCGTACGTGCCCAGCGCACCTCTGTGCCGATCCCAAGCCGGGTCGCACGCGCGACCTCATCGAATCCCCCGTCGCGGGAGAATTGCGCGCAGCCCATGACGGCGAGCGCACACAGGCTCGCAATACCGAAACGCGAAATGCCGCTGTAAGCCATGACAAACCTCGCTTGCCGTTCGCGGTGCAATGCCGGAGCGGCGATGACCTCACCGTGATGCGGGCGCGCGGCGGTACGCCCCGCGCCTCGAGATCAGCGGCGCGGGCGAGGGGGGCGGTCGAGGCGGTCGGGGGCGAGGGTGGGAGGGGGGGCGAGAGAGGGCGCGACGATCTGCCCGGTCGGCGCCAGAGGAACCACCCACCGGGGCGGCGTCGAGGCCGAGGCCGCGCTACAGCAATCGCTGCAGCCGCCGCTCGCATGGGTGGATCCCGATCCCGCACCCTCGATGCAATGCGCGTGGTGTCCGGCATGGACACCCGCAGGCGCAGATCCCTCGCATTGCGCCATGGCGGCATAGCCGCGCAATGGAAGCGCCGCCGCCAGCATCAGCGCCAGGATCAACGAGAGGGTGCGTGGTAGCCGCATCGTGCCCGAAAACATACCACCGGCGTCGCGACAATACACCCCTCGTGGGCCATTCTCGGCTAGGCTTGAGAACTGCGTCCCTATGCAAGGAGTTGGCCATGACGAAGCGTTTCCGGCTGGCAACGGCCGCCGCAGCCCTGATTTTCCCGCTCGCGGTATTGGCGCATGCCAAATTGCTGGGCACCTCGCCCGCGGCCGGTGCGGAGCTCAAGGCCGCGCCCAAAGCGTTGACCCTGGATTTCAACGAGAGCGTGAAGCTCGCCGTGCTCAAGGTGTCCTCCGGCGCAAAGGACATCTCCGTGCCTTACGATGCCGGCGCATCCGCGGCGCATGTCGAAGTGCCGCTGCCGCCGCTCGCTCCCGGGACTTATCAGGTGAAGTGGAGCGCACTGACCGTCGACGACGGCCATGTGGTCAAGGGCACGTTTTCGTTCGTGATCAAGCCGTAGCTCGTTGGACATCGGCGTTTGGGATGTCTGCGCCGTGATCGTGAAGGCGGCGCTCTATGCGGCCACGTTCGCGGCCGCGGGCGGGGCTTTTTTCCTCTGCTACAGCGACGCTCTGCTGGGGGACGACGAGCGCCGTGCGATCGGCCGGCGAATCGAGATCTGGGTCGCCGCCGCCGTCGCCTTGAGCGCGCTGCGCATCCTCCTGACCGCCGGATCCCTGGCGGGCGACGCGGCGGGCATGATCGATCGGAAACTCATCCACATGGTGTGGCGTTCCGGCGAGGACACCGCGGTGATCACGCGAATCGCGGGTCTGTTGCTGGCCGTGCGCGCAGCGCTGCCGGCCCGGCGCTCGCCGGCGCTCGCGGCAGTGGGCGCCGCATGCGCCGCGATGTCGTTCGCCTGGACGGGACATGCGCACGCCACGGGAGATTCATGGACGGTCGCCTGTGTCGCGCTGCACGTCGTGTGCGCAGCCTTCTGGATCGGCGCGCTCGGGCCGCTCGCATTTCTCGCCCAATGCGCGGATCCGCGACGCGCCGGCGCCGCAGCGTCCCGCTTCGGAAGGATTGCGGTCGCGGTGGTGGGAGCCCTGGTGCTCGCGGGCATTTTCGTGCTGTCGAATCTCCTGGGGCATGCTTCCGCGTTGTGGACGAGTCCATATGGTTGGGCGATGTGCGCGAAGCTTGCGTTGGTCGCGGGCCTCTTGAGCCTCGCGGCATTCAACAAGACCAGGCTCACGCCGCGGCTGTCGACGGGCGACGCGGCCGCCGCCCGGAGCTTGAGGCGATCGATACACGCCGAGATGGTGCTCGCGGCACTGATACTGCTGACCACGTCGGCGATCACGACCCTGATCGGGCCGCCGGCGCTCGGCTGATCACTTCGCCAATTGCTTGCGCAATCGCTGCAGCTCCTTGCGGCGCGCGGCGGTGGTGCGGGGAAAGGAGAGCTTGAGCTCCGCCATGGTGTCGAGCACGATGCGGGAGACGATGAGGCGGGCGTTTTGCTTGTCGTCCGCGGGCACCACGTACCATGGCGCCTCGCGCGTGCTGGTGGCGCTCAGACACTTCTCATAGGCCTTCTTGTACTCGTTCCAGTACTTGCGCTCTTCGATGTCCGATTCGCTGAATTTCCAGTTCTTGTCGGGCGCATCGATACGCGCGAGAAAGCGCTTGCGCTGTTCCTCCTTGGAGAGGTGAAGAAAGAACTTCATGATGCGGGTGCCGTTGCGGCCGAGGTGACGTTCCAGGTCCACGATGGACTGGTAGCGCTGCGCCCATATGGCTTTGCCGCCGTCGGCCGAATCCGGCAGATCCTCCGCGCGCAGAATCTCCGGGTGGACCCGTACGATGAGCACTTCCTCGTAATAAGAGCGGTTGAAAATGCCGATCTTGCCCTGCTCCGGCAGACACACCGTGGTGCGCCAGAGAAAATCGTGCTTGAGCTCGGTGGCGCTCGGATGCTTGAAACTGAAAACCTGGCATCCCTGGGGGTTGACCCCCGACATCACATGCGCGATGACACCATCCTTGCCGGCGGCATCCATGGCCTGGAAAATCAACAGCACGGCGTAGCGGCCGGATGCGTATAGAAGCTGCTGCTGGGCGCTCAACTTCCTGACGTGATCCTCGAGAATGGACTGGTAATCGGCATCGTCCCGGTACACCCGGGCCGTGTCGGTGGGCCGGTTGGCGAGGTCAACCTTGCTGCCTTCGCGAACGCGGTAGTCTTTGGGATGGATGGCCATTGGCTAAGACTGCATGGCGGCCACCAAAAACGCCAGTGTGCGAAGTGTAGGCGCTTTCCCACAGAGGCTGGATCAGGCCAGAAGCGAGGCGCTTTCGCACGGCGCGAAAATGCTGGCGCCGCCAAAGACCCATGCGGATCGCGGCGTGGGCGGCCCGGGATACGACGGCTACGACGGGGTGGGTTACGTGGGCGGCTATTAGGAGCCGGGGGGATACGACTACGGTGGGGGCAATTGACCGCGAGCGCCACTTTGGTCAATGATCTCCCGGCCAACGAGGCCGGTCACCCGGTCGCAAACCCGCCGACCATTCCCGAGGGCGAGATTCAGCCGGATGATTTCGTGAAGATGAGCTTCGTGAAGATGAACGAAGAAGACATGGCGCCGGGAACGACGCCCAGCAGCAAGAACACATAGTGGCCATCTCCGGGCCGGGCCGGCCGACCCGCCGCATCTTGATCGCGAGCGTGGTGGGCACGACCATCGAGTTCTTCGATTTCTACATCTACGCCACGGCCTCCGTGCTGGTGTTCCCGGCACTGTTCTTCCCCACGCAGGATCGCAAGACCGCGACGCTTCAGTCGCTGGCGACGTTTGCGCTCGCTTTCGTCGCGCGCCCGATCGGGTCGGCGCTGTTCGGCCATTTCGGCGATCGGGTCGGACGCAAGGCCACCTTGGTGACGGCGCTCCTCACCATGGGGGTGTCCACGGTGCTGATCGGCCTGCTGCCGACGTACGCGGCGATCGGAGTATGGGCTCCGGTGCTCCTCGCGCTGTGCAGGCTCGGTCAGGGCCTCGGGCTCGGCGGGGAGTGGGGCGGCGCCGTGCTGCTCGCCACCGAGAATGCGCCGCCGGGCAAGCTCGCCTGGTACGGCAGCTTCCCTCAGCTCGGTGCACCGCTCGGGTTCTTGTGCTCGAGCGGCGCATTCTTATGGATGAGCACGCACCTCTCCAGCGCGCAACTCCTCGGGTGGGGCTGGCGCTTGCCGTTCCTCGCGAGCGCGGTGTTGGTGGCGGTGGGCCTTTACGTGCGGCTGCAGCTGGTCGAGACGCCGGAGTTTCAACGCGTGCTGGCCCGGGGGGAACAGGTCCGCGTGCCGTTCATGACGGTGATCACGAAGCACACGCGCGAGCTCGTGCTCGGCACGCTGGCGACGGTGACCACGTTCCTGGTGTTCTATCTGATGACGGTCTTCGCGTTGAACTGGGCCACCAATTCGCTCAAATTTCCGCGCAGCGACTATCTGATTCTGCAGATGATGGGCGTAATGTTCTTCGGATTGACGATCCCCATCTCGGCCGCGCTCGCGGACCGGATCGGCGGCCGCACCATGCTGATCATCGCGACGCTCGCCATCATGGCTTTTGGATTCGCCTTCGAGCCGCTGTTCGGCGCACACGATCGCACCAAGGTCTCGGTGTTCCTGGCGCTCGGATTCGCGTTGACCGGGTTCACCTACGGGCCGCTGTCGAGCGCGCTCGCGGCGCTCTTTCCCGTGCAGGTGCGCTATACGGGCAGCTCGCTCACGTTCAATCTTGCGGGGATTCTGGGCGCCTCGCTCGCGCCGTACCTGGCGAGCGAACTGGCCAACGGCTACGGCGTGAGCTCGGTGGGACTATATCTGTCCGCCTCCTGCCTCGTCACCACCGCGGCGCTCGCGCTGATGGGCAGATCAGCCGGCCGCCGAGCTCAGCCAGCGGGCGAGCTGCGCTGAGTTCATCGCGCCCGATTGGCGCGCGATCTCCTTGCCGCCCCGAAATACGATCAGCGTGGGGATGCTGCGGATGTTGTATCGACTGGCCGGCGCCGGCTCATCCTGGGTGTTCAATTTCGCGAACCGGAACTTCGGCTCGAGTTCGCGCGCGGCCGCTTCGAATTGCGGCGCCATGGCGACGCATGGGCCGCACCAGGGGGCCCAGAAATCCACCACGACCGGAAGATCGTTGCGCGAAATATGCCGGTCGAAGCCGGCCTCGGTGAGATTGACGGGCTTACCCTCGAACAGCGCGTGGTGACACTTGGGGCAGCGAGGCGACTCCCCCAAGCGCTCGCCGGGCAGGCGGACCACGGAATCGCAATGTCCGCAGACAACGTGGGTGGGGGCATTCGAGGGTGCGGTGTCGTTCATGGGGCGGCCTCCCGGCGCATCAGGACAGGTGCGCCGCAATAACCAATGCGTATCTGAACCTTCACTAATATTCGTTTGCTGGCCAAACCTCGGCGGGCATCATAGCCCGCTCATCAGGCGTTTCTTGCGCCGGTTTCGCGATTTGCAAGAGGGAGATGGAGATGAAGGCACGGTTGTTCGGGTCGGCGCTCGTCATTGGCGCATGCGCGCTGTCGGCGGGCGCGCCGGGCTTCGCCGATACCGCGGCCGACCAGAATTCCGCGGGCGGATCGGGACTGGAAGAGGTCGTGGTCACCGCGCAGCGGCGGGAGGAGTCGGTACAGAGCGTCGGCATCGCGATTTCCGTGCTTCAGGGCGATACCCTCGCGGCGAAATCCATCACCTATGTGAACGATCTGCAGAATGCCGCGCCGAGCCTTCAGGTAGAGCCGGCTTTCGGCTCGAGCCAGCCGCAGTTTCGACTGCGAGGGGTGGGGTTCATCGATTACACCTCGAACAACGCCTCGCCGGTGGGCGTCAGCATCGACGATGTCGCGCTCGCCCTGCCGATCCAGACGCAGGGGCTGTTGTTCGACATCGACCGCGTCGAAGTGCTGTACGGGCCGCAGGGTACCTTGTACGGGCGCAACACCACGGGTGGCGAGATCAATTTCATCACCAATCGGCCGACCGCGGACACGCACGCCGGCGTAACCTTCGAATATGGATCGTTCAATGCATTCAGCAGCGAGGGCTTCGTGTCGGGCAGCATCCTCGACGGGCTGACGGGCCGGCTTTCTTACGGCACGGAGCAGGGCGGCGGCTGGCAATACAACCGGTTGAATGGCGACGGCTTGGGCGACAAGGACAAGATCGCGCTGCGCGGTCAACTGGAATTCGATCCGACGGAGGCGCTGAATTTCCGGCTCACGGGCTATTGGTCACAGGACAAGTCCGAGGAAATCGGCTTGCATCTGCTCGACAACTACCCCGTCGGCGGCGCGACGCTGATACCGGCGGATTCCTCGCGCTACGCCACGGGATGGCAGCTCAATCCCATGTTCGCGAACCTGATCGGCATCAGCCCCAATTCCAAACCCGGTCTCGACGACTCGAACGAGGGCGTCGCGCTCAACGCGAACATCGATCTGGGGGTCGCGAAGATCACCAGCATCACGGCCTACAACAAAATGATACGGCGCGAGTACACCGATTGGGATGCGACCCAATACGACGACTCGGACGAATATTTCCGCAGCTATCTCAATGTGATCTCGCAGGAGCTGCGCATTGCCTCGACCGGCACCGGTCCGTTCGCCTGGCTCGGAGGCGTCTTTTATTCGGATCAACGTCTCGATGAGAACTTCTATTCCGATTTGACCGATTCCTACGGCGGGATTGCCCTGACCGATTACCGGCAGAACGCGAATTCCATCGGCGAGTTCGGCCAGGTGAGCTACCGGTTCAACGATGCGTTCAAGGTCACCCTCGGCGCCCGGGAAGACCACGAGACGCGCGAGCTCGTCAATCTAACGTCAGGGTTCATCGAGCCGGTGGTGCCGTTCAACACGGACATCAACCACTCGATCACCTCCAATCTGCCGTCGGGCAAGTTCCAGGTCGACTACACCCCGCTGTCCGGGACGCTGGTGTACGGCAGCGTCAGCCGGGGCGTGAAGTCCGGGGGATTCACCGCGCACAACACGGTCGCCGCTCCCGCGGCCGACCCGTTCGAGCCCGAGAAGCTCACCGCCTACGAGGTGGGGGTCAAATCGGACGTGACGTCGACGCTTCGAATCGATGCCGCGGTCTTCGACTACCGGTATCGGGACCAGCAAATCCTCGGGACGATCTACGATCCGATCTACGGGCTGATCGGCCGATTCGTGAACGCCAACTCGCGCCTGAACGGCGGCGAAGTGCAGCTTGAGTGGCGCGCTCTGCGCGGCTTGTCGATCTCCCAATATTACGGATTCGTCGAGGGGTATTACACCAGCAACCTGATCGACAACACCGCGCAGCCCCCCGTGAACTACGACGGCCGGCCGGAGAGCATTCCGAAGAGCACGTACGGCGGCGACGTGAGCTATTCGTGGGACGTGGCCGCTCATCGGCTGACTGCCGACGCCAATTACAGCTTTCACGACACGTATAGCCAGTTCTTCCTCCTCGGCAGCAACGCGTTCACGATTCCCGACTATTGGCTCGCCAATGCGAACCTGTCGCTGACGCCCGCCTCCGGCGGCCCATGGACTTTGACGCTCTGGGGAAGAAACATCTTCAACAGGAATTACGATGTCACGAGGAATTTCTTCCTGGCGACCGCGAACGTCGCGCAGTCGGGCGAACCCGCGGCCTTCGGTCTTCGTTTCAGCTACAAGTACTGACGGGGCATGGCATGAAGATCCTGGGAATCGTCGTCGGGGTGCTGCTGCTGATCCTGATCGCCGCGTGGCTCGAGCTGCGGGGGCCCGACATCCCCTACGCGGCCTTGGAGTCGAAATATACCGGCCCTACCTCGCGATTCGTGGATCTGCCGGGCGGCCTTCACGTCCATTACGAGGATGAAGGCGATCCGAGCTTGCCACTGGTGGTCTTGCTTCACGGGTACGGCGATTCCTACACCAGCTGGGACGGCTGGGTGAGCGCGCTCAAGGACAGGTTCCATATCATCCGTCTGGATTTCCCAGGGCACGGGCTCACGCGCGCGCCGGACGATTATCAGCTCACCGGCGACGGTCTCGCGGACTTAGTGGATGCGTTCGCCGCGGCACTCAATCTGCCGAAGTTCGCGGTGGCGGGAAACTCCATGGGCGGCGGCGTCGCCTGGCATCTCGCGCTTCGGCACCCGGAGCGCATCGATGCGCTCATCTTGGTGGACGCCGCCGGTTTCCCGAACGAAAAGCCGCCGGCGAAGATCCCGCTGGCGTTTCGCATCCTTCAATACCGGCTGGGGCGGGCGTTCCTGCAGAGCATCGACAACCGGCCGCTGATCGACGAGGGATTGAAGACCAACGTCTACGACAAATCCGTGATTACTCCCGCATTCGTCGATCGCTGGGCGGAGCTCCAGCGGGCGCCGGGCCATCGGGCGATTCTCATGGCCCTCAACCCGGCCGCCTTCGGCCGCGCCTCGGCCGACGCGCTTCACAACATCTCGGTGCCGACTCTGGTGCTGCAGGGCGAGAACGACGTGCTGGTGGAGCCGGCCAGCTCGGCCAAGTTCGCGGCCGCCATTCCGGGCGCCAGCTTGATTCTCTATCCGCACGTGGGACATCTGCCGCAAATCGAGATCCCCCAACGCTCCGCCGCCGACGTAGCGCAGTTCCTGCAAGGCCGGCGCTGACCCACGAGCATCGCGGACCCACGAGCATCGCGAGCGAGGGGCGACTCATCCGCCGACGCGACCTTGAGGCCGCCATGGCGCGGCTCCGGTATCATCAGAGCCCATGCAGCACGATTATCTGGGCAATCCGTTGACCGGCGCCCGGCCCGACACGGCAAAGGCGATCGACGATTTCATCGAAGGCTTTCTGGCGTACGAGACCCGGGTGGAAGGCATCGTGCACGCCGCCGATGCGGACGTGGATTGCTGTCTCGCGAACGTCTACGCGGGTCTGCTCTGGATGCTGCTCGAGGCGCCCGATGCGGCCGAGCGCGCGGCCCCCTACCATCGGGCGGCCGAACGGGCGCTGGCCGGGGTCACGGAACGGGAGCAGATGAATGCCGCCGTGCTTCGAGCCTGGATCGCAGGCGACATGCCTGAGGCAATCCGTCTGTGCGGCGGTGTGTCGGATCGTTTCCCCCGCGATCTGGCGATGGTCAAGTTGCTGCAATATTTCGAGTTCAATCGCGGCAACTCGCCCGCCATGCTGCGGGCCGTTCTCAAAGTGCTCGACCAGCACATGGACGTTCCCTACGTGCACGGCATGGCGGCGTTCGCCTACGAGCAATGTCACCTGCTCAACGAAGCTGAGCAGGAGGCCCGCACGGCGTTGGGGCTCAAGCGCAAGGAGCCCTGGGCCCAGCACGCACTCGCGCACGTCATGCTCACGCGCGGCCGCATAGACGAAGGGGCGCGCTTCCTCGAGGGGCTGACCGGCACCTGGACGGGTCTCAATTCCTTCATGCTCACGCATCTGTGGTGGCATCTCGCGCTGTTCAAGCTCAGCCAGGGCCGATTCGCCGATGTGCTGGAGATCTACGATCGACGGTGCTGGGGCGTCGCCAAGGATTATTCCCAGGATCAGATCGGCGCGGTCTCGCTGCTGGCGCGAATGGAGATGGCTGGAATCGATGTGGGTCCACGGTGGCAGGATCTGGGGAGCCATCTGGCCGCGCGCGCCCGGGACACGGTGTTGCCTTTCCTCACGGTGCAATATCTCTACGGGCTGGCCCGGGCGGGGCGTGCGGAGGCGGACTCGCTGCTCGACGAAGTGCGGTCACTGGCGCGTACCGCGCCGGCGCATGCCCGCGAGCTGTGGCGACGAGGTTGCCCTGCCCGCCTGTGAAGGGGTTTACGCGTACGCGCGCGGCGAATACGCGGCCGCGTGGCGTCATTTGGGCCGCGCCATGCCGCGCCTCGCCGAGATCGGCGGAAGCCATGCGCAACGCGACTTGTTCGAGCAGATCCTTCTCGACACCGCCATCAAGGGACGGCGCACGGTGGCCGCCCAGCAGATGCTCGAGCTCCGGCGCGGCGCCGACCCTCAAGGCGTACCGCTCAATACCGCATTGGGCGAGGTGTATGCGGAGCTCGGCTTGACCGCCCTGTCGAAGGAAGCGCGCCTGAGAGCGGCGGCGACGCGGGCCCGGCACCCGAGATGAGCGCTCCGGCGCTCCCCGTCGATCCCATCGATGCCCTGTTGAAGAGCATCGATGCGCGGCGCGGCGAAATCGTCGAGCTGACGCGGGATCTCATCCGCTTTCCCACCATCAATCCGCCGGGCGAGGCGTATCGGCCGTGCGCCGAATTCATCGGCGAGCGATTGAGCCGGCGCGGCTTCGAGGTGCAATGCGTGCGCGCCGAAGGCACGCCGGGCGACGATGAGCGCCACCCGCGCATCAACGTGATCGCCCGACGCGAGAGCGGCGCGGCGGGCCCCTGCGTGCACTTCAACGGCCACATCGACGTGGTCCAAGTCGGCGCCGGTTGGACGGTCGAGCCGTTTGCGGGCGTGATCCGCGACGGGAAGCTGTTCGGGCGCGGCGCGTGCGACATGAAGGGAGGCCTTGCGGCCGCGATCGTCGCCGTCGAGACGTTGATCGATTCGGACCCCGCCCTTCCGGGAACGCTCGAGATCTCGGGAACCGTGGACGAGGAATCGGGAGGCTACGGCGGCGTGCACTACCTGGCCGAACGCGGCTGGTTCTCGCCGCCGCGCGTCGATCACGTCATCATCCCCGAGCCTTTGAACGTCGACCGGGTGTGCATCGGCCACCGCGGCGTGTGGTGGGCCGAGATCGAGACGCATGGGCGCATCGCTCACGGCTCGATGCCGTTCCTGGGAGACTGCGCCATCCGCCACATGAACGCCGTGCTCGACCGTTTCGAAGCCGACCTTTTGCCGAGGCTCGCCGCGCGCGAGACCGACATGCCGGTGGTGCCCTCGGGGGCGCGGCACTCGACCCTCAACATCAATTCCATCCACGGAGGGCTCGAGGAATCGCGCGGCGGCGGGTTGCCGTCGGCCTGCGTGCCGGATTCCTGCCGCATGGTCATCGATCGCCGGCTTTTGATCGAAGAGGACCTGGACGACGCGAAAGCCGAGATCAGGGAGCTGCTCGACGCGCTGGTCCGCGAGCGCGCCGGATTCAGCTACAGCCTGCGCGATCTGTTCGACGTCAAACCCACCATGGCCGATCGGAACGGGCCGGTGGCGCGCCGCACCGCCGCGGCGGTGCGGCGAGTTCTCGGCCGCGAGGCGCAATTCATCTGCTCTCCGGGGACGTACGATCAAAAGCACATCGATCGTATCGGCAAGCTCAAGGATTGCATCGCCTACGGACCGGGGATCCTCGATCTGGCCCATCAGCCCGACGAATATGTGCTGATCGATGATTTGGTGTCATCCGCGAAGGTGATGGCGATCTCGGCGCGGTCACTTCTATCCGGGAGCGCATGATCGCGGGGGGACTGCGCCTGCCGGCGCTCGGTGCCGGGCTGCTTTC
This sequence comes from uncultured Gammaproteobacteria bacterium, assembly GCA_963730565.1. GTDB lineage: Bacteria > Pseudomonadota > Gammaproteobacteria > Steroidobacterales > Steroidobacteraceae > Bog-1198. The sequence continues at coordinate 34,433 of CAVSSU010000038.1, forward strand.
CATGCTGTGGCTGACGGCGGGGGCCGCGGGCGTTTCGGATGCGGGCGGGGCGAGTGCGGGCGCGGGTGCGCGGCCGGTGCGGGCCGTCATCGGCATGCAGCTCGAACCGCCGGTGCTCGACCCGACCGCAAATCCCGCCGTCGCCATTTCCGAGGCGCTCTACGCCAATCTGTACGAAGGCTTGGTCACGTTCGCTCCCGACGGATCGGTCAAACCGCTGTTGGCCGAGTCGTGGGAGATTTCGAGCGACGGCCTGACTTACGTGTTTCATCTGCGCGCCGGCGTGCGCTTTCACAACGGCGCGGCGTTCGATGCGGGCACCGCCAAGTTTTCGTTGGAACGTGCCCTCGCGCCCGACTCGGCAAATCCCCAGCGCTCACGCATCAACGCCATTCGCTCGGTGCACGTGGTCGACGACCACACCCTGTCGCTGTCGTTGGCCCGGCGCTCGGGCGGGCTGCTGCAATCGCTGGCGTGGGCGTCCTTCGTCATGGTGGAGCCGCGTTCGGCGGCCGCCGATTCGATGCGCCCGGTCGGCACCGGGCCGTTCCGATTCCTCGCGTGGCGCCGCGGCGATTCGCTCACGCTGGAAAGAAACCCCGACTACTGGGGAGGTGCGCCGGCCCTCGGCCAGGTGACCTTCAAATTCATTGCCGATCCGAGCGCCGCGTATGCGGCCTTGATGGCGGGCGATGTGGATGCCTTCTCGAACTACCCGGCACCTGAGAGTTTTCCGCAGTTCGCGGCCGACCCGCGTTTCAAGGTGCTCGTCGGGAGCACGGAAAGCGAGACCATTCTGGCGCTCAACAACCGGCGTCCGCCTCTCGACAAGCTCGAGGTCCGGCGCGCGATCGCCCACGCCATCGATCGAGACGCCATCATCGACGGCGCGATGTTCGGCTACGGCACGCCGATCGGCAGCCACTTTCCGCCGCACAGTCCGGATTACGTCGATCTCACCCACGCCTACCCGCACGATGTTGCGAAAGCGCGGGCGCTTCTCACCGAGGCCGGGTACCCCGGCGGCTTCTCGGTCAGCCTGAAGCTGCCGCCGCCGAGCTATGCGCGACGCGCGGGCGAGATCGTCGCGGCGCAGCTCGCCGAGGCCGGCATCACGGTGCACATCGAGAACCTGGAATGGGCGCAGTGGCTCGACCAGGTGTTCACGCGCCATGACTACGACCTCAGTATCGTGGCGCATGCCGAGCCGATGGATTACGACATCTATGCGCGCGACGATTACTACTTCGGGTACTCGAGCCCTGCATTCAAGACTCTGGTGGCGGAACTCGACGACAGCATCGATGCGAAGGTGCGCAGCGCTCTGCTCAAACGGATCCAGCGCAAGATCACGGAGGACTCGGTAAATGGATTTCTGTTCCAGTACCCGCGGCTGGCGGTTTGGAGCGCGCATTTGCACGGTGTCGGGTTCGACAACCTGCTCGGCATCGTCGAATTGAAAGATGCCCGCTTCGACGTGGCAGGATCCGCCGCGGCCACGCACATCGGCGGCGGGGAGGGCATTGCCGCGCGCGTCCTGCAGGGGTTCGGGCTCGCGGGCGGCGCCCTGCTCATGGTTCTTGCCGCGCGCAGATTCGGCGCTTTCTTCGTGGGCGCCCGGTTGGCGATTCTGCTCGCCACCCTGGCGGCGGCAACGGCCGTGGTATTCGTCGTCGTGCAAGTGGTGCCGGGCGACCCCGTACGCTACATGATGGGCCTGCAGGCGGACCCGCAGAACGTGGCGGCCATGCGCCATCAACTTGGGCTCGATGCGCCGGCAATCGAGCGCTACCTGCACTGGGTCGCCGGACTGCTGCGCGGCGATTTCGGCATCAGCTACACCTACCGCGTACCGGTCGGAACTCTCATCGCCGAGCGCTTGCAGGTGTCGCTCCCGCTCGCAGTCTATCGCCCTGGTCCTCGCAACCGCCGTCGCGTTCCCCGTGGGGTTCGCCGCGGCGTCCCGGCGCGGCCGCGCGAGCGATGCGGCATTGACCGCCTTCACGCAACTGGGCCTCGCGGTGCCGAACTTCTGGCTCGGCATGCTGCTGGTGATGGTGTTCTCGGTCGGGCTGCACGTTGCGTCCGCCGGCGGCTTTCCGGGATGGAGCGCGGGGTTCTGGCCGGCGATGCGCGCGTTGGCGCTGCCGGCGGTGGCGCTCGCAATGCCACAGGCGGCGATTCTCGCGCGCGTGCTGCGCGGCGCCTTGATCGATACGCTGCACGAGGACTACATCCGCACCGCCCGCGCGAAGGGCGCGAGCGATGCGCAGGTGTTGTGGAGACACGCGTTGCCCAATGCATTGATCCCGGTGCTGACCATCCTCGGAATGCAGTTCTCCTTCCTCCTGGCGGGCGCGGTGATCATCGAGAACGTGTTCTTCCTGCCGGGCCTCGGCCGTCTCGTGCTGCAGGCCATCGAGCAACGCGATCTCATCGTCGTGCAAAGCGTCGTCGTGGTGCTGGTGCTTGCCGTGGTCTGTGTGACGTTCCTCGTCGACATGTCCTATCGGCTCGTCAACCCCCGCTTGGGCGACGAGAGGACGCCATGATGCGCTTTCGCGGCCGCGGCCCCGGATTCGCGGTCGGTGCGGCGGTCACCGCCGCCTTCATCGCCGTCGCGTTGATCGCGATGGCGTGGACGCCCTACGATCCCACCGCGATTTCGATCGTCGGGAAGCTCCAGCCTCCCGGAAGGCACCATTGGTTCGGCACGGATCAGCTCGGCCGCGATACCTTGTCGCTACTCATGGCCGGAGCGCGGAACACGCTCGGGGTGGCGCTCCTGTCGGTCGTCATCGGTGTGTGCGCCGGCGTGCCCTTGGGCCTCGTCGCCGCCGCGCGGCGCGGGGCAACCGACGAGATCGTGATGCGCGGCGCCGATTTGATCTTCGCATTTCCCGCGCTCCTCATGGCCATCTTGATCACGGCGGCGCTCGGCCCGGGTGCGGTCAATGCGATCATCGCCATCGGGGTGTTCAACATACCCGTGTTCGCGCGCGTGGCCCGCGCCGGCGCGCTCACGTTGTGGACTCGAGACTACACGCTCGCCGCGCAAGTGGCGGGCAAGAGCCGCGCCAGAATTTCGATCGAGCACATCCTTCCCAATCTCGCAGGCGTGCTGGTCATCCAGGCGACCATTCAATTCTCGTTGGGCGTGATCGCGGAAGCAGGCCTTTCCTACGTGGGGCTCGGAGCGCAGCCCCCCACTCCGAGCTGGGGTCGCATGCTGAACGAGGCGCAGTCGCTGACCGCGTTGGATCCGTTGCTGGCGCTGTTTCCGGGATTCGCAGTCGTCTTGCTGGTGATCGGGCTGAATCTCCTGGGCGACGGATTGCGCCGACGAGAAGGAGTGGATCGATGAGGATCGACGCCGTTCCGGCGGGAGACGCCGCGCCGATCCTGACGATCGAGTCGCTCTGCGTGACGCTCGGATCGGCACTGATTCTCGACCGGGTATCGCTCACGGTGTCATCGGGGGAAATCCTCGGCCTGGTGGGCGCCTCGGGATCGGGAAAATCGATGACCGCATTGAGCGTCATGCGGCTCCTTCCGCCTCGTGCGCGAACCTCGGGCGAGGTGCGGCTGCGCGAACGGCTGCTGAGCGGCATGAGCGAGAGCGAAATTCAAGGAGTCCGCGGCCGGGAGATCGGCATGGTCTTTCAGGAGCCCATGACCGCGCTCAATCCACTGAGGCGCATCGGCGATCAGGTTGCGGAGACCGTGAGGCTGCATCTTCGGGTGTCGGCCCGTCAGGCGGCCGAGGCGGCGCGCGAGGCGCTCGACCGAGTCGGTCTTTCGGGCGCCGCCGGTGCGCTCGACCGCTATCCTCATGAATTGTCGGGAGGCCAACGCCAGCGGGTCGCCATCGCGGCAGCCACCGTGCTGTGGCCGTCGCTGCTCATCGCCGACGAGCCGACGACCGCGCTCGATGCCGGCGCGCAGGCGCAGATTCTGCGCCTGTTGGAGCGATTCGCGCGCGACCGCGGGCAGGCGGTGATTCTCGTCAGCCACGATCTCGCGGTGATATCGCAGGTCACCGATCGGATCGCCGTGATGCGGGGCGGCCGGATCGTCGAGCAGCTGGCGACGCGCGATCTGACGCGCGGCGCGCATCATCCTTACACCGAAGCGCTGCTCGCGGCGGCGCGGCTGCGCCCCGTGCGCGTGTCGCGTGGTGTCCGCGACGGGCGCGCGGTCCTCGAGGTCCGAGGGGTGGTGCGGGTATACCCGGTGCGTCGGCGCTCGCAGTGGCGCCGCCCGCCGCCTTTCCGGGCCGTCGACGGCGTCTCGCTGACGGTCGACGCCGGCGAGACGATCGGCCTGGTGGGGGAGTCCGGTTCCGGGAAATCGAGCCTGCTGCGCACGATTCTGGCGCTCGATCGGCCACAAGCCGGTGAAGTCCTGCTCAAGGGGGAGAACTTCTCCCTGGCGGCCGGGAGATCGCTGCGGCGGCTGCGCCGTTCCATTCAGGTGGTGCTGCAGGATCCGTACGGGAGTTTCGATCCGCGCTGGCCGGTGGAGCGGCTCATCGCCGAGCCCTTTCATACACTGGAGGCGCCGCCCGGCGCGGCCGAGCGCCGCGCCAAGGTCGCCGCCGTGCTCGAACAGGTCGGGTTGTCACCCGGCGATGCGCGGCGCTATCCGCACGAATTCTCGGGCGGCCAACGACAGCGAATCGCCATTGCGCGAGCGCTGATATTGAATCCCGCCGTGATCGCATTCGACGAGGCACTGTCCGCGCTCGATGTGCTGGTGCGGGCGCAGATCCTCGAGCTGCTCGCGGAACTCGCGCAGCGATTGAGGCTTGCGTACCTGTTCGTCTCGCACGATCTCAACGTCGTTCAGTCCATCGCGGATCGGGTGTATGTGATGCAGCGCGGCCGCATCGTGGAGGAAGGCGCAACGGAATCGGTGTTCGGATCGCCGCAGCACGCCTATACTAAGGAGCTTCTCGCGGCCACGCCGCAGATCGGGGAGAAATTCGCATGAGATCAAATCTCGCCTTTCACATCGCGGTTCTGTCGGCGTCGATCTCGGTTGCCGGAGCGGATGAGCTCAAGCCCCCTCCGACCAAGGAGGGTCTCTGGGAGACGCACGGTACGCATACCCAGCAAGGCAAGACGGTTCCCGACCCTGCGGTGAAGATGTGCCAATCGAGCGGCACCACGAAGGCGATGCAGGCGCAGGGAGAGGAGCTGAGGAAAAAGAACGAGTGCACCTCGCACGTCAGCCGGCCATCGCCCAACACCTACGTGGAGGAGAGCAGTTGCGCCAAGGGGCCGAACGCCGGCTCGGTCACGAAGGTCGTCTACACGAATCAGGGCGATACGGCGTCGCATACCGAGATGCACATGAACGCGGGCAAGTCGGAGACCGTGGTGATCATCGATGCCAAATATCTGGGCGCCTGCCCGGCGGCCATGAAGCCGGGCGACCTGATGATGGATGACGGGAAGATCATCTCAGGCAACCCATAGCTCTACGGGGGAGTCCGGCCAGCTCGAATGGATCCCGGTGCTCGCCCCAAAGCCTGAACGCCATCTGTCGAGGTGTCTGCAATTGCCCGGCTTCAGTCGGAAAGGCGCACGGGCGCGGGCGCGGGGCCTTGGAAGAAGCGCCGCACGATGGGCTCGAACCGTTCGAGCGGAGCGTTCGGATAGTCCGGATCGAACGAGTTCTGGTCGTAGCGCGCGCAGAACCGCGCGGTCTCCTCGAAGCACGGATGTCCGGCGTAGTGATTGCGCTCGTTGCGATCGCGGGTCGGATGGTTGGCGAAATGGTATGCCTGAAATTCCACGTGATGCGTGAGCAGCCAGCTGCGCCGTTCGGACAGCCAGGGCGCGAGCATCTGCGCGGCGAGCAGACCGTGGTGATTGTCGCTGAAGGCTTCCGGCAGATCGTGGAACAAGGCGACCACCACGAGCTCATCGTCCTCACCCGCTTCGAGCGCGCGCGTCCCGGTCTGAAGGCAATGGGCGTACAGGTTTATCGGCACGCCGAGCGCGTCATCGTGCTGAATCGACTTCAATAGGGCGAGGAGCCCGCGACCCGGCCCGTGATCGCGCCGGTACCTGCGCTCCGCGCGCTCGATGATCATCCAGTCGTTCGGGCTGGCTTGCGACAGCGAGCGAAAAGCGGCGCGTTCGCGCTCATCCGTGGGCATGCGGTCTGGTCTGCATGTGGCGTAGGATTGGAGTCTGGCAGCGCAACACCAGAGGGTCAATGCCGACGGGAGCTGAAGCGACGGACATCATCGATCGATTGCAGCTGGTCCCCGTGATCAACGCGACCGGCACGGTAACGCGCCTCGGCGCCAGTCCGATTGATCCGGACGTGATCGCGGCGATGGCCGCCGCGGCACAATTGAGCGTCGACATGGCGGAGCTGCAGGCGCGCGCGTCGCGGATCATCGCGCAGTGTACCGGCGCCGAAGCCGGCGTCGTGACGGCGGGCGCGATGGCGGGCCTGCTCGCCGGCGCGGCGGCCTGCATTGCCGGTCTCGATCCGGTCAAAATGGCGAAGCTTCCGGATACCGACGGGATGCGCAATGAGTTCATCGTCGCGCGCAGTCATCGCAATTCCTACGATCACGGGGTGCGCGCGGCGGGCGCGCGTCTCGTCGAGGTGGGACTCCCCGATCGATTGACGGCGTGCGGGGTGCGCGACACCGAGGCGTGGGAGATCGCGAGCGCGATCGGCGAGCGCACCGCGGGGATCCTGTACCTCGCCCGATCCGATGCGCGCCCCGCGCTCGAAGAGGTGGTTCGAGTGGCACATGCCGCGCGCCTCCCGGTCCTGGTCGATGCGGCTGCGGAATTGCCGCCTGCGCGCAACTTGAGACGCTTCATCGAGGCGGGCGCCGACCTCGTCGTGTTCAGCGGTGGCAAGAGCATCGGCGGTCCATCGGCATCGGGCATTCTGTGCGGCCGGCGTCCGCTGGTGGCATCCGCACTTCTGCAGCAGCTCGATCTCGACTACCGCTATGAGGATTGGTATCCCCCCGCGGAATTGATCGACAAGCGCGACTTTCCCGGTGTGCCGCGACACGGCATCGCGAGGTCGTGCAAAGTAGGCAAAGAGCAGATCGTGGGGCTCATCACCGCGCTGTTGCGCTTCGCGCAAGACGATGACGGCGCGCGCAATCGCCGCTTCTCGGCGATCACGGACGCTTTGTGCAATGCCTTGCGGCGAGTGCCCGGGCTCCGTGTCCGCGCGGTCAGCGATGCCGCGCACGCGGATCTGCCGCTGGTCGCGGTCGACCTCGCTCCGGACGCCGCCGCCCGCGTAGCGGCCCGGCTTCGCGCCGCGTCCCCATCGATCCACGTCGATGCCACCCAGGCGGATGGCGGCACGCTCGTGCTCGTGCCGACGTGCCTCAAGATCGACGATGTCGTGGTGATTGCGGCGGGCTTCGACAGGGCACTCGGCGTTTAGAGCGGCGGGAGCGTCCAGTGGGGCCCGGCAGACGCGCGATTCCAGGAGGCGAGAAAGTTCGTCGCGGGGGAGGAGAATATTTGATCAAATATTGTTTTTGTGATCATATATTATAAAATTGATCGGATGATCTTAATATAATGGCCTCGCGCGCGAGGCGCTCGCGTCAGGTGCTTTTAGGGAGTAGGGAGTCATGGGTAAGGAAGGGTCGTTGCGCCGCATTCATAACGAGCGGGACAAGGGATTCAGCGCTGCGGTGGTGGTCCCTCTCGGCGCCACTTCGCTCGTATTCGTTTCGGGCGAGGTGGGACGCGACGCGTCGGGCGCGATCGTGAAAGGGGGCTTCGAGGCCGAGGCTCGGCAATGCTTCGCGAACATCCGAGTCGCGCTACAGCGCGCGGGCGCCGATTTCAAGAACGTCGTGCGCATCACGGCCTACGTCAAGGATCTCGCGGATTACCCTATTTACTCCAAGGTACGCAGCGAAGTCTTCGGTTCCGACTGGCCGGCCAGCGCCTCGGTCGGCGTTTCCGATCTCTTGCTGGGCGCCAAGCTCGAAGTGGACGCCATCGCGGTCATCGGCCAAGGCTGAGGATCGGTTCTGACCGACATCGAGAATCTGTATCGGAGCCGGACCCCCGGTTCGGCCGCGCTGATGAGCGAGGCTGCCGGTGTGATGCCGGGCGGCAATACCCGCACGACGAGCTTTCACCCGCCTTATCCGGTCGTCATCGAGCGCGGTGAAGGTCCCTGGGTATGGGACGTGGATCGATGGCGCTACCTGGATCTGTTCTGTAACGGGCTCAGTCTGATCCATGGTCATGGCTATGCACCGGTACGCGAGGCCATCGTCTCGGCGCTCAAGCGAGGGATGGCATGGTCCGGCGCGTCGCGCGAGCAAATTGCCTATGCCGAGATGCTGCGCGATCGACTGCCGGCGATGGAGCAGCTGCGCTTCACCAATTCGGGGTCGGAGGCGGGCATGCTCGCGGTGAAGGCGGCCCGGCACCTCACCGGCCGCCCCTACATCCTCAAAGCCGTGGGCGCGTATCACGGCTCCTATCCCGACCTGGAAGCCGGTCTGTACGGGCAAGGAAGCCTCCAGGGCCGCGCGCTGATTGCCCACTTCAACGACCTGGATGGCTTCGAGCGGGTCATGTCCGAGCATGGCAAGGAGGTCGCCGCGCTGGTCATCGAGCCGGTTCTGGTGACGGGCCGCGTGGTGGCGCCGGAGCCCGGCTTCCTGCAGGAGCTCGAGCATCTGGCGCGGCGCTACGGGGCGCTCACGATCCTGGATGACTGCTTGATGCTGCGGCTCGCCGTGGGCGGTTCCTGCGAGAAATTCGGCCTGCAGCCCGACCTCATCGTGCTCGGAAAATTCCTGGGAGGCGGCACCCCGCTCGGCGCGTTTGGCGGCGCACGCGATCTCATGAAGATCTTCGATCCCACGCGCCCCGGCGCGGTGTTTCACGGCGGCTCATTCAACGGCAACCTGCTCGGCTGCGCCGCGGGCATCGCCACTCTCGAGGGCCTCACGCGGGGAGGCATCGACCACATGGATCGCGCGTGCGAGCGCCTGCGCAGCGCCCTTGCGCAACGCGCGCGTGAGCTCGGCATCGAGCTCGTGTCGAGCGGCACGGGCTCGGTCATCGGGATCTCCTTCGCCGCGGATCCGAAGCGCCACGAGGACGATCCCTCCGCGCTCGGACTGGCGTCGCTCTTTCACCTGGCTTGCGCCAATGAGGGGGTGCTCATCGGTCCGGGCGGGGTCCTGGCGGTTTCGACGGCGCATGACACCGCCGCCATCGATTTCGCGATTGCCGCGTTGTCGGCGGCATTGGAAAGGGTAGCGAAACTCGCCGGCTCGATCTGAGCAAGGCGCTGCGTCGGTCAGAAGTTCACGTTATCGCGGCCTTTGGTGCCGAGCATTGCGCGCGCGTCGGCCGGCGTTGCGATCTCGAGGCTGAGCTCCTCGAGAATGCGGCGGATCTTCGCCACCTGTTCCGCGTTCGACGTGGCGAGCTTGCCCTTGCCGGCGTACAGGCTGTCCTCGAGCCCGACCCGCACGTTGCCGCCGAGGAGCGCGCTCAGCGTGACGAACGGCAGTTGATGCCGGCCGGCGGCAAGCACCGACAGATAGTAGTCATTGCCGAAGAGCCGGTCGGACGTGGCGCGCATGTGCATCAGGTTCTCCGGATCGGGGCCTATCCCCCCCATGATTCCGAAAATGCACTGAACGAAGAACGGGGGCTTGACCAAGCCGCGGTCGGCGAAGTGCGCGAGATTGTAAAGCTGTCCCACGTCGTAACATTCGAATTCGAAGCGCGTCCCCAAGGCGCCCAACTCGCGCATGCCGCGCTCGATCTGGGTGAAGGTGTTCGAGAGGATCAGATCCTTGGACGCCTCCAGGTACGGACGTTCCCAATCGAAGCGCCACTCGGAGCGCTTCTCTGCGGCCGCCGAGATGTTGAAATTGAACGAACCCATGTTCATCGACGCTACTTCTGGCGCGACCTTGAGCGCCGGTGCGAGCCGCTGATCGAGGGTCATTCCGAGGCCGCCGCCCGTGGTGATGTTGATGATGGCGTCGGTCCCGCGCTTGATCTGCGGCAGGAATTCGAGGAAACGCTCCGGGGTCTGATCGGGCCGGCCGGTTTCCGGATTGCGGGCGTGCAGATGGATCATCGCAGCGCCCGCCTCGGCGGCGGCCACTGACTCGGCGGCAATCTGGGCCGGGGTGATGGGCAGGTAGGGCGACATCGACGGCGTATGGATGCCGCCGGTAATGGCGCAAGTGATGATGACCTTGTCGCTTCGTTTCATGATTCCCCCGCCGGCGGTTGGACCGGCCGCTATCGATTCGAGTCCTCGACGCCCGCCCAGTAGCCGTCGATCTTGGGGAGCGCGGACAGATCCGCCCGCAGAGCCGCCCGAGCCGCTTCGGCGTCGCGGCTCTGCAGCGCCACCAGCAACGCTTCGTGATGGCCGCAGGCCACGCGCCACGCCTCCACCGGATCGCTGGCGATGAGCGAGCGTGTGCGCGAGACGAACGGCGCCATGCGCAGCCACAAGGCCTCGATCAAGTGCGCGAGCATGCGGTGATCCGCGATCCGATAGATCTCGAAATGGAAGGCTCTGTTCAATTCGCCGTAGGCCTGGCTGTCGTCGGCGCTGACCGCCGCACCCATCGACTCGTGCATGCCGCGCAGCCGCTCGATCTGGTGCAACGTGATGTTCTGCGCCGCCAGTGCGGCCGCATTGCTCTCGAGCAGGATGCGCAGATCGAGAATCTGCTGAATCTCGCGACGGTCGAGGAGCGGCACGCGCGCCGAGCGGTTCGGCAGCGCCTCGAACGCCCCCTCCGAGATCAATCGCTTGATCGCCTCCCGCACCGGGGTATCGCCGATCACCAGAAGCTTCGCGAGCGAGCGCAGGGTGACGATTTCGCCCGGCTTGAAGGTCCCGGCGAGCACGGCCTGTTTCAACGACGCGTAGGCCCGGCTGTTGTCGGTCTCGGCGGTGGATGCGAGCCTCTGTGGTTTGGACAGGCCACCGGTCGAAAAGCCATTCACATCCTGTTCTGACTGGTCCACGCCACGCCTCTCATTGCCCCCGCGCCATATTACCCTCAAAAAACTAAGATCGAACATCAAATATTTGATCAAAGATGAAAGTTATGACAATACTTCGGGTAAGGCCAATAAGGCCGCAGGGAGAAGGGATGAAGAACACTGCCTGGGTGGCGCGCGTCGGCGCCGCCGTCCTATTCATCGAACTGACCTCGAGTCCGCTGTCCTCGCCCGCGGTCGCGGCCGAGGCGGACACCCCAGCGGATGAGCCCACCAGCCTGTCGGCCATCGTGGTCACCGCCGAACGGCGCGCCGAAAGCATCCAATCTGTCCCGTTGAGCGTCACGGCCATTTCCGGCAACACGCTCGCCGCCTTCGATCAGGTGAATTTCGACGACTATGCCCACTTGGCGCCGAATCTCTCCTTCGGCACCGGCAACACCTTCGGCATCACCAACGGCCGCGAAATCACCATTCGCGGCATCGCTGGGGCGAACACCACCAGCTACTACATCAATGACACGCCGCTGCCGATCTCCATCGATCCGCGCGCCATCGATCTCGATCGCATCGAGGTCCTCCGGGGTCCCCAGGGCACGCTGTTCGGATCGTCCGCGATGGGCGGCACGGTGCGGCTCATCACCCGGCAGCCGGACCTCACCCAAAGCTTCGGCTCCGCGGACGCCCAAGGCTACGTGATCCACGAGGGCGGCCCCGGATACCTGGTTTCGGCGAGCTATAATTTGCCGATCCTCGACAATCAGCTCGCGCTCCTGGTGAGCGGCTACAGTACCTACAACCCCGGCGTTTTCACCGGCCAGTACGGAATCGCGACAACCGCCGCTCCGCCGAGCTATAGCGGCGGACCCTGGCCCACCCTGACCGTGCCCGCGACCCAGCCGCGGCAAACCGTCAGCCATCTCGGCAACAACGTCGAGGATGGCGAAACCATCTCCCTCACCTATCGCCCGGCATTCTTGGATGCCCTGACCATCACTCCGATGGTGATGCATCAGGATCAGAGCAACAACGGCTTCCCGCTGGCCGATTACTACACCCAGAACCTGACCCAGGTGCGTCCGCTCAACATCCGGGAAAGCGACGACGACATCTGGACGTTCGCCAACCTGACCGCGAAGTTCGCCGCACCATTCGGTTCGTTCATCGAGTCCGGCACTTACTTCCATCGCTATTCACGAGATACCGAGGACGGCAGTGAGCTCATCTCCATCGGCGGCTACGGCGGGCCGCCCTTGGGCGGCACCTGCGTGGCGGGGGTGTATTGTCCCTCGCCGTCGCCGAACTGGGTGAACACCAACCAGTTCACCGATGAGCTGCGTTTCGAGTCGGCCTTTCCCGGGCCCGTGCAACTGGTCACCGGCGCGTATTACAGCAAGGTGCGCCAGTCGATCATCTCCGAGGAAGTGCTGCCGCTGGACCAGTATGGGAATCCCGCCTTCACGGAGAACATTCCGCGCATGAACGAGGAATTGGCGGCGTTTGGCAGTCTCACCTACGACATCCTCAACAAGGTGGAGCTGTCCGCCGGGGTGCGGCAGTCGCATCTGGAGTACAGCAACATTTACATCGCCACCGGTTGGATCAACGGCGGCATCGGCTGCGATGCGCCGCCCGCGGGGCTCGCGGGCTGCAGCTCCTACAGTCCCGCCGCGACCAGCCAGCGTGCCACCACGCCGCGCTTCACGGCCAAATACAAGTTCGACGAATCGAACATGGTCTATGCGAACGCGGCCAAAGGCTATCGGCTCGGCGGGGCCAATTCGGTGCTGCCTTCAGCTTGCGGCGCACCCTACGCCGATGAAGAGACGCCCTACAAGAGCGACTCGCTCTGGAGCTATGAGCTCGGCACCAAGAATTCCTGGTTCGACAATCGCGTCAATACCCGGCTTGCGGCCTATTGGATCGACTGGAAGAACATCCAGCAATCCATCCTGCTGGGATGCTCCTTCCACGTGACGGAAAACCTCGGCACCGCGCGCAGCCGCGGCGCCGAGCTGGAAATCGATGGAACGCCGTTCCCCGGGCTGTACATGAATGCCGGCTTGGGCTTCGAGGATGCGGCGCTCACGAGCGCGCCGCAGGGCTCGCCGCTCCCCGTGGGCTCGCCGCTCAACGGAGTGCCGCGCTGGACCGGCTCGCTCCTCGGCGATTATTCCTGGCCGGTGTCATTTGGCCGGGAATTCGTGCGCGCGCAGTACAGCTTCACGGGCTCGAGCATCAGCGACAACAATCCCATCAGCGTGGTCAATCCGACGCTCGCGCAGCGCGAGCGGGGCTCGTACTCGCTCGTCAACGTCTTCGTCGGCGGCAAGCATGAATCCTGGGAGACATCGCTGTTCGTCAAGAACCTGGCTGATGTGCGCGGCAACCTGGGCGATGAGCAATCCGAGATCAGCGAGCTGCCGGGCCGCCCGCGCTGGATGATCACGGAGCCGCGTACGATCGGCATCGACATCAAGAAGCAGTTCTGAGCGCCATGCGGCGCCTTTCTGTCGAATGAGGGCCGGGAGCGCGCACGACGGGGGATCGGGCGAGGCTCATCTGGTCCGGCGCCTGACGTTGTTCGATTCCATCATGCTCGTGGTCTCGGGCACGATCGGTCCGTCGATCTTCATCATCCCGGCCGACGTGCTGCGCGCGGTCCCCAATCCCGGCGTCGCGATGCTCTTGTGGGTGGCGGCGGGCGCCATCACCATGCTGGCCGGGATCGCCTGCGCCGAGCTCGGCGCCATGTTTCCCGAGGCCGGCGGACAGTACGTGTTCATGCGCGAGGCGTACGGGGGATTCACCGCTTTTCTATACGGGTGGGTGCTGTTCACGGCCGGCAACAGCGCGGCTCTTGCGTCGATGGCCATCGCCGTCGCCATGTTTCTGGGGCAGGCGGTGCCGGCTCTCGGCGCCGAGCATGTCCTCGCCGCCGGTTCTCTGTTCGGTTGGCACGTGCATCTGGACCAGGGAAGCGTGGTCGCGGTCGCCGCCGTCGTCGTGCTCACCGTCATCAACCTGCTGAGCGTCAAGCTCGCCGCCTGGGTCCAGAACGTGACGGCGCTCGCGTATGTCATCGCGGTGTTCGGCATCGTCGCCGCCGGCTTCGCGCTCGGCTCCGGGTCCTGGTCGAATTTCAAGTGGGTGTCGAGCGCGCCGATCTCCGCCGCCGGCATCGGCGTGGCGATGATCCCGCTATTTTATTGCTACGACGGCTGGGAGTTTTTGTCCTGGGTGGGAGGAGAGATCAAGAATCCGCGGCGCAATCTGCCGCTCGCGCTGATCGGCGGCGTGTCGCTCGTCATCGTCACCTATCTCCTGGCCAACGCCGTCTTCGTGTACGCCCTCGGAGCGTCCGGGCTCGCGCAATCGACCACTCCCGCGGCGGCGTCCATGCGCGCATTGTTCTCGGCAGATGTCGGCCGATGGCTGGCGCTTTTCATCGCGCTGATATCGTTCGGCTCCGCCTCGGTGGTGACGCTCGGCGGCGCACGCATTTATTATTCCATGGCCAAAGACGGCGCCTTCTTCAGCGCGATGACGCGGCTGCATCCCCGTTGGAAAACGCCGAGCACGAGCCTCATCGCCCAATGCGCCTGGGTATGCGTGCTGATCCTCTCGAGCCGATACGATCAGCTCTACACCTGCTTCATCTTCATGATGACGCTCACCTATGCGATGACGGTGGGCGCCGTTCTGGTTCTTCGGCGCACGCAGCCTCACCGAGCGCGGCCCTACCGCTGCTTCGGCTACCCGTGGCTGCCCATCATCTACTTGGTGGTGGCGCTCGCCTTCGTGGTATCGACGCTCCTCACGAGGCCGCGAGAATCGCTCGTGGGACTCGCGCTGGCAGTTCTCGGAGTTCCGCTCTACGTGCATTGGCGGCGCAGTGCCGGACGCGCTCACGGGGATCCGGCCAACGTCGGCGGGTCCGCGTGACGCTGGAAATGGCCGCCTGGATCCTCAGGCCGGCCCCAGCTTGTCCGCGATTTCGCCGGCGCTCAGCCCGTCGACCTCCAGCACCTTTCTGCGGCTTGCCGCTCCCGATGCGACCCGCACGCAGCGTTTCGCGATGCCCAGCCTCTTCGCAACGAACTCGATCAGCGCAAGATTGGCCGCATTTTCGACCGCCGGCGCCGCGACGCGGATCTTGATCAGCCCGTCGTGCAGCCCCGCGATCTCCGTTCTCGAGGCACGCGGCTGCACATAAATTTCGATGCGGGCGGTGGGCATGGGGGCGATTCTGCACGACGGCGCCCTCGGGGCAACACGAGTATCATGCGCCGATTGGTCGGTGACCCGGGATGTCCCATCATCAATAAAAGCACTCACTGTCCGCTTTGGTGCCTGGTCTTCTTCATGCCGCTGGCCGCCCTGGCTGCCGCGGGCGGCGCGCAGGTCGGTCCCGGCTACGACATCCAGATGAGCCGCATGATCAAGGTCCGCGACGGCGTCGAGCTCGAGGCATGGATCACCCAACCGTCCCACCCGGCGGGGAGGCTGCCGACGGTACTGACACTGACTCAATACGACATCGATGGCGGGCGCCACGGAGACTCGGCGGGCTATTATGCCGGCCGCGGATACGCGTTCGTCCAGGCCTACGTACGCGGGCGCGGCCGGTCGGGCGGCGCCAAGAGCGACGACCTCGGCGCGCAGGTGGGCCGCGACGGCTACGACTTGGTCGAATGGATCGCCGCGCAGCCCTGGAGCGACGGGAGAGTCGTGATGTTCGGCGGCTCGTTCGTGGGGATGACGCAGTGGCAAACCGCGGCCCAGTTGCCGCCGCACCTCGCCGCCATCGCTCCGTATGCTCCCATCTATCCGGGGTGGGATATCCCCAACACGAACGGGATCCCTCAGGCGTGGACCACCGTGATCCTCGGGTACGTGTCGGGCCGCTCGCTCAACCCGGGTTTCATCCGAAATGAAGCCTATTGGTCCGGCAAGATGCTCGAGCAGTATGCAGCGTACCGGCCCTTCAACGAGCTGGCGGACGCGCTCGGCATCGCCCCGGATGACTGGTGGATGCTGGATGGGCGCGGACAAAAGAGACCGATGTTCGAGGTCTGGCTGGACCACGTGGGCGATCGCGCATTCAACCTCGCCGCCGAACCGAAGAGCGCCAGCTACGCGCGCATGAATTTTCCGGTGCTCACCGCGACCGGCTACTACGACGATGATCAGCCCGGCACGCTGCGTTACTACCGCAACTACGTGGCTCGCGCCCCTGCCGCCGCCGTGGCACGGCACCGTCTGATCATCGGACCCTGGGACCACACGGGCACGCAGGAGCCGACCGCGGTGATCGAGGGCGTGCCCATCGCGGCCGCGGCGGTCATCGACATGCAGAAGCTGCATGCGGACTGGTACGATTTTGCGCTGGGCAAAGGGACGCAGCCGGCATTGCTGCGCGACCATGTCGCCTACTTCATGATCGGCGCCGACGAATGGCGATACGCGGACAGTTTGGAGGCAGCATCTTCCGGCAAGGAGCTCACATTCTATCTGGGCGACTCCGATGGCACGCCGGGGGACCTGTTCCATTCGGGGCAGCTCAGCACGGAGGCCCCCAGCACCGAGCCCCCCGCCGTGCTCGTGAGCGATCCTCATGAGCTGCCGGAGCTCGAAGTGGCGAACTATGCCGCCGGCCAAGATCTTGCCAGCCAGTTTCGCGCGTTACAAAAGCGCGCCATATCGTTTCATTCCGAGCCCTTCGAGCGCGCCACCGAAATCGCGGGTCAAATGCACCTCGCATTGACGTGCGAATCCGACGCTCCGGATTTCGATCTGTGGGCCGAGGTGCAGATGGTGCTCCCCGATGGCTCAGCCATTCGTCTGGGCGAAGATATCCGGCGCGCTCGGTTTCGCGATGGACCGTTCGAGCCGAAACTGGTCACGCCCGGACAGACCGTGCAGATTCCCTTCGAGTTCAACTGGCTGGCCCGGCGAATTCCCGCCGGTGCGCGGCTGCGCCTGACCCTGGCCCCGCTGAATTCACCCAACTACCAGAAGAACTTCAACACCGGGGGGCGCATCGGATACGAGAAAATCGCCGATGCGCGCATCGCCCATGTCAGGATCTTTCACGACGCGCAGCGCGCGAGCCGGTTGACGCTGCCGCTGGCTGCGGCGGGGCACGGCGGCAGCTAGCCGGTCTTATGCTTGAAGTGTCAGTTCGTCTGGTGTCAGTGCCTGCACTCAAGGCCATGGATTGCGGACTCAATCGAGAGCGAGCGGTTTTGTAGTGAAACCTCTCGCACCCTGCATCCGGCTTTCGGCCTATAATTTCCACTCATTATGCAAGTCGTAGCCCTCGGTCGCGTGCTCTGGGATTACCTGCGGATCGGTGCGCCGCTCGAGCGGCGCGAGGCGATCGTGGCCTTCGGCGGCCACGATCTGCGGGTCGCCGACTGGGCAGCCCAGCTCTGGCTTGATGGATGGGCGCCGAAGCTCGTGTTATCTGGCGGCTTGGGCTACTACACCAGCAAGATCTGGAGGGAGCCAGAGGCGCATAAGTTCCGGCGGATCGCGATCGAGAGAGGGGTGAACGCCGAGGCGATCCTCGTCGAGGATCAATCGAGAAATTCGGGAGAGAACGTCGCTCTTACACGTAAGTTGCTTGAAACAGATGGCTTTCCTCTGAGGCGAGCAATTTGTGTCCAAAAGCCGTACTTGGAACGTCGCGTGCAGCTGACATTACAGAAGCAATGGCCGGGTTGCGACTTCCTGCTGAGCTCCCCACCGATCCCATACGAAGGGTACGCACAGCCGGGCATCATTGGTTTCGATAAGCTCGTTAATGAGCTCGTTGGCCAAGTGGACCGTGTAGAAAGATATCCCGAGCTCGGCTTCACGGAACAAGCCGACGTGCCCGAAGAAGTTATCGCCGCAAAGCGACAACTGGTCGAGCTCGGGTTTGCGAATCATCTCATTTCGAAGGTTGCTCAGTTCGGTTCGAATTCCGGATGACTCAACTCTGGCGCTTGGAGCGGTAATCCCGTGCAGAATGTCGGAAAATGTAATTTTTGGCCTTGGTGGGGTCCTGCTGGAATGGCAACCGATTAAGATACCTGAGCGCCCCTTTCGATAGGCCGAACGGTCGAGACCGACATCACAGCTGCGTTTGCGTTCAAGGAGAATCCGCAGGCCTGCCCATTTTCGATTAGAGGCAATTCTTCACTTTCACTAAAATGTCCCAAATATTGAGCACTACTAATTGGGGGGCGGAGCAGTGGAGATTGCCATGACGCTTTTCGATTGAGCGGGTCGGGCATCCTGAGCGATGAAGCCCTTCATCTCGCCCAGATCCTTTGGGATTACCATCATCTCAGTGGCCCCCTGGAGAAGTCGGATTGTATCGTGGGCCTCGGGAGTTACGATTTGCGAGTCGCAGAGCGATGCGCCGATCTCTACTTCGATCAATGGGCGCCGCTGATTATTTTCTCCGGCTACCTGGGCAATTGGACCAAGCGGATGTGGGACCGAAGCGAGGCGGAGATATTTGCCGAACGCGTGATCGCGAGAGGCGTGCCGGCGGATAAGATCAAGCTGGAAACCAAATCGACCAATATTGGTGAGAACGTGAGATTCACTCGCGAACTTCTTCAGGCTCATGGCCTCCTCGTCAATAGCATCACGATGGTCAGCAAGCCGTCTACGGAAAGACGCATGTTTGCGACCTGTCAAAAAATCTGGCCTGAAATGCGTGCTTTCTTCACTTCCCCGCGGGTGGACTTCGCCGAGCAATCGCGCGGCGGGATTCAGCAAGGGCTGATCCACGAAATGGTCGGCGATATCCAACGGATGAAGGTCTACCCGGAATTCGGGTTTCAAATACCGCAGGAGATACCCGCCCATGTTTTGGACGCATACGAAAGATTGGTTTCTTTGGGCTTCGATAAGCATTTACTGGTGCCCGCCTAGCATTCTTTTGAGCCGGCCCGAGTTCGGCGACTCTCGCCGACACGTTCGCCACGCATTGAGCAATCTCCGCCGTGCCAAGAACAGATTCGCGAGCGCTGCGGTGACCTCAAGCCGGAGTCCGAGGATGGGGCGCGCCGCGGCGTGGACCCGTGAGCTCTGCTAAACTCCCCCTGCATGCGCTGCACTTCGCATCTCTTTGCTGGTCAGCCGAATCCGGACGAGCCGAGTCAGCACGCCTAGATCATGCGTAAGGGCGTCGTACTAGCGGCCTCATCGTACGTGGCCTGGGGTCTCTTTCCCGCCTATTTTTATTTGCTGGAATCGGTCTCGCCCGTCGAGGTGCTCGCGCACCGGATGATTTGGTCGCTGGTTTTCCTATCCTTCGTGCTGGCATTTCGCCGGCAATGGTCGTGGCTTCGGCCGCTGACCCGGCAGCCGAGGCTGGTCGCGAGTTTCGCGGTCAGCGCGGCCCTGCTGTCGGGTAACTGGTTTCTCTACATATGGGCGGTCACCAGAGGTCATGTGATCGACGCGAGCCTGGGCTACTTCATCAATCCGCTCGTGAACATCGTGCTGGGCTTTGTATTGCTCCACGAACGGCTGCGCCCCGCGCAATGGTTCGCGGTGATCATCGCGGCACTCGGAGTCCTGTGGTTGACGTGGCAAGGGCACCACTTCCCATGGATCGCTGTCGTGCTGGCTCTGACGTTCGGATTCTACGGCTTGATGCGCAAGGTTGCACCGCTCGGCCCGCTCGAAGGCCTGTCGCTCGAGACGCTGCTTTTATTCCCGTTGGCGGCAGCGTATCTGGTCTGGACGGCCTTCATGGGAAACAACGCTTTCATACAAGCCGATTTCGAATTGCGACTCGTGCTGCTCGCGGCCGGGCCGATAACTGCGATACCGCTGCTGCTGTTCGCTGCGGGCGCCCGGCTCATAAGGCTTTCGACGCTCGGACTGCTGCAATTCATCGCTCCGACGCTGCAGTTGCTGCTCGGCATCTGGATGTTTCACGAGCCGTTCGGAGGCGTGCGCATTTGGGGCTTCGTGATCATCTGGGCCGCGTTGGCGTTGTATTCCGCCGAGGCACTGCTGCGCAACTGGTGGACCGAGCCGCAAGCCCAAGCCGACGTCGCGAAAAGCTGAGAGTTCTGTAACGCCGGCTCAGGCGCCCCAAACGTCGGAGGCGTAGCGCAGGAAATTGCGCCCGAGGATCTTCTCGATGCGCGGCGTCGAGTACCCACGCCGGCGCAGCCGATCCGCAAGGTCGACGAACTGGTTGACGCCGCGCAGGTCCACCACGAAGGGATAGGTGTCGGGCCGCTCACCCGCAGCGCTGACCCCGGCCTGACGGCGTGCAGCAATCTCCTTGGCCAGGGTGGCCTTGTAGGCATCCAGGTCATCGATCGCAGTCACGGTGCCGTCCGTTCCGATTCCGACGTGGTCTTCGCCGCAGACGTTCACGGCATGATCGATGTGCGCGACCACATCGTCGGCCGCGGCATGGCCCGACGGATTCAAGAACGGCATGAAGAAGATTCCAACGAACCCGCCCTTGGATGCCACCAGCCTCAATTCCTCGTCGGTCTTGTTGCGCGGCAGGTCGCTGAGCGCGCGGCAGCCGACATGGTTCATGGAAATCGGCTGCCTGGAGATTCGCGCCGCCTCCAGGCACGTGGCCTCACCGCTGTGCGACAGGTCGACCATGACGCGGTTGGCATTCAACCGCTCGATGACCTCCCGGCCGAACGGGGTCAGGCCGCGGTTCTGCGGCGCCATGGCGCCGTCGCCGAGCTGATTGGCCGGGTTGTAGGTCAGCTGGATCACCCGAACGCCCAAGTTCGCGAATAGATCCGCGCGCGACGCATCGGCTCCCATCATGGCGGCGTTCTGGAATCCATAGATGATGCCGATGCGGCGCTCCGATTGCGCCCGCACGATGTCCGCGGCGGTATGGACCTTGAGCAAGTCCCGGGCGTTCGCGCGAATCCGCGCATCCATCTCGGCCACATCGCGCACGCTCGACTCGAACGGCTCCTTCGGACCCGATATGTAGCCCAGCGTCACGTTGACGGCGGTGAGGCCGGAGGCGTGAGCGTCGCGCAGAACTCGCTCCTCGAGGGATATCGGCTTCGAGTCGGAATCCGCATCGGCGCGATTGGGGTCCTCCAGGCCGCCGAGGGCGTTGACGATCAGCGGTTCGCTGAGGCTGTGGATGGTAGGCATGATGCAGAGGGGCGTGATTTTCCGCACCGATCGGCTCGCGGTCAACGCGGGAGCCGGAACGCGACGCTGATTCTCATGTTAAGGGTTTCCCCGGCACCTTTGGCGCAGGCCTGCCCGCATTCGGGAGCCGCTTGCTGGCCGAAATCAACACTTCACTCGACGTGGTGCGGGCGGTGGGTCCGAATCAGCGCTGACCGCAAGATTGATTCGCCTGTCCCATTCCGCGGCGCGCTTTCCGCGTTATTACCGTTGCCGAAGAGCGATGACGAACAGCGCTGTCCACATTAACCCCTTGGCGAGGAATATCGCTACGGTGCCGCCGAGGAGCTTGCGCGCGGTTACTCCGCGTGCCGAGTTCGTCGTCACATCGACACCAGGCTGAGGATCCCGCCACCGTACTTGGGCATCTGTATTTGGAATTCACAGCGGCCGCTCGAAGCACCGAGCAGCGTCGCCGCCGGCGCCGGCAAGGCCTTGACGGGATATATCTGCTCGAGCTTCAAGTGAGGAGAGGTGTCGCTCATGACGAGGCGCGTGCAGATATTCATGATCTCACGCAGATTGTCGATCATGACGCCGGTGAGCTCGCGCGACTTGGCCGCATCCTTTACCGCCGCCGCAGGCAGCATGGAGAATGCCGCACCGAAACTCGCCGCTAGATTCACATCCGCGCCGCACATTGCAACCGGTGCTCCGACATCTGAAATGAACACCCCGAACCAAGCGCCGCCCGCGGGCGTGCGGTCAAAGGTGCCGCCCGGCTTCACATCGAGGCCGTCGAACAGGATGCCAAGAATATTCTTTACTTTCGCTGCATCGGGCAGGGGGTAGGCAGTCGCCATGGCGTCTTCCTTATGAACGATTCGATTCAGCGAATGTGCGCGCTCAGAGTTTCTTTGAACGACTCCGGCGTGAAGGGCTTCGAGATCAGAAATTTGGCGCCGGCACCGGTCGCCTTGGCGCGCATGTCGGGCGTCACTTCGGTGGTTACAAAACCGAAGGTGAGCTTGAAACCGCCACTGGTTACCGCCTCGAGCAGCTGCAGGCCAGTCATGTTCGGCATGTTCCAGTCCGAGAGCACCAAATCCGGGGCCGATGCCTGTATCGCCGCAAGCGCCTTCGCGCCATCGTCGGCTTCAGAAATGTCGTGACCCTCGAAGCCGGCCAGCCGCAGAGTCTTCTTGACGATCATGCGCATGGCGCTGGAATCGTCGACGACCATGATTTTCATGTGATTAGACCTCGGAACTCTATCCAAAGCGGGAACTTCCGCCACCCTTCACTATTCGGCAGCGGATCGGGGATCTTGAGGGTTCGATACCGCCTCATGGCCTAGCCCGACTGCGTCTTCAGCTGCGACAAATCGGCGCGCTGGCTCACCAGAGCGATGATGCGCCCCGCTATCTGCGGCAGCGGGTGCAGGGACTGCGCCGCGCCGATTTCCCAAGCGGCACCCGGCATCCCCCAGACGACGCTGGTATTCTCATCCTGGGCGATGGTCGGCGCCCCCGCCTCGCGCATTTCCTTCATGCCTTCGGCGCCGTCGCGACCCATCCCGGTCAGCATCACGCCGACCGCGTTGTGCCCGGCATTTTGCGCCACCGACCGGAATAGCACGTCGACCGACGGCCGGTGGCGATTGACCGGCGTCGCGTCGCTCAGTTGACAGCGGTAGTGGGCGCCGTCGCGAATTACCAGAAGATGCTGATCGCCGGGTGCGATGTAGACATGACCCGACAAGATGGGCTGCCCGTCGCGGGCCTCGGAGACATTGAGATCGCAGCTATCGTGCATGCGCTTCGCCCACTGCCCGCTGAATGCCCGCGGAATGTGCTGTGCGATGACGATCCCGGGCATATCCGCCGGCAGGCCCACGAGCACCTCCTTGATCGCCTCCGTGCCTCCGGTGGAAGCGCCAATCGCCACGATCCTGTCGGTGGTCTTGAACTGAATGGGTGAAGCCCGCTTCGGCAGCACGACATCGGCGTCATACTGGCCTTCCAAGCGCGGTTTCGAATCGGGGAGGGGCCGCACTCTGGCGCGCGCCGCAACCTTAACCTTGGCGATGATTTCCTCCGCAGCCTCCTTCAGGCCATGGACGGCGTCGATAGCCGGCTTGGCTACAAAGTCGATTGCGCCGAGGCTCAAGGCATCGAGCGTGACGCTCGCACCTTGTTGGGTCAAAGAGGAGCACATGACCACGGGCATCGGACGCAGCCGCATCAAATTGCGTAGGAAGGCCAAGCCGTCCATCCGCGGCATCTCCACATCGAGGGTCAGCACGTCGGGGTCGAGCGCCTTGATCTTGTCTCGCGCGACGAAAGGATCAGGCGCCGAGCCAACGACCTCGATCGCGGAATCGGACGATAGAATCTCCGTCAGGAGGTGCCGCATGACCGCCGAATCGTCCACGATCAGCACGCGAATTTTCCCGTTCATTTGATTTTTCTCTTGCATTAAAACAGTTCCACCGAGCCCGATTCGACCTGCGCCTTGGTCGGCGCAAGCTGCTGCTCGCGCTCGAATACGGCGCGGTTGACGGTGGAGGCGAGGCGCTTTACCCGCACCTTTCCCGTCGCTGGGTTGTAATAGAGCTTACGGGCGAAGCGGTCGCCGAGGTCCTCGGCGCTGATGACGAAGCCTTCGGTCTTTAGGTACTCGCGAACGAATTCCGCATTTCGCGCGCCTACGTCCAGCGTCATGTCGAGCACCTTGCCGCCGCCGATCACCTTGAACTCCAGATTCGCGCGCTGTCCGCCGAGCTTCAAGATGTCGTTGATCAGGCGCTCCATCGCCACATTGCCGTAACGGGTCGCGGAACTTACGTCGTCGCCGCCCCAGGCGCTGGTGCCGCCCGAGCGATCGAGCGGAAGCATGAAGTGATTCATGCCGCCGATGCCGAGTTTGCGCTCGCGCACACAGGCCGATACGCACGAACCCAGTACCGTGAAAATCGCCTCGTCGTGGCGAGTCACGTAGTATTCGCCCGGCAAGATCTTCGCGACCGGCGTGCCTTGCTGCGCGTCCCACGCCCGGCGTATGTGCTCGAATTGAGGTAGCGCGGGCGGCAGGTGATCGGGCGCGAAAAGGTCGGCTTTCGCGTTCGTGTAGCTCAATCGACTCTCCGATACACGGTTCGAGCCGTGAGCTTGTAGCGGCTCGTGATGCTGAACAGATTCTCCGAATGGCCGACGAACAGCCACGCGCCCGGAGCTTGCAGTGCCGCCATCCGATCGAACAGCGTGCGTTGCGTGTCCTTGTCGAAGTAGATGACGACGTTGCGGCAGAAAATGACGTTGAAAGGTCCGCGCATCGGCCAATCGCCCAGAAGGTTGAGCTGCTTGAAGGAGATCACTGATTTCAGCTCGTCGCGGGCGGCTAGATGGCCCGGTCGCCCCGCGGCGGGAGTGAACCAGCGCTGCAGCCGTTGCGGCGACATACCCTGAAACCGATCCTCTCGATACACGCCGGCGGCCGCCGTCGCGAGCACGTTCGAATCGATGTCGGTGGCAAGCAGTTTCACGTCCCAGTTGCGCAGCTGCTCGGAGGCCTCGCGCAGCATGATTGCCAGCGAGTACGGTTCCTCGCCCGTGGAGCAGCCCGCCGACCAAATGCGCAGGCGCCGCTTGGCGGCGGGTGCGCGCGCTAAGTGCGGCAAGACTTCGCCCGCGAGCTGTTCAAAATGATGGTTTTCGCGAAAGAACGAGGTGAGATTGGTGGTGATGGCGTTGGTCAATTCCTGCAATTCCTCAGCGGGACCTCTCTCGAGCACTTGGCAGTACTCGGTGAAGGACTGCAGGCCGAGTCCGCGCAGGCGTCGAACCAGACGACCGTATACGAGCTCGCGTTTGCTGTCGGACAACGCGATCCCCGTGTGCTCGTGCACCAGACGCCGCAGGCGGTCAAACTCCGCATCGCTCAACGGAAATTCGCGATCGGCCGGCTGGGCGCTCATGCCGGAGGCTCCGCGGCCATGTCCTCAAACAGCTCCACCGCGGATGCCTCATCCACGTCGACCAGGCGCTCGAGTTCCCCTTCGCCGGATGCATCGATCATGCGGGCGAAGAGCGCGCGCTCCTCGGGCATACTGAACGAGCGCAGCTGCCGCTCGCCGAGAAGGCGCCAGGACTCGGCCGATAACGCGGTCGAGGCGTCGGCTAGATGTTCGTGAAGTCCGCGCAGCGACTGCACCACGTGAGTGAGCTGTTGCATCAGGCGATCGTGAGATTGGATGGCGACCACGACTTGCGACATCTTCTGATCGAGCGCCTCGCCGGCGGAGAACCCGCCGGACACCGACGGCCGTGACGCGATCAGCAGCCCGTCGAGCGCCGCGAGCAGACGGGCGGATTCCGCGCTGTCCTTGGCCAGCGATACCTCGATCTGGGTCGCCGCCCAATCGAGCCAGAGTCCGCAGCGTGCCGAAACGGCAGACAAGGATCCGTCCGCCATAGCGCCTTGGCGCCGCCCCGGTTCAGGCGGCTGCATCGCGTCCGCCCGCGGATTCGCCGCTCGGGAACTGCAGTGTCTCCGCCAAGCCAATGAGGGTCGCGGCGCGGCGCAGAGCCGCCGAGGCACCTTGCCACGCGCAAGCGGTCCCGCGCTGCGCGCAGCTTCGCCACAAGCTTGCGAGCAATTGCAGGACGGCGGTATCAATCTCCTCGACCCGGGAGCCGTCCATGGCAATGGCTGCGCCGCTCGAGAAACTCGCGCACAGGGAACGATGCAGCTCGGCCGCTTGCGCAATCGTAAGGCGTTCGTCGAGCAGGATGGTGGTGGTTTGCGTCATTGCTAGCGATTCCGTTCGTACTCACGCCGCGGCCGCACTCTGCAGTTGCTCATCGCCGATGCTGTTGCCGATGAGCCGGTCGATGTCCAGCAAGATGAGCATCTTTTCCTCCACGGTCGCCAGCGCCTTGACAAAAATGGTATCGACGCTGCCGCATACGTCCGGCGGCGGCTTGGTGTCCCCGACATCCACGTTGTAGACCTCCGACACCGCATCGACGACCATCCCGACCGTGCGTTCGTCCCGGGCACCCGCCACGCGCACCACGATGACGACGGTGGTGGGGCCGAACTCCATGGTTTCGAGGCCAAATCTCCGACGCAGATCGAGTATCGGAACCACTGCGCCGCGCAGATTAATGACTCCGAGGACGTATTCCGGAGTGTGCGGTATGCGCGTCACCTTGTCCCAGCCCTTGATTTCCTGAACCCTCAGAATGTCCACTCCGTATTCCTCGCCGGCCAGCATGAACGTCAAGAACTGCTCGCTGGTTGCCGCGTTGGATTTTTCCCCACCGCCGCCTGCTTTCGTCGTACTCATGTTTCAATCTCCTCAAATCAGGGGCTGGGGTTTAGAACTCGCTCCAGGAGCTGTCATCGCCGGCCGCCTTGCGCGGTGCTTCCGCGGCCTTGCGGGCCGGCTTCTCCTTTTTGTCCTCGACGGCGCGCGGCCCTGTGCGGGAGGCGGCTACGACTGTCTTGGCGGCCGCGGCGGGACGAGCCAGCAGCTTATCCACCGCGGCGGGCGACATCTCCCTGCGCTCTCCGGTGTTGAACGTGTCCATGAGCTCGCTGAGCCGGCTCGACTGCTCTTGCAGCGATTCGGCGGCGGCCGCCGCTTCCTCAACCAACGCGGCATTCTGCTGCACAGTCTCGTCGATCTGCATGACGGCCTTGTTGACCTGCTCGATGCCGGTCGACTGCTCCTCGGAGGCGGCAGCGATCTCCGCAATGATGTCATTCACCTTCTTTACGGAGAGCACGATCGCCTCGAGCGTCGTGCCGGACTCGTTCACCAACCGCGAGCCCTCAGACACTTTTTCGACGCTGTCGTTGATGAGGCTCTTGATCTCCTTCGCCGCGGTGGCGGAGCGCTGCGCGAGATTGCGCACCTCGGTGGCGACCACCGCGAATCCGCGGCCCTGCTCGCCGGCGCGCGCGGCCTCAACCGCCGCATTCAGCGCGAGCAAATTGGTCTGAAACGCGATCTCGTCGATTACGCCGATGATGTCAGAGATCTTCTTGCTCGAGGCGTTGATGCCTTGCATGGCGCTCACCGCGTTCGATACGACCGAGCCGCCTTTCTCGGCGTGTTCCCGCGCACCCTTGGCAACTTGGCTCGCTTGGCGCGCGTTTTCGGCGTTTTGCTTGACGGTCGCGGTCATCTCCTCAACGCTCGAGGCGGTCTCTTCCAGGGACGATGCCTCTTCTTGGCTGCGTGCCGAGAGATCGTTGTTGCCCTGGGCGATCTGCGTCGAGGCGCTCGCCACGGATATGGCAGCGGTTCGAATCTCATTGACCACGCTCTTGAGCCGATCGACGCATCCATTGACGGCATCGCGGAGCTTCGCGTACTCGCCGCTGAACTCGCCATCCATTCGCGAAGTCAGGTCCCCACCGGCCATTGCGGTCATAACCCGGCTGGTCTCGCCGAGCACGCGCTCGAGCTCGCGCGCGGCTGCCTTCTGGGCGGTGATGTCGGTGGCGTATTTGACGACCTTGAAGGGCTTGCCGTTCATATCCATGATCGGGTTGTAGCTCGCCTGGATCCACACTTCGCGGCCGCCCTTGCCGAGGCGCTTGTACTGGCCGCTGTCGAAGTCGCCACGATTGAGCTTGTCCCAAAAGTGGCGATACTCGGGGCTGGCGGCGTACGCCGGCTCGGCAAACATGCTGTGGTGCTTGCCCTTGATCTCCTCGAGCGTGTAGCCGAGGACCTTGAGGAAATTGTCGTTCGCCGTGAGGACCGTGCCGTCGAGCTTGAATTCGATCACGCCCTGCGCCTTGCTCACCGCGTTCAACTGGCCCTCGAAATCCGCGGCGCGCAGTTTGGCTGCAGTGATGTCGGTGGCGTACTTGACGACCTTGAACGGCTTGCCGTTCATATCCATGATCGGGTTGTAGCTGGCTTCCAGCCAAACCTCCCTGCCACCCTTTGCGATGCGCTTGTACTGCCCGCTGTCGAATTCGCCGCGATTGAGCTTGTCCCAGAACTGGCGATACTCGGGGCTGGCGGCGTACGCCGGCTCGGCAAACATGCTGTGGTGCTTACCTTTGATTTCATCTAGCGCATAGCCAACCGTCTTGCAGAAGTTGTCATTCGCCGTCAGAACTGTGCCGTCAAGCTTGAACTCGATCACGGCCTGAGCCTTGCCAACGGCAGTGAGCTGACCCTCGAAGTCCGCGGCACGCAGCTTGGCTGCGGTGATGTCGGTGGCGTACTTGACGACCTTGAACGGCTTGCCGAGGCGGTCAAGGATCGGGTTGTAACTGGCTTCCAGCCAGATTTCTTTGCCACCCTTGCCGATACGCTTGTATTGGCCGGCATCGTAGTCGCCGCGGCCGAGCTTTGTCCAGAAAGCGCGATACTCTGGGCTATCCCGATAGGCCGGCTCTACGAAGAGGCTGTGGTGTTTGCCACGCACTTCATCGAGCGAGTATCCAACCGTCATCAGGAAATTATCGTTGGCAGTAATGATCGTGCCATCGAGTTCGAACTCGATCACGGCCTGAGCCTTGCCAATAGCAGCCACTTGGCCCTCTAAATCGACGAGCCGGCTGGATCCTCCGCCGGACTTCGATGCCTTGCTAGACTTCGATGCCTTGCCGGACTTGGATGGTTTACGCGACTTCATGGGATCTTCCTCGTGTGAAAAAGTGATTAATGGAGAGTGAATGGTTCACGCCGCTCGCACCGTGGGTGCGAGCTTGCGTTGCTCGGCTGCCGAGCGGATAAGGCCCGGGACGTCGATGATGAAGGCCACCGTACCGTCGCCCAGGATGGTGGCGCCGGCGAGCCCGACGACCGGCTTGAAATTGGACTCGATGCTCTTGATGACCACCTGCTGCTGCGCGAGCAGATCGTCGACGAGAACACCGACGCGTATGCCGTCCGCTTCGACGACGACCAGCAGGCCATCCTCGGCGCTGCGGCTGTCGGGTTCGATGCTGAATTGCTCGTAGAGTTTGAGAACCGGCAGATACTCGCCGCGAAGGCGGAAAACCTCGGTGCGCCCCGCGACCGTGTTGAGGCGATCGCGTCCGACCTGAATTGTTTCGACGATCGCAAGCAATGAAAAGATGTAGGTCTCTTTGCCGACGCGCACGAGCTGCCCGTCGAGGATGGCGAGCGTGAGCGGCAGGCGAATGCGGATCGTGCTGCCTTTTTGTTCCTGGGAGAAGATTTGGACATGTCCACCCAAATCGTTGATGTTTCTGCGCACCACGTCCATGCCGACGCCACGGCCCGACACGTCGCTCACCTGCTCTGCCGTTGAGAAGCCGGGCATGAAGATGAGATTGTCCATTTGCTCGTCGGTCAATTCCTGATCGACGGGGACGAGTGAGCGCTCACGCGCCTTCTGCAGGATTTTCTTCTTATTGAGCCCTGCGCCATCGTCGCGTACCTCTATGATGATGTTGCCGCCCTCATGAAACGCTCCGAGCTCGAGCGTGCCGGTCTCACTCTTGCCGGCCGCCAGCCGCGTTTCAGGCGTCTCGAGCCCGTGATCGAGGGCATTGCGCACCAGATGAACGAGCGGGTCGCTGATCTTCTCGAGCACCGTCTTGTCGAGCTCGGTGCCTTCCCCCGACAGCTTGAGCTCCACCTTCTTACCGAGCTTGCGCGACAGATCGTGCACCAGGCGCGGAAAGCGGTTGAAAGCAAAACTGATGGGCAGCATGCGAATCTGCATGACGCTCTCCTGCAGCTCGCGCGTATTGCGCGCAAGCTGCGAGAGGCCCTGACGCAGCAAGTCGAGATTGTTCGGATCGATACCGTCGGCGAAGCCACAGAGCATCGATTGAGTGATCAGCAATTCACCCACCAGGTTGATGATGTTGTCGAGCTTCTCCGTGGAGACGCGGATGGAACTCGAGTCCGCGCCGGCTTTTTGAGGGTGGCTGACGACGGGCGTCCCAGTGCGCTCCGGTTCGGCGGGCGTGGCGCCCGCGCCGGCTACTGGACGCTGTCCGCTCGCCGCGGTCGGAGCGGCGGCTTCCCGGTGCACCGGCTCGCGCACCGCCTCGGCTAGCTCCGGAGCGGATTGCGCGGCGGATTGCCGCGGCGCCTCCATGGGCTTGAATTCGAGCTTGCAGCGCTCATCGACCCAGTCGAACACCTCATCGAGCTTCTGCTTCGGGATCTGCCCAAAGATTTCGATATTCCAGCCCAGGTAACAAGACTCCGGGTCGAGCGCGTCGATCGAGGGCAGCCGTGAAAGATCAACATGCGCGACGAAGGGTCCCAGCCGCTCCAGTTCCGCGAACATGCGAGTCGGCTCGTTGCGCAGCCTCAACAGGTCGGCAACCGGTTGGAAGGCTATCTGCCAGCCGGTGGTTGCCGGGGTTGCCGCAAGGGCGGGGGAAGTGGGCGTTGCCGCCGGGGCGACGACTGCCGCCGCTTGCTCGGGCTGCGCACCCGGCACACCGGGAGCGGTCGGCGTTGAAGACCCCGGCGGATGCGCGGCTCCCGGCCGATCGGCGAGGATGTGGGTGATCTCGTGGTTCAGAGTGGTGATTCGGCCCTGGTCTAGCGGCCTTTCCGCCTCCGTGGCCAACAGCATTTCCCGCAGGCAATCGCAGGATTGCAGCAGCACCTGCACCGCTTCCGCCGTCACCGGTCGCAGGCCGTTGCGCATCTCGTCGAGCAGCGTCTCCACACCGTGTGTGAAACTCGCCACCTCCATGAACCCGAAGGTGGCCGAGCCGCCCTTGATGGAGTGCGCGGCGCGGAAAATCGTGTTGATGTTCTCCCGATCGGCGGTTGCATCGAGGCTCAAGAGACCCGACTCCATGACGTCGAGTCCCTCGCGGCTTTCTTCGAAGAAGACCTTGGCGATCTCCGCCATTTCTATATCAAGGGACATGTCGTGCTCGATTCCTTCGGCGCGTGGTTGATTCAGATGACCCGTGCAATGGTGGCGAGCAGCTGCGGGGGATTGAACGGCTTGACGATCCACCCGGTCGCGCCCGCACGCTTGCCTTCCATTTTCTTTTCCTGGCTCGATTCAGTGGTGAGAACCAGCATCGGAACAAACTTGTAGTCCGGCAGGCCGCGCAGTTCGCGCACCAAGGCGATACCGTCCATTCGCGGCATGTGCACGTCGGTCAGCACGAGATCGACGCTTCCGGTTCGAGCCAATTCGAGCGCTTCGACCCCATCGCAGGCCTGCACCACGTCGTAGCCGGCTCCCTTGAGCGTCATCAATACCATTTGGCGCATCGATGCCGAATCGTCCACCGCCAGGATTTTTTTATTCACTCGCCACCATCTCCTAAAGGCAAAGCTACATCGCGCTCATACGCATACCCGAACCTGCATGGAGTATCGTCACGCGGTCCGAAAACTTTACTTATCCGCGGGGAATTGCCTGGACGGCGGAGCCGGACTGCGAACATGCGCACATTCGGCCGGGTAACACGCTGGCGTCGGGTCAAGCCGCGACCAGGAGCGGCAGCATGTCGGAGGCGGATTCTCTGGTCTGACGGATGGCTTGCGTCAGCTCGGCGGAATCCAAGGCCAATGCACGCAGGGCGACTTCGGATATCGGCGAAGCGTCGCGAAAGTCCGTGCTGCCAATCTCAGCCAATACCGCCAAGCTATTTGCCACGTGTACGATCGCAACATCGGAGAAATGTGCCTGCGCCCGCTCGGGCTCATGGTGAAATTGGATGCACTCCGCCAAAGCGATCGGGAGCGCCCAATTCTTCGCAAGCGCGGCGCCCACGGCCGCATGATCGAAGCCGAAGACCCGCCGCTCGCAAAGATGCAGATCCAGATCGTCCACGGAATCCACCGACATCAGCAGGGCCTCCCGGGCCGGATTGGGCACGCGGCTGAACAGCACGAGTTGCCCGATGTCGTGCAAAAGGCCGGCCACAAAGGCGGTCTCGCCGCCGCCTGCCTTGCCGCGTGCGGCAAGGTGGCCAGCCGCAACCGCGCACAGCACGCTATGTCGCCAGAACGAGTCCATGGTGACGAGTTCATTCGGAATGCCGTCGAACGCCCGCATCGTCGTCAGCCCGACCGTCAGATCGCGTACCTGCCGCAGGCCGATGACGGCCACCGCACGGCTCACGGAGGCGATTCGCTGGGAGTGGCCGAACATCGGGCTGTTGGCGATCCGCAGCAAGCGTGCAGTGACCGCCGCATCCTTGGCGATCTCGCGTGCGATATCGCCGGCCGAGGAGTCGGGATCATTGATCATTTTCGTGATGCGCAGCGCGATCTCTGGCAGGGTGACGAGATCCTTGACAGTCTTTACCAGTACTTCGGGGGTGAGATCCTGATTGTTCACACGGTGCCTCTTGAGCCAGTTAGCGGCCCGGCCTCATAAAGCTTGAGCAAGATCGTGGCCATTCCGAAATGCGCGAGGCGACGTCAACTGCCCAACGCCAAGCGCAGCGCTTCGATTTCCGATCCTGATTCGGACAGCAGCCGCTTGAACTTCGTGCCGTCGAGCTGGATGCGGCGCGCAGCCGGTATGCCTTGCAGATTGAGTTCGATATCCTGGGGGTTGTTGCGATACGTGACCAGGAGATTGGCGATCAACAAGACATCGGTCAGATCCGTGTCGCCATCGTGGAGGTATTCCAAGTCCTCCTGCAGATGAACCGCGGCAACGACGTTGTCGGCCATGTGCCAGTTTTCGAGCAGCGCTTTTGCGATGTTGGCGTGCCACGACGCCTCGATCTCCCGATAGGCAGCGGCGTCGGAAAACAATGCCGGAAATTCCGCTGCCCGCACCAGGATGTAGAGCTTGCCGATGCCGTGCAGCATGCCTACCAGCGTTGCAGAATCGGGGTTCACCTTGGTCAGGCGCTTTGCGAGCACGCTCGCCATGGCCGCGATCAGTGCGCTGCGCTTCCAGAGCTCGCGAAGCGGTTCGCGCACGCCCTTCAAGCCGGCGGACTTGGTCAACTGCGCCATCGCGAAAGCGATGGAGCTGGTTCGCACAAGATTGAATCCGAGTCTCGCGATGGCCACGCGCAGGTCCGTTATTGGCCTGCCGTTGGAGTTGATCGCCGCGGAGTTGGCGAGTTGCATCAGCCGCGCCGAGAGGGCGGGTTCCGCTCCAACAATGCGCACGATTTTCTCCGCCGAGACGTCCTCGCCTTGCAGCGCCTGGCGCACGCGCTGAGTGACGTCAGGAAAACTGGGCAGATCGATCTTGCCGGCGGACAACTCGCTGGCCAACATGTAGACGAATGTGAAGCCGCTCGATGGGCTCGCGGTGCTGTTGGATGGGGCGCTCATGGGCAACTGGAGTTATCGGCGCAGAGTGCGCCAACTTTAGAACTCCCCAAGCCACCGGATTCGGTCGGCCAGCGCCGAGCGATCGCAGGCAGCGATGTGCAGCGCGGCTCTGCGACGCGCTCGATCAAATCACAGTTTGGATATTGCGCGTCGAATCTCGCTCAGCTTGATAAAAACGAATCGCAGATTGTCTCGTGACACCCTGTTGCCTGAAGGGCGGGCGGACTTCGAGGTGCCGCTGGGCAAATACGGCGCCGGCGCGCCCAGCATCCTCACGGTGTGGGGGCATTAAAAAAGCCTCGGCCCCGGACCGTCTTCCCCCAGTACGTCGTCGGGGTTCCTGAGCGGGCAGACCTTGAGCGAGAGGCAGCCGCACCCGATACATTCGTCGAGCCTGCCGCGCAACCTGACGAGCTTTGCGATTCGCTCATCCAGCAGTGCGCGCCAACCGTTCGACAGCTTGTTCCAATCCTGCGCCGTCGGCGTGCGGCCTTTGGGCAGAGTGGCCAGCGCGTCGCGGATGATGGATAGAGGTATCCCGATGCGCTGCGCCACTTTGATCACGGCCACCCGTCTCAAGACCTGTCTCGGGTAGCGGCGCTGATTGCCGCCGGTGCGCGCGCTCCGAATGAGGCCCTGAGCCTCGTAGAAATGAACCGTCGAGACCGCCACTCCGCTGCGGGCGGCGACCTCGCCGACGCTCAACACCCTAGCGCTGGGATCGCCCGCGGATTTGAAGGGTCGCGGTTTCGAGTTGGCAGCTGCGGACATGTCCCGTGAACCCCGCTTGACCTCAAGTTAGCTTGAGGTTGTATCTTGGGCGGCGATGGACCGCAATACCCGAATATCGAGCGTCGCCATGCTGCGCTTCGGTCTTCTGTGCCTCGGCGTGTGGCTGCATTCGGCCGATACGCTCGTGACCGCCACGGTTGCGCCTTCCATCGTCGAGGATCTAGGCGGCATCGCCTATATCAATTGGACCGTGTCGCTGTACGAAGTCGGCGCCATCATCGCGGGAGCCGCCGCGGGAGCCCTATGCTCGACACTCGGCGTGAAGCGCGTCTTCACGGGAGCTCTCGTGGCTTATGCCGCGGGCTGCATCGCGGCGGGCGCTGCGCCCGACATGGCCATCGTGATCTTCGGCAGATGGGTGCAAGGCCTGGGCGGCGGCATGCTGCTCTCGGTGTGCTACGTTGCGGTCGAGGCCTGGTTTGAGACGGCGCTGTGGAACCGGCTGTTCGGCATCGTGGCACTGGTGTGGGGCGCAGGTTCGCTGCTCGGGCCGCTGATCGGCGGGATGTTCTCGGGAACGTATCGATGGCGCTGGGCCTTCTGGAGCTTTGCCGTTCAAGCGCTGATTGTTTGGGCGCTCGCGCAACGGTGGCTGCCGAAGACGGAGCCCGAGCGCGCGCCGGCGCGCTGGCCCGTGCTACCGCTGACCCTGCTGTCCGCAGCGACACTGATCATCGCGGAAGCGGGCGCATTATCGTCGGGCGAGATGCCAAATCGCATTGCGCTGGCCGGGATGGCTTGTGTCATCGGCCTCCTGCTCGCCTATGTCGCTGCGCGAATCGATCTGCGGTCGGCGGTCCCGATGCTGCCGCGGCAGACGCTCCAACCCACGCACCCGGTGGGTGCGGGATTGCTCATGGTGTTCACGCTATCGGCGGCAACGACGGGTTTTTGGGCGTATGGGCCTTTGATCCTCAAAATTCTCTTCGGGACCCGAGCGTTGGTGACGGGATACATCCTCGCGGGCGAGGCCATCGCCTGGAGCTTGGCGACGCTGGCGGCCGGGTCCGCCACGCCGTCGGCCGACGCGTCGCTGATCCGGGGTGGCGCCCTCGCGGTTTTCGCCGGAAGCGCGGGGTTCGCGATTGCAGTCCCTGCAGGCTCGCTGGTGGCCATGATCGTGTGTGGACTCTTGCAGGGGGCGGGATTCGGGGTGTGCTGGCCGGCGATCGTGCAGCGGGCGGTGCGCTTCGCCGATGCGGGCGAACGGTCACTCACCTCGGCGTCCGTCTCGACGGTTCAGCGAATCGGCTACGCCGTGGGTACCGCTGCCGTCGGCATCGCCGCCAACGCGGCGGGGCTCGCGAACGGCGCTGCGATACCGGCGGTAAAGGCCGCTGGTTTCTGGGTGTTTGCGGCGTTCGTTCCGGTGCTTGCGATCGGCGTCGCGAGCGCTTGGAGATTCACGAAGGGGTGCGCCGCTTTGGCCATGCCTCGGACTGTCGATAAGGTGAATCCATAAAGATATTATGGTACATTGGTACCATGAGTGACGAGGAATTCTTGCAGGCGCTGGAGAGCTGCGAGCTGCCCGCCGGTGAATTCGGACATCGAGCGCACGTGCGCGCCGCCTATCTGTATTTGAGAAAGGCTGAGTTCGATGCGGCGCTCGACAACATGCGGTGCTCGCTGCAACGGTACGTCGCCCATCTGGGACAGGCTCATCGTTACGATAACGTCATGACCGCGGCTTACATGAGACTCATCGATCGACGTATCGCCGAGCGGGGGGATGCGGGGGGATGGGCCGCATTCGTTCGGGAAAATGTCGACCTGATTGCGCTGCGGGTTTGAGGTCACCGCTGCCTCGCGGGCGCGCCGGCTCATGCTAGGCTAATGTCATGAACGACGCTCCAACCCGCCGCAATCTCCCACCCCTTGCATCTTATTCTTATGCGCTGATCGTTTTGCTCACGCTCGGCGCAATACCGCCCGCCGATGCCACCGTGTACACGCTCAAGAACAAGGACGATGCAGTTTTCGGCGAGGACCAAAAGGTCACCACCGTTTACGAAGACACGCTGTACGATCTGGCGGCGAAATACAGCCTCGGCTCGGAGGAGATCATCCGGGTGAATCCCGGCATAGACCCCTGGGTTCCCGGCGCGGGCAAGCAGGTGATCATTCCCGGCCGGCACATCTTGCCGCCGGGTCCGCGCGAGGGCATCGTCGTGAACCTGCCCGAACATCGGCTCTATTATTATCCAAAGCCCAAGCGCGGCGAGCCGCAAGCGGTCATCACTTATCCGGTGAGCATCGGCAAGATGGATTGGCGCACGCCGCTCGGGTTGACGCATGTGATCGGCAAACAAAAGGATCCGACCTGGTACCCGCCGGAATCGGTCCGCAAAGAGCACGCCGCCAATGGCGACCCGCTGCCCGCGAGCGTGCCCCCGGGCCCCGACAATCCGCTCGGGGCATATGCAATGCGCCTCGCCGCGGGCAACGGCACGTATCTGATCCACGGAACCAACAATCCGAAGGCCGTCGGGATGCCCGTGACGCACGGCTGCATCCGCATGTATCCCGACGATGTCCAAGCGCTGTTTCCGCTGGTGCCGGTGGGCA
The DNA here is from genome assembly GCA_963730565.1 of uncultured Gammaproteobacteria bacterium. Classification (GTDB taxonomy): domain Bacteria; phylum Pseudomonadota; class Gammaproteobacteria; order Steroidobacterales; family Steroidobacteraceae; genus Bog-1198. Next base: position 71,222 of record CAVSSU010000038.1, read on the forward strand.
CGCCGGTTCGGCTCATCAACGAGCCGATCAAGGTGGCCTGGGTGGACGGCGAGTTGTTGCTCGAGGCTCATCCTCCCGTGGATGCCGAAGGGCAGAGCTTCGAGCCCGATGTCGATCAGTTCTCCGACCTTCTCCAGAAAGCGGTCGGGGATACCACCGTGGCGATCCATTGGGACTATGCGCGCGAGGTGCTGCAGAAGGCCGATGGTGTGATCGCAACCGTCGGACTGGAGGCGGAGAATCCGGACGAGCCGGCGCCGCCGAGCGCGGCCACGTCTCCTGGCGCCGCCGCTCCTGTCGCCCACATCGACTGAACCCCGGCGCCACCGCCGAGTCCCAGATCTCTTCAGCAACGGAGATCCCCAGTGCTTCACACCCGCGGTGCGCCCTCGCCAATTTCGCTCATCCGAGCGGCGCTGGGACGCATGCTGTTCCTGTTCGGGGCGGCCGGCGCTCCTCTCCTGGCAACGTCAACTCCCGAATCCGCCGCCGCGCCGCCGAAGCCTCCGTTCACCGACTTTCGTTACGAGTCGCCCGGCAACGTCCGCAAGATCACGCTGAGCGATCTGCCCGAACCCTACGCCACGAGCTCGGCGGCCAATCAGGCGAACCTCGTGCGGCGCCCTTCCGGCGTGTTGCCCCAGGCGCCGGCGGGCTTCAAGGTGAATCTTTTCGCCGAGAACTTGAGCGAGCCGCGCGTGATACGGGTCGCGCCGAACGGCGACATGTTCCTGGCCGAGACGGGAGCCGGACAACTCCGCGTCTATCGGGGCATGAGCGCGGACGGCAGGCCGAAGCTCACCTCGGTGTTCGTCACGCACCTGAACCGGCCTTATGGGATCGCCTTTTATCCGCGCGGAGCGCATCCGCAGTGGATCTACATCGGCGATACCGACGCCGTGGTGCGCGTTCCCTACCAGGTCGGGGAACTCGAGGCGAAGGGTCCGGCGGAGCACGTCGTCGACTTGCCGAGCGGCAAGGGGCATTGGACCCGCAACGTCGCATTCTCGCTCGACAGCCGCACGATGTTCGTCGCCGTGGGATCGGGCTCGAACGTCGACGATCCGGACACCACGCCGGCGGAGCGGCATCGCGCCGACATCCTGGCTTTCGACCCCGACGGCTCGCACCTGCGCATCTACGCTTCAGGGATCCGCAATCCCTCGGGTATCGCGATCGATCCGGCGAACGGCAAGCTCTGGACGACGGTGAACGAGCGTGATGGATTGGGCGACAACTTGGTGCCCGATTACATCACCTCGGTGCGCGAGGGCGGCTTTTACGGCTGGCCCTGGTGGTACATGGGTCCCCACCAGGATCCGCGCCACGCGGGCAAGCACCCGGAGCTCAAGGATCAGGTGATCACGCCCGACGTGATATTGCAGCCCCACAACGCATCGCTCCAGATCACCTTCTACGAGGATGCGCGCTTTCCCGAAGAATACCGCGGGGATCTGTTCGCAACCGAGCACGGTTCCTGGAACAAGGCGACCCGCGCGGGATACGAAGTGATCCGCATTCCCCGGCATCACACCGCCGAGGCGAGCGGCGAATACGAGGACTTTCTCACCGGGTTCGCTCTGCCCGATGGACGGGTCTGGGGGCGTCCGGTCGGCGTCGCGGCTGCGCCCGACGGGTCGCTTCTGGTGACGGACGACGGATCGAACTCCATTTGGCGGGTCGATTACACCGGTGCGGGACGTTGAGGCAGCCGGGCGTGATGGACGGCGCGCGCGATGGCGCGGCTCAGGCAGTCGGCCGCCGCCGATCCGATGCGGGCCACCTGCGCGGCGCGCAATGAGTCGCGCGTGAGCTCGAGGCCGCCGCTCGCCAGGGCGAACACCGTATCGCCGTCGAACGGGGTGTGCGCGGGCCGGATCGCCCGAGCGATGCCGTCGTGGGCCATCATGGCGACTCGCTTGCATTCCGCGGTGGACAGGTCCGCGTTGCAGGCAACGACACCGAGGGTCGTGTTGGCCCCGGCCTGCAATCGTCCCAATGCCTGGAGGCGGGACTCCGCGGGCGCCGGATCGCTCAAGTCCATTCCGGCCGCGGGCGGCGCCGAACCTCCAAATTCCCCATCGATCTCGAACGCCCAAGCCCAATAGGTCTTTCCATCCGGCATGACTGCCGAGCCGACCGGGTTCACCGCGACGAGCGCGCCGACGATGATGCCGCCGCCCAGAGCAAGGGATGCGGAGCCCAAGCCGCCCTTGATGAGCCCCGCCATCGCACCGCAGCCGGCGCCGATCGAGCCGAGCGCGAAATGGGCGCCAGCCTCTTCCACGGCTCGAATGCCGAGATGGCGATACGGCGGCGTGGCGCCCCAGCGCTTGTCGCCGCCGTTCCCAAGATCATGCAACACAGCGCAGGGAACGATGGGGATGGCGAGCGAGTCCTGCTTGAGGCGCAGTCCGATATCGCGGCCCGACAGCACGGAGGTGACGCCATCGGCTGCGGCGAGCCCGAATACCGAGCCGCCCGACAACACCACGGCGTGTGCGCGGCCCACCAGGTTCTCGGGAGCGAGGGTCTCAGTCTCGCGCAAGCCCGGGGCGCCGCCACGGACATCGACGCCGGCCGGCCAATCCGCCGCGCAGAGCACGGCCGTCACGCCGGTTCGGGCGGCCTCGTCGGTGGCGTGGCCCACGGACAGACCCGGGACATCGGTGATGAGATTTTGAGAGCCGGGGCGAAGCACTCGAGCAGACGTCGTCAGTGGGGCCGCGCGGCAATCACAGCGAGCCCTTGAAGCACGAGATCGGGGACGATTTCACCGCGCGAGCGCATGGTGCCCGTGATCATGCCGGCATCCCCGCCCGTGATGAACAGCTTGGGCTTCACGCCCGTGCTCTGCTCGATGACCTCGGCGGCGCGGTCAGCCATTCCCGCCAGGGCGAATACCGCGCCGCGCGACACCGCACCGACGGTATTGTTGGCCAGTACGCCGGCCAATGAAGGGGTGCTGTGCTCCGCCGCCTTCGCAATGTCGCTGGTCTTGCTCATGAGGGCCTCGCGCATCATGTGGATGCCGGGGACGATCAGGCCGCCCAAGTGGTGACCCGATGCATCGATGCTGTCGACCTTGACCGCGGTGCCCGCATCGACCACGCAGAGCGCAGAACGAGTCTTGGTCCAGGCTCCCACCAAGGCGAGCCATCGATCCGCGCCCAACAGATTCGGATCGAGATAGCCGTTCACCAGTCCGTCGAACTCCGGCGCGGCGGTGACGAATTCAGCCGTCACCTTGAAGGCCTTCTTGGTCATCTTGGCCAATGTCTTTGCCATGACGGGTCCGGCGACGTTGGATATCAACACTCGCTTGGGTGTCTGGCCGGAGTCGAACAACGCGGCCGTCCAGATTCCCGGCTTGGCGTCGCGGTGAACCACGGCCTGCTGGTCGGACAGGCCCGTGCTCGTCAGCCACGCCCATTTCAGGCGTGTATTGCCCACGTCGATGACCAGAATCATTCGAGACTCGCTACCCTCAATCCGCCGCCAAGGTCGTAAAGCGGCCAAGGATATCATCGTCGGCCTGCGACCACCCCCGATTGATCGACCGCCGGGGCGCCGGGCGAAGCGTTGGGAGTCAGTCCGGAAACCACTTGCAGCAGGGCTTTGGACATCCGTTCATCGATTTCGGCGGCATGGGGCAGATGGACCGGATAGCGCACGTGCGCGTCCACGCCCTTCAAGGAATAGCTCAATTGCACCGTCGGAAGCGCATCGCCGCCGGCGCTCGACAAGGTGGTCCTGCGCAGCTCCTGGGTTTGGCGCTGGATCTCGTCGCGGAAGTCAGCGAGAGCCTCGGTGGCGGCGGCAAGCAGCTTTTCCTTGACCGCGGAGTAGTCGACGCCGGCCGGCACGCTCAGCGTTATGTCATGCCACGCGAAATTGACACCGGGAATCTGCTTGAACAGCCCCGCGGAAACCTGGAACACCACGGAGTTGGGAAAGGCCGCCACCCGTCCCGTGGGGCTCGCCGAATTCTGTCCCGCGAACTCCATCAGGTACATGCGCACCATGCCGAGCTCGATGATTTCGCCGTTGACCTCGCCGATCTGCACCCGATCGCCGACCCGCAGGCCGTACTTTCCGATCAAGAAGAAGTATCCGACGATGGATACGAGCACGCTCTGCATCGCCACGGCGAGGCCGGCCGTGATGAGTCCGGCGAAGGTCACGATCGAGCTCAGCTCGCTCGCGAACGTGAATCCGATGATCAGCACCACCAACGACCATAACGCGATTTTCCTGAGCAGCAGGAGCTGATAACGCCGCCGCGCGTCCTGCACGTACTTGAGCACCGCGCGATGCCACGCCTCCGCCAGCGCGAACACCACGGCGAGGATGAGCAGCAGGATGCCGAGCCGGACCCCGAGTGCCCGAAACGCATCCCGCGACTGGGCCTTCACCGCGTCGTGCCAGTTCTTCAGATTGTGCCGGTATTGATTCAGCAGCGTGGTCTGCCGGCTGAGCGGAATGAGGATCGAGGAGGCTTGCTTGAATTGACCCGCGAGTGCGTCCAGCTGGGTGCGCAAACCGGCGAGCACGCCCGCGTCCGCCGCGCCGGCCTGCGCCATGAGCGCATCGCCCTGGGCCGACATGGCGCGCATCTGTGCGACGAGCTTCGCGCGAAGCTGCGCGTAGGTGTCCTGCAGCGCCGCGGTACTGCGGTCGACGGCGTCGATGCCGCTCATCTTTTCCGACAGCTTGAAAACGTTTGCGGCAACGTCCCAGATCCCGAAGCGCGACCCTTCGGCGCTCGAGGCTGCGGCGACCTGCACGTTCGTGCCGGCGGCCGGCGCATGAGCGGAGGAGGAGGCGGTGGAGTTGCCCGCGGCGGCGGCCGGTGTGGAGGATTCAGAAGTCGACGGCAGTGCGGTGGCCATTGCGTCGATCTGCGCGCGCAGCGCGCCCGTCGCGGTGCCGTCCGATCCGCCGCCGTTCACCACCCCCGCCATGCTCGCGATGATGCCCTTCTTGGTGTTGAGGAGATCCATCTCCCCCTGGAGCTCTGTGATTTTCGCTTCGATCTGCTGCTTGGCCTTTGCGGGCGCGGCGGCAAGCTTCTTGCGGGAGGCATCGATCTCGCCCTGCACCGACGCCAGCTGTGCATCGATCTTCGCCTGCAGTTGTGCCAGGTTCTGCGAGGAGGCGCCGGCGGCCGCATCGGGTTGAGGCGCGGCCGAGGCATCCGGGGGGATGAGCGCGGCGCCGGCCCGCGCCACGTCGAATGCAAGCGCGGTCACCTGCGCGGCAATCTGCCTATTCTCGTTCAGGATCAACAGATCGCTCGGCTCGGTCGAAAACTGCTGTTGTGTGGCCAGGGTGCGGTACCAGTCGACCGTCTGATCGAGCATGTCGATCACCTGGGTGCCGCTCATGGGCGCCGCCGCCGTCGACGACGGCTCTGGGGGCGGGGCAGGCTCGGAGGCGGGCTGCGCGGCCCGCGGCGCGGCGGGCGGGTCACTCGCAGCGCTCGCGCAGGCACCGATGGATAGCAGCCCGAGCAAAGCCCGTGCGAGGAGGTTCGAGCGAGGGCTCGGCATGAAGGAATCGTACCGGAAACACTCGTCGACGGTGAAAGTTTGGCGATTTCACGGCATGCTTACGGATTAGTCGCGGTACGCCGCGGCATCCTGGAGACCGTCCATGAAATTCGACGCCGGCCTCGTGCTGTGCTCAGCGTTGCTGAGCGTCGCGGCCGCCCATACCTCGTCCGCAACAAAAGCGAAGGGTGGCATGGCGGAGGCATCCCCATGACCCGGCTGTCCGCGGCGGATCTGCGCGATGCCGTCGTCGACGTAGCGGATTTTCCGAGGCGGGGCATCCTGTTCCGGGATATCGCGCCGCTCCTGCACACGCATTTCGCCGACACCATGCAGGCGCTCGATGCCTTGTTCACGGAACAAGAGTGGCGGAACGTCGATGCGATCGCCGGCATCGAGTCACGCGGATTCATCCTCGGGGCGGCGCTCGCCTTGAAGCGCGGAAAGGGCTTCGTGCTGATCCGCAAGAAGGGCAAGCTTCCGCCGCCCGTGGTCGACGTGGCTTACGATCTCGAATATGGATCGGGCGTTCTGGAGATGCAGCGGGGAGGCGGGCGGCTGTTGCTGGTCGACGATGTCCTGGCCACGGGCGGCACGCTGACAGCCGCCGCGGAACTCTGCCTCAAGGCGGGGTACGAGGTCACGTCGCTCGGCGCGCTGATCGATCTGCACATCATCGCCGACTACCGCTGGCGCGGGATGCCGCTGCGCGCCGTGATCCATTATTGACCGCATGCCGGAACTGCCCCAGACCCTCATCGTGATGGCCCTCGCGGCCGAATCGGACGGCGTGTTCGAGGCGGCGCGAATCCCGGTGCTCTATTGCGGCGTCGGCAAGGTCAATGCGGCGGTCGCCCTCACGCGCGAGTTGCGGCGATACGTTCATGCGGGACACCGTCTGCCGTCGGTCCTGAATTTCGGGTCGGCGGGCAGCCGGACCCACGCGACGGGAGCGCTCGTTTCCTGCCATGAGTTCGTTCAGCGTGACATGGACGTGAGCGGACTCGGATTTGCCCTCGGAGTCACCCCGTTCGACGACGCGCCACCGGTTCTGGCATTCGAGCGCCGCTTCGATGACCTGCCGAGCGCCGTGTGCGGTAGCGGCGATTCGTTCGCGACGAGCGAGTGCGCCGTCGAATGCGGCGTGGTGGACATGGAAGCTTACGCGCTCGCCAAGGTGTGCTGGCTGGAGGGCGCGTCATTCGCGTGCGTCAAGTACGTCACGGACGGCGCGGATCACGCTGCCGCCGATCACTGGCGCGATAACGTGCACAAGGCGGCGCAGGAATTCCTGCGCCTGTATTTGCAGGTGCGGGGCGCCGACTAGTGCTAGTAGCCGGCGCGATGCAACAGCGTCACGGCGACGGACGCGAGCAGGCAATAGCATCCGAACAGATACCACCGTCCGCTCTCGAGCCACCGGCTGAGCCATTTCAATGCGACCAGGCCCGCGAGGAACGCGAGAAAGGCGCCGAGCACACAGAGCAGCGCCACCGATGAAAGCTCTCCCGCATGCAGATCCGGTGCGTGCCGGAGCCGCAGCACCTCGCGCACGACGACCGGCGGGGTCAGCACCACCGCCAGGGCAAAGCTGAAGCGTTCCGCCAGCGGCTTGGGTACGCCCAAAAGCATGCCGCTGGAAATGGTGGCCCCCGAGCGCGAGAAGCCTCTGAAGGGCAGGCACAACCCCTGAACGAATCCGATGATGCCGGCATGCTTCAAGCTGAGCTCATCCGCGCCGGGAGCGATGGCGACAGGCGCCGACCGCCGCTCGCGAAGCCCGGCGGCCAGAATCAACAGTCCGGCCGCCGCGAGAGCCGGGGCGATGAATTCGAGATGTCCGAAAAGATCCTCGACCTCGGAGTGCGGTACATCCTTGAGCGCCGTCTTCTCCAGAATCTTGACGATGACCTCGCCGACGATTCCCGTGACGATGGTTGCGAGCACGATGCGCCCGGCGATGGACTTGAACGCGGCGACGCTCTTGAAGTAAGTGCCGCGCCATTGGCGCCAGAAATAGGCGATGACCGCGAACATGGTGCCGGTGTGCAGCATCACCAGCAGCAGGGTCATGGGCGGAGAGGAAGGGTCGAGCCCGAGCAGCTTCTCGGCGACCACGACGTGCGCGGAACTCGATACGGGCAGAAGCTCCGCGAGGCCCTGAACGATGGCTAGAATGACGACTTTGAGAATGGACATCGGCCCATCATAACCGAGCGGAGCCGCTCATGAGCGCCCGATGCCGTGCGGCCACGGCAAGCCTCTCGGTGGACATCACGGCAAGCTCACGGCAACCCTCACGGTGGGCCCTGCCGCTCCCAAATCTGAGTCCGCCCCAGCAGCGAAATTCCGATGTAGCCTCGGACCACCAGCTTGGCGCCGCCCTCGTCCAGATGGAATTTGCACCGGTACACCGAGCCGTTGTCCGGATCGAGTATGTCACCGCCGGCGTAGCCATCGTCGGTCCGCTTCATGTTGCGGATGATGAGCAGACCGAGCATGGGCTGGTCCTTGCGCTCGTCGGTGCACACCGCGCAAACCCTGCTTTCGGCGCCCGGTGTCATGCTGCGCTCGATTTTTCCGAACAGCTTGCCGTCCTGCTCATAGATACGCACGATGGCCCGCGCCTTGCCGGTCTTGTCGTCGAAAGTCTTCCACTCGCCGAGGGGCGAGCTCAAATCGGCGGCAAACGAGATCCCGACTGGAAATACCGCGATCGCCGACAAGATGAGCGCGATGCCAAGAAGACCGGCGGAGGCGGGCGATGCCCTTCGAAGCGGCGAGTTCATGGCGTAATCTCCCCCGGCTGACAGGACCTCGGATGCATCCTATCATCGTCGGCCGGTCGACGGCGGAATCGGGCGCTGAGGCAATGAATCAGGAGACCATCGACGAAGGCGCCATGCTGGCGCTCAACAACGAGCACCGGGAAGAGACCTCGGAGCTCGATGGCGCACAGCTGCACGCGCTCATCGCCCAAGGATTCCACGTGGGACTCCGCAACGCGGGGCGCGATGCGTTTCTCATCGCATTCGATCAGGACGCCATCTCTGCGAGCCCGAATTTCCAGTGGTTCAAGTCTCGCTACAAGCGCTTCGTGTACGTCGATCGCGTGATCGTCGCGGCCCATAAGCGCGGGCTCGGCATGGCCCGGGGCCTGTACGATGAAGTGTTCGCCGCGGCCGCCCAGGCGGGCCACGGGATCGTGGGCTGCGAAGTGAACGTCGAACCGCCGAATCCCATCTCGGACGCCTTCCATGAAGCGCTCGGTTTTGCCGAGGTCGGCCGGGCGGCCCTGTTCGGCGGGGAAAAGGTCGTTCGCTACCTGGTGAAACCGGTCTGAGAGGGATCGGCGGGCATCGAACCGGCCGATCCCCGCGAGCTCAGCGCCGTCCCGCGTAGAAGTAATAGTCCGCCGAGTACGCGACCCGGGTGCGCTGCCCGGCACGGGAGGCATCGCAGTTGTCGGTGGGCGCCACGCCACCGATGGTGTGCAGGCGCTGGATGAATTGCGTCTTGCCGAAGATTCCCTTGCCTGTATTGGATTTCGCACGCAGCAGGAGCCACTGGATGGCTTGGGGATTGGGCCCGTTGTCCCGTGTCAGGACATCGCCCACGACCTTGCTGCCGTCGGACCCCTCCCAGGTCGGGCCGGCGTAATGCCGGCCCACATCCTTGCCCGAACGATCGGATAGTTCGGCGGCGGGAGATTGGTATACCCAGGCGAATCGCTTTGGATCCTGCGCACTCGCCCGGCACTCATAAATCTGCACGCCCGTGCCATGCAGGACGGCGGTGAGCGTCTGACCCTTGGCGACTTGCAGCGACGCCGGCACATCGGCGGGCGGAACGGGCCGGTGGCTCGCGCATGCGGCGATCGCGAAGGCGCAAAGCGGGGCGACGATGGCAACGCGCCGCGTCGAGCGGGAGCCGTGCGCCGAGAGGGAGCCGTGCGCCGAGAGGGAGCCGGAGAACGTCATTCCGCGCTCCGCGGATCCAAGCGGGCGCTTTGACCGAGATCCGCGCTCCGCCACAAATACATCGCCAACAAGGGCTGCTCGCCGGTGCGCATTGCGTGTGTTTCCTCGCTCGAGTGATGGATCAACGTTCCGGGCCGGCGGTGCCGCCACACGCCATCGCCCTTGAGCCACTCGGCCATCCCCGCCAGCGGCAGGTAGATCTCTTCGGCTTCATGGCGATGGGGAGGATAGAACGTGTTCGGTCCGAGCACTAGCACCCCGCAGGAGATTTGTGCGGGGCCGGTTCCGGAGCCGGGCCGGGAGAGCTCCGCCCAGGCGTAATTGCGCAAGAACTCCTCCCCCACCTCGTCCGCCGTATAGGTTTGCCGCCAATCGAGCGATCCGGCCGCCGCACCCAGCGTCTCGAGTAAGGCGGCCCCGAACCGGCCGGCGTGCACCGCGAGCCGCGGCAGCCAACGAAGCACCGGGAATGACTGCTGCGCGGGCGGCTGCAACCCGGGTGGATGCAACGCGGCGCGCGAGCCGATCTGTTCCCGGGAGGGCTGCGACGCAGAGGCCGGCCAGTCGGCAAGAAACCGCGCGAGCGCCGGCGCCTCGGGCGTCGTCTTCGGCAACGTCGTCCAGACACGACGCGCCTCGTCGCGCAATGAAGGGCCCATGACGATCAATTATACTCGCGAGCCTCGCAGCGGCCGGATGAGGTTCTGAACATCGCGGAACATTCCCACTTGAGCCCGGCGCTCGCCGGCGCGAACCATATCGGGCGCCCGCTCATCGTTCGTTGCGGGGCTTTCGGCGACATGGTGCTCCTGACGGCGCTGATCCGGCCGCTGCATGCCCGCTTCGGCCGGCCCATCGATGTGCTCACGTCGGGACCGTGGAGCCAGCCGTTGCTGTCGGGCCAACCGGGTGTGGGCGAGGTATTCTCGGTGCGCAGCCGTCGCACTCCCTATTGGCTGGCGCCGGATCAGCGCAGCGTGGTTCGCCGGCTGCGGGGGCGTCGGCCCGGACCTACCTGGCTGTGCGACGGCAACGACGCGGTCGAGCCGATGCTCCGGCGCTTGGAAATTCCGCGTGAATACATCGTCGACGTGAAAGATCATCCCCGGCATCCCGGCGAGCACGCGGTCGAGCAATGGCGGCGGCTCGCGGCGGTAATGCCGGCCACGGTGGCTGCGTCGCTCCTGCCCGGGGACGCAGCCGGGGTGCCCCCGGCTGCCATCTCGTGGTGGGAGATGCCCAGCGCGGCGACCTCGACGTTTGGCTTCGCGCCCGCGGGATCGGAGCGGCTCCGCTGCTGCTCGTGCAGGCGGGAAACAAGCGGACCATGCGCCGCGGTCTGCGCCGTCTGGCGGCGAATCACAAGTATTGGCCCAGCGAGCGATGGGCGGCCGTGATCCGCTTTCTGCGCGCGCGCCATCCCGCGCACCGCGTGGTCCTGCTCGGCACCGGTCCCGAACAGGATCTGAACCGGGAGTTGATCGCGGCCGCCCGCAGCGAGGGGCTGGTCAATGCCGCGGGCGATCTGCCAATTCCCCGGCTGATCGCTCTGCTCGAGCGCGCCCAAGGACTCGTGACGGTCGATTCCGGACCCGCCCACGCGGCCGCGGCGGTCGGCTGTCCCCAGGTCGTGCTTTTCGGAAAGGCATCGCCTGCGCTTTATCGCCCGTGGGGAGTGGCCGGAGCCGACGTGCGGGTGCTGACGGGACAGGTGGACGGCGAACCGAGCATGCTCGGCATCCCGGTCACTCAAGTGACCGACGCATGGGCATCGCTCGGACTTCGTGAGACCGCGGATTAGCGCAGCGAGCGCAGCATGTCCTTCGTGACCAGCACCACGCCGTGATTCGTCACGAAGAAGCGCTTCTGATCGAGCACCGGGTCGTATCCGATCTGCAGACCGTCGGGGACCACGCAGTCCTCGTCGAGGATGCAGTGCTTGATCTTGCAGCGGCGCCCGACCGCCACGCTGGGCAACAGCACCGAGCTGTCGATGGCGCTTTGCTCCTCGATGCGCACGTCGCTCGACAGGAGCGATTGCCGCACGCAGGCACCCGAGATGATGCAGCCGCCAGCGACCATGGAGTTGATGGCCATGCCGCGCCGGCCCTCCTCATCGAGCACGAACTTCGCCGGCGGATGCTGCGACTGGTAGGTCCAGATCGGCCACTGGTTGTCGTAGATGTTGAGCTCGGGATTGAGCGCGACGAGCTCCATGTTCGCTTCGTACAGGGCGTCGACGTTGCCCACGTCGCGCCAATAGTTCTGCGCCCGGGTCTCCACGTCGTGGAAGGGATAGGCGAATACGCGCATCCGGCCGATCGCCGGTGGAATGATGTTGCGGCCGAAATCATGGTTGGTCTTGGGATCCGCGGCGTTGTCGGCCAGCAGCTTCTCCAGCCGGTCGAGCGCGATCACGTAGATGCCCATGGAGGCGCGTGCCATGTTCTCCACGCCGATGATCGGGTCGGGGTTCTGCGGCTTCTCCGCGAACTTGGTCATCCGGTTGGTGTCGTCCGTGGTCATGATGCCGAACTCGTTAGCGCGGTCCAGCGGCACGTCGACCACGCCGACCGTGATGTCGGCCTCGCATTGCTCGTGATAGGCGATCATCGGGCCGTAATCCATCTTGTAGATGTGATCTCCGGCGAGGATCAGCACATGGGTCGGATTGTGCGAGCGGATGTATTCCAGATTCTGATAGACGGAATCAGCGGTGCCGCGATACCAGTGCTCGCCGATCTGCTGCTGGGCGGGGATCAACTCCACGAATTCGCCCAGCTCGCCGCGCAAATAACTCCAGCCGCGCTGGATGTGTTGTATCAGCGGCTGCGCCTTGTACTGGGTAAGCACGGCGATCTGGCGGATGCCGGAATTCACGCAATTGGAGAGCACGAAGTCGATGATGCGGAACTTGCCGCCGAACGGCGTCGCGGGCTTGCAGCGATGCAAGGTCAGCGCCCCGAGTCTTTCGCCGCGCCCGCCCGCCATGACCACCGCGAGGGTGCCGCTCGTCAACCGACTGACGTAGCGTCCGGTGTTCGTTCTGGCGGCGTGTTGCATACCCATCCTGGCGTCGTCGAGGCAGCTTTCTGCTCACTCCAGAGCCTGCCACACTCGCGCAGTCCCCGCATTAGGTATTTACCACTTGATTGGAGAGGCGATTCGCGTTTGTAGAAATTTCGCGTTTGTTAAACTGGCGCCATGACGCCGCTCAAGATCTGCATCCTCAGCTCGGAAATCATGCCGTTTGCGAAAACCGGCGGCTTATCGGATGTCGTCGGCTCATTGATACGGGAGCTGGCGCATCTCGGTCATGAAATTCGAGCCTTCATGCCCCTGTATGCGTCCGTTCGCCGTGGCACCCCGGGCTCGCAGCCGGTTCTGGGGCTTCAGAACGTCGGGCTGACCGTCGGCAAGCGGGTGTACTCGTTCTCGGTGCGCACCACGAGCCTGCCCACGACGAATATCCCGGTGTATTTCATCGACTGTCCGGACCTCTTCGACCGGCCGTCGATTTACACCACGGATCCCGACGAGCACCGCCGATTCCTGCTGTTCACCCGAGCCGTGGTCGAGAGCTGCCTGCGGCGCGGCTTCGCCCCAGATATATTTCATTGCCATGACTGGCACACCGGCTTTTTGCCGCTGTTCCTGAAGACGGTGTATGCGCCCGTGCCGCTCTTTGCCAACTCGAAGTCCGTGCTCACCATCCACAACATCGGATATCAGGGCATCATTCCGCGCGACTTCATCGGCGATCTGGGGCTGCATGGGGCGGAGGCGCAACTGGATGCCGCGGATCTCCAGGCTGGCTTCATCAACTCGTTGAAAACCGGGATAAAATTCGCCCATACGGTGACCACCGTGAGTCCCACGTACGCGCGCGAGATCACCGAGACATCGCTCGGGATGGGCATGGAGGAGACGCTCCGTTCGCGGCCGAATCCCGTCGTGGGCATCTTGAACGGCGTCGATTATCGGGAATGGGATCCGCGGCACGATCGGTACCTCAAGGCGCATTTCTCGATGGAGCATCTGGAGGGCAAGCGCGCCAACAAGCTCGAGCTGTTGGCGACGAGCCGCCTCGACCGATCACCCGACAGTCCGTTGATCGGCATGGTGACCCGCCTGGCTTCCCAAAAAGGCATCGATCTGCTCATCGAGGCGCTGCCGAGGGCGTTGCAGGCGCGCGATTTCGGCCTCGTCGTGCTCGGCAGCGGGGACGAGCGATATGCGGCGTTCTTCGACTCGCTGGCCAAGCTGCACCCGCAGCGGGTTGCCTTCCACTCGGGCCACGACGAGCGGCTGGCGCACCTGGTGGAGGCGGGAAGCGATATGTTGCTGATGCCCTCGCAGTACGAGCCTTGCGGCCTCAATCAAATGTACAGCTTGCGTTACGGGACGGTGCCGATCGTGCGCCGCACCGGCGGCCTTGCCGATTCGGTGCGGCATTTCGATCCGTCGACCGGCGAAGGCACCGGATGCGTATTCAATGATTACGATGCGCCGGCAGTCGAATGGGCGCTCCACACCACGCTCGACTGGCTCGAGAGCCCGGAAAGTTGGCATCGGCTGATGCGGAACGGGATGCGGGAGGATTTTTCCTGGGGCCTGCAGGTCACGAAATACGTGGAGTTATTCCGAGCCGCCGCTCATTCCGCGCGCTGAAGCAATGCGTAGCGCCGCCCATTCGGCAGCGCATAGAGATGCACGAGCGCAAGACCCGCCGCCGCGGCCCACGCCGGCTCGGCACGGTCTCTCGGGGACGAATCGATCTTGATGCCGAGCGCATGCGCGAGGCGCTGCACGGTGGGCGTCGTCTCCCGGCCCGGCCATTGCGCAACCACGAACGCATGGGGGCGGGCCGCGGTCAACTCCTTCAACCGGACGATCGCACGCTCATCCATGGGCGATCCGATCAGTTCAACGTCGGTTCGAGCGTACATGTCGATGAAGGCCCGCGTGGTCTCGTCCGGCGCCGCCAAAATCAGCGATTCCCCGGCGCTGTCGGTACCGATGGCGCGTCCGATGGCCGGCAGGTCCTGCCAGCCATCGACGACGCGGTAGACCGCCGAGGCGGGCAGCGCGAGCAACAGGCAGTAGGCGAGCGCCAATGAATACGGACCCCGCCGCATCTGTCCGCGGCGTGCCCCCGCCTCCGCCGCGAGCGCGAGCGCCACGGCCGCGATCACTCCAAGCGCTCCCGTAACCCCGAATACGGCGAGCGCCGCGCGGGACGCGGCGCCCGAGACGTCGACGCCCAGGACCACGAGCGCGATGCCGAACCCCAGTGCCGCGAGGAGCACGAGCACGGCCGTGACGCGCACGGCGCGAACGTCCCATGCGTCGTGCTCGCGAATGCTCCTCGCCACCCACCAGCCGACGAGAAGCGCGAATCCGGGCATCGCGGGTGCGAGGTAGACATTGCGCGCCGTCGCGGCCACGGAAAGCAGGATCAACGTCGGAACGATGCATGCCACCGCGAAGCGCAGAGGGCGGGTGACAAGCGCCGGTGCGTGCCGCTCGAGCCATGCGCGCCGCGCCGCCGCCGCGACGAGGAAAGTCCAGGGCCAGAGATAGGTGGGAAGCTCCAGCAGATACTTGCCGGGACTGTTGCGATGTCCGGCTGCATATTGCAATTCCTGGGGCGCGTCGACGTGCGCAAAGCGCCCCGCCAGATTGTTCCAGAAGAAAACCTTCAGGTGCTCGAGCCCGTCTTCTCCCCGGTACACGAACCACACCCAGCCGAGAATCAGCGCCGCTTGAAGCGCCAATCCGGCATAAAGTTCCCAGCGCAGAAGCTCGCGCCAGCGCCTCTCCCACAGGGTCAGCGTGGCGAGCGTGAGCACGGGCACCATCCAGGCCGCAGCGCTCTTGCTCAGGAAGCCGAGCCCCAACGCGGCATGCATCAGCGTGTAGCCGCGCAGCCGATCGCTCCCGCCCTCCGCGTAGAATCCCCGATAGGCGCCCAGCAAGGCGACGGATACCGCCGCGAGCAGCGGCGCATCGGTGGCGAGCCAGATGACGGCCTGGTAGGAGAGCAGGAAGGTGGAGATTGCGGCCGCCGCGGCCCAGGCCGCGAGCGGTCCCATGGACCGGCGCGCCAACAACCCGACGCTGAGCGCGGTGATCAGCGCGTACAGTAGATTGGGAAGACGGGCGACCCACGCCGCATCGCCGAACATGCGGATCGCGGCGCCGGCGACCCAGTACGTCAGCGGCGGCTTCTCGCAGAAGGCCTCGCCGGCCAGGAGCGGTACGGCCTTGTCGGACTGCCAGCTCATCCGCCAGGCGATGTCGGCTTCGCGCGGCTCGTCCGGTGTCCAGTAACCCCGTCCGAGAATGCCCACCGACCACGCCAGGGTGAGCGCCAGGGACAGGAGCAGCAGGTGAGTGCGAGGCGGGCTCAACAACGCATTATACTTATAAGCTGGCTAAGGAGTTCACATGGCATCTGCCGACTATAGTTTACGCGGCGCAATCGCCGTGATCACCCTCGATAACCCGCCCGTCAACGCGCTCGGCTTGGGCGTGCGGCAGGGCGTCGCCGACGCCTTGGAGCGCGCCCAGAGCGACGCCTCGGTCAGTGCCGTGGTGCTCACCGGCGCGGGAGCGACCTTCTGCGGCGGGGCCGACGTGAGCGAATTCGGCCTGCCGGCGATGACCGCATCGCCTCATCTCACCGACCTCTGCGAGCTGGTGGAGGGGTTCCCCAAACCCGTCATCGCCGCCTTGAACGGCCTCGCGCTCGGCGGCGGCCTGGAGCTCGCCATGTGCTGTCATCACCGCGTGGCTCTCGCGACGGCGCAGTTGGGCTTGCCTGAAGTGAAACTCGGCATTCTGCCCGGCGCCGGGGGTACCCAGCGATTGCCGCGTCTCGCCGGCCCGCAGCGCGCCTTGAACATGATCGTCAGCGGCACACCGGTGGCCGCGGGCGAGCTCGCGAACACGGCGTTGATCGATCAGGTCGTCGAGGCGGACGTGGTCTCGGCGGCGGTGGACTACGCGCGGCGTGCCGTAGAGGCAAGGCTGCCATTGAAGAGGGCGCGCGACCTCGACATCCATTTCCCGAACGCGGAGGCATTCTTCGATTTCGCGCGCGGCGCCGTGGCCCCACTCGCGAAGAATTATCCGGCGCCCGGCAGGTGCATCGACGCGGTGGAAGCGGCGGTGCTGAAGCCCTTCGACGAAGGCATGAAGGCCGAGCGCGCCGCTTTCACCGGATTGCTGAGCAGCACCGAGTCGAAGGCGCTGCGGCACGTCTTTTTCGCGATCCGGGCGGCGTCCAAGATTCCCGACGTGCCGTCCGGGACGCCGCAGCGGCCCGTCGGTTCGGTGGCGGTCATCGGCGCCGGAACCATGGGCGGCGGAATCGCCATGAATTTCGCCAACGCCGGCCTGCCGGTCACGGTGCTCGAGACCAGCCAGGCAGCGCTCGACAAGGGGCTCGGTGTCGTTCGCAAGAACTACGAGGGAACCCTCAAAAAGGGCCGCTTGACGCAAAAGGAGTTCGACAAGCGGCTCGGTCTCATCCAGGGCACGCTCTCCTACGACGACATCGTGCATGCGGACCTCGTGATCGAGGCGGTGTTCGAGGACATGCAGGTGAAGAAGCAGGTGTTCGAGACGCTCGACGCCAAGGCCAAGCCGGGCGCGATACTCGCATCCAACACCTCGACGCTCGATCTCGACAAGATTGCCGGCTTCACGCAGCGCCCGGGCGACGTGGTGGGGCTGCACTTCTTCAGCCCCGCCAATGTCACCAAGCTCCTGGAGATCGTCCGCGGAAAGAAGACGGCCGACGATGTGCTGGCAACGAGCCTCGGCATCGCGAAGCAGATCAAGAAGATCGGCGTGGTCTCCGGAGTCTGCGACGGCTTCATCGGCAACCGCATGCTGAACGCCTATTTCCGGCAGATGGATTTCCTGCTCGATGAGGGCGCACTGCCTGCGCAAATCGACAAGGCGCTCGAGGCATTCGGCTTCGCGATGGGGCCGTTTCGGGTCGCGGATCTTGCGGGCAACGACATCGGCTGGGCGATCCGCAAGCGTCTATACGCCGAATTTCCGCAGCGGGCGTTCTCGAAAATCCCGGATCGGATCTGCGAGCTCGGGCGGTTCGGGCAGAAAACGGGCGCGGGGTGGTACGACTACAAGCCCGGCGATCGCAACGCGCTTCCTTCCGAGGTGGTGACGAAGATCATCCTGGAGGAGTCGAGCCGGCTCGGCCTCGCGCGCCGCAAGATCGGGGACGAGGAGATCGTCGAGCGCGCGCTCTATGCCCTGATCAACGAGGGCGCGCGAATCCTGGAGGAGGGCATCGCGCAACGCGCCTCCGACATCGACGTGGTCTACATCGCGGGCTATGGATTTCCGGATTTTCGCGGCGGCCCGATGTTCTATGCCGATACGGTCGGGCTGCCGAACATCCTGCGCGCGATGCGCGCATTCGCGAAGGGATATCAACCCGATGCGTGGCGTCCCGCCCCGCTCCTGGAAAAACTGGCAGCCGAGCACGGCAGCTTTGCCGGCTGGAGAAAGCAATCATGACCGATGCAGTCATCGTATCAACCGCCCGCACCGCGCTGGCGAAATCATGGCGCGGTGCGCTCAACATGTCGCACCCCGTCGCGTACACCGGCCACGTGCTCGAGCAGGCGATCGAACGGGCGCGCATCGACCCGGCCGAAGTCGAGGATGTGATCGTGGGCGCCACTTTCCTGGAGGGCGCGTCGGGCGCGAACGTGGCGCGTCAGGTGGCCCTTCGCGCCGGCTGCCCGGTCACCACCGCGGGCGTATCGGTGAACCGCTTTTGCTCATCGGGACTGCAGACCATCGCGCTGGCGGCGCAACGGGTGCTCACGGGCGAGGGTGAGATATACGCAGCCGGCGGCCTGGAGTCGATTTCGTGCGTGCAAAACCAGGCCAACACCCGGATGCTCAAGGAGGACTGGGTCGTCCAGCACAAGCCTCAAGTGTATTGGAGCATGCTGCAGACCGCCGAGACGGTCGCAAAACGCTACGCCATCCCGCGCCAAGCCCAGGACGAGTACGGCGTGCAAAGCCAGCTGCGCGCGGCTGCCGCCCAGGAAGCGGGGCGTTTTCAAGCCGAAATCGTGCCTTTCAACACGCTCATGGCCGTGGCGGACAAGAATGCGGGCACCATCGGAACCGCCGAGGTCACCTTGACCGCCGACGAGGGCATTCGCCCCGACACCACGTACGAGGGCGTCGGCGAAGATCCGGCCTGCGATCCCCGGCGGCGTGATTGCGGCGGGCAACGCCAGCCAATTCTCCGACGGCGCATCCATGTGCATCGTCATGGATGCCAAGCGGGCCGAGAAGAAGGGCCTCTCGCCCCTGGGAATTTTCCGCGGCTTCCAAGTCGCCGGCTGCGAGCCGGACGAGATGGGGATCGGGCCGGTGTTCGCGGTACCGAAGCTCCTGGCCAAAGCGGGGCTGAAGGTCGAGGACATCGGCCTGTGGGAATTGAACGAGGCGTTCGCCGTTCAAGTGATCTATTGCCGCGACCGCCTCGGCATCCCGAACGAGCGCCTGAATGTCAACGGCGGCGCGATCGCCGTCGGACATCCTTACGGCGTGTCGGGCTCGCGCCTGACGGGCCACGCGCTCATCGAGGGCAAGCGACGCGGCGTCAAGTACGTGGTGGTCACGATGTGCATCGGCGGCGGCATGGGCGCGGCCGGATTGTTCGAGGTGGCATAAGGAAGGAAAGGCGCCCGGCATGATTCTCTATGGATATTCGATGAGCTCCGCCTCGTACCGGGTGCGCATCGCCTTGTGCCTGAAAGGCATCGAGCCGACCCTGGTGACCAAGCAGCTGCGGCGCGGCGAGCATCGTCAGAAGGACTTTCTGCATTTGAATCCGCAGGGCTTCGTCCCGGCACTCGAGCTCGACGACGGACAGGTGCTCACTCAGTCGCTCGCCATCATCGAATATCTGGACGAAATCCATCCGCAGCCGCCCTTGCTGCCCGCATCGCCGTCGGACCGCGCGCGGGTGCGCAGCATGGCGCAGCTCATCGCCTGCGACGTGCATCCGTTGAACAATCTGCGGGTGCTGCAATATCTCGAGGGACCGCTCGCGCAGACGCCCGGCACGCGCGACGCCTGGTATCGGCATTGGATCCAGGCGGGATTCGCGGCCCTCGAGGAAACGCTGGGACGCGATGCATCGAGGGGGCGATATTGCCACGGGGAATCGCCCACCCTCGCCGATGTGTGCCTGGTGCCGCAGGTATTCAATGCGCGGCGCTTCTCCGTCGATTTGAGCCCCTATCCGCGCATCGTCGCCATCGACGCCGCGTGCCATGAGCTCGCGGCCTTCGCGGCCGCCGCCCCGGAAAAGCAGGCGTAATCAAGTCCTACAACGCGCGCTGCACATTGTCCCTATCGCCGGAGCGACTGGCCGACTAGGATTGCGTAGTATCGAGGAAATGTTTATCCAACACCGCGGACCGGGGCACTATATGAGAATAAAATTCGCCTGCTCACTTTTGACGGCTGCAGCTGCGAGCGCTGCGGTGCTTTGCGGGTGTAACTCGCCGGCGCCGCCACCCCCGCCGACCGCCGATCAGACCGCCCCCGCCCCGCCCGCCTCCGATCAGGCCGCGCCGGCGGACAACAACGCGCCGCAGAGCTCCGAAGCCACTTACACGCCGCCCGCGCCGCAGCCGGTGGTGAGCGTCTACCAAGACCCGCCGACCTCGCAGCCGCCGCCGGTCGAGGTGGCATGGGCTCCGCCGCCCATGCTGGTGGAGGAGCCGCCGCCGCCGCCGGGGCCGCAATACGCGTGGACCGGAGGCTACTGGGCCTGGTACGGCCGGTGGGTCTGGATACACGGCCGCTGGTTGCCGCCGCCGCAGCCCGACTATCATTGGATCCCGCCGTACTACGATCACCGTGGCGATCACGTGGTGTTCGTCAATGGATTCTGGGGCGGACCGCACGTGTCCTTCATTGCGCCGGCAGTGGGCGCGGCGCTGGTTCTGGCGGCGGTGCTGCCGGGCGTGTTCGCCGGGCCGCCGCCGCGGGGACCCGAGGGCGTGTTCATTCCTGCGCCGCCGGGCTCCGTGCCCGGGATCATCATTCCCGCTCCGATGGGCACGCCGCCCGCCGTCGTGACCGGCGCGCCGCCGGTGGTGAACGTGGGCATGCGGGTCAACGTCAGCAACACGAACATCACCAACACCACGGTGAACAACACGGTGATCAATAACACCGTGATCAACAACCGGGTGGTCAACAACGTCACCATCGTCGCGCCGGCCAGCGCGACGGCGAATCACCAGGAGGTGAACTCCATCGTCCCGGCACAGGCCCACCTGGCCGCCGCACAAGCGCCCGTGGTGCGGGTGCCCGCGCCGGCGCCGGCGTCCTCGAAGCCGGTCGCGCCGTACGTGCCGGGCCACGAAGTGACCTTGCCCCCGCCGCAGGAGGTTCGCGCGGTGGTACCGCCCGAGCTGACCCGGCCGCAGGCCGCGCCCACCCGCGAGGCGGGACGGCCGCCGAGCGAGCCGACGCGCCAAGCCGCCGCTGGGCGCGAAGAGGAAGCGATCGAGGCGAAGCGCAAGGCCGCGACCGCGGAAACGGAGATGAACAAGAACGCCGAATCCGAAGCCGTCGCCGCGAAACGAGCGGCGGACGCCAATGCCGCGGAGGAAGCGAAGCGCAAGGCCGCGGAATCGTCCGCCGCCCGGACCCGCGAAGAAGCCGCGGCCAAGGAAGCCGCCGCGAAGAGGCTGCCGCAGAGCGGAAGCGAAGCTGCCGCGGAGGCCGCCAAAGAGGCCGAGGCAAAGAAGAAAGCGGCAGAGGCCGAGGCAGCCAAGAAGAAGGCCGAAGAGCAGCGCAAGGCCCGCACGCCTCCGCAGTGAGGGGCAACGCGCCTAGGAAACGCGGCTGGGACAAGCGCGGCTGGGACGAGGGCGGCTGGGACGAGGGCGGCTGGGACGAGGGCGGCTAGAGGACGGGGATGCCCCGGCGGATGTCGGCCGAGAATGTCTCGCTCATGTCCGCGGCCAGCCCCCGCTCGCTGATGTAGCCCAAACGCGCGAGCTCCTCGAGGGGATGGCGCATGTCCAGGCCGCCGACGCCATACACGTATTCGGGCAAGTATCCCGAGAGCCACAGGCGATAGCTCAACGGCAGCGGGCCGACGACGCGTCTCAGCATCTTGTACACGAGAATGGTGCAGTTGCCGGTGAGCGTGTGGTAGAAGCGCGGCCGGTCCACCAGGCTGTTCGCCTCCGCGAGGTACGCGAGAAACAGCGGCCGCATCGCGGCGGGCGCCATCCGCAGGCGGTACAGATAGGTCCTTTCGCGGCGGACGTTGGTGCGCAGACGCACGATGTCGCGCTCGTCTGCGGCGATCACGCTCAATTCGAATTCCTTGAAGAACCCTGCCGATCTCGGAGAACGTTTCGGTCCGCTCCCGGCGGATCTCGACCGAGAAGACCACGCTGGCTGCCGTCATCGAAGCCGAACGACAAGAGCGTATGCGCGATCGCATGGCCCGCCCAATACGACATGATCATGTCGAGCGATACGAGACGATCGAGGTCGTAGCGGCGGGTTTCCCAGCGTGGCGTGTAGTCGGCGGCGGTGCGCCATTCGAAGTTGCGCACGTTGTGCAGGGTCACGGCGCCGCCCTCGACGGTGCCATGCGTCATTTGCGCCACGTCGTCCGCCCAGTCGCGATCGTTCGAAGGCGACAGACTCTTCCACCACAGCAGCAGAGCCGCATGCGCAGCGGCGAACGCACAGATTCCGGATGCGGGCCACCCCGCCCAGACGGCCGATGCGCATAAGGTGCCGAAAGCCATCCAAAGCGCGGAGATCGACGATTTCCAGCCGCGGCCGCGCGGCGCCTGGTACCAGAGTGCGAGCGCACCCCAGACGCAGGTCAGCCCCAGAATCAGCGTGACTAAAATCTGGGCCACGGTGGCGGCATGCGCTATCCGACGGCGCGCTCGCTCAGGAAGGCGCCGAGGATACGAGCGGTGTGGCTCTTGCGCGGCCTTGCGCGCGACGGCATCCGGGTC
Organism: uncultured Gammaproteobacteria bacterium; assembly: GCA_963730565.1. Taxonomy (GTDB): domain Bacteria; phylum Pseudomonadota; class Gammaproteobacteria; order Steroidobacterales; family Steroidobacteraceae; genus Bog-1198. The sequence continues at coordinate 93,818 of CAVSSU010000038.1, forward strand.
TCCCTCCGCGACCACGCGGCCGCCGCCGCCGCCGCCTTCGGGCCCCAGATCGATGATCCAATCCGCTTCCGCCATGACATCCAGGTTGTGCTCGATGACCACCACGGTATTACCTGCATCCACGAGACGCTGCAAAACCTTGATGAGCTTCTCCACGTCCGCCATGTGCAGCCCGACGGTCGGCTCATCAAGCACATATAGCGTGTGCTGGCCTTCGCGGCGCGCCATGTCGAGGCCCACGACATCGGTGCGCGTTTTCGCGAGCTCGGCGACGAGCTTGATGCGCTGGCTCTCGCCGCCCGAGAGCGTCGGGCTCGGCTGCCCGAGGCTCAGATAGCCGAGGCCGACATCGGCCAGGAGTTGCACAGGGGTGGTGGATGCTGCGCTGGGCGCGGAAGAATCGCGCGGCATCGTCGACGCTCAGCGCCAGCGTCTCGCCGATGCTCTTGCCCTTGAACTTGATGCTCAGGGTCTCCGGGTTGAACCGTCGGCCGCCGCACACGTCGCAGGGCACCTGCACGTCCGGCAGGAAGCTCATCTCGATCGCTGCATGCCCTGGCCCTCGCACGCTTCGCAGCGGCCGCCGGCGGTGTTGAAGGAGAAGCGGCTGGCGGTGAAGCCGCGGATGCGCGCTCGGTGGTCTCGGCGAAAAGCCGCCGGATGTCATCCCAGAAGCCGACGTAGGTCGCCGGGCAGGAGCGCGGGGTCTTGCCGATCGGGGTTTGGTCGACCTCCAGCGCGCGGCTCATCGCGTCCCAGCCTTCGATCGGCTCGCAGCCCGTGAAGCGCCGCCTTCGCGGAGCCGCCGCGCTGTCGGACGGTAGCCAGGAGGTGATGCAGGTTGCCGAGAGGACCTCGCGCACGAGAGTGCTTTTCCCGCCCCGCTCACTCCCGTCACGCACATCAGGCGCTCGAGCGGGATTTCCACGTCGAGGTCCTTCAGGTTATGCAGGTTTGCTCCCCTGATCCTGATGGCGGCGCGTCCGCGCGTGTCGCGCGGCGCCCGTCCAGGGATGCGGCGGCGGAGCCCTGAGGTATTGCCCGTGAGGGAGGCGCTGCTTCGCGTGATGGCCGCAAGGCTGCCCTGCGCCACGAGGTAGCCGCCGGCGGCGCCGCCGCCGGGACCGAGGTCCACCACGTGCTCCGCCCGTCGGATTGTCTCCTCGTCATGCTCCACCACGACCACCGTGTTGCCCTTCAGCCGAAGCGCATGGAGGGTGTCCAGGAGGACGTCGTTGTCGCGCGCATGGAGCCCGATTGTCGGCTCATCGAGGATGTAGCAGACCCCGCGGAGGTTCGATCCGAGCTGGGACGCAAGCCTGATGCGCTGCGCCTCTCCGCCGCTCAGCGTGGGCGCCGAGCGGTCCAGGGAGAGATAGCCGAGTCCCACGTCGCAGAGAAAGGAAGTGCGAGCCTAGGACTCCGCGAACAGGTTCAGAGCGATCTCGAGCTCGCGGCCCGCCAGCTTGAATTTGCGCAAGGCGGCGGCGAATTCCTCGACCGGCAAATGCGTGAGCTCGGCGATCGAGCAGCTCGCGGAACAAAACGTTTCGCGCCACGGGATTGAGCCGGGCGCCGGCGCAGTCCGCGCAGGGGCAGGGCTCGCGTTCTCGGAGTCGCCCGCGGCCTGCCACTGAGATTCCTCGCCGGTTTGTTCCGCATCGAACTCCGCCAGCTGCAAGCCCGTCCCGAAACAGCTCTTGCACCAGCCGTGTCTGGAATTGAAGGAGAACAAGCGCGGATCGAGCTCCGGAAAGCCCGTGCCGCAGTTCGGGCAGGCGCTTGTTCTCCTTCAATTCCAGCCAGGGCTGGTGCCAGAGCTGCTTCGGGACGGGCGTGCAGCTGGCGGAGTTCGAAGCGGAACAAACCGGCGAGGAACCAGTGGCCGGCCGCGGGCGACGCCGAGACCGGCGAGCCCTGCCCCTGCGCGGACTGCCACGGCGCACGGCTCAACCCGTCGCGCGAAACGTTTTGTTCCGCGAGCGGTCGATCGCCGAGCTCACGCATTTGCCGGTCGAGGAATTGCTGCCGCCTTGCGCAATTCAAGCTGGCGGGCCGCGAGCTCGAGATCGCTCGCGACTGATCGCGGAGATCGAGGCTCGCGCTTCCTTTCTCAGCGCGTGGGCCTGGGCTACCTGCAGCTCGACCGCGCGGCGCCGACGCTCTCGGGCGGCGAGGCCCAGCGCATCCGTCTGGCGGCGCAGCTCGGTTCCAACCTGCAGGGCGTGTGCTACGTGCTCGACGAGCCGACCATCGGGCTGCATCCGCGCGACAACGCGGTGCTGCTCGATGCACTCGACCAGCTGCGCGGCAAGCCGGCAACACGCTGGTGGTGGTGGAGCACGACGAGGACACCATCCGCCGCGCCGATCACATCATCGATCTGGGTCCCGGCGCCGGTGTGCGCGGCGGCGCGCGTGGTGGCCGCGGGCAACGCGCCGCGCGCTGCAGCGCAATCCCCGATTCGGTGACCGGCCGCTTCCTCGCGCGCGCCGCTGCAGCATCCGGCGCTGCCGCGCCGCGCCACCAACGCCGCAGCGCCGCGCTCGAGATCGAGGGCGCGACGCTGCACAACCTGCAGGGAATCGACGTGCGCATTCCGCTCGGCCGGCTGGTGGTGGTGACCGGCGTGTCGGGCTCGGGCAAGTCCATCGCTGGCGCGCGATGTGCTCTACGCCAATCTGCGAGCGCTGGCTGCACGGCGCCGCGACGCGCGGTCGCGCGCACGGCCGGCGCGCGGCTGCGAGTGCGATCGACGGCTGGCAGTCGATCAGCCGGGTGCTGGAGGTGGACCAGACGCCGATCGGCCAGACGCCGCGCTCCTGCCCCGCGACCTACGTCGGATTCTGGGACGAGATCCGGCGCGTCTACGCCGGCACCAGCGAGGCGCGCATGCGCGGCTACGGCGCCAGCCGCTTCTCATTCAACACCACAGGGGGGCGCTGCCGAGGGTGCGAGGGCCAGGGCGTGCAGCACCATCGAGATGAGCTTCCTGCCGGACGTCAAGGTGCTGTGCGAAGTGTGTGGCGGCAGGCGCTTCAATCCCGAGACGCTGAGATCGTTACCTGGCGCGGGCCGCAATCGGCGACGTGCTCGCGATGAACGTCGACGATGCGGTGGAGTTCTTCGCCGCGCATCGCGCGCATCCGCGTGCGCTGAAGCTGCTGGAGGACGTGGGCCTGGGCTATCTGACCTCGGCCAGCCGAGTCCGACGCTCTCGGGCGGCGAGGCGCAGCGCATCAAGCTCGTGACCGAGCTCTCGAAGGTGCGACGATCGAGGGCGCGCGATGGCCCGCCGCGAAGGCCAGCGCACGCTCTATGTGCTCGATGAGCCGACGGTGGGGCTGCACATGGCGGACGTGGAGAAACTGATCGCGGTGCTGCACCGGCTGGTCGATGCCGGTCAATACCGTGGTCGTGATCGAGCACAACCTCGACGTCATGGCCGAGGCCGACTGGATCATCGATCTGGGTCCGGAAGGCGGCGGCGGCGGCGGCCGCGTGGTCGCGGAGGGAGATCCGGATGCCGTCGCGGGCAAGGCCGCCAAGAGCCACGCCGCTCGTATCCTCGGCGCCTTCCTCAGCGAGCGCGCCGTCGGATAGCGCATGCCGCCCCGTGGCCCAGATGTTCGTCACGCTGATTCTGGGGCTGACCTGCGTCTGGGGTGCGCTCGCACTCTGGTACCAGGCGCCGCGCGGCCGCGGCTGGAAATCGTCGATCTCCGCGCTTTGGGTGGCTTTCGGCACCTTATGCGCATCGGCCGTCTGGTCGGGGTGGCCCGCATCCGGAATCTGTGCGTTCGCCGCTGCGCATGCGGCTCTGCTGCTGTGGTGGAAGAGTCTGTCGCCTTCCAACGAACGGGACTGGGCGGACGACGTGGCGCAAATGACGCATGGCACCGTCGAGGGCGGCGCCGTGACCCTGCACAACGTGCGCAACTTCGAATGGCGCACCGCCGCCGACTACACCCCACGCTGGGAAATCCGCCGCTACCACCTCGATCGTCTGGTATCGCTCGACATGATCATGTCGTACTGGGCGGGCCATGCGATCGCCCATACGCTTTTGTCGTTCGGCTTCGATGACGGCAGCCAGGTGGTCTTCTCGGTCGAGATCCGCCGAGAGCGGACCGAAACGTTTTCCGAGATCGCAGGGTTCTTCAAGGAATTCGAATTGAGCGTGATCGCCGCAGACGAGCGCGACATCGTGCGTCTGCGCACCAACGTCCGCCGCGAAAGGACCTATCTGTACCGCCTGCGGATGGCGGCCGCCGCGCTGCGGCCGCTGTTTCTCGCGTACCTCGCGGAGGCGAACAGCCTGGTGGACCGGCCGCGCTTCTACCACACGCTCACCGGCAACTGCACCATTCTGGTGTACAAGATGCTGAGACGCGTCGTCGGGCCGCTGCCGTTGAGCTACCGCCTGTGGCTCTCGGGATACTTGCCCGAGTACGTGTACGGCGTCGGCGGCCTGGACACGCGCCATCCCCTCGAGGAGCTCGCGCGTTTGGGCTACATCAGCGAGCGGGGGCTGGCCGCGGACATGAGCGAGACATTTTCGGCCGACATCCGCCGGGGCATTCCCGTCCTTTAGCCGCCCTCGTCCCAGCCGCCCTCGTCCCAGCCGCCCTCGTCCCAGCCGCGATTGTCCCAGCCGCGATTGTCCTAGGCGCGTTGCCCGTCACTGCGCAGGCGTGCGGGCCTTGCGCTGCTCTTCGGCCTTCTTCTTGGCTGCCTCGGCCTCTGCCGCTTTCTTCTTTGCCTCGGCCTCTTTGGCTGCGGCTTCCTTCGCCTCGGCAGCTCTCGCGGCGGCTTCTTTGGCCGCGGCTTCTTCGCGGGTCCGGGCGGCGGACGATTCCGCGGCCTTGCGCTTCGCTTCTTCCGCGGCATTGGCGTCCGCCGCTCGTTTCGCGGCGACGGCTTCGGATTCGGCGTTCTTGTTCATTTCCGTTTCCGCGGTCGCGGCTTTGCGCTTCGCCTCAGTCGCTTCCTCTTCGCGCCCAGCGGCGGCTTGGCGTGTCGGCTCGTTCGGCGGCCGTCCCGCCTCGCGGGTGGGTGCGGCCTGCGGCCGGGTCAGCTCGGGCGGTACCACCGCGCGAACCTCCTGCGGCGGGGGCAAGGTCACTTCGTGGCCCGGCACGTACGGCGCGACCGGCTTCGATGACGCCGGCGCCGGCGCGGGCACCCGCACCACGGGCGCTTGTGCGGCGGCCAGGTGGGCCTGTGCCGGGACGATGGAGTTCACCTCCTGGTGATTCGCCGTCGCACTGGCCGGCGCGACGATGGTGACGTTGTTGACCACCCGGTTGTTGATCACGGTGTTATTGATCACGGTGTTATTCACCGTGGTGTTGGTGATGCTCGTGTTGCTGACGTTGACCCGCATACCCACGTTCACCACCGGCGGCGCGCCGGTCACGACGGCGGGCGGCGTGCCCATCGGAGCGGGAATGATGATCCCGGGCACGGAGCCCGGCGGCGCAGGAATGAACACGCCCTCGGGTCCCCGCGGCGGCGGCCCGGCGAGCACGCCCGGCAGCACCGCTGCCAGAACCAGCGCCGCGCCCACTGCCGGCGCAATGAAGGACACGTGCGGTCCGCCCCAGAATCCATTGACGAACACGACGTGATCGCCGCGATGATCGTAGTACGGCGGGATCCAACGATAGCCGGGCTGCGGCGGCGGCAACCAGCGGCCGTGTATCCAGACCCACCGGCCGTACCAAGCCCAGTAGCCTCCGGTCCACGCGTATTGCGGTCCCGGCGGCGGCGGCGGCGCCTCCACCAGCATGGGCGGCGGAGCCCATGCCACCTCGACCGGCGGCGGTTGCGAGGTCGGCGGGTCTTGGTAGACGCTCACCACCGGCTGCGGCGCGGGAGGCGTGTAAGTGGCTTCGGAGCTCTGCGGCGCGTTGTTGTCCGCCGGCGCGGCCTGATCGGAGGCGGGCGGGGCGGGGGCGGTCTGATCTGCGGTCGGCGGGGGTGGCGGCGCTGGCGAGTTACACCCGCAAAGCACCGCAGCGCTCGCAGCTGCAGCGGTCAAAAGTGAGCAGGCGAATTTTATTTTCATACAGTGCTCGGGTCCCGGTATTGGATAAACATTTCATCGATGCTAGGCAATCGCAAATGGGCAGTCGCTCCGGCGAAAGGCAATGTGCAGCGCGCCGTCGTAGGAGTCGATTACGCCTGCTTTTCCGGGGCGGCGGCGGCAAAGGCCGGCAGCTCTGGCACGCGGCGTCAATGGCGACGATGCGCGGATACGGGCTCAGATCGACGGAGAAGCGCCGCGCGTTGAACATCTGCGGCACCAGGAACACATCGGCCATCGTGGGAGAATCGCCGTAGCAGAAGCGCCCCCGCGAGGCATCGCGGCCCAGCGTTTCCTCGAGTGCGGCAAATCCCGCCTCGATCCAGTGGCGATACCACGCATCGCGCGTGCCGGGCGTCTGCGCGAGCGGGCACTCGAGATATTGCAGCACGCGCAGATTGTTCAGCGGGTGAATGTCGCATGCGATCAGCTGGGCACATGCTGCGAACTTGTGCACGCCCCAGCGCCTCTGCCGGCAGCAGCGCGGGTGCGGAAAGAACTCATCGAGGTATTCGATGATGGCGAGCGATTGCGTGAGCACCCGCCCGTCCTCCAGGCCCAGCGCGGGCACGAAGCCTTGCGGATTGATTTCCAGGAAATCCTTCTGACGATGCTCGCCGCGGCGCAGCTGCTTGTTCACCGTGCTCACCTTGACGCCTTTCAGAGCGGAGCGCGATGCGCACGCGGTAGGCGGCGGAGCTCAGCGGATAACCATACAGCGTGAGCATGCGCTAGACGACCGTTCGATCCTTAGGCGACCTCGAAAAACCCCGCGGCGCCCATACCGCCGCCAATGCACATGGTGGCCACCACGTACTTGACCCCGCGCCGCTTGCCTTCGATCAGCGCGTGCCCCACCAGCCGCGACCGCTGACGCCGTAGGGATGGCCCACCGCGATCGCGCCGCCGTTGACGTTGAGCCGCTCGTCGGGGATGCCGAGCCGGTCGCGGCAGTAGATCACCTGCACCGCGAACGCCTCGTTCAATTCCCACAGGCCGATGTCCTCGACGCTCAGCCCGCCTTGGCCAGCAGCTTTGGCACCGCGAACACCGGACCGATTCCCATCTCGTCCGGCTCGCGTCCCGCGTTTGGAATCCGCGGAAGAACCCCAAGGGCAGAAGTCCTTTTTCTCGGCCTTTCGCCTCCATCACGATGCACGTCGAGGCCCCGTCCGAGAACTGGCTGGCATTGCCGGCGGCGATCACGCCGCCCGGCACGCCGACTGATCTTGGCCACGCCCTCGTAGGTGGTGTCGGCGCGGATGCCTTCATCGGCGGTCAAGGTGACCCTTCGGTCCGATGGGCCGCTTCCTTGTCGGCCACCCCCATGATCGTCTCCAACGGCACGATTTCGTCGTCGAAGCGTCCGGACTGCCAGGCTGCGGCGGCGCGCTGCTGGCTTTGCACACCGTATTCGTCCTGGGCTTGCCGCGAAATGCCGATCGCTGGCAACCGTCTCGGCGGTCTGCAGCATGTCCAGTAGATTGCGGCTTGTGCTCGAGACCCATTGCTCCGTCAACATGCGGGTGGTCGCCTCGTTCTGGACACAGGTGATCGATTCGACACCGCCAGCCGCGTAAATTTCGCCTTCGCCCGCGAGGACCTTGGGCGGCGAGCGCGATGGTCTGCAGTCCCGAAGAACAGAACGATTCACCGTTATGCCCGCGGTGGTCACCGGGCAACCGGCGCGCAACGCGATCTGCGGGCAACGTTCCCTCCGGCCGCGCCTTCGGGCATGTGGCGCCCACCATAACGTCCTCGACTTCGGCCGGTTCGATCCCGCCCGTTCGATGGCATGCCACACATGGCCGGCATACGTGGCGGGGTGGGTCATGTTAGTCGCCCGCAGGACTTCGCGAGACCGGTGCGGGCGGTTGAAACATCACGGCGTCATTCATGAGGGTTATCCCCAGATGGCAAAACCGCGGTTCTCGGCGGCGAGCCGATCCAGGAGCGGCGCCGGCGCCAGGCATCGGTCGCTAGCCTTTGGCGAAACCGCGCATCGCTCTCAGGAGTTCACAAGCCCCAGGTGTCGGCATAGAACATCGGCCCGCCGCGGAAAACCGGGAAGCCGTAGCCGGTGAGATAGACGATATCGATGTCGGAGGCGCGGAGGGCGATGCCCTCCTCGAGAATTCGCGCGCCCTCGTTGATCAGCGCGAGAGCGCACGCTCGACGATCTCCTCGTCGGCGATCTTGCGGCGCGCGACCCGCGGCTCGATTGGCGAGGATGATCTGGGTGACCACTCGGACGGAATCGCGTTGCGATCGCCGGGTTTATAGTCGTACCAGCCGGCGCCGGTTTTCTGGCCGAAACGGCCGAGCTCGCAGAGACGGTCCGCGATCCTCGGGAACGCGCAATGGGATATTCCGCGTAGCGCCGCTTGCGGATCGCCAGCCGATATCGTTGCCGGCAAGATCCGCGACGCGAAACGGTCCCATGGCCAAGCCGAAATCCTCGAGCGCCCGTCGATCTGCTGCGGCAGGCGCCCTCTTCGAGCAGGAGATCCGCCTGCCGGAAGTAGGCGTTCAGCATGCGGTTGCCGATGAAGCCGTCGCAGATTCCGGCCAGCACCGCGATCTTCCTGAGCTTCTTGGCGAGCGCCGAGGCGTCGCGAGCACGTCCGTGGCTGTCTTGCTTGCCGCGCACGATCTCCAGCAGCTTCATGACATTGGCGGGGCTGAAGAAATGCTGCCCGACCACATCCTGCGGGCGCTGGGTGAGCCGGCGATCTCGTCGATGTCGAGGGTCGAGGTGTTGGTGGCCAGAATCGCGCCCGGCTTGCGCCTTGGCGTCGAGCGTGGCGAAAACCTCCTTCTTGACCGCCATGTCCTCGAACACCGCCTCGATCACGAGGTCGGCATGCGCGAAGCCGTCATAGGTCAGCTGGCGTCGATCAGCGCCAGGCGCTGGTCCAACTCCTCGGGCGAAAAGCGGCCCTTCTTGACCGTGCTCTCGTAGTTCTTGCGAATGACCCCGAGCCCCGGTCGAGCGCCTCCTGGCTCGTCTTCAGCAGGGTGACAGGGATGCCCGCATTGGCGTAGTTCATCGCGATGCCGCCGCCCATGGTGCCGGCGCCGATCACCGCCTCCGAATGACGGGCGCTTCGGGTCTCTTCGGATGTCCGGGATCTTGGCGCCGCGCGCTCGCCGAAGAACGCGTGGAGCAGCGCCTTCGACTCGATGCAGAACAGGAATCCGGCGAAAGCGGCTCGCCTCGGCCTTGATGCCTTCCTCGAACGGCAGCCGCGTGGCCGCTTCCACCGCGTCGATGCACCTGCCGGGCGCCGGATAATTCTTCGCGAGTGGGGCCACGGCGCCGCGCGCGAAATCGAAGAATGCCTCCGCGTTCGGGAAATGGATGTCGAGGTCGCGCGCCCTCTTCAATGGCAGCCTTGCCTCTACGGCACGCCGCGCGTAGTCCACCGCCGCCGAGACCACGTCCGCCTCGACGACCTGATCGATCAACGCCGTGTTCGCGAGCTCGCCCGCGGCCACCGGTGTGCCGCTGACGATCATGTTCAAGGCGCGCTGCGGGCCGGCGAGACGCGGCAATCGCTGGGTACCCCCGGCGCCGGGCAGAATGCCGAGTTTCACTTCAGGCAAGCCCAACTGCGCCGTCGCGAGAGCCACGCGGTGATGACAGCACATGGCGAGCTCCAGGCCGCCGCCGAGCGCGAGGCCGTTCAAGGCGGCGATGACGGGTTTGGGGAACCCCTCCACCAGCTCGCAGAGGTCGGTGAGATGAGGCGATGCGGTCATCGCCGGCAGGCCGAATTCGCTCACGTCGGCCCCGCCGCAGAAGGTCGCTCCCGCGCCGGTGAGCACCACGGCACTGACCGAGGCGTCGCTCTGGGCGCGCTCCAAGGCGTCGGCGACGCCCTGCCGCACGCCCAAGCCGAGCGCGTTGACGGGCGGGTTATCGAGGGTGATCACGGCGATTGCGCCGCGTAAACTATAGTCGGCAGATGCCATGTGAAC
>CAVSSU010000039.1:0-141373 GCA_963730565.1 uncultured Gammaproteobacteria bacterium
GATGTATTGCTAAGCTGCTCCTCCAAGTGGTTGATCAATGCGATGCATTGGGTGGGACTCGCCAAGAACCTGAAGCGCGTGCCCTGGTTCAAGATCCGGCGCGTCATGCTCGAGACCCAGTTCCAGCGCGCGAAACAGGAGCTCGCCCTTCAGGGCGCCTCCCCGCGGTTCGACGAATTGCGCCGGCGCGTGGCGGAGGAATATGAAAGCTTCAGCAAGTCGGTCGCGGCCTGGAGCGCGCTGCGCGAACAATCGATCGCCGATGCGAAACGTGCGTTGGTCGACCGCTGGGAAAACTCCAATCTGCCGGCCAAGCTCAAAGCGCTCGAGGATGGCCTGCACGAGCAATATCGGCGCATGCAGCAGATCGGAGCACAATTGGGAACCGCGCGCGCCTGAGCGCTGCCCGGTCTGCGCCTGAGCGCCGTCCGGCTTATTGCACTCTGACCGGCATCACCTCCGCGGACAGCTGCACCTCGTCGCCGAGCCCATACGCGTAATAGACAGGACGCGAGATCAGCCGAAGCACGAGGAACAGGCGAAACCGGATCCGGCGCAGGAGGCTCATGCCAGGTGAAGGCAGGAGATTCTCGTTCGAGACGTGCACGATCCACTGGTGCCGATCCATCGGAAGGTCGATCTCTCGGTGGCGCGCCAGGCCGCTCAGCGCGCGCTCGACGTTGGGCTCCTCCATGAATCCGAAACTCAGCTCGACGCTGAGGATGCTGCCTCGGTGCACGTCCCGGTCGAACACCGTCACGGCGTACCTGTTGCCGTGGATGTAGGGCACTTTGGGATGAATCACCTCGACGAAGATGAGGTTGCGCGGCAAAAGCCCGTGACGGTCCCATAAGAGCTGCAACAGCGCCGGCGCGTGGTCGGCCTCGGTGCGCAGCGGATTGGGCGCCATCAACACCGCGGTACGCTCGAGGTGATGCGTCGCTGCGCGATGCAGGCGGATCAGTTCGCCGATCGTCATCGTATGTTTCGCCTGATAGGCGGCAAAGGTAGCCTTGCGCCCCCAGCGCCAGGTGGCCATGACGAGGAACACCAATGCGCCGATGGTCAATGGCACAAACCCGCCCTCGAAGAACTTGAGACTGCTGGCCAAGAGGAACACCGCATTGCAGGCGGTAATCGGTCCCCACACGAGCGCAATGGCCAGCACGTTCCAATTCCAGCGGGTGCGCGCAACGGCGATCATCGCAATCGACGTGACGACCATGACGCCGGAGACCGCCAGTCCATAGGCCGAGGCGAGGGCGGAACTGGAGCCGAACGCCCAGACCAAGGCCGTGCACCCGATGAACAGCAGCCAGTTGATGAACGGCACGTAAATCTGACCGGCATGGGCATGGTGTGTGTGCCGCACCGAGATCCTCGGAAACAGGCCGAGGCCGATGGCTTGCAACGTGAGGGAGAATGCCCCCGAGATCAGCGCCTGCGACGCGATGATGGTGGCAACCGTCGCAAGGACGATCATGGGGTACAGGAACGTGTGGGGAACGAGACTGTAGAAGAGCTTGCCCCCGGCGACCGGCGCCGCACTCAGCAAATAGGCGCCTTGACCGAGATAGTTGAGCAACAAGGCCGGATAAACCACCCCGAACCAGCTCCCGCGAATCGCACGCTGCCCGAAGTGCCCCAGGTCCGCATACATCGCCTCCCCGCCCGTGACCACGAGCATCAGCGCGCCCAGGATCAGCAACGCCGGGTAGAGTCCCGAGTGGCGTAAGAAGACGATCGCGTACCACGGGTTGAAGGCGGCGCAGATCTCCGGGTGCAGGCGGATCTGGCCGATGCCGAGCAGCGCGATCGCCACGAACCAGACGATCAGGACGGGACCGAATACACGACCGATGCCCGATGTGCCCCGAGATTGAATGGCGAACAGCAAGGCGAGCAATACCGCAGTGACCGGAACGATTGCGCGGCCCAGCGAGGGCGCCGCGACGCCAACGCCTTCGACGGCCGAGAGCACGCTGATGGCCGGCGTGATCATCCCGTCGCCGAGCAGGAGTCCCGCGCCGATCATCAGCGACCACAGCAGCACACTGAACGTGCGGCTCCTATGCTGATGCAAAAGACCGTAAAGCGCGAACACGCCGCCTTCGCCGTCGTTCTGCGCGCGCAGCACGAGAATCGCATACTTGATCGAGACGATGATGGTCAATGTCCAGATGACCAGCGATATGCCGCCGAGCACATTGCCGGGCGTTCTCGCCACCCCACCGTGCGCAAAGAAGATCTGATCGATGGCGTAAAGCGGGGAGGTACCGATGTCGCCGTAGACGATTCCGACGGCACCCAGGGTCAGCGCGGCGAAACTGCCGGGGGGCGCATGCACCGGCCGGCGCACGACCGTCGCCGTTTCGTTGAGTATCTGACCGGGCGGCTTCATGCGTTTCGATTTGGCATCCTTGGATGATCATACCGGGCGGATACGACCAGTATGGGCGCTTTGGTATAATTGGGCGGCAAATAGGGGTTCAAGCGATGCAAATCAAGGATCATGTTTTCATCGTCACGGGCGCTTCGTCGGGGATCGGGCTGTCGACGGCGATCGCGTCTGTCCGATCGCGGCGCGAAAGTCGCCCTGCTCGCCCGCAGCACCGAGGCGCTGCGAGAATTGTCGGAGCGGCTTCCGGGCAGCCTGCCAGTCACCGCGGACATGACGCAATTCGACCACCTGCGGGAGGCCATACGCACGGTGCATCGGCACTATGGGCGCGTCGATGGACTGGTCAACAATGCAGGCCGCAGCTATGCGACATCGGTAGAAGCGATCGATCCCGCGATTTTCGATGAAATTTTCCATCTCAATGTGCTGGGGCCGATCGTCGCGATGCAGGCGGTGATTCCGCTGATGCGGGCGCAAGGCGGCGGAAGCATCGTGAACGTCAATTCGGGGACTGCGTTCATGACTGTTCCGGAGTACAGCGTTTACTCGTCTTCGAAGCGTGCGCTTCTGGGGGTGAGCCTCACGGCGCGCGTCGAATTGGAGAAGGACGGCATCGCCGTCAGTGAAGTTTACCCGTTCATCACGGCGACAAATTTTGGCAAGAACAGGATGGGCAATCCAGGCGGGCGGCGGACCGCCCGCGAGTTACGCCGATGGAGACAAGCCCGAATTCGTCGCCGGGCTCGTTCTGAAAGCCATCGAAGAAGGACAGGCTCAGTATTTCGCGAATGATCGTCTTCGCAAAATGGCCGGTATTTCGCCCTAGGGGATTGGCGCTGCAGGATCAGCTGACGGATTTGGGCGGGCGGATTTGGGCGGGCTCCATGGCCAACCTCGCCCGCATAGATAGGAATACGCGCACCACGCGGCGCGCTCCGCTGAGCATTCGGGGATATAAAGCAACAGCTCGTGGTCATGCTCGAGCCCGTATCCGCCCCCGGCGAAACTGTTCAGGCGAAACGGCGTTCCCCCCGATTCCATCAATTCATTGAAACTCTCGAGCCCCGAGAGTCCTCGAAGTCGTTTGCCAGCGTCAAGCACGTTTCCACGCGCTCTTCCCTCCTTGGTCGCCGCCTCGATCCGCTGACGCAAGGCCGAAAATCGATGCTCCGTCGCATTGGCGAACAGAGGATCATCACGATCGAATATCGCAAAATCCAGAGTAGCCCACTCGTCCTTGGACAATTTTTTCTCGGCAAGCGGAAAGAATCGCTCGTCCTCCTCTCTCATGTGCTGTCGGTAGCGCTGGGTAAATTCCCGAAGCACTTCTCGCGCCCCTGGCTCAGCGGCTTGCGGATACTCCCGCAAGCGACGCACAGCCTCGCCGAACCTCTGCGTCAGCTCACGCAACCGAACGTGCTCGGAGGTCAGGTTCTTGAGCCCGGCGCATGAACCCGGATCGCGCTTGCTCAAGAGCTCGTAGACCAGGTCCTCCTTGGGGTGATGACATAGGTCCGGATAATCGGAGAAATACTCCCACGCCAGGCTCAGCAGGTTCGTGTCGAGCGGCGCTCCTGCGTCAGCGGCCGCGACTTGATCTTCGATCAACCCGAGCAACTGACTCAGGTTTCGATGCTCCAGACGCAGCAAAAGCAAAGTATCCGGCATATCGATTCCTGAATCCCCGGAGGGACAAGCACCGATCGACGCTCGCCTCAGGCGGTACTCAAGCTATCAAAGACCGCGGTCGCGCCTACTCGATAGGGCAGGGTGGCAAAGAAAAGTGCGAGCCACATCTCTTCGCCACCCCAGGCCCTGCCTACAACGGGAGGCTACCGCCCCGAACCAGCCGCCTCATTTAGCGGCCGGGGGTTTCGCCACGAAGCCTGAACAATAGCCGTGCGGCGGAATCTCCGTATCGCCGGGATAGAGCTTGCACCCATTCACATCGTCGTTGTTCCCCGGCTTATCCTTGTTGGGAAGGAAATTGACGCAATTGGAGCACTGCTTGTCGCCGTTGGGCTGCTCCTGGAACTTCAGGGCCTTGCGTATGGCAGTGTTTTGCGCCGCAGATGCCAGTTGGGAAAATCCGGCAAGTGGAATTGCAGCTATCGCCGTAACACCGATCTTGAGCACTTTTCGGCGTGAATGTTTCGTTTGATTGTCCATTGTGGTACCTCGCATCAGATGGTCGAGCAATTCCCTGTCACTCCACCGATGATCCGCGACCCGTCCACGATACACATCAGGACTTCTACTGACGACATAGGTTGGATTACGCCTGCGAAATCGCGATGCACCAAACCTCGACGACGTGACGGCCACCGCGAGCGCCGGCAGGGGCTCTGAGGACATCGGCAGACGAATATCGATACACTCAGCAATCCCTAGGTGTCCGCCATAGCGTGCCACATGCCGAAACTTCCGCTCATGAGCCTGGTTCTGATGACCGCTCTCGTTGCCGGCACCATGCGGCTCGCCGCAGAGCCGGCTGCGCCGTCATCGCACCTGGCCGCCGACATGGACCCATCGATTCCGCCCGGCGACGACTTCTATACCTACGCGAATGGCGCCTGGCTGAAGGCGGCGTCCATTCCGGCCGACCAATCCTCCCTCAACGTGTTTTCACAGTTGCGTGATCTCAACCAGGAGCGCCTGGCCAAGCTCATCCGTGACACGGCTGCATCGGCGCCTGCAAAAGGTTCCGTCGCCCGGCAGATTGCCGACTACTACCAGAGCGTCTTGGATGAGGCCGGCGTGGAGTCCAAGGGCTTGACACCGCTGCATCCCACATTGCGGCGCATCGACGCCATCACCGACGGCGCGACGCTGGCGCATTTTCTCGGAACGACCCTGCGGGCCAACGTCGACATTTTGAATGCCACCCGGCTGCACACCCGGCACCTGTTCGGTCTATGGGTGGCGCAGGATCTCGAGGATCCCACCCGGTACGCGCCATTTTTGTTGCAGGGCGGCCTCGGGATGCCGGATCGGGATTACTACGTCTCCGATTCACCGCACATGGTCGACCTGCAAAAGCAGTACAAGACCTACATCGCGAAACTGTTGACTCTGAGCGGCGATACCCCGGTGAACGCGGCCGCGCGGGCCTCAAGGATCTATGAGCTGGAGCGGCGCATCGCCGAAGCGCACGTCGCCCGCGCCGACTCGGAGGACGTCCAGCGCGGGCACAATCATTGGTCGACACAGGACTTTGCCAGGCGGGCGCCCGGGCTCGATTGGAAGGCGTTCTTCGGCGGTGCGCAGCTTGCCAAACAAGCGCGGTTCGTGGTGTGGCAGCCCACCGCCGTGACCGGTATCTCGGCCCTCACGAAGAGCGTGCCCTTGTCGACCTGGAAGGAATATCTGCGATTCCATGCCATCGACTACTTTGCGGGGCTGCTGCCCAAGGCATTCGTCGACGCGCACTTCGCCTTCTATGGCTCGGCCCTGCAAGGAACACCCCAGCTGCCCGAACGCTGGAAACGCGCGGTCGACGAAACCAGTGATGCGTTGGGCGATGGCGTGGGTCAGCTGTATGTCCGGCAGTTTTTTCCTCCCGAGGCGAAGCAGAGCATCGAGCTCCTCGTGAAGAACCTGATCGCCGCGTTTGCCAGTCACATCGATGCGCTCGAATGGATGGCGCCCGGGACCCGTACGCAGGCCAAGGCCAAGCTCGCGGTGCTCAAGGTGGGCGTCGGCTATACCGATCACTGGATCGATTATTCGCCGCTCACCGTCGTGGCGGGTGACGCCTACGGCAACGCCGAGCGCGCCGAACAGTTTCATTATCAACTCGAGCTGGCAAAGCTCGCACTCCCACAGGTCGATCGGTCGGAATGGGTGACGACACCGCAGACCGTCAATGCCTTCAATTTACCCGCCATGAATGCCATCAATTTCCCGGCTGCGATCCTGCAGGCGCCCTTCTTCGATCCGAACCGCCCCGCGGTGCTCAATTACGGCGCGATCGGCGCCATCATCGGACACGAGATCAGCCACAGCTTCGACGACCAAGGTGCGCAGTTCGACGCCGACGGCAAGCTGCACGACTGGTGGACGGCTGCGGACTATGCGCACTTCAAGCAATCCTCGGAACAGCTCGTCGCGCAATACAACGCCTACAAGCCCTTCCCCGATCTCGCCATCAACGGAAAGCAAACGCTGAGCGAAAACATTGCAGACCTTGCGGGTCTGTCGGTCGCCTACAGCGCTTACAGATCGTCGTACGGCGGGAACGAGGCGCTGCCATCGGAAGGGTTTAGCGGTGACCAGCAGTTCTTCTTGAGCTTTGGCCAGACTTGGCACGCCAAGTATCGCGATCCAATGCTTCGGCAGGTGGTCGTCAGCGACGGTCACTCCCCCGAGCGGTATCGGGCGTTGACGGTGCGCAATCTGGATGCCTGGTACAAGGCATTCAATGTGCAACCCGGCCAGGCCCTGTACCTGTCGCCTGCCGAGCGCGTCCGCATGTGGTGACCCATCAGCGGCGGCCGCTACAGCCGCATTGGAAGCTCGACCTCCTGGCCCCGCAGGGCCAGCTTGTCCAGATCCTTGACGAGCTGCGCGTGCAGCCGCTCATCCTGCCCGCCCTGCACATAGCGCGCGACGTCCACCCGCAATGCCTCCAACAACACGTTCCGCTCGTTCAGATAGAGCATCAATGCGGCAACGCCGTCCGGATCGGCTCCGCGCAACGTCGCGGAATTGGCCGCCTCGATGGCCCTGCGCACCACGAGTTCTGTCGGCTTGGCGTGCACGTCGGTCTGTTCGGCGGCTCTCTTGACACCAATCCCATGCAGCAGCGCTTGCATGATGTCGGTAGTCGTGACGATCCCGAGAAGATGGTTGCTTTCGTCGACTACGGGCAGGGAATGGACGGCGTTGGTCGCCATGCGCGATGCCGCATCGGCGATGGTGTCGTCAAGCGATGCCGTAAACACCGGCGAGCGCATCAGCTTGTCAAGCTTGAACCGATCGTTCAGCAGCACGGCGGAAGCTTGTGCACCCGGCTTGGGGAGGAAATATTCGAGCTTGAGCATGTCCGCGGCACTGAGCATGCCCCTGAGACTCGATCCATCGACCACCGGAAGATGATTCACGGGATAACTGGCGAAAAGGCGCATCGCTTCAGTGACCGGTTCACGAATATCGATCGAAAGGACCTCCGCGGTCATGATGTGACGAATGTGCTCATTTTTCATGCTTATTCCTGACGGGACGCGTGCCGCAACCATGAAATTTTTACACGTGCACCATCACGGTGACCATCAGGGAAACTTCTTAGGCGCCGTCGATGCCCCAGACTCGATGATAGGAATGTGCGGCGCGCTCGTGCGGGGCGCCAGCCCGATCAACCGCGGATCGTCGGCGACTTCGACGCGGCGTGCGTAAGGCTTGAATCCCGACCGAATGTAGAAGCCAAGCGCTCCGGGGTGGTCCAAGGTGCAGGTGTGGACCCAGAAGCGACGGATCGGCCGCGCCCACGCGCGCTCGACCGCGCGGTTCATCAGCCACCGGCCTGCTCCCTGGCCGAGCAGCGCGCCGCTGAGTCCGTAGAACGCGAGCTCGCACTCGCCGGGCGTGCGAAAGTCGAGCTCGAGCAGCCCCTCGTCACGGCCGGCATCCTCGAGCGCATAGACCTCGACATCGGCGTGCCTGATGATTGCCTCCAAGTCCGCCACCGGCATTGCGAGTCGCGAAAACCAGAGCCAATCGACGCCAACATGCGCATACAGCTCGCGATACCATGCCGCCTCGGGCCGCCGCACGTGGCGCAGCCTCCAAGACGTGGCGTCGCGCTCGGCGCGTAGGGGAACGCGCTCCAGCATTTCCAGGCAGGTCACCACGCTGGCCACCTTTCCCGGTGCCACTTCGCTGTATCCGTCCGGTAGCATCATCGTCGTCCGCAGCCTCCGTCGATCCAAGGGCCAATGAGCCTCATGCTCACAACCGGAATTTACGTTCTGTATGCTACCGCATGCCGCGGCCAACGATTCGCTGACCGTGGCTTTCCTCAAGAACTTACCGGTATCTCCTGATGATCGCAGAAGGATTGCAGATGAAAATGCCAGCGTGGCTCACCGGCGTCCGCTTCACACTTATCCGCATCCTACGATATTGAGAAAACCGCGATGAAAACACAGATATTGGCTGCCATTGGCGAAAAGGAACTGCAGCCGCTGACCGCCTTGAATTCCGCGCTGGCGGCGAACGACAGGATCAAATTCGCCTTTTCCTTGCTGCAAATGGCGATATCCCATGCGCAGCACCCGGACCGCCCAACGATTGCGTTGAAACAGGAGCGCGTGGCCTGTGGCATAGACGATCCCGAGCTCGACGGCGCATTAGCCGGGTCGCACATGGTAGACAGCTTTTGCTGCGTACCCGCTGCTTCACGCATTTTGCGACGGATTGCGGACGACGTTCGCATCATGGCCGCCCCGCTGCTTGCCTCAGGACTCGATGGGCTCGCCGCCCGAGTGGATGGCTTGATAGGTGCGCTCCCAAGCGGCGCCGATGACCTGCTCGACCCGCACGCCATTGCCGCAATGACCCAAATCGGGGCGGCTCATGCGGACAGCCTGCACCAACTGGTCATGGATATGCACAAGCAGCTGAATGCCATGCAGGCGGATCTCGCCGAGGAGACGGTGGACGGCGCCGCAGCGTACGGTCTCACGGACGCAGACCGGCCGCTCGTCTCGGCTTTCATGAGGGGGATCAACCGGACGGCAAAGCTTAAATTTGCGCATCCAGGTTTGGCGACGACCGCGACCCGCGCCGCCGATCAACTCGTCATTCAAAACGACATCGGCACCACCGATGCTCACGTGATCGTCATCCGCGTCAAGCTTCTCACGGTCACCGTCACTTACACCGACGTGCACCCCGAACGGCTCGCATTCTTCCAAGACATGCTGAGGAGCCGTGCCTTGATATGGGACCAAGGACGCGAAGCGCTGCTAGCCGACAAGGAACCGTTTTACCTCACGAATGGACGGCATGATTGCTCGGACCCTGCGGCTTGTGGGGACCTGCTCGAATATCTCGGCTCGCGCCTGGTGTTCTTGATCGATTGGAACCGCGCCCGCAAGCAATTGCGATCATTTCTTCGCCGTGCGGATCGCCTGGCACTGTTGGGCTGGGCGGCCGAGGCCGAGCTCGGGCATCGGGGCTTCCTGGAAATGGGCGGGGCGCGGATGCTGAACCAGGCAATCGAAGCCACCGCCGGTTCCTCGATGCATTTCGGCGACCGACTCTGCGACGTGCTGGGCGATGCACAGACCGTGGAGTTTCTGAAATGCGCATTCCGCACGGCGACCGACGGCCTGCTGGCCGGTGATTCGCACACGCTGATTCATGACCGGGTGCGGGTTACGATGGCCGCACATTTCAATAACGAGGAACGACAGCTTCTGCAGTTCGCGCTTGAACATGCCGGACTGATTTTCGAAATCGCCAGCCTGGTCCAGGGCGCCTTGCGCAGCGGGGCGGAAATTGGAGACAAACGTGTGCGGCGCGCGGGCGGGTACGAGCATGATGCGGACCAATTGGTGCGTGACACGCGCGAAGCCGTGCGCCGACGTGGCGACCATGCGGTATTCCTGCAATTGCTGGAAGCCGCGGACGATGCGGCGGACGAGCTCGAGGACGCCGCGTTCCTGCTCAATATGGAGACCTTGAAGGGCAAGGCCCTGGAACCACTGCAGGCATTGGCAGACCTGCTGGTCGACTCGTCGCAGGAATGGATCAAGGCCTTGGGGCATGCCTCCCAAATCGGCCGCTTGGCGAGCGCTCTGGAAGCGGAGGATTTCCTGACCGCGATCGATCGCGTCACCGCCATCGAGCACGAGGCGGACGATGTACAGCGCACAGCGGCCTGGAGTGCGATCCAGCATTCCGACGACTTTCGCCAGCTGCATCTGTTCACGGCGGTCGGCAACAAGCTCGAGGCTGCCGCGGACGCGCTGAAACACGCCTGCTTGATCTTACGTGATCACATACTCGAGGACGTTATCGATGGTTGACTATTACGCCATCCTTCCCGGCGCAATGCTCCCCAAGGGTGGCGCTGGGGAAGTCGGCAACAAAGCCTGGAACTTGATGCGCTTGGTGCATGCGAACATGCCGGTGCCTCCGGCCTTCGTCTTGCCAACGACTTGGTGCCAGCGCTCGCCGGTCGAATCGACGGGGCAAATCAAACAGGCATTGACCGGCGGAATTCGACAACTGGAAGCGGCTACGGGTCTGCAACTGGGATCAACGCGCCGGCCCCTGTTGGTCTCCGTGCGGTCAGGCGCCGCAGTGTCGATGCCCGGCATGATGGAGACGGTGTTGGATGTGGGTCTCAACGATGCGACCGTCGAGGCGATCATCCGCATGACCGGCAACCCAAGACTTGCCTGGGACAGCTACCGGCGCCTGATCCAAGGCTACGCGGAGGTCGTGGTCAACCTGCCGACGGAACCCTTCGACAGTCTGGTCGATCAGGAGATGCGCAGAGCGGGCGTGGACACCGAGCGCGAGCTTGATCACCGAAGCCTGCGCGCGCTGACGCTGGCCATGCTCGGTTGCTACCGCACAATGGCCGGCGGCGCCTTTCCAGCCGATCCATATGAACAGCTTGGTGCCGCAACCGCGGCGGTGTTTCGCTCATGGGATGCGCCCAAGGCAAAGAGCTACCGCCACCTCAACGCCATCAGCGATTCGGCCGGCACAGCCGTGACCATTCAGAGGATGGTATTCGGCAACGCGGGTGGCCTATCCGGCGCCGGCGTGGGTTTCACGCGCAACCCAGCAACCGGTGCGCGAGAATTTTACTTCGATTTCAAATTCAACGCGCAAGGCGAGGATGTCGTGGGGGGTCGACAGCTGCTGTCGGACAATGAACGGCTGCCCAGGGTGCTACCGGCCGTCTGGTCCCAGCTGAACAACCTCTGCCGAGAACTCGAATCGCTGTTTCACGACGTCCAAGATTTCGAATTCACCGTGGAGGCCGGCAAGCTCTACTTGCTCCAGACCAGGAACGCTAAACGCACCGATTGGGCGGCGGTGACCGTTGTGGCGGACCTGGTCACCGAAGGGCTTCTGGAGCCCCCGGAAGCACTGGCTCGCCTGCACGGCGTCCGCCTGGATTCCGTGACGCGGGCGAATTTCGCGCCGCCCCTGCCGCTGCCGCTGGCGGTTGCGCAGGTTGCAAGCCTCGGTGTGGCCTGTGGCGCCATCGCTCTTGACTCGCGAGCCGTGGCCCGCCTTTCGGCCGCCGGAGTGCCGGCAATCCTGGTGCGGCGTCATACGGTCACCTCCGACGTGAACGGTATGGCGCTTGCTGAAGGGATCTTGACCGGCTCGGGCGGGCGCACGTCGCATGCCGCAGTCATCGCCCGGCAGCTCGGAAAAATCTGTCTGGTAGGCTGTTCTTCACTCGAAGTCGATATCGACAATCGCTTGTGCCGCATCGGCGATATCCAACTGAAGGAGGGCGACTTTCTATCTCTCGACGGCAACACCGGAGCGGTGTATCCGGGTCGGCTGGTACCCCTCGTCGAGCGCCCCATTGCGGCCCTGGCAACCATTGCCAGCTGGGGACAGGGCACAGGAACCGGCTGATCAATTCCCGTTGCTACGCGATTGAATCAACAAGTTGATGGGCTGCGGCAGGTCGCCTGGCGGCGGCCCATTCGGCGCCCGCGCCGCGGAGAGCCGAGCGACGAGTTGCTGGTCGAGCGCCGCGTCTCCGGTCGTACCCAGCAATATACAGCGTTCGACCGCGCCGCCCGCGTCGAGCCAGACGCGCGCGTGCAGCGCATAGCGCGCACGCCGCAGACTATCGTCCCTATTGAGCCACGAGTCGAGATACGTCCCGAGCTGAGCCGCGTAGTTGGTGAAGCCGGCCGAGCCGCCGCCGCCTCCGCCTGTGCGCTCAGGCTTACCGAGATCCAGTGCCAGATCGCGTCCGCCGCGCTTCGCGCCCAACCCAAAACTGTCGAAGCCCGCCTGAGCCTCGGCATCCACCGCCAACTGCGTATCGGTCGGGCCGAGCCCAGCATCGGTCGTCGGGATGCTCACGTCCAGGCCATCGCTCCGACTGTCATCTTCCGGCGGCGCTTTCCGGGTTTCCGGCTCCGCGAGCGGCGGCGGCGCGGGCGGTGGCGTTGGCTCGGAATCCACCAGCGCCACTCGCTGCGGTATGTCGGAGTTCCTCAGGGAGTGCGACCCCAGCAGCACGCGCAGGCCCACGATCAGCAGCACGAGGCCGGCGAGCAGAATGCCACGCACGACCCAGTGGTGGTGTTCCCCTGTTTCCGGCGCCGCTGACAGACCCATCACCGCACCAGGCGCTGCGTCACGAGCCCGACGTTCGTGATCTTGACGGTCTTCAACACATCAAGTACCTGGACGACCGAATCGTAGCGCACGGACGCATCGCCCTTGACGACGATCGGCACATCGGGATCGAGCGCTCGGAGTTGAGAGAGGCGGGTTTCCAGTTCGGCGAGTGTGACCGCCGTGGTGTCGAGATAGACACCTCCGTCAGCCGTCACGCTCACCGCGTGCGTGCGCGGCTTCGCGAGGCGCGGAGCGTTGCTGGCGCGCGGCAATTCGACCGTAATACCCTGCACCGTTGCGGTCGCCATGATGATAAAGACGATCAGCAGGACCCACGCGAGGTCGAGCAGCGGAGTGACATTCAGATCATCATACGGACGGCCAAGGCTCCTACGCCGCACGCGGCACCTCCGAAACCTTTCGCGTGCCGGCGAATGCGGCGGAGAAGCGCGCGACCAACTGATCGGCGAACACTTCCATTGCCGAGACCCGTGCACTGACGCGGCTGGCGATGAAGTTGTAGCCGAACAGCGAAGGGATCGCGACACACAGCCCGGCCACCGTCGCGAACAACGCCGCCGCGATGCCGGGTGCGATCGTATTGACGTTGACATCGCCGCTGGCCGCGATCGATGCGAACGTGATCATGACGCCGATGACGGTGCCGAGCAGTCCGAGAAACGGGCCGCCGCTGACAGCGATCGTCATCAGGATCAAGCGCCGGTTCAACGCATCCGTCTCCTCGACGATCCCGGCATCGAGGGCCGAGCGGATCACGCCGAGATACTCGCCGGGAATGCGTCCTTCGGCGGACTGCGACAACGCGGAGCGAAGCTCCTCGACGCCGCGCAGATACATCCGCGAGAGCGGTGAGCCCGCGATCACCTCGTCGGCGGTTGCCGAGCCATGGGCGAGTTGCGCAGCGTCAGCCGTCCAGCGCGCGGAGAACCCGTCGAGGAATCGGCGATCACCGCGTTCCGCGCGACTCAATTGTTGCAGCTTGATGAGCAGCACGTCACCGCTCAGCAAACCCACTACCGCAATGATGGCGATGACGGCCCAGCCGTCGATCGTGACCGAGGCCAGCAGTCGCCAGATCAGATCCAGTTCCTTCGAGACGCCGCTGCTCTCGCGCGCTTCGTCCGTACCGTAAGCGATTGCGGTGCTGTCGGTTCTTTGAGTGAGGTATTGGAGACCGAACCAACCGGCCGGTCGCGCAGTATTGGCGACCCGCAGCGCATCCAGCGCGCCACTGAACGCATCGACGGCGCCCGCGGCGCCGAGCACCGGCCCTGCATTGAGATGGACCCGAGGGGCGACGACAGATTGCGCCTCCTGGCCATCTACATAGAGCGCGAGACGCTCGCCTATGGCAACGCCGATCTGGTGCCAACCCGCCGTAAGCGCCGCGCTCACGTGCACCTCCTTGCCCGAGGGACCCAATATCGCCAATACCTGGTTCGGGCTTGCCGAAAGCGCGAAGTGACCATCCGTCCCGGATTGGCTGTAGATGAGGCCCGACGGTGAATTCGGATCGACGCGGACCCACGTCGATATGCTCGCACCCTTCGCGTCGAACAGGAACGCCGGCGTTGTCGGCAACGTCACGGATGACTTGGCATCGAAGCCAAGCCCGAGATCCACCACACCGGGCACCGCGGGCCGGGCCGTCGAGGCCGTGGCGTTGCTTCCATAGGCGGTCGAGTCGCGAGGCGGACCGGCCGTCTCCGCGAAGTCGAAACTACCGACGATCGTTGCATCGTCCACCGTGTTCGAGATCGCCGGCGTCGCTTTTGCCGCGCTGTAATACAACCAAACATACGAATGGTCGGCACGCAGCTTCGAGATCGGAATCTTGACCCAAGCAACGGTCAGCTGAGCGGAGGTGTCTATGCGCTCGATCCGATATTCGAGCGGCGTCCTGTCGTCCGACGCCACGAATCGCAAGTCTGCGCCTGACTTCTCGATGTCCGAGAAATAAGCGAAGTTGGCTGCGTCCAGACGCACGGGCAAGGAAATCTCGGTAACGCCGGCGGACAAGCGGCGCTGACGACCGTACTGTCGATCGCCAAGCGCTTCCTGAACTTCCAATCGTCGTTCCACCAGCCCAGCGCGATCTGTGGGGTGGCGACAAGTACCAATATCACGGCAAACCAGATACGCTTGCGGCTCTTCATGATCATGGGGCACACGGTGAACCGGATCATCGCGGCCGCCAATACGTGGATTCCGCGACCCGACAGGAGCTTATATTTTGTCACTCCAAGTTCACAAGATCGACACTTGCGTGTAATTGGAGCGAGTTAGATGCCTCGCGCCGCTTTATTGGTCGCTTGGTGGTGTCCGGTTGCCGGGTACAGCTGCTTCGTGGATCGTTCCGGCTGACTCGCACGATTCGCTCTCGGAGGAAGGCGTAATGGAGAAGGTCACTGGTGCGAGAATTCCATATCGCGTGGGCGAATGGCTGCCGTCCGATCAGGCTTTTCTCGCCGGATGGCTCGAAGCGATGATCCTGAAGACTCACGCCGAATCCAAGGCGTTGCACCCGGTCATGGCGGAATTCCAGCAGGTGATCGAGTCCGACCCCGAAATCTTCATGCTATTCAGCCAAATGTTCGAACAGATTCCGCGCCGGCCGCCGTACGACCGAGACCCCACCGGCAAGCCGCAGGTGCGGGACTATCAGCACGTGCTCAAGTTGTTGAATACGATCATTTCACACGCTCCGGAGTTCGATCAGACCGGCCTCGTGGGATGCCCGATCAATGCGGTCTTCGACTGGTCGATGGGGACCGTCGCTGGAATGGCTGCCTTCCTGAACGAACGAGTGAATATCCAGCTAAAGAGGGTCTTGAATGAGTGGGCACGATTCCTCAGCTCGAGAGATTCCGCCTATGTACTCAATGAGCATCCCAGGAAAGGTTGGTTCGGCGCGGACGCAAGGAAGGCGATGCCGGACTTCGAGTCGATTTCGTTTGCGACTCAAAAAAGCCAAATTGGGGTTATCGTTCTTGGGACGACTTCTTCACCCGGGAACTGCGTGCGGGCGTCCGACCGGTCTCGCATCCCGATGACGAGTCGGTGATCGTCAACGCTTGTGAGTCCGCTCCCTATAGAATCGCGCGCCACGTCAATTACCGCGACAGGTTCTGGATCAAGTCCCAGCCGTATTCGATCGTGCATATGCTGGCGAACGACCCGCTGGCTCCGCTGTTTTCCGGGGCGACCATTTATCAGGCATACCTGAGCCCCTTGAGCTATCACCGCTGGCACAGTCCCGTTACGGGCACGATCACAAAGGCGTATGTGAAGGACGGCACCTACTACGCCGAAGCCGCCTCACACGGTTTCGACCCCGCCGGCCCGAATGACTCACAGGCCTTCATCACAGAGGTGGCCACGCGGGCGATTATCTTCATTGAAGCCGACAACCCGGACATAGGACTCATGAGCGTCCTGGCAGTCGGAATGGCCGAAGTCTCCAGCTGCGAGATCACCGCCTACGAAGGGCGCCGGGTGAAGAAGGGTGATCAGATCGGCATGTTCCATTACGGCGGCTCCACCCATTGCTTGATCTTCAGGCCAGGTGTGAAACTCGAATTCGACCACCATGGTCAGAAGCCGGGTCTGCTGTCGAGGAACATTCCTGTCAACGCCAGGATCGCCACCGTCACGAAATGAGCGGCCCTGGAAAAATTTCCAGCAGCCGCCCGACGCCCGTACTCTGCTGCTCGGCCCGGCAACGGATGGTCGGCAAGCGTAGGACGGTTGGGAGCAGATTCGTCGGTGAGAGCGGTTGACACCAGCGCGACGCTCATCACCTGTGACCGTCGTGCTGCGTCGGTTTACGGGGCCTACGGGGTTCGCGCCGCTTATCTCGGTTGATTGGAAGAATCTGCAATGCCGGCCTTCGTTCTGCGGCAAAAGTTTCACATAACTGTCATGCGGTTGAGAAATGCCGGTGTTCAAATCGAATCTTCCGCGCCCGGAAAATCGCCCATGGATGGAAACTCTCAACATCTCCACTCAGTGCGACCGCTCCATTCTTAGGTCGATTGCGCCGACGAGGAGGCAGATCCATGCACGGCAACCAACAAGTCTGCTCGCTGCGAAGTCTGGTCGCTCTCGTTGCGATAGCTGTATTTTCGCTGCAGGGGATCGCTCATGCGCAAACGGCAACCGACGCTCATAGCAACTTGGTAGCGATTCTGCAGCAACTGCTTTCTGTCTATCCCACCGCCAAGGCGACTGCGGATGGAACCGATTTGGTGTCGGCGGGTGCGGTCCTAGTCCTCCAGAAGGACAACTTGGTCATGAACAAGGTCGATCAGCCTTTCCCGACGTTGAATCTTTACAAGGACGGCGCAATTTCCCAGGGTGGCCTATTCGGTGCGCTCAACAAGTTGAGTCTTCACGTACCGGGTGCAACCCCGGCGCAAACCGGAGTTCGGACCTTTGTGAGCGGTGAGAAATTCTTCGTTACGAAGATCAACTTACATCCGGACTCGGTTGAATTCTCCCTGATGAGTGATCCGATTCAGGATCAGCGCTATCACTCGACGTTGAAATTCCAATTTGCAAAAGGGGCGGCACCGACACCCGATGACGTAACCGCGCTCGTATCGAATGTGCTGAAGGTCGATGAGCCTTCCAATGGTGGAGCCCCGGCGCAGGGTGCGGCCGCCGCCCCGGCGGCGGCCGCGCCGACCGAGACCAAAACGATTGCCATAGGCCAAACCCGAGACCAGGTCATCGCCATGTTTGGCGTCCCGACCAAGATCGTCCAATTGGGGAAGAAAGAGATCGACTACTACCCGGATATGAAAGTGACCTTTGTTCAAAACAAGGTCACCGACGTGAACTGATTGAGCCACTGCGCTTGCATGGGAGTGTCGCGTGAAGAGATCACTGTTTCGCTGCAGCCTCGTCGGCATTTTCGTGCTCGCGGCCGCGTCCGTTTCAGTATGGGGGACCGCGGCTGAGCAAAAGAAGGCCGCTCCCGCAGCCCCGGCGCATCCCGCCGCTCCGGCAGTACAGCACCCCGCGGGCGCCATGCCGGGCGGTGCCACGGGCGCACATGGTCCGACCACTGGCGGCGCGGGAGGAGGCACAAGTCACGCGGTCACAACCGCCAATCCCGGCGGTCACGTCACCACGTCCGGCGGTCGCGTCACCACGAGTAATCCGGGCGCCGGGCACGGGACAACGACCACGGCTGGCGGAACGAGGGTCGGCACCGAGGCCGGCCGACCCGGACCTCCGTCAGGGGGCGATCGTCCTGCAGGTGCGGGAGGATCTTCCTTCGCCGGGCATCCGGCCCCGGCGGGTAGCCACGAGATGCACGCTGCCAATGGCGCCGCGGTTCGCACGCGCGCCGATGGGAGTCGTAGCGATATACATGATCCGAACCGGGGCATGGACATTCATCATGGGTTGAATGGAAACACGCGAGTGTCGGTCGAGCGCCCCGACCACTCGCGCATCGTCGCGGAGAGAGGCGGCCGAGGATACGTACAGCACCCCTACCTGTTTCACGGCAGGGAATTCGGCCACCGCACATATTTCGAGCATGGACGTGCGTACGATCGCTTCTATGGCCGCTACCCGTATCATGGCTACTACCTCGATGTGTACGCGCCAGCGTATTACTACCCGTACGGCTTCTACGGTTATGCATATGCGCCCTGGCCGGTACCAGTGCAGTACGCCTGGGGTTGGGGACCCGCTCCGTGGTACGGGTACTACGGCGCTTTCTATGCTCCATATCCCGCCTATCCGGCTCCGGCGTTTTGGCTGGCCGACTTCGTAATCGCGGCTAGCTTGGAGGAAGCCTACGCCGCTCGCGCTGCGGATCGGAGCGTTGAACCCAGAGAGAACCCCACCTTGCTTATGGCTTCGAACTGGGTGAGCGATCTGCTACTGATCGACTCGGCGGACGCTGCGGCGAACGGAGGGCCCGTATTGAGCGCGGACGTCAAAGCGCAAGTCGCCGATGAGATCAAGCTGCTGGTGCAACAGGAGGGCACGGAAGCTCAATCCAATAGCGCGCACCAAGATATCGATCCCGCCTCGGGCAGTATTGCCCATCTCCTGAGCGACAACAAACCCCATGTCTTCGTCGCAGGCGTCGATTTGGACCTGGTAAGCGGATCGGGACAAGAGTGCGCGATAAGCCAGGGCGACGTGTTGCGCGTTGCCTCGCCAGCTGCACAGAACGCCGACACCGCGATCGCCACCGTTCTCGCAAGCAAGGGTGGCAAGGAATGCGCATCGGCGACCTCCGTGTCGGTGGGCATTTCCGATTTGCAGAATATGCACAATCACATGCGGGAAACAACAGACGACGGACTGAAGGAGCTACAATCGAAGCAGGGCCAAGGCGGATTACCTGCGGCACCCGCCGGCGCTGCTGGTCCACCTACCCAGGCTGCACTTGCTGCCGGCGCACCCCCGCCCGATTCAAGCGCGGGTAGCGAAATCGCACAACAGTCGAAAGAGGCAGCACAAGCGGAACGCGAGGCCTCAGCCAGCGCGAGTGCCGCACCTCCGGCGAGCGCGGCAGGTTCGTCGACGACTATTGCACTTGGGCAGACGATCGATCAGGTTGTCGGGGCGCTGGGCAATCCGACGCGCATCATTGATGCTGGCGCCAAGAAGATTTACGCGTACCCAGATATGAAGATCATCTTCCTGAATGGGAAGGTGAGCGACGTTCAATAGGGTTGCAATGCGGATACCGGCCAGGAGCAGCAACGGGTCCGAGTCCGGACACTACGACCGCAGCCCTGCGTGGCCCAGTGTTGCCTGAGGATGGAGCGGGCGATGGGAATCGAACCCATACGGGCGGCGTGCCCGGGGCTTGAAAGCAAGCGCTTTGGCGCGAATGCCGATGCCAAGTGTGATTAGCGTGTGAATTTTCGAGGTATGTGGGGCAACGTAGGGCTACTCGACAGTCAGACGACTTTCGACAACGCTTCGGCCATCCGTGTTTGCCAGCCAGGACCGGTGGCCTTCCAGCGCGCAGGCTGTCATTCAGCCGTCACGGGAGGTTGCGAATCCTGCGATGTGACGGAGTGCTTCCGGCCAGGAGCCGCCGCTGGTAGCTCCTATTTGGCGGCCGTTTAGCTGTCATTCGCGGCACGCGGTAAACTGTGTCGAGGCATGGTCAAGCAGATGCCGGACCTTTCCCAAGTATGGCGGCGAGGGGGGGGATGATGGGTAAGACGAGCCAGTTGCAAGTCTGGAACTTGCCGTGGGATGGCGGTTGTCGCTGTGGGCGGATCAGATTTCAGATCACCCAACCACCGCTCATCACGTCGGCATGTCACTGCAAGGGCTGTCAGAGAATGACGGCAAGTGCATACTCACTGAGCGCGGGGTTCTCCTCCGAAGCGCTTGCTGTGATTCAGGGAGATCCGGTAATTGGCGCACTGCACGGAGAGCATCGGCATTTTTACTGCGCCTACTGCAAGAGCTGGTTGTTCACCCGTCCTCACGGATTCGATTGGTTCGTCAATGTGCGAAGCACGATGCTCGATGACGCCTCATGGTATGTTCCATTCATCGAGACCTTCACCAGTGAACAGCTTTCCTGGGCCAGGACACCCGCTCGTCACAGTTTTCCGAGATTTCTGGATGACAAGGATTGGCCAACACTGATGGAGCAATTTAAGGCTCTCGGTTCTACACACGCCTGATGCATCACCGCGCGTACGGTTTAGCTTGCCCATACAGATCTTTTTCAAGGCCGTCTTAAGAGATCAGAACTACTCGCCGTAAAGCCGCCGTTGGCAACCGGCCGTTCAGGGTCGAACCCGGTCATACGGACAAGACTGCGTGTGAAACCACGGCCAATGCCAGCGAACGTCCGCGAACTTATTGCTCGGCACTGCAAGCGGCAAATCATTGGCTCGCATTGGCCAGCATTGGCGGGAGAGTGGAGCGGGCGATGGGAATCGAACCCAAACTGACGGCCCTTCAAAGCCTATAAAATACAGCGTTTCGTGAAAGCTCCACGGCTGCGCGCGATTGGCGTGCGAATTTTCGCGTTATGAGGGCGGCGTAGGATCACGTGGGCCAACTGTCGAGACCTCTGATGTGCAGGGCGATATTGACGGCCGCTGCACGGTTTACATGTCAATCAGACAGCTCTCGACAATGCTTCGGCCATCCGTGTTTGCCAGCCAGGACCCGTAGCCTTCCAACGCGCCAATGTTTCCGGTGGCAAGCGGAGAGAGATCGATGTGCGCGCCCTGCCCGACTTTGGTCGTCCACGAGGTTTCAACATCTTCGCAGCAGACGCGGCGCCGAAGATTTCCGGCAACACGTCACGCGCTTTGCGTGCACGTGCAAAGGTTTCCTTCGTCCATACAGGATTCTCACGATCCGCCTTATGTGGATTAGACTTGCGCTTCATATCGTTTCACCTCGCGTTTGTTGGCCTTGCGCAGACTGATCACATGCGCCTTGTTGGCGCGCGGCGTGAAAACCATCATATGCAATCGATCTCCGATCAGACCTAACGCCTGAAATCGCCGCTCACGGTAATCCTTTCGAAGATCCTCGACTATGAGCGCGCTGTCCCAGGCAAACTCCGTCGCCAAATCAAACGGGATTCCCCGCGCGAGTGCATTCTTCTCGCTCTTGGCCGAATCGAAGCTGATGTCCACTATTTATCGTATATGCGTATATACAATAATGCAAATGCATTTCTAGCGCTCTGCATTCGGCGATCATCAGAGCCTAGAGGTTGCACAGCCTCGCCCAGCGAGTTGGTACTTTCGGCCAGGACCGGTCATTCGACCCCCGGAAATGATCGCCTGAAAGCCGTCGTTCGCGGCGCGCGGTAGACTGGTCGCTTGGAAGATCAGGGCATATGTCGGAACTTTCCCAATTTTGACCATCATGGGCATGTTACGGTGGAAATTAGAAACAATGAAAACGCAGGTAGATGGTGCTGAGTTATGAATGACAACAGCCCCGGCTGGGATCGGAAGCGTTCAGAGCAACTTCGTGCAAAGCTAAGTGAGGCGGAGATAAGCTCTTGCGAAGCGTGCCGAATTCGATCGTACGTCTCTTACTCTCGATGAGGTCGGAGTGCTGTTCTTGGTGACAAGGGACCGCATTCGGGCGATTGAGGAAAAGGCCCGAGGCAAAGGGTGATGAAATGACCAAAGTGCTCGGTCAGATAACTTTGGAACCCAAGGCTCTTCACTTTTCTGATCGAGGCTGTTGAATTCAGGCTCGCGTGGTACAGGGCCAACATTCCCTCCGCTCCTGATGAGAACGTTCGGGGGGAGATGCAAGGCGGGATTCGTTGACGTGATGTTCGCCAGGCAGGGTGGTGAACATCAAACTGGCAAATCAACCTCCCCAGATGAAATTGCGGAAATTAATTACACTGTTGTGCTTCATGTCCGCGAGGACAACATTGCGCGCGGTCTAAAACGAGCCAGGGAAATTCTACAGTCCGTACGATTCTTTACGCTTCCTGAATAAGCATTGCGGAGTGATTACGTGCAGGCTGCTGGCAAACTCGCCTCCAATCCGGCAAAACCGAACCTCATTGACGACAGCTCGGGGTCGCGACCTAAGGAAGCACATGGAGAACTTCAGAATATGAGGGAATATTGGCTCCAATACTCCTGTGTCATCACACTCTCGTTGATTTCAACTTCAACACTAGCGGACGACAACGTTTGGTTCTGGTACCGACGCTGTGGCGACATCGCAATGACCCTTGTAGTGACATTCGATCGCGTCCCGCTATATCGGGAAACAATACCCATATGCAAAACCGATCGGACGAGCGTTCCTGTTCAGGATCAACAACGGAAAATTGATTTTTCATTTACTCCATCCAGAACAATTACGTGGACCGGGTATAGGGATGGGGTCGATACGACCGGAGCCGGGGTTCCGCTGAGAGGCAACTTGTGGCAGGCCGGGGCCGACGCCGATGATCTATTGATCGGTGTCACTTTCGACGATGTAAACGGGGCGCACACGAACACTTTGCACATCGCGTATCCCGATAAAACAATGCGTACCGAAGTTGCTCCCGGCCTTGCGGTGTCCACTTCCCCAGCCCGTGCCGCCAAGTCACCATAACGTCGGAAACCAGATTCCGATAAGCAGACGTTCGCGACGGGCAGGAACGGGTCGACAGTGAATTTGAGCGACCGGTCTGGAACGAGAGAGCTGTCATTCAGTTATGGATAACGTGGGTGACGCCCGGGGGCATTTAGAACGAATGCTGCGTGCGCCGTTTCGTGCGAATGCTAAGGTAACCCGAGACAATCTAGGACAACGAGATTGGCTTGAATTCGACGCCGAATCCCAAGACTTTCCCAAGAATCGGTCGACTTCGGCTCGGGCGAGTAGTCCTACGTGTGCTGACGTAGTCTTAGAGTGGAGCGGGCGATGGGAATCGAATATATCGCCGTCACGCGGTTATTGTCACCAAGTCAATCGGTTGCGAGCAAAGTGGCGCGCTGCGTGTGATTTACGTGCGAAAAACACCGTCATACCAGACAACGCCAGCCAATGCGGCCGTTCTTGGATAGCACTTGCTTTTGCAGGCAGCAGAATTTTCCGGTACCGCTCGGTGGCAACCGTCAGCCTCCCAAGCGCTCTAGCCTTACGTTCCAGTCTTTGGCTCCAAGATAGCAGTGGACCGGAAAGGCATGCGGCGGCGGGTATGATTATCAGCGAAGACGACTTCTAGCTGTTTCGCCTGTCGAGAGAATGGCCGCTATTGGAAATCACCTGGAGAGGTGCCCAGATTGCGCTTAGTCGGTTATATCCTTTTCCCAGGATTCGGTGTGATGAGCTTCGGCGCCATGTCGGTGTTCGAAGCCGCCAATGCGAGGGTTAGCACTCCGCATTACGATCTGAGGCTTCTGTCGGAAACGGGTGGTCCGGTTCGAAGCTCGTCAGGGGTGATCGTACAAACCGAGGCCTTCAGTGAAGCCGTGTTTGATACAACGATCATTGGTGGCGGCGGGGACATGCAGTTCACGCCCGGACTGCGTCGCTACCTGCGAGAGGCGGCCCGAATGTCACGGCGTATCGCTGCCACCTGCACCGGCGCTTTCTATCTGGCCGATGCAGGTGTTCTCGACGGCCGTAGGGCGACGACACACTGGTTCTTCGCCGACGCGTTCCGGCGAGGTTATCCTGAAGTTACTCTGGTGGAAGACCAGCTGTTCGTGGTCGATGGCTCAATATGGACGTCGGCCGGAATGACGGCCGGCATCGACCAGGCGCTTACCATGGTGGAAGAAGACTTGGGTCCCGAGGTTGCCCGCAAGGTCGCCAGGGACCTGGTGCTCCCATTCCGGCGTGTCGGCGGACTTTCCCAGAGCTCCGCGATGTTAGAGATGGAGACCAAGTCCAGCCGGGTGCAGGAAGCGCTCGCGTATGCGCGAAGCCACATCAGCGCCCGAATCACTGTCGAGTCAATGGCCAAGGCTGCCAACATGAGTCCCAGGCAGTTTACTCGGGTTTTCAAGCAGGAGACCGGCCGGTCTCCCGCAAAGGCTGTGGAACGACTCCGCGTGGAACTCGCGCGCGCCCAAATCCAGGAAGGGCGACATTCGCTCGAAGTCATTGCCCGGCAGAACGGGTTCCGCGATCGGGAACGGATGCGTCGCGCCTTCGTGCGTGCTTTCGGCGAACCGCCACAAAGTGTGCGACGGACTGCCAGAGCCAGCGGCCGCATTTAGTCGGCCGCTGGCGATGAGCGCAGTCTTTGGTATCTCTCCAGGGAGATGGCTAGAACTGTAGGCATTTTTGGCGTTGATGCCGCCAAGTACTTTGGTTACCTTGCCTGGAGCCGCAAATCCACTGAAGAGCAGGCGAGCTGACGTTCCCCCTAAGCATATCGCAGGGTATCGATAACCTTGATTCAAGTTGCGAATACCGGCCTGTCGTGGGACGTGCTCACTATCAAGCGCCGTGGGTTTACCCGCGATACACCCCCCGGGAAGGAGGAGCTAAAGTGGGTCGCCAACTCATCGACGCTCATTGCCGGTGAACGGGACGCTGTGCTGATCGATACTTTCCTCACCATCGCGCAATCGCGGACCTTGTTGGATTTTGTCGTCGCGAGCGGCAAGAACCTCACTGCCATATACGTCACTCACGGGCATGCCGATCATTTCTTCGGCCTCGCACCGCTTCTGGAGCGCTTTCCGCATGCGAAGGCAGTTGCGACACCCGAGGTCGTGAAAGCAATGGGCTCGCAGCTGGTACCCTCCTCGATTGACGGTTTCTGGCGCAGGCTTTTCCCAGGAGAGATTCCCGAGCGGCTGTTGGTAGCCCAGCCGTTGGACCGTGGTCTACTGGAGCTGGAGGGCCACAAGCTCGTCGTCGTGAATGCGGGACATACCGATACCGCCCACTCTACCTGCCTCCACGTCTCGTCCGTCGGCCTGATCGTTGCAGGGGATGTCGTCTACAACGGCCTTCACCCTTATCTTGGGGAGACTGACGCGCCGAGCCGCCTGGAATGGATTGCCGCTCTCGACAGGCTAGATTGCCTGAATCCGGAAAGGGTTGTGGCTGGTCATAAAATCCCGGAAAACGAAGATGATCCCCGCGATATCAGCCGGACGCGAGACTACCTCAGAGATTTCAGTCGCCTGGTTGAGGCGACCACATCGGCGCGCGAACTCTACGATCGGATGCTGATGCTCCACCCCGATCGCGTCAATCCTGGCGCGCTCTGGAGTGGGGCGAAGGCCGCCCACAGGATCGACGTTAACGGCGGCAGCAGTCAAGACTCGTGACACATACGGAGAAGCCCATGAACACAGCTGCAGGCAGCATAACCCCTCTGACCTGGAAGGTGCTGGTAACAAAGCGCCCCGGCCTCGCTCGCGATCTGCCACCCGGCACGGAGGCGTTGGCGTGGGTGGCGAACTCCGCCACCCTCATTGCAGGCCAGCGGGACGCCGTCCTGGTGGATACCTTCCTGACGATCGAGCACTCGCGGACCTTGGTGGATTGGGTCGTTGCTAGCGGCAGGAACCTCACTGCCATCTACGTCACTCACGGACATGGCGACCATTTCTTCGGTCTCCCACTGCTCCTGCATCGTTTTCCGCATGCGAAGGCGCTAGCGACATCCGAGGTCGTGGAGGCGATGCGCACACAGCTCGGGCCTGAGTGGATGGACGGCTTTTGGCGCAAGCTTTTTCCAGGCCAGATTGCCGAGCACCAGGTGGTGGCCGAGCCGCTCGACGGCGACGAACTGGAACTGGAGGGGCACCGGCTCGTGGCCATCGATACCGGTTGGACTGACACCGCCTGTTCGACCAGCCTGCACGTTCCATCGCAGGGACTGATTGTTGCAGGGGACGTGGTCTACAACGGGATTCATCCTTATCTCGCCGAGACTGATACGCAGAGCCGACTGAAGTGGATCGCGGCGCTCGACAAACTCGAGGCATTGACACCGACGTCAGTCATCGCCGGACACAAGGTCCCGGAAAACAACGACGATCCCGGCGACATCGGGCGGACTCGGCAGTACATGCGAGATTTCAATCGTCTTGATGACGCGACGACGACGGCGCGCGAGCTCTACGACGCGATGCTTGAACTCTACCCTGATCGCGCCAACCCGGGCTCGCTTTGGACCGGAGCACAACGCGCCAAGAAGCGGTAAACGTCACGACATGAAAGCCTTCATCCATGCCCCAAACCCCTCGTTAGAACTGCTCGCACGCTGGTGCCCGGTCGTCCTGCACGGCGCGCTGCTGTTCCTGACGGCGACCGCCATGACCATCGAGCCCGCCTCGGCGGCCTCCGGCGATGACGATGCCCGTGTCTTCTTCACCCAGTTCGTCACTGCCCAGAACGCGCATGATGCCGAGGCGATAGCCTCAATGCTGAGGGACTCTCCGGATACGCTGTGGTTCACTCGCGGTATCGAAGTGAGAGGCGTCAAGGCGATTGTAGATACGCTGGCCGACTACTATGCCGGCACGTGGCATCTGAAACCCGATATGAGCCGTTTCCGATCGACCGCGCTCTCCGAAGATGTCCGGCAGATCCTGGTACCCGTCACCTTCACCCGTGGCCTGCCTGGAAAGCCCGCACAGGACAACACATTTCTCATCAGTCAGACTCTGGTCCGCACTGCCGCCGGATGGCGCGTCGCTTCTATCCTGCCGATCGCGAACACGCAGCTCAAATGAACGCCAACTCCGTCTTAGTGACGGATCTGACGCGAACCCGTAAGCCGAGTAAAAGTGGATTGTGTAATGGGAATCGATATATCGCTTCGCTACCATCCAATCGATTTGCGACAGGCCGCCGAAATCAGCGCTCTCGTTCGAGAAGTGAACCCCGCACTCGGAAGGGTTGGTGTTTTCGTGAACGGCGCCGGGTACGCTTCTATGGCGCCGTGGAAGATGTACCGGTAGCCGCGGCGCGGGAGCAGCTCGAAGTGAACCTGTTTGCGGTCACTGTGCGGCCGTGAGTTCGGGTGGCGTACCGGTCATATGGACATTCACTTTTCCATCATCATCAGACGTTAAAGGAGCATGGAACATGATTACTCGCCGAGACTTCGCAGCTTTGTTCGCCGCAACCACCGCCGCTGCAGCTGTTCTGCCGAGGCTGGCAATCGCCAAGGTCAGCGAGCCGGTGCGCAACGTGGTACTTGTACATGGGCTGTTCGCCGACGGCTCATGCTGGCTGGATGTGATTGGCCGCCTGCAGCGCGAGAACCTCAACGTCACCTCGGTCCAGAATCCGTTGACGACCCTGGAAGAGGCAGTTGCCGAGACTCAGCGTGTCGTCAGCCAACAGGATGGTCCGACCGTTTTGGTGGGGCACTCCTTTTCCGGCATGCTCGTGACCGAAGTGGGCGTCGATCCCAACGTCGCCGCGCTGGTGTATGTCGCGGCGCGCGCTCCGGATGCGGGAGAAGACTACGGGGCGCTGGCAAAGACATATCCCACGCCGCCGGCCACCGCCGGCATAGTCTTCGACGGGGATTTGGGGCACCTATCCGAGGAGGCATTCTTGCGCGATTTCGCCGGGGATTTGCCCAAGGACAAGGCGCGAGCTCTGTATGCGGTCCAGCAGCCGTTTCACAAGGCGCTTCTGACGGGCAAGACCATACACGCGGCCTGGCGGTCGAAGCCGAGCTTTTACGCCGTATCAACCGAGGATCGGACCATTAATCCGGGCCTGGAGTGTTTTATGGCCAAGCGCATGGGTGCGACAATCCTTGAAATCAAGGCGAGTCACCTGTCTCTGATCTCACACCCCGACGAGATTTCGCATCTGATATTAAGGGCCGCCGGCCACGCCTAGGTCTTAACTCAGTTGGAAGCAATGCTCCTTTCGCCCCAAGATGCTGCACAGAAGGAGGTCGTCGGGCGACGGCATGGACTATGTAGCCCAGCTCCAGAAACTTGACTTGCAACATGGTCGCCGCGCTTGAGGCGCAGCGAACGGACTTCGCACACATGACGAAACCGCTTCAGTAAGCACCGGACCGGCTACAGTTCGAAGCAATAGCACGCAGATTTGGACAGAGGCTCGCGTCAAGGACCAAGGCGCCCAGTTTTTTCGCGCCCGAATGCTGGCGGTGATCATCATCGGGGCCTTGCGGATAGGACGGAAAGCAAGGGGGCGACCCGGCCAAGCTCGCCTACGCACTCGTTCATCTCGCCGGGCTCAAAGAACCTCCAGCCCGCTTCGCCGCTGGTGCTGATGCCGTACAAACTCTCGAGACCAAGGCCAATGCCTTGCTCACTCAAGCCAACGCATATCGGGAACTCTCTTCCTCTCTGGCTCATTAGCACGGATTGACAGTGTAGATTTTCGCCGGATCCAACGCTGAGCATCACCCACACTGCAGCCATATCTGGGTAACCACGCAGTATTTCGGGATTGATTGCCTATCATCGTGGGCTGACAGTGCAACGGGTCGGATTCATAGGCTTCATGATGACATCGAGGATCGATACAAGTGCGGCGCTGGGTGTAGATGGGATTGCGAAATCCATTCTGGTGCTCCGAGATCAGAATGTTCTTCTCGATCGCGACCTGGCGGCCCTCTACGGAGTGACGACCAAACGACTCAATGAACAGGTCAAGCGAAACCTCGCGCGATTTCCGATCGACTTCATGTTTCAGCTGACAGCCGAGGAGGAAACCGCATTGAGGTCGCATTTTGCGACCTCAAAAAAGCCAGCGGCAAATCGCGGCGGGCGGCGTTATTTGCCCTACGCGTTTACCGAACAGGGTGTGGCGATGCTATCTTCAGTGCTGTCAACTGAACGCGCAGTTGCCGTAAACATTGAGATCATGAGGGCGTTCGTGCGGATGCGCAGTATCCTTGCTGCAAACAAGGAACTCGCGCAACGTTTTGCCGAACTCGAGGCTCGGTTAGACAAGAAAGCCGCGGTACAGGACAAAGCTATAGTCGCAATAATGTCCGCGATCCGGGAGCTGATGAATCCGCCCATCCGACTCACGCGCGGTATTGGCTTCACCGCCAAGTTCGACGAATAGCCGCAGCTTCGGAACGAAAGTGCGCTCACCATGATCGGTCGCTGAGTTTTGATGGCGTTGCCCAGGCCGTGAGTAGCTTCAACATCGATCGACTGACGGTGCTCAGATCGGCACCATGGCTGCGTGTGAAACCAGAGCCAATGACAGCGAACGTCCGCCAACTTACTACACGGCACTGCAAGCGCATCTCACTGGCCGGCATTGGCCAGCGATGGCTAGAGAGTGGAGCGGGCGATGGGAATCGAACCCACGGCTCAAGCTTGGGAAGCTTGGGTATTACCATTATACGACGCCCGCTACACGCCGATTTAATCACCCTCTCCCGCGCCAGGCAAGGCCGCTCCGATCACGCGGCCGGCAGCCGCTTCCGGCCCCCCGGTCTCACGATTCGTAGACCCACTTCCCGCCCAGCATGGTGCGCTCGACCTTGATGCCGAGCCACGATTCCGCCGGAAGGGCGAATGGGTCCTGCTCGAGGACCGTCAGGTCGGCAAGTTTCCCGGGCGCGATCGATCCCTTCTGGTGTTCCTCGAAGGAGGCGTAGGCGCCGTCCACGGTCATGGAACGAAGCGCCTCGCTCACCGTGATGCGCTGTTGTTCTCCCCAGACGTGGCCGGTGGGATCGCGGCGCGTGGTCTCGGAGTAAAGCCAGAGCATCGGATCGGGCGGGCTCGCCGTGTAGTCGGAGGAGGACGGCGGACGCAGGCCGGCGT
This sequence comes from uncultured Gammaproteobacteria bacterium, assembly GCA_963730565.1. Taxonomy (GTDB): domain Bacteria; phylum Pseudomonadota; class Gammaproteobacteria; order Steroidobacterales; family Steroidobacteraceae; genus Bog-1198. The sequence goes on from CAVSSU010000039.1 coordinate 29,983, forward strand.
CGATGAAGGATCGGTACGCGAACATGCGGGAAGCTCGAGCGTCGCCGTAGAAATGCAGGATGTCGCCATGGAAATTCACGTAGCCCGCGAACGGGATGGGTATCGCACCCACGGCCCGCATGCGGGCGATCAGCGCGGGCGTCACCACCGTGCAATGCTCGATGCGAAAGCGCGGATCGCGCCGCGGGAACTCGCGGTTGAGGTCCTCGTACACGCCGAGTATGCGATCGATGGCGCGCTCGCCGTTGGCATGGGTTGCGAGCTGAAAGCCCGCGAGCCACGCCTTGCGCGAATGCTGGTACAGACTCTCGCGCGTACCGAGCTCGACCCCCGTGTAGTCCGCCATGCCGATGTACGGATCGGCCAGCCATGCCGTCCGCTCCGAGATCGAGCCGTCGGCATACTGCTTCACGCCGCCGATGCGCACCATGTCATCGCCGAATCCGGTATGCACGCCTGCCCCGATGTAGCGATCCAGGTAGTCCACGCCCATGTGGCAATAGGCCCTGTAGTTGAGTTCGCCGGAATCCCGGGCATCCTGATACGCCTGCAGCCCTGCCGGACTGGTGTCGGCCTCGCACACGGACGTGATGCCGTGGCTGGCGTAGAGTTTAGACATCAGGGCGACGGCGCGGCGGTGGTCGTCGCGGGTCAAATCATCCGGAACCTTGGCGAGCACGGCCTCGAGCGCCTTGTCCGCCACCCGTCCGTCGAGCTCGCCGTTCGCGTCGCGCTCGAAACGGCCGCCCGCCGGATCGGACATTCCGGCTTTCGCGCCCGCAAGCGCCAGCGCGGCTGAGTTGGCGTAGCCGGTGTGGCCGCCCCGGTGGGTTACGATGACCGGGTGGTCGGGCACGGCGGAATCGAGGTCGGCGCGGGTCAGGAGTCGCGGCGTTTTCCCGTCGTCGTATAGATACCCCAGCACCCAGTGTCCCGGCGGCGTTTCGGCCGCGCGGGCGCGCAACGCCGCCAAAATCTCATCGATGGACGCCTTGTCGCAGGCAACTTTCTTCAACGCATCGAGTCCGCTCCCCCAAGGGTGCGCGTGAGCGTCGTTGAAGCCTGGGAACACCCGCCGCCGCCCGAGGTCGATGCGCCGTGTGTTCGCCGTCCCCAGCCCGAGAATCTCCCGATCCATCCCGACCGCGAGAAAACGGCCCTCCTGGATGGCGACGGCGGTCGCGTCGGGATCCGAGGCCTCCATGGTCGACACGAGTCCGTTGTACAAGATAATGTCGGGTTCCGGTCCCTTGATTCGAATCAGCGGCATCGCCGCCAGAGTTTTGATCAGATCCCGCCGGGTATGCTGCATGGCTTGTCCTCGTTTTTCTGCCCACTGCGGAGGCATTGTCGTTGATTCTGTTGGCATTGCGAATCATCTTCAGGGACTTGGCTATGCCGCCGGCATCGCTGCTGCTGATTGGCCTAGTGGGTCTGATCCTCTGGCGGCGCCGGCCACGCCTCGCTTTTGCATTCTGCTCGATCAGCATCGTGAGTCTGTGGCTGCTTTCGACGCCGTGGGTTGCGGATGCCATCGGACGTTCGGCCGAGGACTACCCGGCGCTCGATCCGGCCCACCTCACCCCCACCCAGGCCGAAGCACGCGCGATCGTGATATTGGGAGGCGGATTTCGGCACGACGCCCCCGAGGTGGGCGCGGACACGCCGAGCATCACGGGCGATCTGCGCTTGATCGAGGGCGCGAGGGTCGCACGCGCCACGCATCTTCCGGTGTTGATATCGGGCGCTCCACCCGAGGCCGCGTCGATGCGAAGATTCATGGAGGAGGATCTGCAGATGCCGGTCACCTGGGTGGAAAACGCGTCGTGGACCACGCGTCAGAACGCGCGCTTCTCGGCGCGCATACTTCTCCCGCTCGGCATCGACCGCATCATTTTGGTCACGTCGAGCCCGCATATGACGCGCGCCGTCGGCGATTTCACGGCCGCGGGCTTCAAGGTCACGGCCGCGCCGGCCGACATGGTGACCCGCGACGACCCCGGATTGTTTTGGTTCTTGCCCACGGTTCATGCGTTATCCCGGTCCGAAGGGGCGATCTACGAATGGGCGGGACGGCTGTTTCACCGCTTCGCGTGATGAATTCGCCCTGCGCTATGCCGGCGGAGTCTCGCCCGTGGCCTCGATTTCCACCAAGAGATCTTCGCGGCAGACATCGGCCTGCAGATAAAGAATAGGGGCGGCGGGCCGCAAGCTCGCGGATAGCGCGCTCTGAATGGTCTCGAGGTCGCGCGCGCGCCGCACGTAGACCTTGAACTTCAGTCCGTCGAGCGAGTAGCGGCGTTGTCCGACCACCCGATTGGCCTCCTCGATCAACGCATCGAGGTTGGCCAGCGTCTCGCGGGTCTGGGCCGACACATCACCCGCATGGATGGTCTCGTGACCGACGATACTCGCGGTCCCCGACACGAACAGATTCGTGCCCGCCGATTCGCTCAGCACACACGCGCGCGAGAAACTCGGGCTGTGGATCCCGAATTTCGGCGGATAGCGATAGGCACTCGTCTGGCGCGGATTCTCGATCATCTTGGGCGCCTCGCGGGCGGCAAGGAAATAAATCGAGATCGGGCTCCCCGGCGGCGAACCCAACGCGCAAGCCGCGGGCACGGTGACTTCCGTCGGCCGGCCGACACTGCGGAACGCGGTCTGGCGCGCGGTGTTGAAGTGACGGTAGCGTTCGTCGCCGTCGGCCTCGCGGTTGATTTCCGGAAGGTAGTTCCACACGCGGATCAAATGCCGGTTTCCGGTATTTTCCAGAACCTCGAAGATCTGCCGATAGGCGCTGATGGTCGCCTGCGACAGGGCGGCGGAGTCGCCTTGGAGTACGCTCTCCTCGAACGTGATCGTGCCGAACAGGAAGTCGTCGCAGAACCGATAATGCACCCGGTCATGCCGGGACGAGAGCTCGGCGTCGACGGGCCCGGTGACCCGCCAGACTTCGCACAGACTGCCGGTAACCGCTTCCAGAGAAGGCGTCATGCTCGCGGCAACGGGAACCTGCATGGCATCGATGCGCGGCGGCGCGGAGAAGCCGACTACGCCGAGCACGTTGCCCCACCACGACGCGGACTTCCCCCCGATCTGGTCCGTCGGGACATAGTCGAGGCTTAGGACGGCCGTACTCATCATGGTGCGGCAGTCTAACGTGAGACTAGGACCTGTGACACAGGTCCTAGTAAGCGATGTAGGGTCCCGTGCCGACGGAAGTCGCCGAGCCTTCAATGGCGTTTGCAACCCTCCGGCCGAAGAAGAACGGCAGACCCCAGTCGAAGCTGTCGGGGGCCACGCTCGTCGCGGCGAGTCCGGGGTACGCGGTCACCGAATTGCTCACGCTGCCCGCACTCGCCACTTCGAAATTCGCGTTTACGGTCGAGTCATTGCTCAGCACGAATGCGGCCGTCAATGTCTCGGGACTCGCGGGACAGTAGAAGGTGGGAGTATTCGTGCTGGAGCCGCCCGAGGTTTGGCACAACGTAATCGCGGCCGACCCCGCTGGGACGTCGAAGTACGTGGCGTTGGAGCCGGAGTCGATGAAGCTGTCGGCCAAGGTCGTGCCGTCGAACACCGTGGTGATGTACCCGGTGTCGGCAACGGATATGACGGTCTCGGTACCCGATGCGTTATTCGATTCGGTGTCGATGCCGAAGATCAACGATCCGGTGGCGGTCGCGGCGCCGGCCGAGGCGACCGACGGCAGGGTGATGATGGTGCCGTTGTTATCGGCGGCGAACAGCGTGACAGGATTCTGAACCTGGGCGGTGAGCGGCACGAGCGTGCCGGTGCATGCCGTGGCGGTCGTGCATCCATAATACGCGATGGGCTCGGGAATTTCCGACGCGCAAGTGACGCCGCAGTCCTGCACGAACGGTCCGATGCCGAGAATGCCGTTGGCGCCGAAGGTGGCGACGGTGTTCTCGGCCGTGGGGTTCAGCGCGGTCGTGCAGTCGGTCGTCGCCGTCGGATAGCGCGGGTCGCCGATCAGCTGCACAGGTACCGAGCTCGCCGATTCGCCCGAGATTTGAAGATCGACCAGCACCACCGGGCCCCAGCTATAGCCGTCGTCGAAAAGGGTGCACTCCACCAGACCGCCGCCGCTCGCGGCCGTGGCGACGGGCAAGGTGAGCGTGAGCGCCTGGGAGAGGAGCCGCAGCCCGTAGGAACCCGTATCCACCTGAATATTGTCGATGGTCTGACAGGTCGTGGTGTTGGGCACGCACACCGTCACGGTCGTATACAGCGTGTTGATGGCATTCACGCCGGCGGGTCCGCCGCTCACCGTGACGCTGACGACATTGGCGCTCGGAGTGACCGTGCCCGTGCCGGTGCTCGTTACGCTCGAAGTCGAACTCGATCCACTCGAGGAATCGCTGCCGCCGCCGCACGAAATCACCACGAGACACAGAAGGAAGGCGCAGCCGCGCAACGCGGGCGTCAATACGGAGCTCACTTCAGATCTCCGACCGAGACGCCGCTGGGAAGGGCCTGCGGCAAATAAGCGATCCCATGGTGAGCCCTCATGTGGCCAGCCGATTCGACCACCAGATCGGGCTCTCGAACCACGAGGTGCTTGCGGGTGCCGTGCGCGGCGGGGGCCGCGGCGGTGAACTCTGCAAAATAGCTGCCGAGCGACTGTTTCAAATTCGGGATGAAAGGGCCGTTCCACGAGACCGCGAACACTTTGCCGTCGACTCCGGCGTACTCGCGCAGCACCGTGCCGGAGGGGAGCTGCATCTCATGGACCCGATAAGAGCCGTGATCCGACTCCTTGAGGGACGCTCGATTCAGCTGGGTTTCCGTGGTCAGCGAGGCTTCCGGCTCGCCCAGCGTGGCGCAGGCCACGGCCGACCATAGTGCACCGATCAGCACCGCACCCGACGCCAAGCCCAGTTTTCGTAGCATGCTCTGTTCCATGTGAGGTGTTCCTTGTAACCCTAGTTGGAACGATTATCTGTAACTTGGTTCACGGAACACCCTCTGTCGTTTGTTGGAGACAGCGCAGCGAAGGACCGGTTACCATGGGCGCAAGAGAACCGGGGGCCGTCTTATACACTTCTTTACGCAACCTTCGCGCAAGCTGCGGAATGATTCGCGGCGGTCATGGTCTGTAGCTGGGCGATGCCGAAAGCGGCCTTTGGGGTGACATCATGAAAACGATCGGCTGCGTGAAAATCTTGATTCGAGGCGGACTCCTGACGGCCACCGCAGCCCTTGCGGTGGCGGCGTGCCACGTCGGCGGCGGCTATACCATCGGCGGCACCGTCACCGGGGTGCGCGGCACGGGCCTCGTCCTGCAGAACAACTCCGGTGACAATTTGACCGTCACCGGAAACGGATCCTTCGCGTTTTCCTCGGGCATCGATCAAGGCGGCGCGTACTCGGTCACGGTCCTCACCCAACCGTCCAATCCCGCGCAGACCTGCGTCGTGCACAATGGCTCGGGCACGATCGGCACCGCCGACATCAACAATGTGATCGTCAGCTGCTCGCAGGCCGGGCGATTTGCGTACGTGCCGAACGAGACATCCAACACGATCTCCGCTTTTTCGATCGACGCCTCGACGGGCGCGCTGACGCCGGTCGCGGGCTCGCCCTTCTCCTCGACCGGGACGACGCCGGTGGCGGCGGTGGTGGACCCGAACGGCGCTTATTTGTACGTCGCCAACAATGGCTCCGCCGATGTGTCGGTTTACGCCATCGACGACAGCACGGGGGCCCTCACGGCGACGGGAGGGGCGATCGGCGCCGGCAATGGACCGTTCGCCATACTGGTCGAGCCCTCCGATCAATTCCTCTACGTGGCCAACAAGACCGACAACACCGTGTCGGTGTACGCGATCGAGAGCGGGGGTGGCTTGACGCAGATCACCGGCTCGCCATTCGCGGTGGGCGACGAGCCCACCTCGCTGAAGACCGATCCCGGCGGCAACTTCCTCTACGTCACGGACTATGCCGCCGGCACCGTCGCGGCCTTCTCCATCGAGCCCGGCGGCGGATCCTTGGCCACAATCGGCGGCTCGCCCTTCGCTGCGGGCGCCGGCGCCTTGACCCTCGCCGTCGATCCGACGGGAACCTTTGCCTACGTCGCGAATGAGACGGCCCATACCATTTCGATGTATTCCATCAACACGGGCACGGGTACCCTGGCGGCACTGTCCGGTTCTCCGTTGTCCACCGACACGAGTCCGGAATCCCTTGCGATCGATCCGGCGGGCCGTTTCCTTTACGCCGCCAACGTCACCGGCGCGAACGAGGTCACGAGCTACTCCATCACCCCGTCGACTGGCGCGCTGACCGCGGTATCGAGAACCGGGTCGGGCACGTTCCCCCTGAACATCGTCATCGACCCGGCCGGGCTGTTCGCTTATGTGGCGAACCAGAATTCCAATGACATCTCGGTGTATGCCGTCGATTCGACCACGGGCGCGTTGACGCAGGTTGCGGGCTCGCCTTTCGGCGCGGGAGTCAATCCGCGGGCCGTCGCCATCGACTGAGATTCGCGTCACTGTACCTGCCGCATTCCGGGCGGCCGCGGGTGCTTGAGGCTAAACTTCCTCGGTGAGCACCCCGGTACCGGACATCGCGTCACCGCCGACGCGTTTCGGCTTGGCCGCGCGGCTCGGCGTCATCGTGGCCGTGCTGGCGGCCGAAACCGTGCTCGCCAGCTACTTCATTCAAGCGAATTTTCTGAGCTCGCTCAGCTACGGGGCGGAGGTCGTCCACACCGTCCAGCATTGGCTGTTCCGGTTCATCATCGCGTACGGCATATCGTTGGCGATGCTCGCGTACCTGCGTGCGCATGTGTACGCAGCGGCGGCGGCGGCGGCAGACCATGCCCCCGTACGCTTGCATTGGGCCTGCGTTCACATCGCGCTCCTCGTCCCGTTCGTCTACCTCTCCGCACGGATATATGCCGGTTCGGCGGCCGCCGGTTCGCCCGCCGCCGCCTTCGCGGTTTTGGCCATCGCCTGGCATGCGTGTGCGCTGGCGGCCGTGCTTGCGCTGTTTGCAGCGCTGGCGCCGCTCGCCGTCTGGAGGCGCGTCGTCCGCCGGACGCAAGGGCTGCCGTTCTTCGCCGTATTGCCGGCAGCAGCCGCCGTCGCCGCCATCAAGGCCAGTCAGCTGCTCTGGGGACCCGCCGCGGAGATCACCTTTCTCATCGTCAGGATCTTGTTGCAGCCGCTGCTGCCGGATCTCCACAGCGATCCTGCCAGTCTGGTGCTCGGCACCCCACGGTTCGCCGTGCAGATTGCGGAGGTCTGTTCCGGCCTCGAGGGCATCGGGCTGCTCCTCGCATTCTGTGCGGGATGGCTTTGGCTGTTCCGCCGCGATTATTTTTTCCCGCGGGTGCTCTTGATCGTGCCCGTGGGCGTGATCGCGATATTCCTGTTGAACGCGGTCCGCATCGCGGCGATCGTGCTGATCGGCAACGCGGGATATGAGCGCGTGGCCCTGTTGGGCTTCCACTCCCAGGCGGGATGGATCACCTTCAACCTCACCGCTTTCGGCATCGCGGTGCTCGCCCACAACACCCCCTGGGTGAGCCGCGTAGCGCATCGCAGCCGCAGCGGCCGCCCCGAGGCGGCGGCGAGCGCGGCGGCGGCAGGCCCAGCCCTTGCGGTGAATCCGACGGCCGCCTACCTGACGCCGCTGCTCGCGATTCTCGCGGCCGGCATGGTCTCGCACGCCTTGTCGGCGGGGTTTGAATTCCTATATCCGCTGCGGTTCTTGGCGGCACTGGCCGTCCTGTGGGTCTTCCGCAAGAGCTATGTAAGCGCCAATTTGCGCTTCAGCTGGAGAGGGCCGGCTGTGGGCGCTGCCATGTTTTGCCTCTGGCTCGGAGCCGCCGCCGTCCTCATCCATCCGCAGGGCGCCCCGGACGCTGCCCCGCAGGCCCTGGCGAGGCTGCCCGAGCCGCTGAGAATCCTGTGGATCGTGTGCCGGGTGCTCGCCGCAGTGGGCACCGTGCCGCTGGCCGAGGAGCTCGCTTATCGGGGTTATCTCATGCGAAGGCTGGTCAGCCCACGGTTCGAGACGGTACCCTTCTCTGCGGCCCGGTGGCCGGCGCTCGTGGTGAGCGCGCTGGCGTTCGGCCTGATGCACGGGGCTCTATGGCTGCCCGGCATCGCTGCCGGTCTGGCCTACGGGGCGCTCGCGGTGCGCACCGGCAAGCTCGGCGAGTCGATTGCGGCGCATGGCACCACCAATGCGCTGCTTGCCGCCTATGTGTTGATATTCGACCGGTGGCAACTTTGGTAACGAAACTATTGGGAGAGTGACACTCAGATGAGCATCAACAACGTGACGGCCGGCGATCGGCTGCCCGGGGAATTCAACGTGATCATCGAGATTCCGATGAATGCCGACCCGATCAAGTACGAAGTCGACAAGGACTCCGGCGCGCTCTTCGTGGATCGGTTCATGATGACGGCGATGCACTACCCCGCCAACTACGGCTATGTCCCGCAGACGATTTCAGAGGACGACGATCCGGTGGATGTGCTGGTGCACACTCCGTTTCCGTTGCTGCCCGGAGTGGTCGTGCGCTGCCGCGCGCTCGGCTTGCTGCGCATGGACGACGAATCGGGCGGCGATGCCAAGGTTCTTGCCGTGGCGACCGACGATATCTGCCCGCTGTTCAGCTACTGGAAATCGATCGACGACGTGCCGGAGATGCGTCTCAAGCAAATTCAGCATTTCTTCGAGCATTACAAGGATCTCGAACCGGGCAAGTGGGTGCGGGTGGCGGGTTGGGCCGGAGTGGACGCTGCGCACCGGGAGATCATGGAGGGCGTGGAGCGTCACGCCGCGGAAAAAGCGCGCCCGACCTCGCCGTGACCTGAGCGGTCTCCTCGGCGAGGCGGGGCGCGACCACGCTCAACCCTTCCTCGACGCGCTGTCGTGAATCGCCGCGAGTCTCGAGTTGTTGATTTCCATCACCGCTCTCGCGATCGACTGGGCGCGGCATTGGTGGACGGCTGCGCTCAATATGACGCTGCCGGAATTCGCCGGGCACACCTCTTCAGCGGCGGCGACGATTTTCCGGTAAACGGTGTGCGCGCCGGCATCCGTGAGCAGACTGGCCGGGTCATACTTGACGACGAGGCTGGGCACGTTTGCCTCCTGCGTGGCGGCGCTCGCGGCAGCCATGCCGGCGGCGCTGACGATGCCGCAGAGAATCATCGCGAGGGTGATTTTGGGGGCTTGGGGGTTCATGACGTAGTCTCCTGAGTGTGGTTGCCGACAGCGCTATGAAACGCCTGGCGGGGGCCGGAGTCTGCGGGCCGTCCTCGAAGTCGTCCCTCCCAACCACGGGTTCGTCCCCTGCCGCGCCCCGCCCCTCCTCGCAGACCCCGGGTTTGCGTTAGGCTGGCGCCCATGAACGTGAATCCAGAGTCCGCCTCCGGCCTCAGCCGGTGTCAGTTCTTCACGCTGGTGTTCGTGTTCTGGGCGTACGTCACGGTGTCGAACGTGCTCTACGCCTATGGCATGCGGACCGGCATTGCGAAGGTCACGGACCTGGCATTGTTCGCGCCATGGGATGCGCGTGTGCTGCAGCATTTGCTGCTGTTGCCGCTCGTGATCATCTCCTACCAGGCCTCCCTCAAGATCCAGTGGCGCCCGGTGCTGATCGCCATACCCCTGCAGGCGGTCCTCGGGCTCGTCTTCGCCGCACTCGCCTACCCGGCGATGATCGTGGCCGAATATATCGTCGGCGACCCGCAATTCCATCAGCAGGCCGGCATGCATGGCCATGACCCCTTCGGCGATCCCATGGTGCTGTCGTTATGGCTCGCGAGCTTCGTGAGTTTCATTCCGACCTACGGATTCGGCCTCGCCCTCGTGACGGGCTCGTCGCTGTATACGCGGTTCCGGAACCTCGAATTGCAGCGCAGCGCGCTCGAGCGCGAATGGAGCGCGGCGCGCCTGGCGACGCTGCGCATGCAACTCTCCCCGCATACGCTGTTCAACCTCTTGCACACGATCCGCGGACACATCGAATGGGACCCCAAGTCCGCCCAGGCCATGGTGGTGCAGCTGGCCGATCTGTTGCGCCGGTTGCTGAACGCCGGCGAGCGCGACTTCTCCCGTCTCGCCGATGAGCTGCAGTTCGTGCGCCTGTACCTGGAGCTGCAGCAGAAGCGCTTCGCCGATCGCCTCACGATCAAGCTGCCGCCCGCGGAGGATATCGTCGACGCCTGGGTGCCGAGCCTCATCCTGCAGCCGCTGGTGGAAAACTCTGTGGTTCACGGTCTCGCCGGCCATCAGGGCCCGGTCGAGGTGCAGATCGCGGTGGGCAAGACCGACGATACCCTGGTCCTCAAGGTGAGCAACACCATCGCCGCCGGCAAACAGACCGGCGCCGAGAGCATCGGTCTCAATAACGTGCGCGAGCGCCTGGCCGTCCAGTTCGAAGGCCGCGCCCGGCTCGTCGCGGGACCCTCCGGCAGGGAATGGGTCAGCGAAATCACGATGCCATGGATGCGAGCCGCGCCGGATCGCCGCAGCGCGGCCCGTCTCGTGTCGCGCGAGGCCGCGTAGTGAACGTCATCATCGTCGATGACGAACCGGCGGGACGGCGGGTGCTGCGCGAATTCTGCGAGGCCGAGGCGGACCTCGAGGTGGTCGGCGAGTACGCCGACGGCGAGAACGCGCTCGCGGGAATCCGCAACAAGCGGCCGCACCTCCTGTTTCTCGACATTCAAATGGATCCGTTGAACGGCATCGACCTCGCGCGCGCCCTCGAGCCCGAGCATATGCCGTCGCTCGTGTTCGTGACCGCCTACGACGCCTACGCGCTCGAGGCCTTCGAGGTGTGCGCGGTGGATTATCTGTTGAAGCCGTTCGACCAGGAGCGCTTCCGCAAGACGCTCGCGCGAATACGCCCGAAGCATCTCAAGAGCGATGCGGAAGAGCGCCAGGCACTGCTCGCCGGGCTGCTCGCGCAGCTCGAGCGCGGTACTCGCGCGGTGCCGGATGAGCGGCCGCGCCTGCTGGCGGAATTCAACGGCAAGCTGCACGTCATCGATGTGCCCCAGGTGGAGATGATCGAGGCGGACCGAAATTACGTCACCATTCGCGTGGGCAGGGACAGCTTCCACGCGCGCAGCACCTTGATCCAGGCCGAGCAGGCGCTCAAGTCGCAGCCGATGCTGCGGATCAGCCGCTCGTGCCTCGTCAACATGAACTACGTGCGCGAGGTGAACCGCACGCTGCGCGGCGACTTCATCCTGGTGCTCGCCGGGGGCGCCACGGTGACGAGCAGCGAGGGATTCCGCGGCAAGGTCAAGGATTACCTGGCGACGCTGCGCATCACACCCTAGGGACCCTCGCGCCTAGAGAAGCTTCTCCGGCGCGAAGGGCGCGAGCAGCTTCAAGGAAATGCGTTGCATGAGCGTCGTTTCCGGGTCGGTATGCCAGGTGCGCTCGGCATCGCCTTCCCCGAAGGACCACACGATGTGCCCGCCGCGGTCGAGCGACAGCTTGTAGCTGCCCTCCGCGGTGAGGTCGTCCATCAAGCCCGTCACCTGCTTCGCGATCTCGGGGCTGCGCATCACCAGCCCGAGCTCGCTGTTGAAGCGCGCCGACCGTCCGTCCATGTTCAAGGATCCGATGAACACGGTTCGCTGATCGATGACCAGCGCCTTCGCGTGCAGGCTCGCGTTCGAGCTCTTGAACGGATGGAATCTCAGCCGCTTCTGACCGAGCTTCGGCCGCACCTCGTAGAGCTCCACCCCCATCTTGAGGAGCGCGACCCGGTAGCGCGAATAGCCGATGTGGACGAGCGGCGAATCGGTGGAGGCGAGCGAGTTGGTGAGGATGCGGATGTGCACCCCGCGGCCGGTCAGCCCACGCATCAGTTCGACACCCTCCTCGCCGGGGACGAAATACGGCGAGATCACCAGCACCTCGTGCTGCGCCGAGCGCATGAGCTCGGATATATTGTTGGCGATCGTGACCTCTTCGTCGGGCGACGTGTCGCTCGCGATCTTGGCCGGCCGGTCCGCGAGCACCGTCGCGGGCACCCAATCCAGTTGCAGAGTCCCGGCGTCGAGCTCCCGCCCGAGCCAATCGGCATCGTCGTTCGATGCGGCGGGCGGCGGCTGTTGGGCGGCATTGTCGACGCCGTCCGCTGAAGCCAGCGACGCGAGAGGGTAGGCATACTTGCTGTTCCAGAATGCGTCGAACGACGCCGACAACTGCGCCACGAGGGGCCCGGCGACCACCACATCGAGATCGATGAAATTGCTGCGCTTGTCGAGGGTGAAGTATTCGTCACCGATGTTGCGTCCGCCGGTGATGGCCAACTCGTTGTCGGCGACGAACAATTTGTTGTGCATCCGGTGGTTGATTCTGGGAATGTCCGAGATCGAGGTGAGGATGCGGCTCCAGGTGGCGGACCGGCCGCCGGGAAAGGGATTGAAGACACGCACCTCGATGTTGGCGTGATGGCCCAGATGCAGGAATCGCCGGTCCTCCCCCGCCGTATTGAGATCGTCCACCAGCACCCGCACGCGCACGCCGCGATCCGCGGCCTCGCGCACGTGTTCGAGGAGGCTGCGGGCGGACTCGTCCTGATGAATGATGTAGTACTGGATGTCCAGGGTGCGTTCGGCGTGGTCAGCCAGCGCAATCAGGCTGTCGAGCGCCTCCTCGCCCGATGCCAGCAATCGGACGCCCGAGAGGTTCTTGCTGCTGCCGTCCTCGCTCCTCTGCACGACGCGGGCGAGCTCGGTGTTCTGCGGCGTCTGTAGCGCAACGCTCGGATACTTCTTGACGTGCTGCGGCAGCCCCGCGCAACCCGCGAGGATCAGGATCGCGCCCGCCAGCCAGGTTTTGCGCATGAATTGATGATATCAGGCAGACTTCCCACCCATGCATGCACCACGCCGCATTCGGAGCTTCGTCTTGCGCGCCGGACGGGTGACCCCGGCGCAGGAACGCGCCCTGGCCGATCTGTGGCCGGTCTTCGGGGTGGATTTCGACGGGCGGGCGCTGGACCTGGACAAAGTCTTCGGCCGGTCGGCGCCGCGCTGTCTCGAGATCGGTTTCGGCACCGGCGAGGTCATCGGGTCGTTGGCCAAGGCGCATCCCGAGACCGATCACCTGGGCATCGAGGTGCATCGCTCGGGGGTGGGGAGGCTTCTTTTACAGGCCCGGGAGCAATCCCTGTCCAACTTGCGCATCGTTTGCCACGATGCCGTCGAGGTCTTGACGAGCAGCGTCCCGGATCGCTCGTTCGACACCATCCTCATCTTCTTTCCCGATCCCTGGCACAAGAAGCGCCATCACAAACGCCGCTTGATCGACGCCGCCTTCGTCGAAACGCTGGCCAACAAGCTTCGGACCGGCGGCACGCTGCGGCTCGCGACGGACTGGCAGGAGTATGCCGAACAGATGCGCGCGGTCTGCAACGGCTGCGGGGCGCTCGCCTCCCAAAGTGCCGACGGCGGCTACGTGCAAAGACCCGATTTCCGGCCTCCGACGCGGTTCGAACGCCGCGGCGAGCGCCTCGGGCACGGTGTCTGGGATCTCGCCTACGTCAAGACCGGGCCCTGAGCTGGCGCCAAGCGCTGATCGGCGGTCTCAGGAGAGGAAGCTTCCGCGGATGCCGTCGGTGATGAACTGTACCGCAAGCGCCGCGAGAATGACGCCCGAAAGGCGATTCATGACGGCCGCGCCGGTGACCCCGAGTACGTTCATGAGCCGGGGCGCGGCCAGCATCACGGCGAGACACACCGCGATCACGAGCGCGACCACCCCCAAAAAGCCGGCGAACAACACGGGTCTCCCCCAGACCTCGCCGGCGGTCAACAAAATGGTCGCAAGCGCTCCCGGTCCGGCGATGAACGGAAACGCGAGGGGAAACACCGAGATGTCCTCGCGTTTCATGGATTCTTCCTGCTCGGGCGTGGTCGATCGCGTCCCCGACGTGCGCGCAAACACCATGTCGAGAGAAATCAAAAAGAGGAGCGTGCCCCCGGCGATGCGGAACGAGTTGAGGGAAATCCCCATGACATCGAGAAACTTTGCTCCCGCCAGCGCGAACAGGATGCAGATCCCGAGGGAGATCGCCGACGCCTTGAAGGCCATGAGCCGCTTATAGGCTTCGTTCGCCCCTTCCGTCAGACCCGCGAACAACGGGATGAGCGAGACCGGCTCCACCACCACGAAAAAGACCACGAAAAATTTTATGAATTGCTGGATCAAGTTCGCGTTGTTGCTTCGCGCAAAATTTTCCGATTGCGCGAAGGATTCATTGGGAGTTGAATGGAGTCGAGCATAACAGACGGAGACGGCCCATGAACGTTGTGAAGCCGATCGTAGGTCAGTGGTATCGCGGCAATACCAACGAGCTGTTCGAAGTGGTCGCCATCGACGAAGAGGATGAGACCATCGAAATTCAATTCTTCGACGGCAGCGTCACCGAAGTCGAATTCGATTCCTGGAATGAACAGCTGCTCGACGAACTCATCGACATGGCGAACGCTCCGGAAGATTGGTCGGGCGCCATCGATGTGGAGTCCGAGGATCTGGACCGGGAATTCGAGGATAATGCTCGCACCGCCTGGTCGAACCCTCAGGATCGGTCGCTGCGCCGCTGACGGCCCCATTCTCGGCGGACCAAGCCCTGTTGTCGCGTCCTAGGCGCCACTTCGTGCCGTGTCGCGCGCGGCGAGCTCGTTCAAGGGCCGCCGCATGAAGATCAGCAGGATGAGGCCGGGCGTCGCCGCGAGGCAGGTGATGATGAAGAAGCGCGCCCATCCAACGACGGGGACTAGAACGCCCGCCGCCGCGCCCGAGAGATTCCGTGGCAAGGTGGCGAGCGCCGAGAGCAACGCGAATTGCGTGGCACTGTAATCCGCCGAACAGAGCGACATCAGGAACGCCACGAATGCCGCCTGACCCATGCCGCCGATCATGGTGTCGAGCGAAGTGGCGAGCACGAGCAGCCACACCTTGCGGCCCGCCAGCGCGAGCCACATGTAGAGCAGGTTGGTGAGCGCCTGGCCGATGCCGAATATCAGCAACGATCGAAACGTCCCCCAGCGGATGTACATGAGGCCGCCGAACGTCACGCCGATCATGGTGGACACGGTCATGTTCAGCTTGCCGGCGATGCCGAGCTCGTCCAGCGAGAAGCCCACGCCGCGCAGCATGAACGTGCTGTAGAGGCTGAGCGCGAGCGCGTCGCCCACCTTGTAGAGCAACACCAGCGCCAGGAATCCCCACATGCCCTTGGCGCTGAACAGTTCGCGCAGCGGATGCCAGATCGCGTGGATCAGGGTACGGGGCGGATGGGTCGGCATCCGTGGCGACGGCGCCCAGAAGGTCATGAACAATGTGCCGGCCATGAGCGCGGCCACCAACAAGAAAGCGACGCGCCACCCAAGATGACCGGCAATGACCACAAGCACGGTGCCGGCCAGCATCGCCGCAGTGCGATAGCCGAACGCGGTCGCCGCCGCGGCAAGTGCACGCTCGCTAGCGGGAATTGTGTCCACCCGATACGCATCAATGACGATGTCCTGCGAGGCCGATAGAAACGCCACGCTGAGCGCGACCCCGGCCAGGAGGTACAACTCCGTGGTGGGAGAACAGAACCCCATGGTGCCGATGCAGATCGCGAGACATGCCTGGAGGATCGCGATCCAGCCGCGCCGCCGGTCTAGGATCGGCGGCACGTAGCGGTCGAGAAACGGAGCCCACAAGAACTTGAAGTTATAGGGCAGAGCGACGAGCGACAGAAACCCGATGGTCTTGACCGCGATGCCGGAAGACGCGAGCCAGGCTTGAAGGCTGAAATTGGTCAGATTGAAAGGCAGCCCGGACGCAAAGCTCAAGAACAAGACGGCCGTCATCCGCTTGTCGGCAAGGGCTTGGAGCAGGGTCGGCTTCGCAGGATCCGTCAAAGAAGCAGGGCGCGGGTGATGAGCATCGCGCGCGATGATACCAGGAGGCAAGTGGCCGCTGCGCGGCCCTTGCGAAGCGCGACCTGCCTTGCGAGACTGCCGGCGGTATGATCCTCCCCTATCAAAGCGACTTCATCGACTTATGCACGCGCCTGGGCGTGCTGAAGTTCGGCAGCTTCAAATTGAAGTCGGGCCGCGAGAGCCCGTATTTCTTCAACACAGGGCTGTTCAGCTCGGGCGCCGCCATCGCGGCGGTGGGCAGAGCCTACGCCGACGCCATCGTGGCTTCGGACATCTCCTTCGACATGCTGTTCGGACCGGCCTACAAGGGAATCCCCCTGGTGACCGCGGCCGCCGCGGCGCTCGCCGAACACCACAGCATCGATCTGCCCTTCGCGTTCAACCGCAAGGAATCGAAGGATCACGGCGAGGGCGGACAGATCGTCGGCAGTCCCCTGCAAGGGCGGGTCCTGATGGTCGATGATGTGATCACGGCCGGAACCGCCATCCGCGACTCGATCGAGATCATCCGGGCGGCCGGCGCCCACCCCGCCGGGGTGCTCCTGGCCCTGGATCGGCAGGAGCGCGGGGCGGTAAGCCCCTTGTCCGCGGTCCAGGAGGTACGCGAGCAATTCGGCATGCCGGTGGTGGCGGTCATCAATCTGTCGGACCTGATGCAGCACATGCGCATCCTCGGACGCGATGCGGACCTCGCCAGCATGGAAGCCTACCGGGACCGCTATGGCCTCACAGATTGAGCAATGCGCCCTGGAAAACGGGGGTTCCGCGGCTCAAAATGGCGCGCGGTCTCGGGGGGGTATGCGTTTGAAACAGCTCATCTGGCTCCTTTGCGCGGGCATATCGCTGGCGGCGACGGCGCTCGCGGGCAACACATCGACGCCCGGTTCCGACCGGAAGGTGTATGAATGGCAGGACGAGCAGGGGGTGACCCATTACGGCGATCGCATTCCGCCGGAATACGCCTCCCAGGAGCACCGGGTCATCAACGGCCACGGGATCGAGATCGAGCACACGGACGCTCAAAAGACCCCGGACCAGCTGGCGGATGAAGACCAGAAAAGGGCCGAAGCGGCGCAGCGGGCGAGCCGTGACAAGAACCTGCTCGCCTCCTACGTCTCGGTCCAGGAAATCGAGCATCTGCGCGATCAGCGCATCGCGCTGCTCTCGGATCAAATCAAGGTGACCGGTCAGTTCCTCGATACGCTGAACAAGAAAATGACCGGCCTGCGTGGCGCCAGCACCCGTTTCAAGCCTTACAGCTCCGACCCCAATGCGCCGCCCATGACCGACCAATTGGCGGAAGATCTCGTGCGAGTCGGCAGCGACATCATCACGCAGGAAGAAAACCTTCGCGAAAAGCGCTCGGAAGAGGCGGCCATGAGCCGCCAATTCGACAGCGATATCGCACGTTTCAAAGAGCTCAAGGGCATCCATTGACATCGAGAACCCGCATCCTTCTGGGCGTCACCGGCGGGATCGCCGTCTATAAGAGCCCCGATCTCGTGCGCCGGCTGATCGAAAAAGGCGCCGAGGTCCAGGTGGTGATGACCGAGGCCGCGCAGAAATTCGTGAGCCCGATGACGTTTCAAGCCGTTTCCGGGCGCCCGGTCCGGGTCGGGTTGTGGGACGAGGCGGCCGAGGCCGCCATGGGCCATATCGAGCTCGCCCGCTGGGCGCAGCTCGTGCTGATCGCGCCGGCCACCGCCGATTTCATTGCCCGGCTCGCCGGGGGCCGGGCGGATGATCTTCTAGCCACGCTTTGTTTGGCGACCGAAGCACCGGTGGTAATCGCGCCGGCGATGAACCGTGTGATGTGGGCCAACAAGGCGACGCAGTCCAATGTCGGCGTCCTGGAATCGCGTGGTATCCGCATTCTGGGACCCGCGGCGGGCAATCAGGCGTGCGGGGAGGTCGGCGTCGGGCGCATGTGGGAGCCCAACGTCCTCGCAAGCACGCTCTTGGAGCCGCCGGCCAATGCGGGCCTGTTGGCCGGGGTCAATTTCCTGATCACCGCCGGACCCACCCGCGAGCGGCTGGATCCGGTGCGCTACCTGACCAACCGCAGTTCCGGAAAAATGGGCTTCGCGGTCGCGGCGGCCGCGCGCGAAGCAGGCGCTCACGTCACTTTGATCACCGGGCCGGTGCACTTGCCGACGCCCGCGGGCATCACGCGCATCAACGTCGAGAGCGCCCGCGAGATGTATGCCGCGGTGCATCGCCACGTGGCCGAGGCGGACGTGTTCGTCGCCGCCGCCGCAGTGGCTGATTTTCAGCCGGTCGCCGTCGCCAAACAGAAGATCAAGAAACAGGGCACCGCCCTCACGCTCGATCTGGAGCCCGCGCCCGATATCGTCAAGTCGGTCGCCGAAATGAGCAAGCGGCCGCTCGTGGTCGGATTCGCGGCCGAGACCAACGATGTCGAGGAGAACGCGAAAGCCAAGCTGAAGCGCAAGAAGCTCGACATGATCGCCGCCAACCAGGTGGGCGATGGGCTCGCTTTCGATTGCGACGACAACGCTCTCACCGTCATCTGGCCGGGCGGCAAACTCGAGATCGCCCGCGCGCCGAAGCTCACCGTGGCCCGTGAGCTGATCGCGCAGATTGCCAAGCGCCTTCCCCCCTCCGACGGCGCTCCCCGGCGCGGATCGCGCAAGCGCCGCAGCGCCACCGCGGACCAGCGCGGCCGTCTGCGCACCCGGCGAACCCGCCGCTGATGCCGCACAAGATCAAGCTCAAGATTCTCGATCCGCGGATCGGGCGGGAATTTCCATTGCCCCAACACGCGACGGCCGGCTCGGCCGGCATGGATTTGCGCGCCTGTCTGGCGGGACCCTTGGTGCTCGCGCCGGGCGCGGCCGAGCTGATACCGACCGGCATCTCGATCTATGTCGAGGACCCGCAACTCGCGGCGTTGCTGCTGCCGCGATCGGGTTTGGGGCACAAGAACGGGATCGTGCTCGGCAATCTCGTGGGATTGATCGATTCGGACTACCAGGGACCGCTGATGGTGTCGTGTTGGAATCGCGGCGCGGCGCCGTTCACGATCAATCCCGGCGACCGGATCGCGCAGATGGTCATCGTGCCGGTGGTGCGCGCGGAATTCGAAGTCGTCGAGGACTTCGATGCCACGACGCGCGGGACCGGGGGGTTCGGCAGTTCAGGACACGCGTAGCCGCCGGCCGCCCGGTCGCGTAGCCGCCGGCCGCCCGGTCGCGTAGCCGCTGGCCGTCCGGTCACCGGGGCCCGTCTCCAATCTCCGCGCTCGCCCGCAAAATGCCGCTAGTGAAATGAGCCGGGCGCCGCCATGCTGGCGTCCATGGCGATTCGAGATTGGCCCCGCTCTGAACGGCCGCGCGAGAAGCTGCTGGAGAGAGGTGCCGGGGCGCTCTCGGACGCCGAGCTGCTCGCCATTTTCCTGAGGCACGGCACGGCCGGGCGCTCCGCGCTGGATCTGGCCCGCTCGATCCTCGACCACTTCGGATCGCTCCGACACCTGGTGGCCGCAGACCGCGCGCGGTTTTGCGCGGAGCCGGGCTTGGGGCTCGCCCGATATGCCGAGATCCAGGCCGCCGCGGAGATCTCGCGGCGGCAGCTGTCGGAGCCGCTGCGCGTCGGGCCGCTGCTCGGAAGCCCCAAGGCCACCCGCGATTATCTGAGCGCGCGGCTGCGCCATTTGGAGCACGAAGTCTTTTGCTGCCTGTACCTCGACAAGCGTCATCGACTCATGCACTGCGAGGAGTTGTTCCGCGGCACCATTGATGGGGCGAGCGTGCATCCGCGAGAGATCGTCAAACTGGCGCTGCAGAGGAACGCCGCTGCGGTCATCGTCGCCCACAACCATCCCTCGGGCATCGCCGAGCCCAGCCAGGCGGATGAGCTCATCACTCAGCGCGTCAAAGAGGCGCTCGCTCTCGTGGACATCCGGCTGCTCGACCACCTCATCATCGGCGACGGGGGATGCGTGTCGCTGGCGGAGCGGGGACTTGTTTGATATGTGGAGCTCGGCGGCGGATGCCACATTTCATTTACGACGGAGTAGGCGCGCTTTCGGATCTCGTACCGGTAAACAACAGGCGAGCTACGGGGACCGCTGCAAGAGCACCGAGCAGTTGCGCCACGATGAAGGCGGGAACGTGGGACGGCGAGATGCCCGCAAAGGTGTTCGATAAGGCACGGGCGATGGTAATGGCTGGATTTGCGAACGAAGTTGACGAGGTGAACCAATATGCCGCGCCGATCCAGGCGGCCACCATCCAAGGAGCGTCCTCGCCCCTGCGATGGCCTAGGACGACCAGCAGGAGACCCAAGGTTGCGACGAACTCGGCGATCCACTGGGCGATGCCAGTCCGCGCATGAAGTGAGGATTGGATGAGGGGCAGCGAGAACATCGCGTGAGCCAGGAGGGCCCCGGCGCAACAACCGACGATCTGGATGGACACGTACGCACCGGCCTCACGCCACGACAAAGCACCGCGCAGCGCTTGCACGAGGGATACGGCGGGATTGAAGTGGGCGCCACTCACAGGCCCTAAGAGCGCGATCAGGGTCGCCAGAACCGCAACCGTAGCACCGGTATTGGCGATGAGGGCGACGGCCAAGTTTCCAGCCGCAAGTCGCTCGGCCATGATGCCTGAGCCGATCACGGTGGCCGCGAGCAGGAGAGAGCCCAAGCCTTCTGCGGCAATCCGCCGAAGCATGGCCTCAGGCGTCCGTCGGCGCCGGCGGGTGTCCGATCGCGCGCAGCTTTTGGCGCAAGCTCAGGGGGTCCAGGGATGCGAGCGGGAGCTCCGTGAAGAGCTTGATGCGCGTCTCGAGCTCTTGGAGTGCCTTTCGGAAGGCGAGGGCTTTGTCCACATCGGAACCTTCGACCGCCGCCGGATCCGGGATGCCCCAATGCGCGGTGATGGGCTTCCCGGGCCATACGGGGCAGACCTCGCCGGCCGCGTTGTCGCAGACGGTGAAGATGAAGTCGAGTGGCGGCGCATCGGGCGCCGCGAACTCGTCCCAGCTCTTGCTGCGCAAGCCCTCCGAGGGCAGCTTCATGCGCTCGAGGAGCGCAAGTGCCTGGGGATGCACCTGGCCTTTAGGGAAGCTGCCTGCGCTAAAGCCCCGGAATTTGCCTTTGCCCCAATGATTCATCAGCGACTCCGCCAGGATGCTGCGTGCAGAGTTTCCGGTGCATAAAAAAAGCACGTTGTAAGGACGTTGAGCCGTCATTTTGAGCAGCAACTGGCCGGCTGGGCTCGCTGCGCGGGAACACAACATCCGGCGGCGGGCGCTTCGATCGGGATGGTGGATTCGCCGTGGTCGAACACCGCGGTATCCTCGCCGTAGACCGGAATGCTGCTCAAGGTGTGGAAAGTCTCCCACGCAATGCCCGTGGGATCAGTGACCCAGTATTTGTCCGATTTGGCATAGCAGCAAGGCTGCTCGTTCTCTTCGATCATGCGCGCATCGGCAATTTCCAGTTGCGCTCGCATGCCGCGCAGCTCCTCATCGGATTCGACCTGGAAGCCCAAGTGGTTCACACCCACCGGTTGGCGATTGGTCGAGATCGCGAAGTTAACCCGTGGATCCTCCAGCATCCATTTGGCGTAATCGGGCCGGGTCACGGCCGGCTCCGCGCCGAACAGGGTCCGGTAAAAGCGGATGGAGGCCGGAAGGTCTTTGACGCTGACGTGTACGTGGAGTCGTTTCATAGCTCACCTGTCGGGTTTACAGACGTTTGATCATGACGGGCTCGGGCATACAGTCTTTTCAGGCCGCTTTTGCGGCCCGCTTCGCCGGTTTCGGCTGCGGCGCCGACGCACAGCACGCGGTCGAGCTCTCCGCGCAGCAGTTATCGGTCAAGTACCCGACGAGTGCCGTCATCGTCGGGAAGTCCGCCGAGTAGATGAGCTGGCGGCCGTCGCGGCGCTGGTCGATCAGCCCCGCGCGCTGCAGGTTCTGCAGATGGAAGGTCAGCGACGAGGGAACGAGCCCCATGCGCTCGGCGATCCGGCCGGCGGGCAGCCCCGCGGGCCCCCGCTCGACCAGGAGCCGGAAGATCGCCAAGCGGTGCTCATGGGCCAGTGCTCCCAGAGCCTCGATAACATTTTTCGCTTTCATGATCATACGATATTTCGACTAGTATCGTAATGTCAAGGGCAACGAGGAGCAGCACCCGCCGCATGATCAGAAGTCCCGCTTCAGGGGAAAATGGAGAGCTCTCCCTATCTTGCCGAGCGGGAAGTGATCTGCTGATTGCGACTGCCCCGCGGGTCATGAAAATAAAATGCCGGCGCCATGGCGTCGCAACGAAAGCGCCCTATCTTCGACACCGCCCGCCAAGAGCGCGGGAATACCGGTCGTGAATTCACGACCAGACCCCAGGGAATGGCGAATTGGCTGCGTGTACTTGGTCGGCCGCAGCCAATTCGCCGGGCGCTAGAGCGCGCCTGACGGGCTTGGTCTTCGCTTGTTCAGCGAGGCAAGCAGGGGCGAATCACGGCTTCGTGGTTTGCTGGGGAGTGGCGCTTGGCGCTCCCACTTTCTCGCGTGAGCCGTCGGGGCAGACTTGGTAACAGTCAGGATAGCCGGCCCTCGCGGAACATCCGTTCGAAGCGTCGAGCCATCCCGATTCGACGTGACAACCCGCCTTGCGCGGGGGATTTTGAGCGCAAGCGGCCAGCAGGGCGAGCGCCGGAATAATAGCGAGCAACCGACACATATGCATGCCCTCATAAGACACTCAGGTTAACTGATATAACGTGATGATAGCTTTAAAATCATATAGATAGAGTGGGCTCGCCGCGCGTCACTGCGTAGGAGCCACCCTACGGGTTTCAGCAACCCTGCAACCTCGCCTTGCTTCGACAGGGGCGCACTGGTATAAAACACGGCTCATCTCGGCGTCCACCCGAAGGTTATCATGTCGCGAGTCTGCCAGGTCACGGGCAAGGGCCCCAAAACCGGTAATACGGTGTCCCATGCGAACAATCGCAAGCGCCGCCGCTTTTTGCCGAATCTTCACACCCATCGATTCTGGCTGGAGAGCGAGAAGCGCTTCGTGAGCCTCCGGGTCTCTACGCGCGGTCTTCGCACCATCGAGAAGCGCGGCATCGAGGTCGTCGTGGCGGATCTTCGCGCCGACGGCGTCAAGGTCTAAGGGTCCAAAGGAGCATTCGTCATGCGCGATAAGATCAAGCTCGTCTCCTCCGCCGGCACCGGTCACTACTACACGACCACCAAGAACAAGCGCCTGCATCCGGACAAGATGGAGACCAAGAAATTCGATCCCGTCGTGCGCAAGCACGTCGCTTACAAAGAATCGAAGATCAAGTAACGCCGCGTACGGGGCGCTCCGCTCCTGCCCGAGCTGCCTGAAGTAGAAACCACCCGCCGGGGCATTGCTCCCGGGCTCCTCGGGCGGCGCGTGATCGAGGCCGTGGTACGTGAGCGACGCCTGCGCTGGCCGATCGACAAGAAATTCGAAGCCGCGGTCCGCGGCCAAATCATCCGCCGCATCGAGCGACGCGCCAAATACATTCTGATCGGTTTCGATTCCGGCACGGCGATCGTCCATCTCGGCATGTCGGGGAGCTTGCGCATGCTGCCCTCGGGCACGACGCCTCGACCGCATGATCACTGGGACCTCGTTCTCGACACGGGGCGAGTGCTGCGTTTCCACGACCCGCGGCGCTTCGGCAGCCTTCACTGGGTGGTGGGCGATGCGCTGGCGCATCCGCTGCTCGCCAAGCTCGGGCCTGAACCCTTGTCGACGGACTTCGATGCAGAGTATCTGCACCGCGCCACGCGCAAGCGTTCCGTGGCCATCAAGCATCTCATCATGAATTCGCAGATCGTGGTCGGCGTGGGAAACATCTACGCCAGCGAGGCGTTGTTCAGGGCCCGCATCTCGCCGCGGCGTGCGTCGCGGCGGATCACCCGGGAGGAGTCGAGGGCGCTGGTGCGCGCCATCCAAGAGGTGCTGTCCGAGGCCATCGAGATCGGCGGTACCACCTTGCGCGATTACGTCAACGCCGAAGGGACGCCCGGCTACTTCGCGCAGCGGCTTTACGTCTACGAGCGGTCGAAACAGCCGTGCCGGATCTGCAAGTCGCCGATCAAGCAATTCACGCAAGGCCAGCGCTCGACCTACTGGTGCGCCGGCTGCCAGCGCTAGCCGCCGGAGTTCGGCGGGTACGGGTGACCCAGCCTCGCTAGTAAACCAGCCCCTCGCCCTCGCCGCGCGGATCCGAGGCAGCGGCCACTTTGCCGCTTCCGAAATCCCAGGTGACGACTTCCATGTTGCCCCAGCGGCGGTCACCCTGTTCCAGTTGATGGCCCATGGACTTGAGACGCGCGACCTCATCGTCCGTCAGCGCACCTTTCTCATATTCGACCACGTCGGGAAGATACTGATGGTGGTAGCGCGGATCCGCGACGATCGCCTCGGCGCTCATGCCGTTCAAATAATCGAGCGTCCCCAAAATCACCATGCTGATGATGTAGCTGCCGCCGGGACTGCCAATGATCATCATGCCCTTGGGGGTCTCGATGAAGCTCGGCGTCATGCTGGACAGCGGCCGCTTGTTCGCGGCGATCGCGTTCTCGGCATTGCCGACGAGGCCGAACGAGTTCGGCGTGCCGGGCTTGATCGAAAAGTCGTCCATGGTGTCGTTGAGCAGCACCCCGGTGTTCGGAATCATGTCTCCCGAGCCGAAGAACAAATTGATCGAGAGCGTCCCCGCAACGCGGTTGCCCGCGGCATCGAGAATCGAGAAGTGTGTCGTGTCCTGCCCGATCGGGGCGGTCTCGATGCCGGGAAGCATATCGCTCGGCATCGCCTTGTCCGGGCGCATGCTAGATCGCTGGCCGGCGGCGTAATCCTTGCTGACGAGCTGCACCACCGGCGTCTTCACGAAATCAGGATCGCCGAGATAGACCGCGCGATCCCGGTACGCGCGCTGCATGGCCGAGATGATCCAGTGTTTGCGTGTCGCCGAGTCGGTATTGCGCAGATCGACGCCGGACAGAATATTGAGCGCGTCGAGCAACGCGACGCCGCCCGAGGAGGGCGGCGATGCGGACACGATGCGCGCTCCCCGATACTCGCCGATCAGCGGTTTGCGCTCGACCACCCGGTAGTCGGCGAGGTCCTTCAACGTCCAGATGCCGCCGCCCGCACGGACTCCGTTCACCAGATCCTCGGCGACCCACCCCGAGTAAAAGCCGCTCGAGCCCTGGCCGGCGATCGCCTCGAGCGTCGCGGCGAGCTCCGGTTGCTTGATGACCGCACCGAGCCCGGGCACCTTCCCGTCGGCGGTCAAGAACACCTTGGCCGCATCCGGCGAATGCAGCAAACCCTCGCGTTTGTAGGAGATCGCGCTCTGCAGCCGCGCGTACAACGGGAAGCCCTCACGCGCCAGCCGTATCGCGGGTGCGAGACTCGCTTTCAACGGAAGCTTGCCGAATTTTCGAGCGAGATAGTCGAACGCCGCAGGCTCGCCGGGGATGCCGGCCGCCAAGGGGCCCGCCGTCGACGCGTGCGCGATGGGGTTGCCCGAGGCATCGAGGTACATGTCGCGGGTCGCCGCCCCGGGCGCCTTCTCACGCGCATCCACCATGGTCTCCAGGCCGTCGGCCTCACGGTGCAGCAGATAGAATCCGCCGCCGCCCAGGCCCGAGCTCGTCGGCTCGACCACGGCGAGCGCGGCGGACACGGCCACCGCGGCGTCGAATGCATTGCCACCGTGCGCGAGAATCTCCTGACCGGCTTCGCTTGCCAGGGGATATGCGCTCGCGATGGCACCCTTGTGCGCGACCGCGGAGGGAGTAATCGATCGAGCGGCGGGCGCCGCCCGGCCCGTTTCATCTCCGTGCGATATCGGCGCCCATAGAAGCAGCGCGGCGAGGCAAGATGGAAAGAACGCGGCGGAGCGGATCAAAGCTTGCGATGCCGCTTCAATTCGACTTCCACCAGCGGATCTACGAACTCGGATACGTTGCCGCCCAGCACCGCGATCTCGCGAACCAGGGTCGATGAAATGAAGGTGTATTGCTCTTGCGGCGTCATGAAGACCGATTCGATTTCCGGCGACAGGTGCCGGCTCATGTTAGCCAACTGGAACTCGAATTCGAAGTCCGAGACGGCGCGCAGGCCGCGCACGATGACCGAGAGCCCGTTCTGTCTCGCGAAATCGACGGTCAGTCCCACATAGCCGCGCACGTCCACGTTGTGGACATCCGCGAGCACCCGCCGCGCCATGTCGACGCGTTGCTCGAGGGAGAACATCGGCGCCTTGTTGGGATTGGCGGCAATGGCGACGACCACCTTGTCGAAAATGCTGGCGGCACGGCGCACCAGATCACGGTGGCCGTTGGTGATCGGATCGAAGGTTCCCGGGTAGACGGCGGTTCTTTTATTCATGATGAATCTCGATTTGCGCGCGCCAAATGATACCCCACCTCGCCCGCGGACTTCGATTTCACGAGCTCCCAATGAGCTGGAATCTTCGGCGGACCGGCCGAGCGTGCGCTCTCGAGGTAAATCCAGCCGCCGCTCGCCGCCCAGCCGCCGGCGTCGATGAGCCGGACATATTCCGGCAGCGCGTCGAAGCCGAACGGCGGGTCGAGGAATATCACGTCGAAGGGACGGCCGGACGCACCGCCGGAAGTACCGCCGCGCGAATCGACGGAGGGTGCTCCGGGCATGGCGAGGAATCGCTCCGCGGACGTTTGCAGGATGCTGCCGCCCGAACCGCCGGGAGCTCCGCCGTGGAGCCGCTTGAGCTCCGCGGCCAGCATCTGCGCCGGCGCGAATGCGGGCTCGACGAACACCACCTCCCGGGCCCCGCGCGACAGCGCCTCCAGGCCGAGCGCCCCCGAGCCGGCGAACAAGTCCAGGCATCGCGTGCCGGCGATCGAATGCTGCAGCCAATTGAACAACGTCTCGCGCACGCGATCGGGCGTCGGCCGCAGGCCCGGCGAATCCGGAAAATGCACGCGACGTCCGCGCCACGTTCCACCGATGATGCGCACGGAGTTGAGCGCGGCCGGGCGGGATTTGTCGGCTTTCCGGAGATTGTCGGCTTTCCGAGGCTTGTCGGTTTTGCGGGTCTTCACCGTCGCATCATACCCCGGGGTGGCGTGCCACCGGGCTCGCCGCTCGGGGGTCCTCTGTTAAGCTTCGCGCTATGACGAACGAAGCCGAAAAGCCCGGCGTGCGCGGCTTTTTCAAGCGACTGCGCGCCAAATTGAACGTGGGCCCGGCGTGGCTCACCACGGATATCAAGGATTTGCTGCCCGTCGGGCGCAAGATCGATGCCGAAATACTGGATGAGCTCGAGACGCGCCTCATCACCGCCGACGTGGGCATGGGGGCGACCACGCGCATCCTTCAGGATTTGCGCCGCCGGGTCGCGCGCAAGGAATTGGGTGACGTCGACGCGTTGCTCGGCGCATTGAGCTCGGCCATGCTCGAGATCTTGCAGCCGGTCGAGCGCCCGCTGGTCATCGATCCCGCCATCAAGCCCTACGTGATCCTGGTGGTGGGCATCAACGGCGCGGGCAAGACCACCACCATCGGCAAATTGGCGCATCGGCTTCTGGCCGAAGGCCGCACCGTGATGCTTGCCGCCGGAGACACTTTTCGCGCCGCCGCCAAAGAGCAGCTCACGATCTGGGCGGAGCGCAATCGCGTGCCCATCATCGCGCAGCATTCGGGGGCCGAGCCCGCGGCGGTGATCTTCGATGGACTCCAAGCGGCTCGAGCCCGGCATATCGACGTATTGATCGCCGACACCGCCGGGCGGCTTCACACGCAAACTCATCTGATGGACGAGCTCAAGAAGGTGAAGCGCGTTCTGGCGCGCCTCGATCCGGGAGCCCCGCACGAGGTGCTGCTGGTCCTCGACGGCACCATCGGACAAAACGCGGTCGCTCAGGCGACCGAATTCCACAAAGGACTCGGGGTTACCGGACTCGTGATCACGAAGCTCGATGGCACCGCCAAGGGCGGCGTCGTGCTCGCCATTGCACAGAAACTGGGCATTCCCATCCGCTTCGTCGGGATCGGCGAGGACACCGAGGACTTCGGTGTGTTCAATGCGTCCGAATTCGTCTCGGCGTTGCTGAAGACCGAATGATCCGCTTCGATCAGGTATATAAGCGCTACCCCAACGGGCGGGACGCCCTGGCGGGCGTGTCGTTCAACATCGAGGCGGGCGAGCTCGCCTTTCTCACCGGACACTCCGGCGCGGGCAAGAGCAGCATCCTGAAGCTGATCGCCCTCATCGAGCGTCCGACGCGCGGGCAGGTGTTCATCGACAATCAGAACACCTCCGCAGTCAAAGGGCGCGGCATCGCCAAATTCCGTCAGCTCATCGGCGTGGTGTTCCAGGATCATAAGCTGCTGCACGACCGTCCCGTTGCGGAGAACGTCGCGCTGCCGTTGATCGTCGCCGGAGTGCCTCGACGCGAGATCGACAAGCGCATGCGCGCCGCCCTGGATCAGGTCGGCCTGCTCAGCAAGGAAAAGAGCCGCCCGCTCGAGCTCTCGACGGGCGAGCAGCAACGGGTCGGCATCGCGCGCGCCATCGTGGCGAAGCCGATGCTGCTGATCGCCGACGAGCCCACGGGAAACCTCGATCCGGAACTCGCGCTCGAGATCATGCAGCTCTTCAAACGGCTGAACGATGTCGGCGTGACCGTGGTGATCGCAACCCACGACCTGCAGCTGATCGATCATTTCGCCGCTCAGCGCATCGTGCTCGCGGAGGGCCGGGTGGTATGAAGAGCGCTCTCGAAGCGTGGCTGGCCCGCCATGCGCAGACGCTGCTCGGATCGCTCGGCCGCCTCGTCCGACATCCGATCGCCACCGCCATGACCGTCGCGGTCATCGCCGTGGCGCTGGCGCTGCCCCTGTTCTTCGCCGTGCTCCTGCAGAATACCCGGACCGCCACCGCCAACTGGAACCAGGCGTTCGAGCTCTCGGTCTATCTCACTCAGAAGGCCGGTGCCGAGCGGGCGGACGCCCTGGCGAAGCAGCTCCGGGCACGCCCGGACGTGGCCGCGGTCCGCGTCATCACGGCGGACCAGGCGCTCGCGGAGTTTCGCACTTCATCGGGATTCGGCAAGGCTCTCGATGCCCTCGACGGCAACCCGCTGCCGAACACCCTCATCGTGACGCCCACGCTCGCCGCGAGCACGCCCGAGTCGACGGTTGCACTCAAGACCAGCATCGAGGCGCTGGGCGACGTGGACACGGTGCAGTTGGACACCGAATGGGTGCAGCGCCTGAACGCCATGCTCGATGTCATGCGGCGGGTGCTTTGGCTCACGGCCGGGCTGCTGGGTTTGAGCGTGGTGCTGGTCGTCGGCAATACCATCCGCCTCGATATTCTGAACCGGCGCGGCGAGATCGAGGTCATGAAGTTGGTGGGCGCGACCGATGGCTTTGCGCGCCGGCCTTTTCTTTACAGCGGCGTTTGGTACGGCCTTGGCGGCGGCATCGGCGCCGTCGTCGTGGTGGCGATCGCGGTCGCGGTGCTTGCCGGACCGCTCGGGCGTCTCGCCGCGCTGTACGGCAGCCAGTTTCAACTGAGGGGCTTGAGATTTGGATCCGTCGTTCGCATCTTGGGTTTGTCGGTCGCTCTGGGATGGTTGGGCTCGTGGATTGCGGCAACGCGGCATATCCGCGCGATAGAGCCTTAAGCTCTCTGTTTTAACATAGTTTATAGCTCCAGAACTTTTGAGGTCGTTAGCACTCTAACGTTAGGAGTGCTATTATTGGTCCCTAGTTGGGGGACGTGTATGAGTTCAAGTTCAGCCTTAGTCGCTAAACAAACCGGATTGGTGTTCGCGGGCCCCGTCGGGAGCCTGGACGGTTACATCGATCGCGTGTCGCAGATTCCCGTGCTATCCAAGGAAGACGAGGTGGCGCTGGCCACCCGCTTTCGCGTCGAGGGCGATCTGGACGCCGCGCGGCAGCTGGTGCTGTCGCACCTGCGGTTCGTCGTGCACATCGCGCGCGGCTACTTGGGCTACGGGCTGCCCATGGGCGATCTCGTCCAAGAGGGCAATGTCGGCTTGATGAAGGCGGTGAAGCGCTTCGACCCCACGGTGGGCGTGCGGCTGGTGTCCTTCGCGGTGCATTGGATCCGCGCCGAGATTCATGAGTACGTGCTGCGCAACTGGCGGCTGGTGAAAGTCGCCACCACCAAGTCCCAGCGCAAGCTGTTCTTCAATCTGCGCCGCATGAAGAAGAACCTGGCGTGGTTGTCGGAGGAGGAAACTCAGGCGGTCGCCAAGCGATCTGGGCGTCGAGGTGAGCGACGTGCGCGAGATGGAGCAGCGGCTCTCCGCGCGCGATATGTCCTTCGATCCCACGCCGGAGAGCCGATGAGGAGGAAGCGTATTCGCCCGCCATGTACCTGCCCGCGAGCAATGCGGACCCGGCGATCGAGGTGGAGCGCGAGGAGTGGGACGAGGATTCCAGCGATCGCCTGAGCATCGCCCTCGAGAAACTCGATGAGCGCAGCCGCAATATCCTGAAGCGGCGCTGGATGACCGACGACAAGGCCACGCTCCACGAGCTCGCCGACGAGTACGGCATCTCCGCGGAGCGCGTGCGCCAGGTCGAGAGCAATGCCATCAGCAAGTTGAAAGGGTTGATGGCGGCGGCTTAAAGACCGCCTCCGGCGGGTCTCGTCAGGGCTGTCTCACGCGCGCGGCGACTTGCTCGCCGACGCGGGTGAAGTGCTTGACGTTCCAGGTGTAGATCGTCTTCGCTTTCGCCTTCAATGCGCAGTGCGCGATGATGGCGTCGTAGATGGCGCCACCGGCGATGCCGGCCGAGGCGGCGTTCTCCAGCACCTTGAAATATTCGACCTCCTCGAGCGCGATGAGGTCGAGGCGCGCGCGCAGATCGCCGAGAAAGAGGAGCGCTTCATCGGGGCTTGATCGATTCTTGCCCGGCATTGCGGTCACCACCGCGTAAGTTTCCGCGAGGCAATGCGCGGCGGTGCAGGCGGTGGATTTTCTCTGCCTCAGCAGCAGATCGAAGCTCGCCTCATGACGCTCGTGATCGCCATAGAATGCGGCCACCAGCACCGAGGTGTCGAGAAACGCGGCTTTCACGCCGGCGGCTCGTGCGCCTCGCCCCGATTCAGCCGCAAACTCTCAAGCGCTTCGTCCGTCTCCGCCGCGCTGACCTTCCGGCCGCCGCGAAATACCCATATTCCATGTTCCTTGCGCATGGCCGACGCGGAACGAATCGGGCGCAGCGTCACGCGATCCCCATCGGACTCCAGCGCAAGCGCATCACCCGGAGCGAGCCGTAGGGCATCGCGCAGGGTCTTGGGAATGACCACCCGCCCGGCCTTATCGAGAGTCACCGTGGTACTCATTAGTGGGAATGTGGCATATTAGTGGGAATGTGGCATGGCATATCCCACTTGTCAAATGCCATTGGCGGATTTTGAAATACCTCGGTCCGCTGCCGGCGCAGCTTCTGATGTATATTCGCCTTTGGGTATGCGGTATTGGCGGAGTGCACCGCTGATAGATTTGAACAATAAGTAGTAAAAGCGGATTTCTTGGTTGGCACCAGCATCGAATGATAATCATCCGCCGCTAGAGCCCGGTTCCACCGGGAGCGGAAACGCCCCACTCAGTGCCTCGAGCGCCGACGACGCCTCGCCCGTTTCGCGGAGGGGCCGACTCATCGCCCTCGCCGGGCTGTTCGCGGGCTACGCACTCCTGTCGCAATACAGCGCGTCGTCGGCCAATCCACACGCCAGGGGCTTGGGCGCCGCCCTATCCATTGGCCCGCTCTTCTTGGTCGGGCTGGGGATGCTGTGGCTTTGGAAATGGCGTCTCTCCGCGCTGGTCATCGCTCTCTTGTCGGGCGTGCTCTTGTATCTCAAGTGGCCGTTCATCGAGAGGTTCTACGAATGGTCGGATCTCGCGCAGCAATGCGGCATCTACGGCTTGGTCGCGCTTTTCTTCGCTCGATCGTTGTTTGGCGGCTGCGTTCCCGTTTGTGAACAATTAGCTCACCGAATGTACGGCGCGCTCACGCGGGATGAAATCGTCTATATGCGTCGTGCCACTGCCGCGTGGGCGATATTTTACTTCCTCCTGGCCGCGGCGATCCTGATCTTGTTTTTTGTCGTGCCGCTGCAAGCCTGGTCCCTATTCACCAATTTCGTGACCTGGGGACTCATGGTGTTGGCGGGGTTCGTGGACCACGCGCTGCGGCGACTGGTTTTGCCGCGGCATCGGGAGGGCGGAATCCTCACGCTCATCCGTCGAGCGCTCACCACTTGAGGCACGCGCCACGATCAGAGCGCACTCGATAACTCGTGCGCCACCGCCTCCCGAAAAACGTGCGCGTGCAGCTCCGCGGTGCGCGCTGGCGATGAGGCATATCCGCCCGCCAGGACGATGACCAGGGGGATTTGGCGAGACCGCACCGCCTCGATCACGCGCCGGTCGCGAAGGCGGATTCCTTGCTCCGTCAGCGCCAGCTTGCCGAAGCGGTCTCCTCGAGCGACGTCGACGCCGGCCAGATAAAAGGCGAGGTTTGCGCCGGACCGGTCCAGTACCGACGGCAGGTACTCACCCAGCAACTCAAGGTACTCGGCATCCCCCGTGCCGTCCGGCAGCGCCACATCCAGCGTGGATTGCATCTTGGCGGCCGGGTAATTGCGCTCCCCGTGCATGGAGAACGTGAAGATGTCCGCCACCGTCTCGAATATCGCTGCCGTTCCGTTGCCCTGGTGAACGTCCAGATCGATCACTGCGGCCCGCGCAACAGCCCCCTCAGCACGCAGTTGAGCAATCGCGATCGCGACATCGTTGAGAATGCAAAAGCCCTCGCCGTGATCGGGAAACGCGTGATGGGCGCCGCCGGCCAGATTGCCCGCGAGGCCGTCGGCGAGCGCGGTGCGCGCGGCCAGCAAAGTCCCTCCCGAGGCAAGGCGCGATCGCCGCCACAGCGCCTCGGACCAGGGCAGCCCAAGGCGGCGCAGTTCCGCGGCGGACAGGCTTCCGGATTGAAGCTTGTCCAGATACTCGCGCCGGTGCACGAGCAACGCCGTTTCGATGGCGATCATCTCGGGCTCCAGGATGTCGCCGGCCGCGAGGATGCCCTCAGCGATGAGGCGCTCCTTGAGCAGAGGATGCTTGCTCATGGGAAAACCGCCCGACGTAGGGGCCTGGTAAGCGGGATGGTAGCTGCAGCGCATGGGGCGGATTTTGGGCGTATCTCGTCGACGTGTCACGACACGGCAATGTCAGTGTCAGACCACTGCGATGCTCCGGGCATAGAATCTCACATAACGTCGAAGACCTTCGTAATGCCACCGGCAGGAAGCGCAACATGATCATCGCGAAACAGGACAGGAAACGATTGTTGGGTCTCGCAGTGGCGGGTGCGCTCGCACTCGCGGTATCTCCCCTGGTGAGCGCAGCCACTGTGCCGGTAAGCAATGGTGGAAGCCTGTATCTGTCCGAAACGACGACCGGCACCGGCAGCAGCCCTTTTGGAAACATCAGCGCAATCGCCGTCCCGGGCAACTACACGTATTCGGACTCGTGGTCCAGCGCCCAGACCTCGGTGGTCCCCACGACCACCTCGGGCTTCTACGATGACTTCGTATTCACGGTGGCCGCTGGCCAGCTCGATTCGGTCACCTCATCCGTGTCGCTGGGCCAGATGCTTGGAATTTCCGGGATGCAGGTGCGCCTGTACGACTACAACGCCAACGGCGAGGTCGCACCGCTGCTGACGACTCCCGCGGCAGGCAGCGCGTTCGACGCTTGGTCATCCACCGTCGCATTTCCGGGCGGTTCGACGACCGTGGACGTTCCTGCCGACCACGACGCTCGCCGCCGGCACCTATGTGATCGAAGTGCGCGGGACCGTCACCGGCTCGAGCGGGGGGAACTACACGGGCTCTCTCGATGTAACCCCGGTGCCGCTTCCTTCCTCGCTAGCGGTCCTGCTGAGCGGCTTGGGTCTGCTGTCGGCCTATCTGTGGCGGCGTTCAGGGGAGCCTTCATGGGCATCCGGCCGTCTGCGATGAAACTGTCATAAAACTGTCACGCGGCTGTACCGGCCGTCGCCTATCCTTCAGTCGCCCGTCTGTGCGAAGGGATGAATATGCGAATTGATTTTAGGCGGCACGTCGTCCTGAGCGCCATGGCGCTCGGGCTCGCCACGGGCCCCGCGTTGCACGCGGCCACTGTCGCGGACTACTTTTTCAACGGACCAATATCCTATTCAGCCAACGGCCAGTCCTTGTCGGTGAACACCGGCAGCCAAGGCGCGGAACTCATCAGCTCGACGGGCCTTCCCGCTCCGTTCGCCGTGGTTCCAACCGGGCAGTCGGGAAGCAATATCGCGGGCAGCGAGGTGCTGCTGTCGATGAATCTGGTGGCAGGGAGCGTCAACGACAATGGCTTTGCCACCACGGCATCGTTCGCGACGTCGCCCGGGTATCAGGCGGCGCTCTATCTGGGTAATGGAACGGGCGGAACCGCCAGTACTCCCGTGCTGACCGGCACCTTGAGCAACATGCAAGTCTCGGGGTTCGATGGCGGCAATACGGGCGTGCTCACGGGATATCTCCATCCCACCGGCGGCCTCGCGTACTCCTATTTTTCCGATCCGTCGGACGTGATCGCACTCGACTTCGATCTATCGACTAATTTTTCCTCCACGATGTACCAAGCCTCGTTCCTCGGCCAGATCAACGGCCAGGTCGAATCGGCGCCCCCGGCGGTTCCGATTCCCGCCGCTCTGCCGCTGCTGCTGTCCGGCCTCGCGCTGATCGGTGGCGCCGCGTTTCGCCGCCAAAACTTAGCCTAAGTGTCACGGCGCGGTTACATGACTCGGTATAACTACAAGAAATGAAAAACCTACAACTCAGCTCCATCATCGGCGCCGCCGTGCTCGGCGCCGGGTTGACTAGAATCGCGGACGCGGCGACCGTGCCGTATCCGTATATCAACGTCGTTCAGCAGGGTGGCGACACGGGCGTCGCTGCGGTGGGCTCGACGCCCACGGTGACGATGCAGGGAACCGCTATCAGCATCATCAACGGCCCTGGCAGCGTCACGAGCCTCGCGACGCCCGCCACGTTCACGCTGACCGCCACCTACAGCGCGGCGCTCACCGCGGCGGATGGGCAGCCCAACACGTACGATTACACCGACGGCGTCATCAGCATCGGAAACGGCGGAAGTGCGCCGCTGTTGACGGCGACGTTCTCCGATCTCGTCATGCAATCCGCGGGCACGTCACTCTTCAACTACGTCATCGCAACGAGTCCTCTCGCTTACACCGGTGGCTCGCTCGCCGGGAGCCTCTCGGGCGGGGAGATCGTCGGCAGCTTCACCGTGACCAGCGCGAACGCCACCACGGCGTCCGGCGCCGCGAATCTGTCGCAGGGTTATGCGGGGGACAACTTCACCGCCAAGGTGGGAGCGGTGGTACCTCTACCCGGAGCCGCATGGCTGTTGCTCTCGGGCATCGGCGGACTCGGGGCGCTGGCCCGCGGTCGCAGAGAACCGCGAGTCTGAGCCTTACCGGCGTGAGCTTACGCTAAGCTCGCCGTTCACCGACACCCGACTTCAGCGGTAAGTATCGATGCTGTGGTCTAATTGCGCGGCGTCGAGGGCGCTTGCTTCTTCGTTCGATTTTCCATCGCCCGCTGCCGGTATTCGTCGGCGAGATTCTGGATTCGTGTACGCGTCAGCTGCGTGAATGGCTCTGACGCACTTACTTTGGTGAATATCCCCACATGCTCGTACCGGTCCAGCACCTCGTTGGCGATCTGGAAGAGCTGCAGATTGTTCTCCGCGCATTTGTCGAACGCCGCATTGCGCTCCTCGAGCTGCTGACGGAGCTTGCCCCGATCGCCTTCCACGTCGCGGAGGTTCGTGGCGATCTCGCGGTACTTGCCGACCAGCTCCTCCATGCGCTGCTTGTAGGCTCCCACGTTCTTCTCGGCGGCGTCCCTCGACGCGGTGAGCTGCGCGATGGCGGCTGCGGCCGCGGTGCTGGCACCAACCCGGGCCTTGAGGGCATCGCGCTCCTTCTTGGTGGAGGCCAGATCGGACTGGGCGGCGTCCAGATCCTTCTTCATCTGGGCCACCTGCGCCTGGAGCTCGGTTTTCTGCGCGGCCAGTTGCTGATATTGCTGCATGATCCTCTGCGATTCACCGCCGCCGCTGCGCTCGACTTGAGCATGCGAGGATAGGCTCAAGGTCAGCGCGAAAAGGGCGACTGCGGAGATTGGCGGGCGGCGTCGCGGGATCATGGGGCACCTGTATTCATGACGGCACCTAGAAGTTGGTGTTCAAATCGAGCTGCAGGGTGTCGATCCCCAGGGTGGGACCATCGATCGCATTCGAGCTCAGGTAGCGAAAGCGCATCCAGAGGTGATTCGCAAGTCCGTAATCGCCGATGAAATAGTAACCTTTGGCATCGGTTCCGCCCCAGTGGAAATCAGAATCCGTATAAGCGTCGATCACCGCATCGCGCTGCAAATAGCGATAGCCAAACAACGCGCGCCATGAGCCGAAGCCCAGGACGGTGGGCGTGCCGAAGCTCAGCTCACCCTGATAGCCCTTGGTCCGTGGCGCCACGTATTCACCCACGTTGGCCGAGACCTCGGCCGTGTTGTACCCCAGGTTCCTGACCGCATCCCCGGTGACGGTGAAAATGTAGGGTCCTACCGGCAGCTGGTAGGTCAAATTGACGTCGGCCAGCCGATATTTGGCCGCCAGGGCGAAGAGATAGTCGTTGCTATTGGGTGAGTTGACTATGTTGAAGTAGGTGTTGCCCTGACGCTCGAACTGCGGAGCCGTGAAATCATCGATTGTGCCGTCGAGGGGATTCAATCGGCCGGTGACATTGAAGTAGTCGAAGAACGCGCCGTTGATGCGCAACCGCTGGCCGCCGCCGCCAAGATTGATATTCGCTCCAACCTGCGCGCCGGCAAGGTATTTATCCTGCGTCGACAGCTCGATAGCCTGCAGCGGATGGGCACCCAGGGTGACGAACAGGTGCGTCTGCTCTGCGCTGCCGTCGCCCAATCCGAGGCGT
Organism: uncultured Gammaproteobacteria bacterium; assembly: GCA_963730565.1. GTDB lineage: Bacteria > Pseudomonadota > Gammaproteobacteria > Steroidobacterales > Steroidobacteraceae > Bog-1198. The sequence continues at coordinate 67,030 of CAVSSU010000039.1, forward strand.
CCGGTGAGCGCAGCTCCCTCGAAGGTCAAATCCTTGTGAAAGATCAGGTCGGTCGGCGTGCCATAAGGATTCAGAAACTTGCCGCCGACGACGGACAGCCAGGGGAATCTTTGGGCATTGCGTTCATCGAGGCGGATATACAGCTCGTCCAGTCCGAAAGCGTAAGGCGCGGTGCCGTCCAGGGTCTGGGTCTCGGACACGAGGTCGGAGGTATTGCCTGTCACGAGGCGCACGCCGGCCGTGACAGAATCGCTGATGTCCGAATCGACTGCGAGGCGCGCGCGGCCCCGAAAGCGCACTTGATCGACGTTCACGTCCTCGAACGCGTTGAGGCCCGCCGCCGAGATCCCGCCGGCCTGATTGATGGCGTAGTAATTGAGATAATAATTGGGGACATTGTCCTTGGCGTAGATCACGTCCTCTTCGCGCAGAGTGACGTTCCCCGAGATGCGCGTATGGGTCAGCCAGTCCGCGAGAGCGCCGGGAATGCCCCATTTCTCGTCCTTCGCCTCCTTGACCACACCCGCCACCACGTCGGGCTTGACCTGATCGGCAACCTGTTTCGCGATCTCGTCCTTGACGATTTGCGGCACATACGGCACGCGCACGGCGCCTTCGTCGCTTTTCGCAACTGCGGCGGCATCGGCGGCAGCCTTGTCCTGCGCGGCCTTGACGAGTTGCTGAGCCTTCTCGCGGGTCATCACGCCCTGATCGACCAGGGCCTGCAGAAGATTGACGACGGTATTGCGCAGCTCCTCGAGAGATTGCCGCTCATCCGCGGCGTAGCATGCAAGGATCGGCGCCGTCGCGAGCACCAAGGATGCCGTCATCGCTCGCAAGAGCTTCACCGTAGACATTGCATTGATCTCCCTTCAACCCGTTGTTAGCTTCGAGAAACGATTTTTAGGCTCACCGGCTGCGGCATTTCGAGCGGCGGCGCATCACTCAATTGCACCAGGGAGCTCAGATCCGCTTCGATGGCCTTGTCGAGCGCACCGTCGCCGGTGGTAGTTGCGAGCTTCACCTGCTTGATGCGCCCGTCGGCCTCGATCCACACCCGCACCGAGAGTGAGAACTTTTTCGATCCTATTCGCCCGTCACCCGACAGCTTGTTGAGGATCGCGTCCTTCAGCCGGTTCGTGTACCAGGCAAACGCCGCGTTGCCGTTGCCGCCGACCAGATCGCCGCCGCCCGCGCGGGCGGCCAGCCCGAAGGCGTCCTCACCGGCTGCGCCCTGCGCATCGAGGCCCAAGGGTCCGGCGGGCGGCGGCTCCTGGTCTTTCGGCGACGGTTCGGGAGTGTCCTTCGGCAGCGCCTCCTCCGTCTTTTCGGGCGGAGGCGGCGGGGGTTGGTCGGGCGGGGGGGGTGGGGGCGGTTGGATGAGCTGCACGGTCTCGATCATCCGCTGCGGATTGGCCGTTTTGGCGGCCATCATCGTGCGCACGAACCAGACGAAGCCCATGATCATCAACAGCGCGAACGCAGCGCCGGCAAGGCGCGTCATGCTGCGTCGTTGACTGCGCTTGTCGGCCATGCGCGTCTACTTGACGATGCGCTGGGTGACCAGCCCAAGCTGCGTGATGTCCAGCTTCCCGACCACATCGAGCACATCGATGACGCGCTGATACTGCACGGTCGAATCGGCCTTGACGATGACCGGCAGATTTGGATTGGCCGCCTTGTACTGACGCAGCAGATTCTCGAGTTCCGGCAGGCTCACGGGATAGGTGTCGAGGTACATGGTACCGTCGGCCGTGATGGTGATGGCCTTGGTCTGCGGCTTGGCGAGCGAGGGAGTATCGCTTGCCTTCGGCAGATTGACCTTGATGCCCTGAACCGAGGCCGTGGTCATGATGATGAAGATGACCATGAGCACATAGGCGAGATCGAGCATCGGAGTGATGTTGATGTCGTCGTAGACATCCTTCTCGCCACTGTCGATCGAGCCTGACACGATGTGCCTAGCTGTACTGTTCGGCGAGCAGGGTGACGAATTCGTCGACGAACACGCGGTTATCCGCGCTGATGGCCCTGATTCGCGTATTCAGCCAGTTGTAGCCGAAGAGCGCCGGAATGGCGACCGACAGGCCGGCGACCGTTGCCGCCAGCGCCGCCGCCGTTCCCGGCGCGATTGCATTCACATTCACGTCGCCGGAGAGCGCGATGGCGGCGAAGGTAATCATGACGCCGATGACCGTTCCGAGCAGGCCGAGGAAGGGACCGCCGGAAATCGCGATGGTGAGCAGCACCATCTGGCTGGACAGGCTTTGCTGCAGACGGGTCATGGTCGCATCCATGGCCGCACGAATCGCATCGATCGATTGCGGCGAGAGGACCGCGGCGCGCGCGGCGCTCACGGTCTGTCCGGAGACGCGTTTCTGACTCTCCAGAACGCCGTGGTGATACAGGCGGTAGAGCGTCGATAGGCCATACTTGCCCGAATCGGTCCCGAGCACGGATATTTCCGCTGCGTCGTCCGCATCACCGTCGCCGCTCTCGCCGGGCTTGTCGAGCGCGGTGGCATCGCCCCTCAGGCGGCGAAAATCGCTGATGAACTTATAGTTGGCGCGCTCGACCCGGCTCAGGAAAATCGCCTTGACGACCATGATGATCAGCGCGACCGCGAGCATCGCCATGCAGATGCCGATCACCACCCAGCCGTCGACGGTCAGATTCTTGGCGATCGTGACGAAGTACGAGGTCTGTCCGCCCCCTTCGCGCTGGCCGTCGGCGCCATAGAGAACCAGATTCGCGTCGATGCCCTGACTGCGCGCGGCCGCCTTGATCCAGTCCGCCGAGCGCAGCGCCTTGGCGACTTCCACTTCGTCGACCTCGCCGGTCAGGAAGCGCGCGCCGTTCGCCGCGCCGATCGTGAAGTCCCCGCCGAGCTCGGCGAGCGTCACAGGCGCGCTTCCCGCGGCCACCCCGTCGACGTACAAGGTGAGCTTGTCGTTGCCGGCCGTCACCGCCACGTGGTGCCACTGACCGAACGTGAGATCGGAGGTTTGCGCAACCGTCGCGGGAGCTGCGCCGAAGGAGGCGCGGGCCGTAAGGCGCGAGCCGTCCAAGGCGAGCTCGAGGAACTTGCCCTGATCGGTGAGCGCGAACACCACAGCTTGCTCGGCCTGCGGGACCCGCAGCCATGCCGAAGCCGTGAATCCCTGAGCGGGCAGCAGGCGGAGCGACGCCGTCGCCGGCACGCTGATGCTCTCCTTGCCGGAGAACTTGGCTTCGCCTCCGATGAGCCCGGCCGGCGCGAGCAGCGCAGTGGAGACGGAGGGGTTGTTCTTGAAGGCAGTCAGATCCTTGGGCAACCCCGGGCCGTCGGAGAAGGACAGCACGAGGACCTGCGCCACGTCGTAGGTACCGGGGACATCGGCCGCGGAGGCCGCTCCTGAGTTGCCGTAGTAGGCGTAGATCTTTTCGCCCTTCGAATTTCCGATGAGCTGCGGCACGTTCACCCAAAGCAGCGCCATCTGATCCTGCGGGTCATATTTCTCGAAGTGGAACTTGAGCGGTGTCTTGTCATCGCCCGCGATCAGTCGGAAGTCCGAGCCGTCGGGCTTGGTATCATTGAAATAGCTGAAATTCGCGAGCGACAGGCGCACGAGCACCGGGACATCCTGCGCGGTCGCGTCGATGCCGGCGCCGGTCGCAGTCGTGTCGAAGCCGATCTCCTTGCGATACTTCCAGTCGTTGTTCCACCAGGAGGATGCGGCGAGCGCGATAACGGGGACGAGCGCCGCGGAAGCGGCCGCCCACTTGACCCAACTTTTCATTGCTTCCCTTTGTCTCGCACATTCGGAGACGAGTCGCGCATTCTCGCCGCGCTGCGTGATCCTTTTGTTACAGTGGCGCGACGATGAGCATCACGAAGGGCAGCCGCACCATGCCGCACCATGCCGGCCGGAAATCAGCTCTTCCACTTCTCGAGATAAATGCGGTACGCATCCTTCCATGGCGCAGTGCCGAATGCCCCTCCACCGCTTTGATGCGTCACGCAGACCGGCCAGGTTCCGAGCCGAAGCCCGGCCTGCCTCGCGGAACGGCAGAAATCCATGTCATAAAAATGAAATTCGAAGCGCGGATCGAATGAGACGTTGTTCACCACCAGGACGGATTTTTTTGCGGCGAGCAGAACACCGTCGAGCAGCTCGCACTCGGCAGGCGCGCGGCCAAAATATAGGATTGCGCCAAATGGGTATCGCCCATGGGCGACCGCACCGGACAGGTTGGCCTTATCATCCCACTTGAGGGGGTCGCTGGCGGCGTCGACGAAGGCCCAGGCCGGCTGGCCGGGCAGACGGCGGTGGTTCCCGGCGACACCGATCACATCGTAAGCGGCGAGCCCCTCGATCAGCCGCTCGCGAAAGAAATAGTCGTCGATCCAGACATCGTCATGCATCATGACCACGACGCAATCCGGATCTGCGGCGGCCAGACTTTCCTGGTAGATCTGCCCCAGACCCCGGGAGTTCGAGAAGGCGATCCGCGCCAGTATCTCGCGATCGTAGGAGAGGCGCCGCAAGGAGGTACCGAGCGCCGATTTGGCCCAGAACTCCTCGCGTGAGAGCCGGGTGGCGCTGATGACTTCGACTCTCATGCAAGGCCCATCGCGCCGAGAATATCAGCCACCCGGTGCCGCCACGTATGCGAGGCGAGAACGGCCGCACGAGCCCGGGCGCCCGCTTCTTGCAGCATCGCGGGACTCGCGAGCAAGCTCCTCGCCCGATCGGCGAGTCCGGCCAGATCGCGCATGGAGTAGAAAATGAAGCCGGTTTCGTCGCTGAGAGCGCCCCGCAGATACCCGGAGGCATTCGTGAGGCACACCGCGCCATTGACTGCATAGCTGAAAACCCGATCGTTGGCGCCGTCGAGATAGGTCGAGGCGTCCAGACAAATTCTTGCTCTGCCCGCGAGTTCGAAGAAGCCGTCGTAATCGGTCTCCGCGCTGCACTCGACGTTATCCGGCAGCGGCATCGCGCTCCACCCTTTGCCCACCACCCGCATTCGTACCCCGGACCCGGCAAGCGCCAGCACGGCATCGTGCCTGAAGATCTGCCGAAGATGGTGCTCCACGCATCGCAAATGCAAGCCGAAGTCGAATTCCTCCGGCAGGGCCCCAATCCTCACCAATGTCGCCCGCACCCCGAGGAGCATCGAGCGCTGCGGCTCGGCGAGCACGGCCTCGGCCAGAGCATCGCAGAACTCGGGTGAGAAACCGGTGGGCCAGCGGCGGTGGGTTCGGTCGTGCCAGAATCGATTCAGCGATTCCGGAACCACATTGCCGACGTACAACACGTCGATGTCGCGTCCCATGTGCCTCGCCGAGCGGTCGTTCTCCGGCCGGATAGCGGGCGGCGCGATCGTCTCCGAGGCGAGCCGGATCTTCGGATAGATGAGCCGCACCTGCTCCGGATGTCCTCCATCGGGGTAGACGGCGCAGAGCCGCTTCGCGACGATGCCGTTGATCGCTTGATTGAAGGGCTGATCGAAGAGCAATCCGGCGCAGGCGACCTCGAATGCGTCGAAGATCGGCTCCCGGCCGCCGTCCTTGGTAGGCACCGTGAGCCGCGACAGCGCGTAGCCCCAGCAAGCGAGATCGAGCATGGCATCCGGTGCCGCTGCCGTGAGTTGAACATAAAGCGCGTTGGCCTCTTCCAGGGAAACCTTGCTACATTCGGCGAATGGCAGCGTTACCGGCTCATGTCCGAGCTCGAGCAACGCATCAGCGATGCCGCGATGAAATTCCTGGTAGAAGCAGCGCTCGGGTACGCCGCGCCAGAAGGGAAGGAGGATTCGCACGGTGGGGCAGAACGGTGTTACAGGGGGGCGGGAGCATTGCATAAAGGCGGGGACATGTCATCCGGGCGGATGACCGCTTACTGACACATTGCCTCGCTAGTATGCGGGCAATCCCATGAGCAAGCGCATCCCCATCGCACCTGGCTCGAGCGCTCCGGGCCGGCCGCCTGCAGGCGCCGATCCCTTGATCTCGGCGGTAACGCACGCCATGGATCACGCGCTCGCCGCTTACCGTGGCGGCGATTGGGCGACATGCGAGCAATTATGCAGGCTGATATTGAAAGCCCAGCGGGACCACGGTGAGGCTCTGAACCTGCTCGGAGCGATTGCCGCGCAAACGGGAAGATCCCAGGAGGCCGCGCAACTGCTCGCCCGTGCCGTCGCAGTGCAGCCGCAGAACGCCGCAGCGCATCTCAACCACGGCAATCTGCTCCAGTCGCTGAAACGTCATGACGAGGCGCTGCGCCGCTACGAGCAGGCGCTCAAGATCAAGCCGGACTACGCGGAAGCGCACTACCACCGTGGCAACGTGTTGACCGAGCTCGGCCGGTTCGACGAAGCGATGGCGAGCTACGACAAGGCGCTCAGGTTCCGGCCCGATCTGGCGGAGGCCTACGCGAATCGGGCTCATATCCTGCAGCGTAGCGAGCGCTTCGAAGAAGCGCTGGACAGCTATCAGCGTGCACTTCAGGTGAGGCCGAACGACGCACAGGCACATTATCAGCGGGGCAATGTGCTGAAACGGCTGCGTCGCCATACCGAAGCCCTGCAAAGCTACGAACGTGCGATCAAGGTCAAGCCGGATTTCCCGGAACCCCACAACAACCGCGGGAATCTGCTGCTGAACCTGAAGCGCTTCGCGGAAGCGATCGAGAGCTACGATCGCGCGATCGAGGTCAAGCCGGACTACGCGGACGCCTTCAACAACCGCGGCATCGCCCTGCAGGAATCGAGAAGAACCGAGGCGGCGCTGGAGAGTTACGAGCGGGCGCTGCGCATCGATGCGACGCACGCCGACGCCCATTGCAACCGGGGCACCGTGCTCAAGGAGCTCAAGCGCTTCGACGAGTCGCTGGAGAGTTTCGCGCGCGCACTCGAGATCCGCCCCGAGCATGCGGATGCGCTTGCCAATCGGGCTGGTACGTTGAAGGAGCTCAAGCGCCTCGACCAGGCGCTCGAGAGCTATCGGCACGCGCTCGAGCTCAAACCCGATTATGAATGGCTCTACGGCAGCTGGCTGCACACCAGGATGCAGCTCTGCGACTGGCGCGATTGGGACCGCGACATCGCGGAGCTCGAATCCAAGATCGCGCAGGGCAAGGCGGTGACGCCACCCTTTCCCGTGCTCGCCTTGACCGACAGCCCGGGCCTGCAGCGCCGCGCGGCGGAGCTCTGGGTGGAAGGCAAGCACCCCGCATCCCGGTTGCTGGCGGCGATGGATCGATACCCTCGTCACGACAGAATTCGAGTCGGCTATTTCTCCGGAGACTTCCGGGACCATCCGATATCGACGCTGATGGCCGATTTGCTGGAGAGACATGACCGTTCCCGGTTCGAGGTGTATGGCTTTTCCTTCGGGCCCGATACGCGCGATGATACGAGGCAGCGGATGGAGCGCGCATTCGACCGGTTCTTCGATGTCCATGCCGCGAGCGACGCGGACATCGCACGACTGGCGAGAAGCATGCAGCTCGATATCGCCGTCGACCTCGGCGGCTTCACCGACAGCGGCAGACCCAACGTATTCGCGCTGCGCGCCGCACCCCTGCAGGCGGCCTATCTCGGATATCTCGGTACTTCAGGCGCGGAGTACATGGACTACCTGCTGGCGGACGCGACAATCGTCCCACCCGGCGCACGTGAACATTACACGGAAAGTATCGTTTATTTGCCCAGTTATCAGCCAAATGATACGAAGCGCGTGATTTCGCAGAAGCGCTTCACCCGCGAAGAGCTTGGCCTGCCGAGCGAAGGGTTCGTATTCTGCTGCTTCAACGCGGTTTACAAGATCACACCCGCGACGTTCGACGGCTGGATGCGGATATTGAACCGTGTGCCGGGCAGCTCCCTGCTGTTACTCGGCGATCTCGAGCAGGTCGAGCGCAATCTGCGCGGCGAGGCCGACAAGCGCGGCGTAGCGGGTGGGCGGCTTGCTTTTGGCAAGAGGCTGCCGATGCCGGATTATCTCGCAAGATATCGTGCGGCGGATTTGTTCCTCGATACGCTGCCGTACAACGCCGGCACCACGGCGAGCGATGCACTGTGGAGCGGGTTGCCTGTGCTGACCCGGCCGGGCGAAGCGTTCGCCGGGCGTGTTGCCGCCAGTCTGCTCACTGCAATCGGGCTGCCGGAGCTCATCGTGTCAACCCAGGATCTTTACGAATCCACGGCCGTCGAGCTCGCGCTCGATCGGCAGCGACTGGCGGCGTTGAGGAACAAGGTCGACAGGAATCGCTCGACGAGCCCTCTATTCGATGCCGGGCTTTCCGCCAGAAGCATCGAGAGTGCCTACACGCAGATGTATGAGCGGCATCAGGCCGGCCTCGAGCCTGAGCACCTCCAGGTCACACGCTGAGCCTGTGCCGCGCGCTCGAGGAGCGCGAGCGGTCGGCACCGCTCACTTGGTGTGGGTGCTCTGTCTCTTCAGACACTCTATGTCATCGGGCTTGCAGTCCTCCTCGCCCAGACCGGTAACGAAGACGTCGAGCCAGCCGATCGCCGCGTCGGCCACCGGTGTGGCGCCTGCGCCCGCGTTTGCGCCAGTGAAGCTTTCTGCCACGTTGGAGGCAGCTCCGGCTGTCGAGGACGCCCCGGCGAACGTGGCTCCGAGAGCGGGCGGTGCCAGGGGCGGGACGCCGACCGAGGTACCGCTCACCGTGATGTTGTTGGCGCCGAGCACCGCGGTGGCGGCGACCGTCAGGTTGCCCGCCACGATGCCGGCATCGTCGGCATTCACCACGCCATGCGGCGCAAACAGATAGACGTTACCCGGGCTGATGCCCGGCGTCGCGGTAAGCGCCTGAATGCCGCTGCCGGCGATCGCGGCACGCAATGATACGGTCGGCTGTCCATTGGCATCGTAGGCGATGTTGAGCGCCGGGGCGGAGATTGCGGTCTTCGCACCGCGACCGGCATCGATGTTGCCTTCCGTCGACCACACCAGAATGTCGCCGCCGTCCGCCGCGAATACGCGCGATTGATTGACCTGGAAGTCGCCGTAGGAGAAGGCTTCCACATTGCCGCTGGTCTGGGCGACGATGCCGAGTTGGTCCGGCGCCTTGTCGATGCCGAAGCTGGCAGGCGCCAGCGCCAATCCAACGTCGATGCCGCCACCCGGCGCCAACAGTGAGATATTCCCGCCCTGCTGGGTGTATATCCGGCTGAAATACAGATCGATGTCTCCGCCGTAGGGATTGGTCTGTCCTTTCGCAAGGGCGGGATTGGCGCCCGGGAACAGGGTGCTGATCGCGGCAAAGGCCCCGGTGTAGTCGCCGTTCCCCGAGGCGGCCTCGGCACTTCCATAGATGCGCAGCAGATCGAAGAACAGTTCCTCGACGAAGGTACGCTCGAGCTGCGGCGTCATCAGGTTGAATTGCTGCTTCGACTGGGCGGCGGTCAGCCCGTCGGTGCCGTCGATCGCCTGCACGAACGCGACGAGCTCGGCGTCGAATTGATGCGACCCATCGATGTACTGGTTGATGAAGGCGGCGTACTGCGCCGGCGTGCCGGTCCCGACGCCGGCCTGCACGCTGATGCTCGCGCCGGTGTCGGGCAGCACGGGGTTCACCAGGTTCGCCCGGGTGACCACGCCGTTCGAGGTGCCGAGGTTGACGTTGCGGCCCGCAGTCAACTGCAATTGCCCGGGCCCGTCGATGGCGATGCCATTGGTGTCCTGCGCAACCTCACCGTTCGGCAATCTCTGCTGCGAGTAGATGATGTCGCGCCCGGCGGTGATCGAGGTGACATCGGACGCCGTCAAATTCTGTGCGACCAGATTGAGGTCGACTACATCGAGCCCGGCATACACTTGGACGGGTTTGGCCGACCAGATGCCCTCCGTGTTGCCGGTCAAATTCGGCTGGAACTCGACGCTCCCGTTCTCGGCGACGATCTGGGCGGGCGCCATCACTCCTGACTGGTCCGCCGAAAGGAAGACGGGTGTGCTGGCGTGCTGATCCGGCAGCGTCGAATTGAGCGCGCTCGCGATGTCATTGAAGATCTGCAACGTATTTTGCGGAGCGGTCGGCGAGGGCAGCTGACTCGGGTCGGCGTCGGAGATGACCAGTTCGCCCGCCGTCCCGGCGCTCACGGTCGATACCACGTTCTGATTCGCGAATATCCGCAGATTGCCGTTCGATGAGGGCGCGAGCACGACGACGCGCCCGAGGTCCACATTACCGCTGAGAGCATAGAGGTTGAGCGTCTGCGGCAATGTGTCCAGAACGCCCACCGAACTCGACAGATCGGTGACCAACCCGCCGAGGAACGAGGGGCCGATGGCGGCTTCCACGCTGGTATTGTCATCGTTCAGCGTCACCGTACCACCGATGGCCGTCAGGCTGGCGGATGAGTTCGCCCCATAGGTTGAGAAGAAAATGATGTTGCCGCCGGAGCCCTGAAGAGCTCCGCGATAGAGCAGTGTCGGATTGAGAATTTCCGACAGCTGCAGATCGCCGCGGGCGGTCACATCCAGGCTCGCGTTACCCAAACCGATGATCGGAGAGAGCCCGGTGCCGCCGTTGTCCGTGCTGATCGCTCCCACGTCCCCGCCCGCCTGCAGCACGGCACTCCCCGAGCCCACGTAGTAGCTGCCCCCCAGTATCGAGCCGCCGGCCGTCACACTGAGGCGACCGCCGCCCAGCACGCTGACGATGTTGTCGGCGTTGGTGCTGCCGCCCACCGGAATTCCCACGGTCGGTATGGAGACCGAGAGATTGGTCACGTCGCCGCCGGCCAACACCGAAACATTGCCGCCGGCGAGCGCGGCCACGCCTTGTTGAAAGCCCTGGAAATCCACCGTCCAGGCCGTCGCCGTACCGTTGGTGGCGTTCGTGGTCGAGCCGACGCGCCACAGCCAGTCGGTGACGAATTGGTTGGTGACCGCTCCTTGCGCATTGCCCGCCACATCGATCTGAATGTCGCCGCCGCCCGTGGGGTAGGCGAGTCCCCGCAACGAGCCCTTGCCCGTGGTCAGCGAGGCGGCGCTGATGGATGAGGCGACCCCGGCCGTGTAGAGGAGCGATGCCTGGTCGCCGAGCACAAAATTGCCCGAGGCGCTGACATCGATGAAGCCATCGCCCGTGCGTACCATGTTGGGCGCATAGTTGGGGTTCGCAGTGGCGCTGGTGCCGGGATTGCAGGCGCTTCCTCCACCGCAGGCCGCGATGGTCACATCGGCTGGGTTGGCGGCGTTCACCGTGAGCGGATTGGCGGCGCTCGAATCGGCACCGGCAACGATCCGATAGGACCAGGACGATGACGCCTGCGTTGGGAGCGTGAAGGCCCCGTCGCCCGAGGTCGCCGCGAAGCCGTCGGACAACGAGGCGTTGAAGGTGATTCCGTTCTGGGCGCGCAGCGTAAGGATTCCGGGGACAGTGCCGGCGGCGCCGAAACGCCAGGTGTAGAGATTCCACGGCGAATCGAGCTCGAGGGTCCCGGTGCCGTTCGATTGCACCGTGGCGTCGATCTCGACGCCGGGCTCGAGCAAGAAGGCGCTATTGTTCGCCTGTCCGAGCAGGCCCGTGATAGTGGCGGCGTTCGCCATCAGATTAGCCGCCGCGGCATAAATCGGATTCGCGGTGGGATCGTTCGACATGTCGGTGGCCGAAATGACACCCGTGGTGTTCTGGTAGACCGCATAGGCTTCCAGCGTGGTTCTCGAGCTGCCGACGATCGTGCCATTCAACGCGACGCCGCCCCCTCCGGTCTGCACCGCCGCCACCGTCGTACTCGGTACCCGAAGCAGCACACTGCCGCCGGCACCCGCCCCGTCCGCGCCCGATCCGCCGCCGCTGACGTTGATGCTCGATCCGGCGTCGAGCAACAGCCGGCCCTGCGTGGTTTCGAGCTGCACCGCCCCGCCGTTCTGCCCGGCAGCGGTCGCCTGCGCATTGATCGTGCCGTTCACGATCAGATCGTCCGCGGCGGCCAGAGTCACCGAGCCACCCTGCGGCGCAGCGGCATCGATCACGCCGTCGACGACGACGCGGCCCTGATCCGCCTCGAGCGACACCTGATCTGCCGTGATGGCATTGGCGCTGCCGGCCGCCACGATGAGATCGCCGGGGCCGCGAAGTCGCACGGATTGACCGCCGGAGAACCCGCCGGTGTTCACCAAATGCGTGAGCGCTGCGAAGTCGCCGAAACCCTGCGCATCGATGCTGAACGACGCGCCCCGCCCGGCGGCACCCGTTCCCGCCAACTTGCCGGCCAGGCTGACCGTACCAGCGGGGGCGGAAATCGCCAAGGAACCGCCCTGCCCGCCGCTGCCCGCACTGACATCGATGAGACTGCCGCCGTCCAGTGCGATGTTGCCGGCGGACGCGAGCGAGACCGCCCCGCCGGGGGTCGCGACCTTCGTCGCAACGTACTGCTGCACGATCCCTGCCACGTCGATCGCACCTCCCGAGCCGACCGCAAGGTGGCCGTCGGCGCCGCCGGCACCTGTGGTCGTCAAGACCACCCGGCCCGACGGCAGGGCGATTTGTGTGTCCACATCGATGCTGGCGCCGGTCACCGCCAGCGAGCCGCCGAGATCCGTGGCCGCGGCCAACTTGGCCGGCTGCGCGGGCGCAAGCAGCGACACGCCGCCTGACGCGGAAACGTCGAGATTCACATCGGCATCCGTCGTGATCCGGGACGCGCTGAGGGTGAGATTTCCGGCGGTGCTGATGGCACCGTCGGCCGATGCCGTCAAGGTGTCCCGGGCCTTGATGGCCAGCGAGCCAAAGCCGGAAGCGGCGAACGTACCGCCGGCGAAGGTCACCGTCGGCGCGCTCAGCGTCAATGCCTGCGCGCCCGTTCCTGCCGCGGCGGCAACTCCGGCTTGTGAATTCTGGAAGATGAGACCGTTCGATGCCGACAGCACGGCCGAATCGCGCTGCGTGCCGTACCCCGCAAGACCGGGAGTGTCGAGCGTGATGTTCTGCGCGCTGGCCGTGACGCTTCCATAAACATCGATTTCCGCGCCGCTTTGAAGCAGCAAATTGCGCAGCCCCTGAGCGCCCAGCACGCTGGTTCCGAGCATGGTCCCAACGACACCCGCCGGAGCGGCGCCGAGAACGATGTCCGGGGATTGCACGGCGAGGTCCGCCCCGGCGAGCGACAGGTCGCCGCCGGTCAGCACATTGTTGGACGCGTCCAGATAGACCGCCCCGCCCCTGGCGGTGATGGAGGAGCCGGGCGCAAGATTCAGCACTCCGGCCGCACCGGTGGTGCCGGTCCGCGTCACGGTGCTTTGCGATCCCGCGCTGGCGCTCAAGAACGCACCGTCACCGCTCAAGGTGTAGGCGCGCGAACCCGGCGCGCTGCCAGCCGCCGTGATCGAGGCGCCGCTGTCCACACTGATCTGATCCTGAGCCGCCAGCAGCACCAGCGGCGCTGTCAGATCGGCACCGGCCGCAATCTCCACCGTCTGCGCGGTCGTATCGATGGCATCGCCCGTGCGCAGTCCTCCGAGCAGCAGGGTCTGCGCGCCCAGCGTGTTGAGACTCGCGGTCGTGATCAGGACCTGGCCGGCCGCCGGCGCGGTTGAAGCACCGGATGTGACCAGGATGTCGGCGCTGGAGATGTCGACCTCGGCACCGAGACCACCGGCCGCGGCGGCGGTCCGCAGCGTGCCATCGAGCGTCAGCGAGTCGCTCGCAATCAGTGCGAGTACCCCGCTGTCCTGCGGCAGACGCGGCGTCAGGGTCGAGGCCGGCACCCCCGAAGCGGCGGCCGCGGTAGCGGCCTGAGCGGCAAAGAACTGGTTGGCTCCCGTGGTCGTGTACTGCGCCTGCTGCAGGACGATCGAGGCGGGCACGACCTCGAACCCGCTCGTTCGAGAATCGGCGAACGAGGTGCCCGCCACCGTCTCGTAGCCGGAGATGATCGTCCCGCCGCCGAGCACCGGGATCGCCTGGCCGGGCCGGATGTCCTGGTACCCCGACACCTGAGTCACGAGATAGGCGCCGGGCAGCAGCGCATAGCGCGCCGGGAGGAGCTGGTACACACCGGCCGGCAACCCGGCCATTCCGGACAGATACACCGCATCGCCCACCTGGAGCGTCGAGCCCGCGGAGATGTTCGGGTCGTAAGGCGCAACGTTCGCGCCGAGTGTGGGCAGAATGGCGAACTGGTTGGGACGGCCGCCATTCTGCGTGCTGTTCGAGAGCACGTCATTGGTTCCACCGGGACCGTCGATCCACTCGTAGGCCTGCAGATTGCCGCCGCCCGCCACGTCGATGACGGCGCCGCTGCGCACATCGACGTGGGCTCCCTGCAAGGTCACGTACTGCGCGGGCGGGGCGATGCCATCCGTTCCGTACACCACGCTGATTCCGGCCTGCGTGCCATTGGGCAACGGGTACACCCAATCGATGCCGCCCTGAGTCGTGCCGAACGGGATGGTGAGCCCGTCGGCCAACGTCGATGTCACGCTCTTTGTGCCCAGCACGATGGAGGCGGCATCGAGGGTGATGGCGCCAAAGGGTGCACGCAGCACCCCGTCCTGGGTTACCGTCCCCGCACTCAGGGTCAGGCCGCCGCCGGCGGACAAGAGTTGCGGGTGGCTTGCCGGGCTGCCTTGAATCAAGATCGTGCCTGCGGTTGGATCCGCGACGCTGGCCGGATCGGCTGAGATCACGAACTGGGACAACGTCGAGGGATAAATCTGCTGCGCCGTCAGATCGATATTGCCGGCGGCATAGAGCGCGCCGTCGAGTGCCGGGGAGGAAGTCGCGAGATCGAGCAACCCCCGCAGACGCAGGTCGCCGGTGGAGGTGAACCTGGCGGTGCCGACGCCTTGCAGAGAAGTCGTACCGTATAGTTCGATGAACCCGCCGGCGACTTCGAGCGTGCCGGTGCCCGCGGTCGCCGCGGGCACATCCTGATAGATCTGCTCTGAGTTGCCGAACTCGACGTAGGGCGAGAGGATGCGTGCGGTGGAGCCCGAGCTCACCGAGTAACTCGCCGCGTCCAACGTGATCATGCGGCCGGCGCTCAGCGTCACGTTGCCCGTGAATTCGATGACACCCGGCAGCGTGGTCCCGCCCTGCACGATGGGCAGCGACGCCGCCGTGAGGCTGACCGTATCGAATCCCGCCGATTGCAGCGCGCCGGCGGAAACGTCGGCAATGCCCGCGAGCGAATCCGGCACCGCATAGTCGGGACTCACCACGATGGGCGGCTGCGTGGCGCCCACGATGACCTGTCGCGCATCCTGAGAGAACGTGGACGGCCCACCGCCGGCCGCAAATTGGTAGTCATCGCGATTGCTGCCGTCGAGTGTGAGGCTGAAGACGCCACCGGCGGGCTGATTTCCGCCTGCACCGGCCATTCCCGCCGCCGCCTCGAATCTGCCGCCCAGCTGCATACCCTCCGCGGCCGTCAGGTCGACCGCGCCGCCCGCGGAGGCCACCTGTTCCGCACGGACGATGCCCCCGCCCACGCCCGTCTCATCGACGATGGCAGAGGTGCCCGCAACGTCGATCAATGAGCCCGGCAGCAGCTCGATATAGCCGCGACTCGCGGCCAGATTCACCGTCCCGCCATCGAGCACGTTCCCGGTTCGCTGTCCCAAGGAATTGAGATAGATCTGGGCAACGCCCGAGGCGTTCAGCACCCCCTCGCTGCCCAGCCAGATGGCCTGGGTGGGGTCGTAGGTGGCCTCCGGCAACGCCGCGGTCAGGTCGAGGGAAATGTCGCCGCCCGGCGCGCTCAGGGTTCCGTCCATGAGGATTCGGACATTCGAGCTCAGCGAGATGCGGGCGTTCGGATCGGCTTGAATGATCGCACCCGCTCCAACCGTAAGTGAAGGTGTGGTGCTCGTGACTGTCAAGATATTCGCGCCCAGCGATGAAATCCCGGTGGCGGGGATGCTCTGGGTCAGCGACAGATCGACTGGTTGACGCAGCTGATCGGGAAGCACGGCGAGCGTCGCCGTGCCCGCCAAGGTGGCTTGATCGGGCAGTCCCTCGTAGCCGTTCGGCAGGACCAGATTCTGCTGCTGCAGCGTCACCCTCGTACCGTCGGCAACGCTCAATCCACCCTGATCGGCGGCGAGCGCATAAGAGCTGAATCCGCCGCTCGCCAGCATGGCGGGCGATACCCACAGCGTCGACGGGGCGCCGGCGCTGCAGTTGGTGACCGCGATGCAGACGGAGCCCGCCTCGATCGACAAGCTTGCACCTTCGTACAGGCCGTAGCCGCGCAAGGTCGAGCCGAGCACCAACGGCAGCGGCGCCGTGTCGATGTCTCCCGAGGTCGTGTCCGCACCTATCTTGATCGAACCCCCGACTCCGGCCTGCAGCACTCCCGCGCTTGTCAGATGACCGCCTCCCGACACGTCGATGAGGCTTCCCCGCGCGAGATCGAGGCCCGGATTGCGCTGAAATCCGCTCGCCTGCGCCGTGATCGAAATGCTGCCGCCATCGATGAAGAGGGGGGCCGCATTACTGTCGGGATACAGCACCTGATTGTCATTGATCCACTCGCCTCGCGCGGTGAGCGCTGCCTGCGGGCCCAGGGTCAGAAGATAGGGGACATCCGGTTGCGCATCGACCGTCGGTCCCGCCGTGAGCGAGATCGTGCCGTCCGGCGCGTCGATCTTGCCCTCGACGTCGATCAAGCCCGCAGTGACGCTGAAGCTGCCCCCCGCCGGCATCTTGAGTTGCACCGCGGCTGGGTCGAGAAACTTCCCGTCGGCATAGATACTGACGTTGCCGAAGCCGCCGCCGCCCAGCAGGGCGGGACGCAGCACCGAGGTGGTATAGCTCGCGGGTAGCGGATCGCTCAGCGGGTCGAACGCGGTGCCGTCGGCATTCAACAGCCCCGGCAACACAAGGGTAGAAGCCAACGTTACGTTGCCCTCCACGAAGTCACTCCCCGAGGTGCCGATGACGAGTGTAGCCGCCTGAGGGACCTGATCGTACGGACGGTACAGGCTGCCGGCGGGAAGGCTCTCATCCGGTAATCGTTGATAGATGCCGGTGGCCGTCGCCGTATCCGCATTGCCATCGAATACGAATTTCGGCGCCGAGAGAGTCAGCGTGCCCGCATCCTTGCCTTCCACATAGCCCGGCGAATAGCTTGGCTGGATGGCCTGGTAGGTGCTGGAGACGCCCCATTTTGGATCGCCTTGGGTGGTACTGTTCGCGATGCCGACGTATTGCAGATCCGGGCTGGCTGAACCGATATCGACCAACTGTCCGGTGGTGGTGACCAGCTTGGTGGTATTGAGGTATCCACCGGTGTAGTCGATCTGGCCGCCGGCCACATCGACCACGGAGCCCGGCGCGAGAATGGCGTCGCCATGGGACTGAATCGTGATGGTGCCACCGGTCAGGTTGCGCTCGACCACATTGTGGCCGATGGCCGCGATCTCGCCTGAGATGTCGGCGAGCGGCGTGCCCTGGCGTATGTCGACGTACACGGTCTGGCTTCGGAGCGGGCCGTTCTGTTGCAGCGGGCTGTCCGCAAGCTCGGCGCCGCGCAGCTCCACCGGAATCACATTGATGCTCACCGGAAGGGTGATGCTCGCGCCGGACACGTCGAGCTCGGCGCCGGGCGCCTGATAGAAGCGCGCACCGTCGGACAGTGACGGCTGCAACTCGTCGGTGGTTTTTTCCGCAGTGACATTGATGGTGCCGCTGGTGGCACGGGCAACGCTGTCCGCCAGCATCTGGATGTTGTAGCCCGACATCTGGATGTCGGATTTCAGCTGGGGCACGCTGTCGACCGTGGTCGATGGGTCGGTGGTATCGAGGGTGACCTCGGTGTCGCTGTGCGCGCCGAGCACCAGCGTGCCGCCGGTCCCGGGCTGCGGGGTGCCGCTGACTCCGGTGACGCCCGAGCCGTTCATGGAGCCGTGGTCCGACGCCTGCAACACGATGCTGCCGTTCTCGTTGATGCTGGTGGTGGCCGATACGCGGCCGAGCTGATTCACCGCAAGTCCGGCGAGCGTCACATTGCCGTTCTGTGCAATGATCTGGCCGATGAGCTTGTCGGACGAGGCGACCGCGCCATCCGCTGCCGTGCCGTTGGTCACCGTGCCGCCGGTGCCGCCCACTTCCACCAACAGCCCGCGAAGCGAGGGATCGCTGTTGGTCGCGAGATAAATGGTGTTGCCCGCCGCCAGCATGGTCTGGCCGCCGGGAGAGCTGATCGTTCCCTGGTTGCTGATGGTCGGCGCAAAAATCAGGATCTGCCCTCCTTCGGAAGTCTGCAGTGTGGCCCCAGGATTGATCGTGACGGCGCCACTCGTTCCGCTTGCGAACGACTGGAAAGCAGGATTGCTGTTGGAACCGGCTGCGATCAATCCCCCGGTCACCGCGGCCGGATTGATGTTGAGCGTCGATGCCACCAACCCGCCGACATTGACCTGCGCGCCGGCGCCGAAAATGATGCCGTTCTGATTGATCAGAAACACGCGCCCGTTGGCATTGAGCGCGCCGAAGATCTGGCTCGCGTTGGCATCGTTGATCTGGTTGAGCGCGACGGAACTCGCGCCCGGCTGCACGAACTGAACCACGCCGTTGGCGGAGATGTTGAAGCTCTGCCAGTTGAGCGTGGCGTTGCTGCTCGTCTGATTCACCGTAAGCTTGGTGCCGGACTGGGTCGCCGTGGCCTGACCGGCACTCACGAATCCGGTGGTGCCGAACTTGCCGCCGGCGCACGCGCTGCCCAGGCAGGGAACCGGCAGGGTCACCGGCGGCGTGCCGGGCCAAGCGGACTCCAGCAAGGCCCCGATGCCAAGGATGGGCGCAAACCGGAATGCGAAGCGCATGGCTGTTGTCCTCATGGTCAAAATCCGTAACGCAAGAGGAAATCGATTCTCGACTGGTCCTTCAGCGTGCGGACCCCGTCGCGTCCGGGCAGCGCATAGTCGAGCGAGCCGGTGAACGCCGCGCGCGCTCTCCAGCCGGATGCCGACACCGGTGCTCCACAGCGTCACGTTCACGCGCTGTGCGGGCAGCGGGTCGACCAGCGTCGCCACACCGCCGTCCACGAACACGAAGCCGTAAAGTGGGCTCAGGATGCGTGCCCGCGTGGGGGCCGACGGGCGGGCTGTGAATCTCGAAGGTGCCGGCCAGACCCGAATCGCCGAGCGTTTCCGCTTCCAGATAGCCGCGCACCGTATCGACGCCCCCCAACGAAAACTGCTCGTTGTTGACCAGGGGGCTGTCGGCCCATTGCCCACTCACCCGTTCCATGACTGCAAGCCCGAGGGGCAAGGGCTCGGTGGCGACGAAGCCGAGTCGCACGTAGAAGTAGTCCGGGTGCGCGTTGTAGCGCGCGTTCTCGAACTCATTCTCGCTGTTCAGCACGCTGCGCACGCCGAAGTTCAGCCCGGTGGTGAGCGAGTAAACCTGCTGCCCCGGATACCAGTTGCCGGCGTAGAGCGCCGACCAATTGATGTAGTTGACCTTGGTGGTTACCGCCCCGGAGGCATTGCTCGAGGTGCTGGCGTTGGACTCCGGCAGAACGGAGGTCAGCACGTCCTTGTAATCGGCGCCGGCGTTGATGCTCTGCGAACCCGGCACCCCGCCCGGGAGCGGCTCGAGCCAATGCGCGCCGTAAATGGATCCCTTACCGAGCACGCCCAAGGTTCCGAGCGCCAAGGCGTTGCTGTTGGTATGGATATAGGAGAGCGCAACCTCACCGCCGAGCGGATCGACGTGGCCCAAGTAATTAGCTGAGAACACTTCGGCATCGCTGGGCTTCGCGGGCGCGGTCTGGTATTGAATACCGAGGCTGTCCTGGCGCTGCCAGAGATTGTCGTAACTCAAGGCGGCCGTAGCGCGGTTCGGGGTGGTGTCCGCCGTATGCCGATCGTCGTACTGAACGGAGCCGTGCAGCGGCAAGGTATCCTTCACGTCAACGTCCACATCGAGCGTGCCGGGCTCCGAGCCCGCTTTCAGCACCGGAGTCATGGAGCGATCGGGGGTGCGCGCATTGAGGGTGGCGAGTTCCTTCTGCAGATCGGGGAGGTTCGGCGTCTCCCCGACCTTGAGCGCCGGCAACCCCGCGAGGATCTGGCGATCCGAAAAATAGCGTTCGCCGCGCACATGCACTTCCTGCAGCTTTCCCTCGGTGACCTTCAAGCGGACGATGCCGTCGGCCACCTCCTGCTCGGGAATGTCGACATAGATGGCGCCATAGCCCGCGGCCTTGTAGGCCTTCTCGAGGGCATCGGCGGCCTGCTTGACGGTGTCGATCGTCTTCTTGGGTCCCAGGAACGGATATACGGCGCGCTCGATCACGACCGGCGCCAGCACATGATTGCCGAGCACCCGGAATTCATGGATATCGAAGGTATTCGGCTGCGCCGGAACCGGCGCCGAGGGAGCTTCGGCTGCAAGACTGCGCTGCGACGGGAAGCCCGTGGCCATGCCCAAGGCGATGGCCAACACCACGCCTCCCCGCGAGGTAATCGATAAAGCGTATCCCATGGATCTGTCGATTCGTGCCATCCGCAATAAAAAGCGAGCCACCGGGATTTACCCCGATGGCTCGCCAAATCATCGATCAAGTCAATTATTGAAACAGGTCTTCGATATCAGTCGTTTACCTGGCCATTGCCGAGCAACTTCGTCTCGACCGTGGTCGTCTGGACCCCTTCCAAGTCACCCGAATCCCAAACCGGCGTATCGCAATTGTTGATGCTACCGCTTTGGTTCTTGGTGTATGCATTGGTCGGATTCGCGGCGGCCGTCGTGCTGGTCGCGGGAATGGTCGGCGGATTGCTGGCCGCATACAGAGGCGCCGGAGACGAATCGCCAACGCTCAGGGTCGGGCTCCACGGCAGACCGCCGTTGTAACCGGCGTTGCTGTCATGGGTGAACTGCGGATGGCCGAGCAGCTTCAACAGGTTCGTCGCGGCAGTCGCCGATGTTCCCGTCGGAACTCCGGTTCCCGTCTTGATCTGGAAATACAGTCCCGTGCTGAAGTACGGATAGTAGCCGTTCTGCACGTTGGCCACCGTCGGGCCCACGCCGTCCACGGCCACCAGGCGGAAGCTGTCGCTGGCGCCGGTCAGATTCTTCAGCGTGATCTCATCGTTCAGGAAGCCGATCGCATACTGGTTGCCCGCGGGGAAGGTGTGGCTCGCACTCGAATAGTACGCGGTCTGCGTTCCGCCCGCGAACATATGCTGCAAGCAGGTCCGCATGGCGCCGCCGCTCGCGTTCGCCCAGGTCGTCACCGCATCCTCGTTGGGGACGGCCTCGGACGAGATGCTGCAACGCTCGCCCAGGAAGTAGGCCTCGAACGAGGCCTCGGTCCCGGAGCCGAAATCGCGGCGGCAGATGTAGACGCTGGTATCGACCGGATTCAGGCCGAGATCATTCCAATTGAAGATGTTGCCGCTGATGAGTCCGGCCACGTCTTGCTTGGAAAGCGACGGGGCATTCGCCGGCGAATCGGAGGGCGAGGTGTAGCCTTCCGCAGCCTGGAGCGCATAGTAGGCGTTCTTGGTCAACGCCACCGCCCAGATCTGATCCAGGGTCGGACCCGATTTCAGGTACGTGCCGGCCAAGGTCGAGTTGACCACGCCGCCGGTCACGGTCTTGAGGATCTTGGGCTCCACATCGGCGAAGCCCGCGGTCGGGATGACGTTGGCAGTCACGTCCGCCGCCGGGCAGCTCGAGTGGTTGGTGTAGGCGCCAAAGTTGCCGTTGGCGGCGACCGCACCACCATCCGCGCCGTTGCAGGCCGCATCCGAGATGAGCGTCGGATTGATGAAGCTCAACCCCGACGAGCCGCCCGAAGCCGCAGTGTAGAGCGGCGTCACGCCGTTCTGCGACCCGGCGGTCGATTCCTTGTAAATCGCCAGCGGCGAGCCGGAAACGCCGGAGGAAGCGCTGCCCGTGCAGAAGATCATTCGATTGGAATAGGACCCCGTGGTCCCAATGTAGTAGATGTCGACGGTGCCCGCCTGGCACAGGCCGCCCGGTGCGGCCGTCTCGATGGCGGCATTCACGAGGGTGTTGTCGACGGCGGTCGAGCCGCTCAGATAAACGTTGACCGCCGTGGCGGCGTTGTAGGTGCTGATGTCCAGAGCAGACGCACTGTTGGCGGCCGCACCGGCTGCGGCCGCGGCGATGGCGCAGCGGACGGCATTTCGGATGAGAGACATGGAATTTTCCCCTTAATTAAAGAATGTTTCGCTTCGACGGCGACCAGCTCAGACCGCGCTGCGGCGGCGGCCGATGCCGGCCAAGCCTAGAAGACCACTGCCCAGGAGCCAGACGGCGGCGGGAAGCGGAACCGGAGCGACACCGGCGGTCGGCACGTTGTAGGTCAGGTCGCCGCTCGACGACAGGAACCAGTAGCCGGCGCCGGTCGCGTTCGCATACTGCGTGATGACGGCCTTGTGAGCCGCCGTGGTGGTCACGTCGTAGAAGCTGACCGCCGTGTTCAGCGCACCGTTGAAGAACTGCCCAGAGACGAGCTCACCGCTCTGAAGCACGCCGGACTGTACGCTGTAGGTTTGGGTGCCGGTCGTGTCCTTGAGATCACCGCTGTTCGGTGCTGCAGTCTGCCAACTTGCAATTTCGCCCTGGATGGCTTGAACGATCGTTCCCACCCCGCCGTACGCGGTGACGGGAGTCGAGGACGCCGTGGCCTGGAACGCCTCCGTGCCCGCGCCTCCGCTGATGCCGTCGATCACCATGAAGCCGGTCGTCGCTTCATTGGCGCTGTTGAAGATCGCGCCCGAGCCGCTGAAGCCGCTGATCTGGCCGAAGTTCAGCTGCAGCACGCTGCCCGTGCCGGTCGGGGCAGCCGTCTGCACGAAGGCGCTGTTGGGCGCGTTCGGGCCGAGGTTGCCCGAGGCCGCGGTGATGACGGACTGGTCGTAGCTCAGGTTGACGATTTCGTTCGCGTTGCTGGCGCTGTCGTAGACGGCAAGATACAGCCCCGTGCTGGTCGGCGCGGACGTGAGATTTTGAGCCGGCGGCGAGAGTGCCGCGTTCGCCGAGGCAGAGATCAGCGCCAAGCCGACCGCCGCGCCGACGGAAGTGATTGAAAGTTTCATCATCGTGTTCTCCCAAACGCTAAGTTAATGATTCAAATCGACAAAACCCACTCGCCGCCCGTGAGCTGATGCGCTCCGGGTGGCTCCTGAATTCGTGACGGCCTTCCGCGACGGGGCGTCCCAAATCGGATCCGGCCGGCTTCACGGGCGCCAGAATGCAGAGATCGGGTGTCAACGGTGTGATCGAAGTATGAATATTCGGCAACATGGATGTGCCGGGGTGATCACTTCCGCCAAGTGATCCGAGAGAGATCTTCGGCGCCGGCTCGTCGCAACCCCCGGTTCGTCGCAAGACTGTAGCAATCGGTCCCTAGTCTTAGGACCCCTCGTTGGGCCAGCCATTTCCAAGGTGCATTTCAATGACCAGATCGATTTCCCACGCACACATCGCCCATCGTGCGATCCGCACTTCCACTGCCTGGATAATCATCGGCAGCGTGCTTGCCTGGTCCGCCTGGGCGGGAAATGGGGGGAACTCGTCGAGCTCGCCGTCCGCGCAGCCCGTCATTGCGGTGGTCGGGCAAACTCGTATCAGCGAAAGCGATGTGATTGCCGCCAACAGCGCCGACTTCGATCGGCTGGAGAACGACTCAGAGGTGCAGCGACATCATCTGGAACTGAAACTGGCCAAATCGCGCCACGATCTGCTGCAGCAGGATCTCGACAAGATGCTCGATCGCGATGCCCTCGACCTCGAGGCGAAGAACCGCGGCGTCCAACAAGACAAGGTGCTCGCGGACCTCAAACTGGTTGCGCCGACCGAGGCGGAGGCGCGGGCGTTCTACGAGGCGAATCGCGAGCGAATCAAGCAACCCTATGAGGAGGTCGCGCCGAAGCTCGTCGAGTACCTCACCACCCAGCGCAATCAGGCCGCGACGCGCAGCTTCTACGATGCCTTGCGAGTCAAGCACGGCATCACCGCGAGTCTTGCTCCCTATCGCGAAGCGGTCGCCGATTCGGGTCCGGCGCGAGGCGAGAGCCATGCGCGCGTGACGATCGTCGAGTTCGGGGACTTCCAGTGTCCTTACTGCAGAGAGGCGGAAGCATCGCTGCGCACCGTCATGGCGCACTACCCGCAGGACGTGCGAGTGGTGTTCCGCAACCTCCCCTTGACGCAAATTCATCCCGATGCGAAGACCGCGGCGGAGGCCGGTGTGTGCGCCGATCGCCAGGGCAAATTCTGGGAAATGCATGACGCCATGTACGACGACCAGAGCGCCTTGAGCGCGGATGCGCTGAAAAAGACGGCGGCGCGCTTGGGACTGGAGGCCGACCGCTTCTCGGCATGCCTCGTGGATCCCGCGACAAGCCAAGCGCTGGGCGCCGACGCCAAGGCCGCGCGCGATCTGGGGCTCGAGGGCACGCCCTTTTTCTTCATCAATGGCCGGCCGATCGACGGCAGCGTGCCGGTAGAGAAGTTCGAGCGGGTCATTGCCGATGAATTGCACCAGCCCGGCCGCGATCGAAGCTAAAGTTTCCGCCTTAACAAACCCCACAGGATCATTCGAGAGAACACGATGAACGCGCAAAAAAATATCCGCCGAGTGGCTGCCCTCCTGATGACGGCCGGCGCCCTTCATGGCCAGGTCCGAGCGGCCGCCCCGCACGATGCTTGCAGCGTGTTGACCCAGGCGCAGGTTGCCGCCGCGCTCGGTGTGCAGGTCGACCCCGGGCAGCGCCCGGTCCAGAGCGACCCGCTATCTTGCAACTGGAGAGAGCGCGGCAAGCCCACCGGGCCTGCGCGTAATGTGATCGTTTATATCCTCGACGCCCAGAAGTTCGAGGCGGGAAAGGCGCGGGTGGCGCGCACTCCAAGCGCGCTCGAGAGCGGGATCGGCGATGATGCGTATTATTTTCGGCCGGGACGGCTTCCCGTCACCCTGACCGTCAAGAAGGGCGACGCCTACTTCCGGATCATGACACGCTCCGATGTCACCAATCCCGCGGATGATCAGAACAGAGCCATCGACAAGGCGCTTGCGCTCGACATCCTGAAGAGTCTCTAGAGTCGGGGCGAGCATGCTGACGCTAGCGCAAGCCATGCAGCAGGCGAGCGCGGCCTACCGTGGCGGCGAGTGGGGCAAGGCCGAGCAGTGGTGTCGCCTGGTCATCGAGGCGCAGGCGGATTACTTCGATGCCCTGAACCTGCTCGGCATCATCGCGGCCCGGACGCAGCATCCGAGGGAAGCCGCGGAGCTTTTGCAACGGGCGGTGGCGGCCAATCCCACCGACGCGGCGGCATGTAACAATTACGGCAACGTGTTGAGGGAGCTGCAACGCTTCGATGAGGCCCTGGAGTGCTACGAGCGCGCGCTCAGCATCCAGCCCGAAGATGCGGACACGCTCTATAATCAAGGACTTGTGCTGCACGAACTGCGGCGCACCCAAGAGGCCCTGGAGAGCTTCGACCGTGCATTGGAACTCAATCGCGGTCTCGCGCCGGTGCATTTCGCCCGCGGCAATGCGCTGCAAGAGTTGGGGCGCATCGAGGAATCTCTCGAGAGCTACGAGCGGGCGCTGCAAATCGATTCGACGCTTGCGGAGGCCTGCAACAACCGCGGCAATGCCTTGCATCAACTGCGGCGCTTCGGCGATGCGCTCGCGAGCTACGATCGTGCACTCGGGATCAACCCCAAACTGGCAGAGGCCTACGTCAATCGGGGCAACGCGCTTCAGGAGTTGAGGCGCTACGGCGATGCGGTCGAGAGCTACGGACGGGCCTTGAGAATCCGTCCCGATCTGGCGGACGCCCACATCAGCCGCGCCAATGCCCTGCAGCGCCTGGGGCGGTTCAGCGAGGCGATCGACGGTTATCAGCGCGCGCTCGGCATCCGTCCCGACGCCGAGTGGGCGTACGGGAGCTGGCTGCATGCCAAGATGCATCTTGGCGATTGGAGCGGCTTCGGCGCGGCCGTCGCAGAGATGTCCGGCAGAATCTGCCGCAAGCAGCGGGCGGCCGAACCCTATAGTGTGTTGACGCTCGTAGATTCCTTGCCGGTACAGCGCCAGGCGGCGGAAACCTGGGTGAATGCGGCCCACCCGACGGATCGGCGGCCGCCATCGACGGCCCGGGGCGAGCGCCACGGCAAGATTCGCGTAGGGTATTTTTCCGCCGACTACTACAACCATGCCACCGCCTATCTGATGGCCGGTCTATTCGAGTGCCACGATCGGGGACGATTCGAGCTCGTGGCCTTCTCCTTCGGACCCGATCAGCCAGACGAGATGAGAGCACGGTTATCCAGCGCGTTCGACCGGTTCATCGACGTGCGGACCCGATCGGACCGGGAGATCGCCGAGCTTTCGAGAGAGCTTGAAATCGACATTGCCGTGGACTTGAAAGGCTATACCCAGAATCACCGCAGCGGAATTTTCGCGCAACGCGCCGCGGCCATCCAGGTGAACTACCTGGGATTTCCCGGAACAATGGGTGCCCGCCACATCGACTACATTCTGGCCGACGCCACGGTCATACCGATGCAATCGATGCACCATTATTCTGAGAAGGTGGTACATCTTCCCAACAGCTACTACCCGACGAGCTATCGCGCTCTCGGCCCCCTGCAGACCGCGGCGAAGGAATTTTCGAGGGTGGAGCTCGGCCTTCCCCCAACGGGGTTCGTGTTCTGCTGCTTCAACAATCACGTCAAGATCACTCCGGACACCTTCGGCGGCTGGATGCGGATCCTCGAGAAAACGCCGGGCAGCATCCTGTGGCTGTTCGAGGCGAACGAGACCGCGATCTATAATCTCCGCAGGGAAGCCGAGCGACACGGGATGAGCGGCGCGCGGTTGGTATTCGCGCGGCGCATGCCCGCAGCGGATCATCTGGGCCGCCACCGCCTGGCGGATCTTTTCCTCGACACGCTGCCCTATAACGCACACACGACCGCAACCGACGCGCTCTGGGCAGGGCTCCCCGTGCTGACCTTGATGGGTGAGTCGTTTGCGGCGCGAGTCGCCGGGAGTCTACTTAACGCCCTGAACTTGCCGGAGCTGATCGCGAGTACCCAGGAGCAGTACGAAGCGATGGCGATCGAACTGGCGTCCAATCCGGGACAACTCGCGCAGCTGCGAGAGCAGCTCGAGGCGAACAAATGCACGGCACCTCTGTTCGATACGCCCCTGCTCACCCGGCACATCGAACGGGCCTACGAGCAGATGTACGAGCGCCACCAGGCCGGCATGGCGCCCGCGCATATTTCCATCGCGTGAGGATGCCCCGTGCCGACTCCAGGGCGCGCGTGGTTGATGCTGCACTTTGTTCTGCTGCTGGCGCTCGCATGGCCGCTCGAGCCGGTGTACGCGCAGAACGCCGCCCGCGCGCTCATCACCATGCCGGTCGATGCGAACCGGCTGATCCGGCTCCGGGGCAATACGCGTCCGGAGATGAACGCGGCGCACGACGCCGGCCGCGTCCCTGATACGCTCGTCCTGGAGCACATGCAACTGCTGCTCAAGCGGCCTGCGGAACGCGAGTCGGCGCTGCGGCAATATCTCGAGGAACTGCACGACCGCCGCTCGCCGAATTTTCACCATTGGCTGCGCCACGCCGAATTTGCACAGGCCTTTGGCCTCGCGCGGCAGGATTTCGCTGCGTTGACCGATTGGCTCAAGGAGCAGGGGTTCACCGTCAACAGCACGGATCCCGGCGCCATGCTGATCGATTTCTCGGGAACGGCCGGCGAGATCCTCGGCGCATTTCACTGCGAGATCCACTACCTCGACATCCAAGGCGCGCGTCACCTCGCAAACGCGGCGGATCCGCAGATCCCCGCGGCGCTGGCCCCGGCGGTCGCCGGGATCGTGTCACTGAACGATTTTCGCCCGCATCCCCTGCACGTCCAGCGTACCGAGTACACGGTGTCCTCGAGCGACCATATCGTCGCGCCGGCGGATCTCGCGACGATCTACAACTTGAATCCCTTGTTCAGTGCCGGCATCGCCGGACAGGGCCAGACGATCGTCGTCATCGAGGACAGCAACGTGTACAGCAGCGCCGACTGGAGCACCTTTCGATCGACCTTCGGTCTGTCCTCCTATGCGAGCGGCTCCCTCACGCAGCAGCACCCGGCGAATCCCAGCGGAACGAACAATTGTGCCAATCCAGGGGTGGTTGCGGGCGCCGAGGCGGAGGCCGAGATCGACGCGGAATGGGCGAGCGCCGCAGCGCCGGCCGCCGCCATCGTGATCGCCTCGTGCAGGGACACCACCACGTTCGGCGGGTTGATCGCGCTCGAGAATCTGGTCAACGGCGCCAATCCGCCGGCGATCGTCAGCATCAGCTATGGGGAATGCGAGGCAGAAAACGGCGCGACGGCCAATGCCGCCTACAACACGGTTTATCAGCAGGCGGTCGCCGAGGGTACCTCGATATTCGTCGCGGCGGGCGACGACGGCGCCGCGAGCTGCGATCGCTCCGCGACTGCCTCGACCCACGGCATCGGCGTCAGCGGCTTCGCCTCGAGTCCTTACGACGTGGCCGTCGGGGGCACGGATTTTGGCGACACGTATGCAGGTTCGGTGAGCACGTACTGGAGCACTACCAACAGCACCGCCTATGGCTCAGCCCTATCTTACGTTCCGGAGATTCCCTGGAACGATTCCTGCGCGGGCGCGCTGCTCACCGCCGTCGAGGGCTATAGCGCCGCTTACGGTACGGGGGGCTTTTGCAACAGCGCCAGCGGCAAGGCGAGCTTCTTGACGACTGCCGCCGGTAGCGGCGGCCCGAGCGCATGCGCAACCGGTGCTCCCTCGACCTCAGGCGTCGTCGGCGGCAGCTGCGCCGGGTATGCAAAGCCCTCGTGGCAGTCGGGGGTGCCCGGAAATCCCAGCGACGGGGTGCGTGATCTGCCCGACATCTCGCTGTTCGCGGCGAATGGCCTCTGGGGTCATCACTACGTCTATTGCGATTCGGACACCGCCGACCAGGGTGCCGCTTGTACCGGCGCACCGAGTTCCTGGTCCGGTGGCGGAGGCACCTCGTTCGCCGCTCCGATCATGGCCGGCATCCAGGCGCTCGTGAACCAGAAGGCGGGGGCATCGCAGGGCAACCCGAACTACGTGTATTACGTACTCGCCGCAAGCCAATCGGCCGGCGGCCTCGCCTGCAATTCGAGCAGCGGCAATGGCGCCTCCAGCGGTTGCGTGTTCTACGATGTCCGTCTGGGAGACATGGATGTGGACTGCACGGGCGCGAACAACTGTTACGCGCCCAGCGGCACCTACGGCGTGCTCTCGACCACGACCGGCGCCGATGCGACCGCCTATGGCGCGGCGCCGGGCTGGGACTTCGCCACCGGCATCGGCACCGTCAACGCCTACAATCTGGTGAAGTACTGGAGCTCCTCCGACCTCGCGCTGAGCGGCAACGGCAGCGTGACGGCCGCAGGCCTTCTGTCGTATACCTGGGCGGTTGCCAACCGGGGACCGCAAAGTGCCACGTCGGTCGTGGTGACGACGCAACTTCCCGCCGGCTTTGCGCTGGTCACGAATTCCAGCAGCTCAGGCTGCACGCAGGTGGGCCAAACGGTGAGTTGCGCGGTCGGCGTCCTGGCCGTGGGCGCCAGCGCCCCGCTCACCATCGTGATCCAGCCCGGCAACTCGCAGACCGCAAATCTGACCTTCACCGCCACCTCCAGCAATGGCGACCTCGATCCCGCCGATGGCGCCGTCACGGTCGATCTGGCGATCCCGGTGAACGGAGGATCGGACGGTCCCTTGCCGTTGTGGGCGAATGCGATGCTCGGCCTCACGCTCGCGGGGCTCGCCATGCGGCGCCTGGCATGAATCGCCACGTGTCCCCGCTCAGATTCGGTCTGACATTCCTGGTCGCTTTTGCGATTCTCATGGGCTCATTCGAGGCGTCCCGCGGCACCGCTTTCGAGCGAGTCCTCGTCGAGGATCTGATCCTCGCGCCCACGTGTGCACTCATCAATGCCGCGACTCCCGGCGATCAGGTCACGCGGGTCGACCGTACCATCGTGTCGCCCGGCGCCAATTTGCACGTCACCCGAGGCTGCGAGGGCGTGGAGATGTTTCTGTTGCTGATGGCGGGCATCCTCGCATTCCCCGCCCCGCGTAAACGACGCATCCAGGGATTGCTGCTGGGCTCGGTCCTCGCCTACGTGCTCAGTGTCGCGCGGTTGATGGCCCTGCACTACACGCTGCGCTACAGCCCAGGCGGCTGGGAGGCACTGCACGGCCTGATCTTGCCGCTCGGGCCTGTGATCCTGATGGCGCTCTTCTTCATGCGTTGGACCTCGGGCGGCGCATCGACAGGCATGGAGCCGAGCCCGGATGCGGCCTGAGTGGCGCTGGGCCTTGTTCGCCGCGGCGGCGCTCGCGGTCGGCGCGGGCACTGCGGAGCGCTACTGCGGATTCGCCGCGCCGTATTACACGCTGGCGGCCCGCTGGATTGCGCTCGGACATCCCTGGGAGGTGAGCAAGATCGAGGTCGTCAAGAGCACTTCGGGTCCGGGCATGATGCTGCGCTTGACGGGTATCGTGCGAGATGACTTTGGGCGACCCGCCGCGAGACTCGTCTCGAAGCTGCAAGTCGCCGCGGTCGTGATGTCGCCCATCGTCTACTGGACGCTGCTGCTGGCGTGGCCCGTGCGATCGTTGCGGGAACGGCTTGCCGCGCTGGCTATCGGAATTCCGTTGTTCTTGTGCCTGGAGGCCGCGACCACCGTGTGTCAACTGCTCAACTCGCTGGCTTATGCCTCCGCAGTACTATCCGGCGATCGAACCCCCGTCACCTGGTGGGAGCACTGGAGCCGCTTTCTCGAGGCGGGCGGGCGGATCGCAATGGCGTTGATCGCAGCGATTTTTGCGGTCACCTGGTCCAGGCCCGTCTCCTCATCGGCGGCGGCCAGAGCGCGTAACGGTATACCGGCGCTATGCGCGAGGTAACCCTGCAATTCGTGCGGCGATTCTCGGGCGGCGATCCCGGGCGCTTGCGCGATGCGAAGGAGCTTCTGGCGCGACTAACCCGCGTTTGGCGCGAGAGTTCCGGCCGCGCGCTGCCGGAACGCTATGCGGACTTGTACGCAGCCGTGGACGCGGAGATCGAGCAGCTCAAGGCACACACCCGAGCGCCCATCCCTTGCGTCAGGGGATGCAACCACTGCTGCAAGTTCAACGAGATCTACGTATCGAAGTTCGAGGCTGTGCTGCTGGTTCGCCACATCGAAAATCTGCCTCCCGACCTTCGGGCGCAGGCGGTGGCAAGAATCCATGCCTCGGCGACGAGAAGCGGCGGCGGCCATTCGAGTCCCTGCGTGCTCTTGGACGAGGACGGATGCTCCGTCTACTCGAGCCGGCCGCTGCCCTGCAGAGGGTACTATTCTTTATCCGAACCGGCCTGCAGCCAGCGCTTGGACCACGGCGGTGCGGATCCCGCCAATCTAGCCGCGGCGAGGGTCGTGGAGTTCGCCGCGCTCGAGATCTCCGGCTCCGATCGACAGCCTCCGTTCGAGGTGAATACGTTGCTGCATCGAATCTACGCCGATCCCGCCAAAGCCGCCCGCTGGGCAGCCGGAGACTCTACGGATGAACCCGACCTCGCGGTGGTAGCCGTGGCCATACAGTGAGGGCGCACAGCCGCGCGAGCGCGAGTGCCGCGAGCACCAAGATGGAGCTCAGTCCGATCTGACCGCCGCCCCCCGAGCCGCTCGGCGCCGCGGTCGCGGTGACCGTCACGGATTGCGCCGCCGAACCGCCGGGACCCGTGCACGTCAGCGTGAAGGTCGTGGTCGCCGTCACCGACACCGCAAGGTTGCCGGACCCGGTCGCCTGACTGCCGGTGAACGAGCCGCCGCTGCCGGTACAACTCGTGGCGCTCGTCGTCGTCCACGACAACGTGCTGGCAGCACCCGCGGGCACCGAGGTCGGCGAGGCCGACAGCTTGACGGTGGGCGGTGCATTCACGATCTCGATGCCGTACAGGCCATATTGTTGCTGAGCGGCCGGAATGGCGACCACCGTGAACTGGTAGTCGCCCGGCGCAGCGGTGATGGGAAATGTTCCGCCGCCGTAAATCTTCCCCAGTACCGAACCGGCGCTCGAGCCGACCAGTGCCAGGGTCGAGAACTGCGCCGGAAACTTCAGGTCGGTCAGCGTGACATTGAAATTGCCCGAGGTCCCGAGCGTGAGGGGCTGCGTCGTCAACCCGCCCGCGGCACTCACCGGCTGGATCTGGTCGAACACCACGGAGCCGGCGCTCGTCTGGACATTCACGTCGAAAAGTCCGTTGCTGCCGGACGCCGGAGTCGCATCCACCAGGAGCACCACGGGGGCGGCGGCTGCGGTGAAGCTCACCGCGCCAGCGGCGCTCGCTTGCTTGAGCACGGCGTTATTCTGCGCCACGGCAAACTGCAAAGCGGAGAGCGTGGCGGGGAATTGAAAATCGCTGGCGGTGGCCTGATAGCTGCCGGCCGCGAGGGCCTTCGGCGAGACGAATGCATAGGCGTAGGAGCCGCCGCCGTTCACGCCGAACGCCGATTGCAGAAGCGTCGACGACGCGGACGCGAGATCGACCTCGTAGGTACCCGCGGCGGCTCCGGCGGCGCCGTAGCTCCAGAGCTGAATTGCGCCCTTGGGCGCTCCGAAGCTCGACGGGCCGTTACCGGCCGTAGCCATTCCGAGCGCAGGGCCCCCTCCGGAGGTGACCAGCGCGCTTGCGCTCGCGAGCGCGGCGGGAAAAGCGAAATCCGTGGCGGCGAGCGTCAGGGATTGAGCGCTCGGATTGTCGACGGTGGCGGCCGGCTGGAGCAATCCCACGGGATAGGTGGCGCTCAGCAAGGGAGCGACGCCCGCCGGCCCGCTCACCACGATGCCATAAAGACCCGCTTTCGCGGTTGGGTCCGCTTGCGCCACCGTCAGCAAGGTGTACGTGCCGGGGCTCAGCGTGATCGGGGCGGGCGATGCGGGGAGCGGCACGGCGATCTGCTGATTTCCTTGGAAAAGCGCCAGGCTTGGATATCCCGGATTTCCCGCGGCCAAGGGCACCGGAAAGTGATCATCCTGATACGTGAATGTATAGGAACCGGCAGTCGAGACGGTCAACGTGGCGACGCTCGTCGACACCGTCGGGTTCGCCGGCGCGGACTGCTCCGTGATGTTGCCCGCGAACGACGCGTCCGCGATGCAGGCGGAGGGAGTGGATTTCGGCGCCACGCAGATGCTGAACGTGCCCACCCCCGCCGCCGCATTCGGCGTTCCGATCACGCGCAGGGTGTATTGCCCGACCGCGGCCGGCAATGCGAGCGTCGCGTTCTGCGCCGGCGCCGCGAACGTGGTCATCCCCGCGATCGCGGCGCCCTGGGTCACAACGACGCTCGCCGTGCTGAGCGCCGCCGGCGTCTGGAAATCGGTGAAGGTGACCGTCAGATCCTCGGCCGCCGCGATCGTGAAGGTCTCCTGACTCGGCGCCGGCGCGCCCGCCACGGTGATCAACTGTGTTTGTGGAGGCAGCGGGTCGGTCTGCGCCCAGGTCAACAACGGAAACCACCCGAGCACGATCAGCCGTGCGGCGAAGCGATTATTCATAGGCAGTATCCCTCGCCACATATCGTCAGGACTTCGGAGCGGTCGAAGCGGTCGATTTACCAAGCTTGTCGAGCGTCGCCTTCGCCTCGTCCAGGCCAGCGAATCGGGTGCCTGAATTGACCGCGCGCGAGAGGTTGTCGCGCGCATCGGCGTCATCGCCCGCCAGCGACTGCGCCATGCCCAGGTGAAACCGGGCGACGGGTGCATTCGGAGTCTTTTCGACCACCCGCGTCAATACCGGCACGGAGTCCGCTGCGTCGCCGCGCTTGAACAGCACCCAGCCGTAGGTATCCAGGAACGAGGGATTGGCGGAGTTTGCGAACCGCGCCGACAGTTCCTTGGCCCGATCGAGGCTCGCCGGGTCGCTCCGGTACGTAGCGAGCAGCATCGCGAGATTGTTGGCCGCCACCTCCGATTGAGGATTGGCACGCAGGATCTCCTCGTACTCTTTCATCGCCTGGTCCGGCTTTCCCGATTGCTCGAGCAACGAAGCGAGGTCGAGGCTCGCCTCCTCGGGCCGATCGATCATCGTTTTCGCGCTGCGAAGCGTTGCAACCGCGACGGCGGGATCCTCTTTGGCGGCCACCTCGGCTCTCGCCAGGGCCCGATACGCCGGCCACCATTTCGGTGTCCGCGCGACAGCGGTCTTCAGGGTGGCCACGGCGTCGGCCGCCTTGCCGGTCTGTATCAACAGCTCGCTCTTGATGACGAGCGCAACAGAGCTATCAGGATACTTTGCCGATATCTCGTCGAGCCGCTTGATCGCCTCCGGAACGCGCTTGGTCGCGGCCAGAACACGCACCGCACCCTCGAGCGGCTCGGCAGCATTGGGCTGCAGCTCGGCAGCCTTGTTGTATAGCTGCAACGCATCATCGTTGCGCTTTTCGCTCTCGGCCAGCATGCCCTGATACAGATACCCAACGGCCATCTTCGGGCGCAGGGTCGCGATCGCATCCGCGGCTGATTTGGCGGTCGCCAGGTCACGCGCCGCGATGGCGATCCGATACTGGGCGTCGAGGGCCTCGATGCTGTCGGGCCTCTGTTTGACGAGCTCGGTGATGATCACCTTCGCCTGATCCGGCTTACCCAACTGCATCAACAGCTGCGCGAAGTCGAGTTCCAGCGCCGGGTTTTTCGGGTTGGCCTCGACGGCGTGGCGCATCGTTTCCTCGGCGAGCGCCGGGTCGCCATTGGCGAGATGCGCTCGCGCCAGCGAGCGCAGGACGCCCTCGGCATTCGGCTGGTCGCGCAGCACCGCGCGCAGGTCCGTGATCGCGGCGCGCGGGTCCTGTCGGGACAGCAAAATGTTACCGCGGAGCAGCAGCGCGTCGTCATCGCGCGGGCTCTTGGCGAGCACCTCGCCGATCAAGGTCAACGCGCCAGTCACGTCGTTTTCCTGCAGCCGCAAGGCGGCGAGCCTATCGCGAGCGGTCAAACCGGCCGGCTGGAGCTTCTCCTTGTCGATGATCTGCTGGTAGACAGCCTTCGCCTTCGCGATCTCATTGCCTTCCTGGTAGAACGCCGCGAGGGTGAATT
Organism: uncultured Gammaproteobacteria bacterium; assembly: GCA_963730565.1. GTDB lineage: Bacteria > Pseudomonadota > Gammaproteobacteria > Steroidobacterales > Steroidobacteraceae > Bog-1198. Next base: position 102,158 of record CAVSSU010000039.1, read on the forward strand.
GCAATTCATGGTCCGCGGGGTCCGCATCGATCATTGAGCGAAGCTCGTGTTCGGCCGTCTCGCGGTTGCGCCGCGCCGCCAAGAAGGTCACCAGCGACAGCTTGAGATCGCGCTGCGCCGGCAGATCCTTGATTGCTTGGCGAAGCGTGTGCTCGGCAGCATCGATCTGATTCGCTTGCGCATAGAATTGAGCGAGGCGTAACCGGTGCGCCTTCTCGCCGGGCTGCAGAGCGATCAGCTTGAGCAATTGCGCCTCGGCATCCGCCGGACGACTCTCTTGCGTGTAGATCTCCGCCAGGATCAAGCGCAATTCGACGGTACCGGGAATCTTTTGCACCGTTTGTTCGAGCAGCGTTTGCGCTTTGCCCAGGTCGCCTTGGGTTTTGTAGATGCCGGCAAGCACGGCGACGGCATCTTCGTCGGTCGGAGCCAGCGCGACGGCGTGGGTGGCATCGGACAGCGCTCCCGCGAGATCCTTCTGTTGCACGCGCGCCGCCGCACGCACGGTGAGCAGCCGTGGGTCGTCAGGATGCTTTTCCAGGGCGGGCCGGATCAATTCCATCGCCTGCTCCGGGGCACCCGAGAACAAGTAAAGCCGCGCCAATCGCGCGCGGGCCTCCGTGTTATCGGGGCTCACGTCGATGGCCGCCTGATAGAACTGCGCCGCCTCGCGCTGATTGCCGATCTTCTCGTCGACGACGCCCATTTCCAGGCGCGCGCGAGGATCCTTGGGGGCTATCTGCAATGCGTTTTGAAACTCAACGCGAGCCTTGTCGAAATTCTTGTCGGCCAGAAAGGCCTCGCCCTTTTCGAGATGCCGGGCCAAGCGCGCCCGCGCGCCGCCGCAGCCCGAGGTGGCCAGCACGGCGGCCGCCAGCAGCAGGGACAGCAACGGAGTCGACAGCAGACGCACCGGCATAATTGTGTTTTTCCAAGGCGGGGAGCGGAGGAGCAGGCTACGTGGCCGATATGACGAACGTGTGACGAATGGGGGCAGCCCGCGCCGTCTACACCAACGAGCGCGCGAGCAGACCCGCCAGGAGGGTCAAGGCGGCAATCCGCAGCCAGATCACGCCGATCTGGAGCCGGCTCACGAGCACCTCGAGCGCATAGAACAGGATGACGAGCTTGGCGATGCCGAGCGCCCCTCCGTCAGGCAGACCCAGCGTATCGGGCAAGCTCGGGACCACGAGCGCCACGAACAACACGATCAGATCGAGCGGCGTCAAGGCAAAGCGCCGGTCGCCGGACAGCTGCAAGCGGACCAAGGTGCCGAGCGCCATGGTCACGATCGCGGTCCAACCCGCCGCGGTCACAGCCGGGTCGTCCCGCACGACGCTGCTGTCGAGGTATACGAGCACCGCGGCGGTGATGTAGAGCACCGCCTTTTCGATGGTGCTCAAGGGTCTTGCGCGCAGCACCGCGAAGGCGACGCCCGCCACCGCGAGCAACGCGATCAGGAGCATGCGCACATCGTGGCTCACGTCGACGATCTCGGTGGCGACGAGCAAGGCGTACGCCCACACGGCCAGCGCGATGGCAAGGTACGACCACCGCGGCAGCCGGCCCGGCTGCCTCAAGACGGTGAGTGCCCGCGCGAGTGGAGACTCTTCCCGAACGTCGCGCACGGAGCGAAAGCGCCAATGCCGACGCGAGGCTACCTGGAACACGCCGATCGCGCCGAGGAAAAACAGCGACACGACGGCGAGGATTGCCACGTCGGACTCGTAGCGCATCCAATACGCGAGCAGGAAAAGATCCGCCTGGATCGCGTAGATGACCATGACGGCTTCATGATGGTCGAACCCGAACGAGAGAAGTTTGTGATGAATGTGATTCTTGTCGGCGCTGAAAGGCGAGCGGCCCTCGCTGATCCGCTGCACCATCACGCTCAAGGTGTCCAGAATCGGCAGCGCCAGCAGCAGCACCGGTATCGCCGCGCTGATCATGCTGTTGCCGCTCTGGGTCGCGCGCAGGCTCAACACCCCCACCGCAAAGCCCAGCAGCTGGCTGCCGGCATCCCCCATGAAGATGCTGGCCGGGAAGGTGTTGTACCGCAGGAACCCGAGTACCGCGCCGGCGAAGGCCAGCGCCAGCGCCGCGCACGTGCCCTGACCGCTGTGGTAGGCCAGTATCGCGAGCGCGCACAGGCAAAGGAACGTGGTGCCTCCGGCGAGCCCGTCAAGACCGTCGGCGAGATTGATGGCATTGGTGATGCCGACCAAGAAGAGGAATGTGAGCGGCACCGAGATCCACTCCGGCAGCAAGACTCGATCGGCGAGGGTCACGGAGTGAATCTGGATATCGCCGCCCAAGATGACGATGGCGGCGGCGATCAGCTGGCCGAGGAACTTGATCCGGTGATCGAGGTTGAAGCGATCATCCAGGCCGCCGAATACCGTGAGAACACCAGCAGCGATCAAAAAATATCGATCCGGCGCGCTGATCGGGATGACGAGGAGCGCCGCGATCGACACCCCAAGCGCCATCGCAACGCCGCCGATGCGCGGTATCGGCACGGCGTGAACCTTGCGCTCGCCGGGATGATCTACGATGCGCCATCGGGCGGCCATCTTGCCGAACACGGGAAGCCAGGCCATGGTGACGATCATGGCCAGCAGAAAAGGCATGACGAGCAGCATGGTTCCGCTCAGTTCGGCACGTATCGCGGCAGCGTCGGAGCAATCCGTCCCGCGACATCCACCAGACGGGCGTCCGCCGCCGCCTCATCGCCGCCTGCTGGCAGCGCGGTAATCAGGCGCACGAGGGCCCCGTCGGTGCGGTGACGCGTCAAGGCATCCCAGAACAGATACCACTTCACGGCGAATTCATTGGTGATCACCCGGCCGCGCTGTTGAAACCAGTAGTACACGAGCTCGCGCTGGTCGCCGAGCTGGATCAGCGTCCGGTTGACACGCAGCGGCTCGCCCCCGACCCGGATTCCCTCGAGCGTGCGCTGACCGAAATTCTCGAGCTGCCAGCCGCCGCCCGGCAGGCAGGAGCGCGGCGAATGCACGGCCTCGCCCTTGCGCTGCGAGTTGTAGTACGCGATGTAGAGATTGACTGAACGGCCCTCGGGATCGGCGTAGTCGGCGAGCAGGTAATCGTCGAGCTTCAAGGCATCGAGATACACGCCCTCCAAGGACTCGAGCCGCCCGCTCCAGCGACCGAGCTGCATCGGGTAATCGGCGAAGCTTGCGCGCGGCGGATAGATCTCCGCAGGCCGCGGCATCAGCGCCATGATCGCCGCCAACACCAGCAGCACTGCGCAGGCGGCCACGAACGGCGATGGCAGGACGCGCTGCGCGACCGGCGCGCCGCGCGGCGAGGCGGCCGGAAACTCGATGCCGAACAGCTGGCGCCACGTTCCGGATTCGCGTCCGATGCGGTTCAACAGGGCGATCTCCGCCAGCATCAGGCCGGCGCTCGTCATGAAAACGGCCCAGCCTTGAAACTCGTGCAGGAAACCCTCCGCCATGCCGATGCCCCAATGCTCCACCATGAAACCGATGCTGCCCACACGAAAGCTGTTCATGATCACGGTGATCGGGATGCTCGAGAGGAACAGCGCGATCCGCTTCCAGGTCGCGCCCTTGTAAAAGTAAGCCATCAGGAAGGCCAGCGTCATCAGCGGGAACAGGTAACGGAGACCGCTGCATGCCTCCGCAACCTGGAGCTTGTAGCCGCCGAGATCGATCACATTGCCCTCGAGATACACGCTGATGTCCATCAGGCGCATCAGCCAGACGCCAAACTCGGAGGACAGCAGCTGCAACTTCGTGGATAGGTTGGCGAGCACGAACTGCGGCAGCGGCACCATAAGCACGAGGATGAACAGCGGCATGAACAGGAGGCGAAAGGCCGTGGGGCCGGTGAACGCGAGCACCAGCCCGAACAGGGTCACGAGATAGGCGTACTGGATCAGGGTGTAGATCGCCCCGAGCTGACCGACGACCAGGAGCGCGCCGCCCAGAAGCACTAGCAAGACACCCCACCAGCTGCCGATGAAGGAAACGCGCTCGAGCCGATCCTTCTGCTGCCAGACGAGGAACGCGGCAATGGGCGGGATCAGCAGCGCGTGGCTGTACTCCTCGCTGTCGATCCACCAGCCCCACATCCGGGACAGGCCGTCCCAGAAGAGCCAGAGAGAGAGCGCGAATGCAGCGCCAACCGTCGCTATGACGGCGGGAGAAAGTCTCCACACCGTGCTGGTGGGCACGTGCGGTGCAAGGGCTTCAACGGACATGGCGGCCAAGATCGCAATTTCACATTGCAGCGCCGTGACATGCGCCGTCGGGCGCCGATTTCAGGCCGCCGGTGAGAATCTCGGTCGGAGGCCGCGCACCGCGGCAGGCGAGCCGGCGACCACGGTCCAAGGCGCAACGTCATGGATCACCGTGGAGCGGGCGCCGACGACGGCGCCCTGTGCGATTTTCACACCCGGACCGACGAACACATCGGCGGCGACCCAGGCGTACGCTTCGATGACAATAGGCGCAACGATCAGCGGCATCGCGGGGTCACGGTAGTCGTGACTGGCCGAGCATAGGTAAGAATATTGGCTGACCGTCGCGTGCCTGCCGAGCGTGATCGGTGCCACGTTGTAGCAATCCACATCGTTGGCCAGGCAGCTGTGCGCTTCCATGGTGAGGTTCCAGGGTGCCCAGATCTTTGCGCGCGGGTACGGATGCGCTCCCGCCGCGACGCGCGCGCCGAAGCCGCGCAGTATCAGCCTGCGCCACCCATGAAGGAAGGTCGGGGTAAACCGGTAAGCGGTGTTGCGCACGAGCCCCCACACCACCCGTGCCAGGCGATTGCCGAAGGTCACCCGGGCGCTGGAGAAAGGGAAGGATCTCGCCAAAGACGGTGGTCGGTCGCCGAGGGTAAGATTCCTGTCACGCACGTCCGGCACAGTAGTCGATCAATGTTGCAAATAACACAGAAACCGGCCGCCTCAGTCCGGTACGCGCCGCAAGGCGGCAAGCTTCGGATATTGCACGTGGTGCCGACCTACTTCCCCGCGGTGCGCTATGGGGGTCCCATTCGCTCGGTGCATGCCCTCGCGAAGGCCATGGCGGAGCGCGGGCATGACGTCCAGGTATTCACGTCGTCCGTGGATGGTCCGAATGACCTCGACGTACCGCTCGGCCAGCCGGTCAGCTTGGACGGCGTGCGGATACGCTACTTCCGGGTGCCGTTCCTTCGCCGCCTGTACTGGTGTCCCACTCTCGCGCAAGCCCTGCGCAAGGACATCGACTCGTTCGATGTCGTGCACCTGCACTCCGTGTTCCTCTGGCCCACGTGGGTGGCGGCGCGAATCGCCCGCCGCGCCGGGGTGCCTTATGTCGTGTCGCCGCGCGGAATGCTGGGCGCCCAGGTGATTCGCGGCAAGAGCACTCTGCTCAAATCGGCGTGGATCCGCTTGATCGAAAAGCGGACGATCAGCGAGTCGGCAGCCGTGCACGTCACCGCCGAGCTGGAGCGTGAGGAGATCCAAGGCATCGGCTTACGCACGCCGAGAATTCGTTGCATCGCGAACGGCGTCAGCTGGCCTGCCAGCCACAGCGGCCTCGCCGAAGGCCCATTCCATGGCATCGGCAGGCCGTACGCGCTGTTCTTGAGTCGCATCGATGCAAAAAAGGGCTTGGACCGGCTGATCACCGCCTGGCAATGGGTGCCCGGGCTGACGCTGATCGTGGCCGGGAACGATGAGAGCGGCTACCGGGAAGAGCTGGAAAAGATCGCCGCGAAATGCAGGGTCGAGGATCGCATTCGATTCGTCGGCATGGTTTCGGATGAGCACAAGTGGGCGCTGTATGAGAACGCGGCCATGTTCATCCTGCCGTCCTATTCGGAGAATTTCGGCAATGCGGTGGCTGAGGCGATGGCCATGGGTTGCGCGGTGGTTGTCACACCGGAAGTAGGGCTGGCGGAACTGGTGCGCGCATCCGGAGCCGGGATGGTGGTGGACGGCGCCCCTCGGATACTCGCCGAGACCATCCGCGCGCTGCTCCAGGATTCAAGCCGTCGGCGGTCGATGGGCGAGCGGGGACGCCTGGCCGCGCGGCAACAACTGTCGTGGGAATCCGCAGCGGGCCAGATGGAGTCGCTGTACCGAGAAATCGGCCGCGGCAGGTTGACGACCGAGACGGTGCGAGACGGGCTTCGCCGGGATTGAGTACCGGTCGCCGCGACCGGATGCGGCAGTGTTCAGGCGTTGCGAATCGACGGTGCGGCAGAGACCAATGCAGCCGTCTCGTCGATGCTTTCGCACGCGTTGCCGTATCCGATCCGGACGAAGTCGCACTTCAGCGGGGCCGTCAGTGGCTCGTGTATCAACGCGTAATTGGTCTCGAAGAAGCGCTCGAGCTCCGGGTGCCAATCCACATATATTTCAAGACTCCTAGAGCATACTTTGGCAATCCGGTAAGGTGTCCCGCGAACCAGGTCGAATACGTCCTTCAGGTAGCTGCGCGAGTGGATCCACCGATAGTTGTACTCGAACTGCACGATGCCGACGCCGCCGCGCCGCAACAGATCCACAGCCCCTTGCATGACCCTCAAATCGTTTCCCTCGGTATCGATCTTTATCATATCGACCTGATCGATGGAATTGTCCGAGCAGTAGCGATCCAGCGTGCTCGTCTGCACCTTGATGACTTCCTCGTATTTCACCGAGGAGTCCGGGTGCAGGGTGCTCGTGCCCCCCGTGAAATGCGGTACGTATATCGGGACCGTGTTCGTTTCGTTCGATAGCGCCATTCCGTCGATACGCGCCTCGCCCGACGCGATTTGGCCGGAAAGGGCTTCCTCCAGCTTCTTGCGGCTGTCGGGCACGGGCTCGAAAGCATGCAGTTCGAACGGGCGGGATCGGGTCGACGCTGCGCTCACGAACGCCTTCGACCAGTCGCCGATGCGCGCGCCGACATCGAAGACCATCGCGGCGGTGTCGGGCCGGACGCTGTCAATGACAAGGCGCTGCAGCCGCAGCTCGCCATTGGTCGACATTTCATTGGGCTCCTCCTTGCGCGCCCACATGTAAAGCTTGCGCCCCGCCCGCCACATCCATCGCCGCATCCGCAAAGCCATCTAAGACCCCCTACCCTTGAACGTCCGGGAGGATAACCCGGGCTTGTTACAACTCAATCTCGCGCGCAGCCGAATCCTTAGGAGTCGACTCTCCCGGCCGGGCTCGCTGCCCCTCGGCCGCGCACCAGTCCCGCTGCCGCCAGCGTCTGGATCAGAAAGTAGATCGGGCAGGCATAGGCGGCGCCGGCGGCGCCGAAGCGCATGACACAGGGGATCGTGATGACAACGGAAGCAACCGCGCCGAATATCTGGGCCACCAGCACCGACGAGGTCCGCTTGTGCGCGAGCAACGCCTGCTCCAAGACCTGCTCGATCGCATAGAACAGATAGCCGAGTGCAATCCAGGGAACGAATACGGCGGCACCGCGATATTTCGGCCCGAGCAATAATTCGACCAGGGGTTGGCGGGTCAGATAGATCAAGAGCGTCGCGAGGGTGCAAATCGATGCCGTTATCGTAAGCCAGGTACGGAATGTCCCCTTGGCGTGCGCCACATCGCCGCGCGACACGGCAGCAAAATAGACCGGTCTCAACGTAAGCGCCACCATGCCGTGAATCAATAGCGCTGGTTGGCTGATCAATCCATATCCGGCGGCGTAGACGCCAACACCGGATACATCATGAGACACCCACTCGATGATGTACCGGTCGCTCACCGACGTGGTCCAATTCAGCAGGGCGATGGGTATCAAGGGCATCGAGTAGCGCCACATCTCCGCGGCAACCCCGGGAGGCAGCATCGAGCCGCCGCTGATGCCGCTGGATTTTGCGCTCGCGTAAAGGAGGGCCAGCGTAATCAGGCTGCTCGAAGCGAACGCCCCGAAAACCACCTCGATGGACGCTCCGAAGAACAGGACCCCCCCGACCACCAACAACGGCCTCGCTGCCGTGGACACGACACTGAAGATCGCGGCGGAGCGCTGCTGGCGGGCGGCGTTGAAAAACGCCATCTCGAGCGTCAAGAACATGTCGACCGCCACATACACGGCCAGAATCAGCACGACGACCGGGCGGACTCCGGCTCTGAAACTCCAGACCAGGCCGCCGACGACCGTAAGAATCTCCATCGCGATGAGCGCCCGACCGAGCGACAGCTTGAGCATCCGGCGAAGGGCCGGCACGTACCCTCCGTGGACGGCGTCAGGGTAGTAGCGCAATCCCGCATTCATCGCGGCCGAGCAGAACAGGGTGCGCAACAGCACCAAGGCGTTCTGAACCAAATTCACGGCACCATAGAGATCGGGGCTTACGACTTGAGTGATCAGTCGCGTTCCCAAGAGCGTCAGGACGGCGCTGGTCCCTTGGCCTGCGACCACCCAGATGCCCTCGCCGATAACGGTCCGATATCTGCGCACCAGCGCACGGCCCGCGAGCACGGCCAAGCTATCCCCGCCTACAGAGAGCTTGCTCTGTAGCCGCTTGAAATTCAGGAGGTAATGTTACTGTCATACAACTCGGTACCATGTGCGGCTGGGATGCTACCGTTCTTTGACCGCCCATGCTCATGAGGAATCGATGCCCACTCTGTCCGTCGGTGTGATCGGCGCAGGCGACATAGCGCGCAAAGTACACCTTCCGGTGCTGCTGAACATGCCCGATGTGAACGTTGAGTGGCTTTATGATTCGAGCGCGGAGCGCACTCATGCGGTGGCGAGAGCGAATGGATTGCGTGGAATGGATGCCTGCTCTCCTGCGCAGCTGCCCGCGTGCGATGTGGCATTGCTCGCCATTCCCGTGGGAGCCAGGGCCGCCTATTATGACGCGTTCGCGGCGCGCGGCACCGCCGTGATGGCCGAGAAGCCGTTTGCGGTTTCCTCGGCCGAGCATCGAGCGCTGACCGAGCGTTTCGCACCATCCCGACTCGCATGCGGTTTCATGCGGCGCTTCTATGCCTCGAGCCAGCTCCTCCGCCAGCTCGTCAGGTCCGCTCCGTTCGGGCGCCTGGTCCGCATCAAAGTTTCCGAGGGCGCCCGCACCACGGGAACTCGGGTCGACCGGTCGTATTTCGATGACTCGCGTCAATCCCTGCAGGGAGGAATTCTATCCGAGCTCGGCTGCCATTCGCTGGACCTTGCGCTCTTCATCAGCGGCGCGCGCAGCTTCGATATCCGGGCCTGCGAGTTCGCCTTCGATGGCACCGTCGATCGGAAGATCTGTGCCACCATCCATTTGGGTGAATCCGAGTATTTGTCCAGCGCGGGCCTGGTATTGGATTATTGCGTGAGCTGGCTCGACCGGCAGACGAATACCATGATCTTCGAATTCGAGAATTGCTGCGTATGGACGGAGATACATCCCGGTGGTCAAGTGCGTATGGGCACCCCGGCAGATAGCCCGGCGGGAACGCTGCTGGTTCCCGGTGCACACGCCGCGACGACCGCCAACCAGGCGTTTTTTCTGCAATGGCGGTCATTTCTCGAAGGCTTGCGAACCGACACGGAATCGGAAGTTTCGGCCCGCAGCGCGCTGCTCGGCACGGCGCTCATCGAGGAGCTCTACGCTCGCGGAAGGCGGCGGGATGCCTAGAATTGCGATTCTCGGCGCCAACGGCCAGGTCGGCGCGGAGCTTTGTCTGCTGCTTCGCCGAAACCCCGGCATCGAACTCGTGCCGGTATGCCGGAATCTGACGGGCTCGGCGTTTTTGCGTTATAACGGAATCGCCTGCCGCCATGGGCGCCCGGCCGACTCGGCGGCGGCACCCGGATTGTTCGGCGATTGCGACGTGATCGTCAATTGCGCGCTGGGCAGCGGCACGCCGGCTGAGATTCGCGCTTTCGACCGCAAGCTCATCCGCAACATCTTCAACAGCTCGAAGCCCAACGCCAGCGTCATCCACTGCAGCACGTTGATGGTTCACGGAGATCCACGTCCAGGCAGGCTATGGCGTGTGCGAGATGCTTATGGGCGCGCGAAGCGCGCCGCCGAAGGTTTCGTAGACGCGGAAAGCAAGCGATCCGGAAAGCGCTGCTTCATCCTGCGACTCGGTCACGTGTGCGGGCCGCTGCAAAATATCACCGCCAAGATCCGAAAGGAGATCGCATCCGGGCAGGTTTTGCTGCCCGATCGGGACGTGCCGTCCAATACCGTCTACACCGTGACCATCGTCGATGCGATCGATTCGATTATGTCGGGCAAGGAACGTCCCGGCACCTTCGATCTCACCAACGCGCCCCAATGGACCTGGCGAGAGGTGTATACCTACGAGGGTGCCCAGTGCCAACGTGCGGTTGTTCCACAGCTCGTAGCCAGCCCGACAAATACCGGTTTATCCGAGCAAGCTCTCGCGTGGACCCGGCGCACGCTGGGCGCGTGGGCGCGTGCCGGTGTCGTGCGCCGCACGCTGGAGCGAGTACTCGCCTTGGCATCCCCGGCACTCAACGACCGCGCGCAGGCGATTTGGCTCAAGATGCGCGCAAGAGCGGAAATCGGCGCACTCGGCGCGGGCACGACGCCTGCCCCTGAGCTGTCGTGGATTGCTCTCGACCGGCGCACGCTGACGTGTTTGCAGCCGACCGTGAGCCTGCTCGCCAAAGACCCTTATCTGGGGCTCACCGCCGATATACAAAGCCGCTGGCCGAGGGATCTGGAACTCGCCTTCGAAGTGCCGCACGGCGCACGCCGTTTACCCGAGGTGCAGTGTCCGCCGCGCTCAGCCCCCTGAGTTGCGTGTCCCGGTTGGCAGCGCCGCTTGAGCCTTTTCAAGCGGATAGATCCGGCCGACCGAGAAACGCTGGCGCAGGAACAGGCGCCGCAGGAGAATGCTCGCGACCTCGACGGGCTCCCGCCAGCGCCGCAAACGGACGGCCATCGAGCGCAGTGAGAAGTTTTTGCTGACAGGCAGCAAATCGACTTCGTACAGGTCGAGCAGCGTGAACCATAGATTGGCGTGCCGCAGGGACTCAGCCGACGGCAAATGAATCTTGAGCCGCTTGGATGCCGTCCAGACAGAGAACATCTTGAGCCGTGCGCAGTCATTCAAAACCACCGCGTGCACCTCGAACGCGATGCAATTGGGTGCTCGCTTTTCCATCGTGGACACCTCACCACGCCGCGGGTCCACGCACCAATGGCGAGTGCCCGCAGAATCCTTCACGACAAATACAACCGTCGCCAGCCTTCGGCGCAGGAGCCAGGGCAGCGAGCACAGGAACTCCTTGAAATACTTCTCGAACGCGTTGAAATCGCCTGCGGCTTGGGATTCCGCCGCCAGCTGCTGCGCCAATTTGGGCGCATTACGCTCCACCATCATCTCCACATAGGATTCACGCTGCGCAAAATCGAAAACGACGAGGTCAAATCCCGTGGCATCGCTCCAGCTACTGCCGGGGGGCATGACCACGCACTCGGTCTCGACGCCTGCCTGGGCAGCGACGGCCGCGTAGCGCTTCCTTGCGAGATCCGGCGTCGTCGCGGTCGAGTTGAAATGCCGGGTCTCGGGGTGGAGAAAGCAGTGGTTGCTCGCGAAAGGAATCGCGTAGCGCGCCCCGGTGTAGATCGCGCAGCGCGCGAACTGATCGGCCGAATCGTAGCTCGAATCGTTGACCGCCAGAAGTCTCTCATGGTCTTCGATACACAGCGGCACCGGCGACGCACTCGAATGGCTGCGGAAGAGGAAATCGATCTTGGGATAATCGTGCAATACCTGCCGCAGCGGCAAACCGAAAAACTTGCAGTCATTGCAATTGAACAGCGTGTAGCCGCCGCCGCAGATCACTGCGGCGCTGTCGACTCCCAGACCGAACTGATAGGAGCGAAGCACGAGATCGGGGCCCAGATCGATGTGTCCGCCGTGAGGAATCTCGATGATGTCGTGAAAGCCCAGCCAATTGAGGTCTTCCACCATGCGCCGGGTCGGAACCTTGGGTACCAGGATGGTTGTTTTCGGATCGAAGAGCTTTTGGAGCGAAGCACCATGGAAATGGTCCCAATGCAGGTGCGTCAGATAAATGAACTGCGGACGCAAGCCATGGATGAGCACCGGGTCGGGCTCCGGGAAATTCCACCAGCTTCGCCAGTAGCACGATCCTATCAACCACGGGTCGCATACGACGCTCACGCCATTGTGTTCGACGTGAAGCCCGGCATGACTCAGGATTGTGAATTTCATGCGCCCGAGTATCGAACATCTACGATGACGCCCGTATGACACGGTGCCCGGAGTTCTCGAACCCGGGTCTTTGCGTTACAGATGTGCAATGCGCAGTATTTCGGTCAACCGATGCTCGTATGTGTGATCACGATGCGCGCGCAAGCGACCTCGCTCCGCGATCGCCGCGGCCGCCGCGGGGTTGCGCAGGTAGTAATGGGTCTTCTCGATCAGTTCATCGACGCTCGCAAAGGTGGCCACCTCCACCTCGGGCTCGAAGTGCTCCGCAAGCGTGGGAACCCGCGTCACCATCTGGAATCCGCCGCAGCCCGCGAGCTCAAAGGCGCGGCAGTTCAATCCGTTGACCTCCGCGTAATGCAGGGTATTTAGACAGATCGTGGCACCGAGCGCCGCGCGGACCTTATCATCGCCGTGCACATGGCGGCTCATGTAGTGGCCCTGCACGCGATCCATGAGCCAGTCCGGACGGCTGCCCCATATCTTCAGTCGAATCCCCGGGGACTGCTGCAGCAATTGCTGAAGTATCTCCTGCCGATAATAGTAGAGGGTGCCGGCAATCATGACGTCGCTGCCGTAGATCTCCCGATCACGCGCCGAAAGATCGATGGGCCGATGCATCCTTGGATTGCAGGCCTCGGGCAAATAGTAGAATTTTGTCGATCGAATCATCGCCGAGAACAACTCGTGCATATAGCGGTCTTTTACGAAAACCGCGTCGTAGCCGCTGGCGAGAAGGTACTGGCGACCGAGAGTCGTCATCTGATCTTGACACCAGCAGACGATGCGCGCGGCCGTTCGCTTGCGCATGAGCTCCATGGTCTTGGGAGACACCTGACTGCCTAGTACCACCAGGATCACCGTCGGGGAAAATGCATCGAGCACCCGGAACAGACGACTTTCGACGCGCCGTTCCGGCTCGCGAACCAGCAGCTGGGTCGCTTTCTGGAGCGCCCTTTCGACCGTTCCGAAAAAACCAGCGACGCTGTGCGCGTGATGGAACAGTTGCACGGCGCAACCGAGATTCCTCAGCGAATCTGCGATATGCCATTCGAACGAATCCGCATATGCATAGGATCCCATGACCAGCACTCGATCAGCAGAGTAATCTTTGGGGGGGATCATCGTCCATCACGGTTGTTTTGCGGGGAAGTAGAGTACCGTCGTTCGCCGGCGGTACGCAATTCAAGCGGACACCCCCCGGCGCGGCTGCAATCAAGAGCTGTCTTCGCGATTGTCATGAGTCATTCATCAACATACAGCACTCTTCGGCCCGATGAAAAACCTGGATCTGCTCAGCCTGCTGCGACTCTTGCGGCCAAAGCAATGGATCAAAAACGGTTTCGTATGCGCCGGGGTGTTATTCGGGGGGCGCTGGCACGACGCTCAAGCGCTCCACGCGATGCTGCTCGCCGTCGTTTCCTTCTGTCTGATGGGTTCGAGCGTCTATATCCTGAACGACTACCTCGATCGTGAGGCTGACCGGGCTCACCCCACGAAGCGCAGGCGCCCGCTTGCTGCAGGAAGCGTCACACCCGTGCAGGGATTTGCGGCCGGCGTTGCCTGCGTGGCGGGGTCGGTGGCAGCGGCCTGGTTGGCCGATCCGCGCGTCCTCCTGATTGTGCTCCTGTATTTCACCATCAACGTGGCCTACTCGATCCGGCTGAAGCGCCTGGCGGTGATCGACGTGTTTTGCATCGGATCCGGCTTCATGCTGCGCATTCTGGCGGGTACCTGGGGCATCCACATCCCGCCATCCGGCTGGCTGATCTTGACCGGGATGTTCATCACGCTTTTTCTCGGTTTCGCGAAGCGCCGCGCTGAATGGTCCGACACGGGGGGTGGCTCGGAGCGGCGTCCAGTACTGAGTCAGTACTCTCAACCGCTGCTCGACTCTTTCCTCTCGATCACTGCGACCGGCACCGTCCTGAGCTACGGACTGTATACCCTCGATCCCCAGACCATCGCGCTACATCACACCGACAAGCTCATTTACACCCTGCCATTCGTGCTGTTTGGTCTTTGCCGCTACATGCTGCTGCTGCACTCGGGCAACAAGGGTGAGAATCCCAGCGTCGACGTGTTCACCGACCCGCAGATCCTGGCGTGCGGCGCTGCCTATGCGGGGATTGCGTGGTTTCTCTTGAGCCGCTGACTCAATCGGGTTCGCTGTCATCGAATTGTCGTGAACACCTGATTAGCTAGTCTGCTTGGTCGCGCCGGCCGTCGGGACGGAATAAGACATCGCCAGCAGGCAAACCAACGGTTCGATGCAGGATCACGACCCATGAAGCCCGTTTTTGGCCAATCCGGTTGGCTCGTTTATGGAGCACTGAACCTGGCGGTGCTCGTGGCGCTCATCGTGGGTTCGAGCATCGGGGGCGGCAGCCTCGCCGAATTGCCTTATGTCGTCCTGATGTTCGCGATCTGCTCGAGCCCTTTGCCGTTCATGGCCCGATTCAACGATGCCTATGCATTGCTGGGCGTGGCGATGGCCATCAATTTCATTTCCTTCGCACTGGCCGATGCGTTCGCCATGCTGTCGCCACCGACGGTCGCCGCGGCTGGCATCTCGCCGATGAATGCCGCCGAGATTGTGCTGCTGGTCGGCATGCTGATGCAGCTGATCGGTGGGCACGCGGGCATCCGCCTCGGCTTGGCGGGAGCCCAGGGAAGAACCCCCAAGGACTGGAACCGCTCGTTGCTGGTCCCTCTGGGTCTCCTGCTGTGGGCCGGGAGCTGCGCGGCGACGCTGTACCACTCGTTGGTCGTTCAGCCGGAGAATACCAGTCACGCGATCCTCGCCGGATTCGCCAAGCTCGGCGTGTGGAAGACCTCCATGCTGATCTTGTGCGAAAACTACGCCGGCCCGCTGGGCCTCGTAGTGCTGAGTTACTGGTGGAGCCGATGGGGAAAGAGCCGCGGCAACGCGCTCATGCTGGGGGTCATCCTTCTTCAGTTCGCGGTGGGTTGGGTCGTGGACACCAAGGAGACGGCCATCAATGCGCCCGTAGTGATGCTGCTCACGCGCTTCGTGGTAACCGGCCGGGTGCCGGTGCGATGGTTGATCTGCTCCGTGCTCGGAATAATGCTGGTTTTTCCGGTGTTGACCGCGAAGCGGCTGATCATGACCGAGGGCCTCGGCATGAACCGCGTGGAGGCTCTGTCGCATATGGGCGAACTCATCGAGCGCGCCATCGAAGAACGCAATCTTGCGCAGACCAGCAACAAATACGACCAAAAGGCGGGCACCTTTCTTGGGCGCCTGACCGACAAGTCGGCCGTGGAGACTTTCGTCGAACATGTCGGCAAGGACAAACCCTACAAATTTGGCTCAACCCTTCAACCCATGCTGTACGTTTTCGTCCCTCGCGTCATCTGGTCGGACAAGCCGGCTGAAAACGCCGCGCTGACGTTCAACCGCGACTTTCACATATCGGCCGATCGCGACACCTTCATATCGCCGACCCACATCGGTGAGCTTTACTGGAACTTCGGCTTTTTGGGGGTCATCGTCGGGATGGCGATGATCGGCCTGCTCCTGGGCTACGTCTTCGCACGTTTCGATCCGTCCCGGCGCACATCGATCACCGGTGTGCTGGTGCTCATCGTAACGGTATACGAATTGGCGGTTCGACGCGGCGGTCAGATCGAGGCGGAGTACGTCGTCTGGCTTAGAACCATCGCGCTGCTTGGTCTGTTGCATCTGACGTTCGCGAGGGCGGCTGGCTCGAGCGCCGCCGCACCTGCCGGCAGGAACACGGAATTGCCCGCCGCCGACTTCGACATGGGGAAGCCCATGCGATTTCCGAACTTACTGCGGTGAACGACGGCAATTGGTCTGCAGCCGCAATCGACAAGCACTTTGCGGTTGTCTTTGCGGTGCTCATCGCGGCGTTGGCGCTCCGGTTCGTGGCGGAAGTCATCTGCTTGCTGCCCTCACCGGTGGGTGACAGTGGATTCTTCATCACCGCTTCAGCCAACTATTGCGCCTCGGGGTTTCTAGGGACGACGGCATACCAGATCGATCCCACGGGTCAGTCTCGGATGGTGTGGCATGGTTTCGTATCGACCATGCTGTTCGGCGCTGCGAGCGCCTCCTGCGGCGCCCGCAGCTACTATTTAGTGTTGTGGATGCTCCAGGCTACAACCTTGGGCGCGGTCCTCGTTCTGGCACGATTTCGAGGATATTCGGTGGCTGCTACCGCCGGACTGGCGCTCTTCGCACTCGCCGCTCAGACGGCCTGTGGATTTCGTCCCGAGACGCTGGCCATACTGCTGGTGGTGCTCGCCGAGATTGCGTTGGCCCGCAGTTGGTATTTGGTATTGGGGGCATTGGCGGGGACTTTGCTATGCACGCAGCCCACGGTTGCGGGCATATATGCGCTGTCGACGCTGATCCTTCGGCCGGAATTGCTGAAACGTTCCCTACCGATCGGCGCGGCCGCCGCGTTGACGACGGCCGCATTGCTGGCGCTGTACCCGTTCCCCGTGGCGGACCTCGTCGAAGGCATTCGCCTCCAAGCGGTGCGATTGGTCGGCCGCTCCGACGGTAATGTCATCTCCTACTACCTGCTAAATACTTCCCTCCCAGGGTGGGGCCTATTGTTCCTCGCATCCGTAGCGGCCGCGGTGCGCCGTACGCCCTGGTTCCTGCTCATGGTGCCGGTATTGTGGTTCTTCGGTCCGCGCGTTCCACCGGTTTTCTACAATCTTGTGCCACCATCGGTCATGCTGATCGCAGTCGCCTTCGAGCGCTCGCCGGCGGTGGGCAATTGGATCGGTATATTGGGAGCCGGCGTTGCCCTGCTCGGTCTCGGGTTCGTGAACACCCGCGACCTCATGACCGCCTACCGCTATGGGGATACACTCGCTGCGACGAGCGTCCGGGTGGCCACGCTCGCACGGGAAGGCCGGCCTTTCGATTCCTTTCCACCCTTGCTCGCCTTGACGAATCCCGAATTGCGGCTGACGGATCCCAGAGCACCCCGAAGTGCCTCGAGCACCACGACGACCGGCGCGCTCAACATATTCGCAGTGAACGGCATGCCGCGGTCGCCTTGCCCGTCCGAATCGCCGGCGGAGACAGCGGTCTCACTGCCCATCGGCAAAAAGATTTTGTTCAACAGCAACAGTGGCTGGATGATCTACGTCTGCGAATCATCCGCCGATCAATCCGAAGCCATGCCAGCTACCCGGCGAACCCGCCTCAGTGCAGACCCATCCCAGCGGTGAACCCGGTGACGGGGCGGCATTGTAGAAAACGGCTCCGCGGCGCCATTCTCCACGCTGCGGCGGCTCGAGCGCGTGCCCAGACGCGGCATTCCAATCATTGTTCGCATCGGCCTGCGGTGTGACGGTCGGCGCGATATCTGCCCGGCCGCCTGCGTTGCCCAAGAGGCGGAGTTTGGACTGTCCGGGGACCGCGTCCGAAAATACATAACTCGCATCAGAGGTTCGACCAATGACGTTGTTCGCGAAGATGACATCCTCGATTCGAGCGCCCGCCGCAGCGTTGAGGCTCAGGCCGAGACGGCCACCCTCGACGACATTACCGGAGAATACGATACTCTGCAGGACCGATGATGCATCGATCGCGTCGAGCCACACCGTCGTCGATGTCGATCCGGTGCAGCGGTTGTTGGAGATGATAACGCCGTTGAGTTGATTTCCGGGAAAGGCGGTCTTGATGCAGATTCCATGCGTCGTGTCGCCACGGATATGGTTGTTCGACACAATGACGTCGTTCGACTGGCTGATTTCGATCGCACCCGAGCCAGTGGGAGCGCCGTTGTCAGCGAGAATATTATCGCAAATGGTCACCTCGCTGCCTTTGTGGCACAGCGCGCCGCAGAAAGCGTTGTGCGAGAAATTGTTGCCGGACAGTACGATACGTTCCGCATGGGGCCCGTAGACATCGGTCTGCCAGCCGTGAAAGCCGTTTCGTTGGGCCAAGTTGCCGATGAATAGGTGATCGACCGAAGTGCTGCCTGCGCTGGTTCCGGAAATAAACCCTGCGCCCGCATTGCCCGTCGATGTCGAGGCCGAGCAAATCAGACGCACGGCGCCGATGGCAAAACCAGTGGCCGCGTTGTTCGAAGCGGTGCATCCGTGAATGCGCAGATCCGTCTCACCCCAACCGCTATTTCCGTTGCCGAGATAAAATCCCCTGTATTCCGATCCCGCGACCGAATCGCGCGCAATGCAGTTCAGCCAGCTGTTGCCGATGCCTCGGCAGGAAACCAGTTGACCGAGTCCACCCGGCTTGGCGCCGTGTCCGTACGCTTCGACGCCGCTGAGCGTGCAGGAGCCACAAGTATCGAGCCCGAGCCCTATGCAGTTCACACCGTTGCCGTCTATCTTGAGATCAGTCACGTGCACGCTGTGGCATTCGTGCAGCAGCAGGCCCGTCCGTCCGAACGGGCCCGTCGCTTGACGGGGAAGGGCCAACCACTTGAGTACTGCGCCGTTCCCTTGAATGTTGATTCCGCGCAGGCGGCGCAGAGCGATTCCCGGCCATCCAGCGGAACCGAGCGCAATCACTCCGGTCGGCAATATCAAGGCGCACCCGTCTGCCAATGCAGCCACGGCCCGCAACAACGCCGGTGCATCGTCCGTGTATCCATCCGCCAGGACGCCGAAATCGATCGCATTGACCGAATTCCGGCGAGGAACAGGTTTTTGCGGCTCGCTTGCCGGGATTGCGGCAAGGGAACCGCTTCCCGCCACGAGCCCTCCTAGAACGATGCGGCGTGATAGTCCTCCACCCGCGCGATCTCCGAGAGTGCTCGGAATTTTTTCTGAGGGCATGACGATGGCGTCGGCGCTATTAACGGTACTTGCATCATAGTTCATAGACTCGCCTTTTCGTGCTCGAATTTCTCAACGGTGTTCGGCGCACTCGAAACTCCAGGCCGGTCGAGCCGGTCATTTGGGCGTCACAATACAGTGCTTCCATGAATTTTTGCGGATGATCACTTCTCCTCGTCAGTCCGAATCCGTGGATACGGGAATTACTTGAGGGCGGTTGCCGGCAGCCCACGAGTCGAGGACGGCGCCGGCGCGCAAGAAGACCGGGCGGACCCCTCGAGCGTGCCGATTCGCCCTGAGGACCGCCAAGGCTGTCGCCCAGTCGGATACTGCCAAACTGGTGGGCAAAAAAATGGCCGACGATGGGATCGTTTGGTGTTTATCAATAGAGCGATCTTCTCGACTTACCAAATGAAAGCTTTTTTCGACAACCGCGAGAATAATCTCGATTTCCTGCGACTTTTTTTTGCCGTGCTCGTAATTTTCTCCCATGGCTTTCCGCTCGGTGTGGGAAAAGAAGCTGCCGAGCCGATGATCAGGCTGTCGGGCGGACAGACCACTCTTGGTACCGTCGCGGTCGACTCTTTCTTCATAATTAGCGGCTTTCTGATTACCCACAGCTACCTGAGATCGCGTTCGGTGGGCAACTACTTCAAGAAACGAGTCGAACGGATATATCCAGGGTTCATTGTTTGCATGCTAATTTGCGCACTGGTCGTCGTTCCACTTGCGGGCGCAGCTTCGCCGTTTCCGCACTTCTTTTCACGTGCATTGAATTTTGCGGCGGCCACATCATTGCTCCGTGAATTTTCTTATCAACATGCGTTCACAGCCAATCCAAATGGGGCTATCAATGGGTCCGTGTGGAGCATTTCCTACGAGTTCGCTTGTTACATCGCGGTTGCGATGTTGGGCGTCGTGGGAGCACTTCGCCGCAGAAGGTTACTTTCAATTTTGCTTTGCGCATCGCTGATTTGTCTCGCCGGCGCCGCCTGCCTCATAAACCTCTGCCGCAGAGGCGACCTCCAGCTGCCTCTGCTGCTTAACCATCCTTATTTTTGGGACAGGGTCTTGCTGAGAGCGCCCTTGGTCCCGGCT
Organism: uncultured Gammaproteobacteria bacterium; assembly: GCA_963730565.1. Taxonomy (GTDB): domain Bacteria; phylum Pseudomonadota; class Gammaproteobacteria; order Steroidobacterales; family Steroidobacteraceae; genus Bog-1198. The sequence continues at coordinate 122,259 of CAVSSU010000039.1, forward strand.
TATCTGTCCGGAGTGGTTTTTTACCTCTATCGTGAGCGGATCCCGCATAGTGGTGCGTGGGCGGCAATATCAGCTTGCACTCTGGGGTTATCGTGTGTTGTGCCGGGTAGTTGGCAATTGCTTTTTCCAGTGCTTGGGACTTATTTGGTCTTTTGGTTTGGGTATCACCCGCGCCTTCAATTGCATAATTTTGCGCGGTTCGGAGATTTATCATACGGTACGTACCTGTATGCATTTCCGATTCAACAATTGTTGGTGCAACGAGCCGGGGGCTCACTGAATCCATATCTGCTATTCCTCGTCGCGGCACCTCTGTCGCTCGTTGCTGCTTTTGGCAGCTGGCACGGCGTAGAGAGGTGGTTTTTGTCCCGAGCTTCCGTGACTAGTGGTAAGGCGATGGTGACTGCAGCCGGTCGGTCATAAGCGGTTGACCAAGACCGGTGTCGAATAATTTATGCGGCCCAGCTCAGGCGACTTTTCCGGCGACGACAGCACGAATGACATACTGATGCGCAACGAAATCCTTCAATGATCCGGCAAGCATCAGATTCGCGAGATAGGCGATTCCCCCGGATAGCGATTTGATTCGGCCGGGTTGCAGAGGCCCCGTAAACGCGAGTTTTTGAACTTCATACCCTGCGTCGGCAAAGAGCTCCAAGACCGTGCGGCGGGTGAAAAAACGCAGATGCGTGCGATCCAATATGCCGGAACTCCGATATTGCCGCTCTCCTTTGATTTGATCAGCAACGGGCCGAGAACCTTTACGTTGCGCACATTTGGAATGCTGGCGATGACCACCCCATTCGGCGCGAGCAATGACTTGATCTCCAACAGCCTCGCCCACGGGTCGTGGAGATGCTCGAGAACATCCAGCAAGAGAAGTAGATCAACCTGACCGCTGTAGCTGGCCAGCGGTTCCATACCCTTGTCGAGATCGACCACCAAGACATGGTCGACCGCCAACGCCGCTTTAGCGGCGACCGATCTTTCGATTTCCACACCGACGGTGGTGATGTTCGGGCGGATCTGCTTCAACCAGCGCGAGGTCACGCCCTCGCCGCAGCCAATGTCCATCACGATCGAAGGGTTTGCGGGAATGAGAGGCTCGATTTCATCTCGCAAAGTATCAAAATAACCAGCCATGCCTTACTCCTTCCAGCGTCGCATTTCGCCCGACCAGAGTAGCGCAATTGTGCGTAGGCGCACCGGAATCTCGGCATCATGGTTCATGGTCATGTCCGATCGCGCGCTCGTATGGATGTCTGATCGACATCCCGGACAAATCGGTCATTCGGGCGTCACACTAAGATGCTTCCATGAAAAATTGTGACATTCTCTTTGAGTTCCCTGTTTCGAGATCCGCGGAGACGTTGGTTGTGGATCACTTGAGGACGATGGCTCGTGACGCAAAGGGCATCGCAAGCGCCAGTGGGGGCGGCTGGGCTGCACCGACTATCCACCGCGTGGGTGCCGGTGAGAGGAACAACCCTCCGATGAACCGCTATCTTCTGGTGATGACGGCTTGTATAGACCCGAGCAAGGGAGAGTATCGCCTCACCAGGGCCGATCCGGCCGTACGCCTGGAAGACTATCGGAATGCGTTGAGATTCTGGCTCCGATTTCCGGATGAGCGGATCAGCAATATCCTGTTCGTCGAAAACTCCAATTATCCGCTCGACAGCCTAAAGGCGACTGCCGAGCTGGAAAATCCTCACCGGAAGAATGTGGAATTCATCAGCCTGGATTGCAACTGGTATCCGCCCGGAGGGCATTACGGCTACGCGGAGCTACGGATGCTCGACCTGGGGCTGGGGCGGAGTCGGCTGAGGAACGCAACCACGCACATGATCAAGGTGTCCGGCCGATTCACATTCCCCGGTTTGACCAGGCTCCTTGATCGTGTGCCCGCCGAATTCGACGCGGTGGCCGATGCACGGGCGTGGCGGACGCTGCGCAGGCGGCACGAGCACCCGCAGGTGACCACTCAGATCATCCTGTTCGCGCACGAATTCTACAAGCTTCACTTGCAGGACTGTTATCGCCAGCTGGAATCGGGCGAGTTATCGCACATGGAGGCGATCTACTACCGAAAGCTGGCGGAGTTATCCGAGATTAACAAGAAGATCATCATGCGATTCCCATGCAACGTATCGCCGGTCGGTTTCCCGGCGCATCGCGATAGGCCTTACACGCACCATTCGCAGATGCTGGCCAACGGCTTTCGAGCTGTCGCCAGGCGAATTTTACCGAACTGGTGGATTTAGAAGGCTACAGGCTCTCATCCATCCGTCGCCGCCGCCTCGCGGACAAGGGGATGACGACGGCGAAGAACAGCAGCGCGCCCACGAGAGTTACGCTCCCGAGCAGCACGACCTGCACCGTGGCCGAGGCCGCCAAGCCGATCACGCTGGGCTTTCGCAAGAGCTCAAAAACCAAGGTGAACGCATATTGAAGGACCCCCAAGCCAGCGGGCGGCGCGGGCAGAATGGCCGAGAGGCCGGCGACTCCCAGCAACAACATGGTCTGCAAGAATGTCAGGGTTATCCCGAGCGCGAACACGATCAACCACAACGCCATGCCATTCAACGCCCAGATCAAGAGGGAAAGGCCCAGGAGCCGGGCACACTTCGCCGGGTCGGAGAGCACATGAACGGCGCTCAGCAAGTTACGCAGACGGGAACGCATCAGCGGACTCAAATGCCAGCGGCTGCTGATCCGAGTGCGCCCGAAAAAGACTCCGGCAATCAACAGCAGCACACAGACCGAGCCCAGCAACCACATGCTGCCGCGCAGGAGAGTGAGGTCGCCGGTGTTTGGGAGCACCAACAGACCCATGCCGATTCCCGCCACCAGCAACAGGACTAGGACGTTCTAGCGCTCGTTCGACCACCACGGTCCCCAAAGCCGCCATCCGGGAGAGGGCCGTCATCCGACCGATCAAGTCGACCCGAACCAATTCGCCGAGTCTGGCTGGCAGCACGTTGTTTGCCGCGTAACCAATAATGAACGCGGCCGTCGTTCGAGATGGCAGCACTCTTTTGTCTGCTATCGATAGAAGTGCGCTCCACCGCACCACCATTACGCCCAGCTCCAGCCAGTAAATTCCCAACCCCAGGGTCAACCACCCACCCTTGGCTGATGCGAGCACGTTGAGAAATTCCGCGGCGCTGATGTGGCGGGCCGCGAGGTATAGGAACACACCGCCCAGCGCGAATCCCAAGGCGGCCCTGAGGTGATTGAAGGTCACTTCAGCTCAAGCGCAAGCGCGAGAACAGGTTCGGTGTCGCTTGCGAGGTATCGAGTATCCGGGCACGGCCTAAGCCTTCATAAAGTGGTGATGTCGGAAAGACTATACACATCAGGTTGCCGTTTTCCTGCGTGATAGCCGGGCGGCCCCGCCGGGCAGACGCTCTCGTAGGATGCCGCCGACCACGGTAACGGCCGCCCTCCGCTACCCGCGAGTCACCCGCCTCTGCAAGCTTTCAACCCGCGCCCGCTTCCCCAGCCCGGATGCTCTTCATGCCGCGGTGGCGGCCGGTCGACGTTGCGCGTACGAGCGTCACCCGCTTCAGCAGGCAATCGTTTCTGTATGCCACCGGATTATGGTGAAATCGTCACCTCGCTGCCATCCGCACGAAATACTTTCCATCTACGATGCAGTGCGAAATGGGGACGGGATGTTTTTGGGAGGGCTTCGTGCTGGACAAGCGAAAGCAGGCGATTTCGATTCGATTGGGGCCAAGCGACGTCCGGAACATCAAACGCCTGGCTCAGCGTTTGGGGGTGCGCGAATCGGACGTCATCCGATTTGCAATCAAATCAATGCTGAACCGGATTTCCCCGCTCTGTGACGAGGGCATCACAGGCCGGAATCTATTGCCTGTGCTGGTCGAGTCCGGCGATGAGCTGATACGTCACTTCGAGCTCGACGCTTATCGGCTCGACGGGATCATCAACGATCGAGCTCGCGACGATGCGCGTGTCGATCGCGACGACATCGCCCTGCTCGCCATGAGTGGCCTGCGAGAGCAGTACCTGGTCATGCGCCTGCATGGCAACGGTTCAGCGGTGGAGGCCGATATCCCGAAGCATTCCCTGCGCATGTATCTCTATGACAAGTACATCTATCGCAACGAGGAAGGCAAAGGCGGCGAACCGCGGGAGGCAGCCGTTACCGAATTCCCGGTCGGGGTACCGTGCCCCGCCGCGTAACAATGATTCTCAACTTGTGGGGAAGAAACGCTATGAACATCCGACATCTTCTGAGCATCACCGCCTGCCTGCTGAGCCTCGCGTTGGTCGCACCTGCCGACGCCTCGGAAGTGCTGTACGACGGCACGGGATTTCTGACCGGACAGCAGTCCTTCGTCCAGTCATTCAACATAACTGGCCCGGGCACCCTGACGGTGAGTCTCTCGAACGTCGCATGGCCCGAACAACTCGCGAACTTGGACATGGTCGTGAGCTCGACCAGCGGCGGCCTTCTGGGACCGGAGATGGGTGCGGGTACCGATAGCTTCCACGTCGGCAGCGGCGAGATCTTCGCGCAGTGGTTCGGCTCGGCACAAGGCCCCCTTGATATCGGGGTGTACTCCTTGAAGGTGCAGTTTCAGCCCGGGATAACCGCCGTACCACTGCCGGCCTCGATCGCCGTGCTGTTGTCGGGTCTCGGCCTCCTGGTGTGGCAGCGTCGGGATCGAAGGATGGCCCCCGCCCAATCCGCTTAGGGCATAGGAAGGCGGGCGGCGACCGGTGCATGACATATGCATGCGATCTGTCATCGCTTGCAATGAAACTCTCACATAAGCCTTCTACACTCGCGCCCCTTACTTGCGGCAAGCGTGGGGGATGGCCTTGGCGACGACCTTATGCGTGGGATAAGCCTTCTATGCGGCGCGGTGCTCACCGTGCTGTTGTCGCTCGCGCTGGCACATGCTGACGTCCCTGCCTCCCCGGTGGGCTACAAGCTGCAGCCCGGGGACGTGCTGCAGGTCGTCGTGTGGAAGGAGACGGACCTCCAGAGCGAGGTCCTGATACGGCCCGACGGCGGCCTGTCCTTCCCACTGGCCGGGGATATGCAGGCCGCTGGGCTCACGACGGATCAGCTTCGCGTCTTGCTCGAGGCGCGCGTGCGCAAGCTCATTCCCGATGCGGTCGTGACTGTCTCGGTCAAGGCGCCCAACGGCAATCAGATTTTCGTCATCGGGAAGGTCAACAAGCCGGGAAGTTTCCCCCTGCTCAGGCCTACCGATGTCATGCAGGCCTTGAGTCTCGCGGGCGGCGCGACGCCCTTCGCGAGCACCAACAAGATTCGCGTGCTGCATCGCGACGGTTCGCTGCAGAATTCGATTCGGTTCCGCTATGGCGATGTCGCCAGGGGTCGTCATCTCGAGCAGAACGTCCTTCTACAAAGCGGAGACACGGTAATCGTGCCGTGAGGGCACTGTTACCCGCCATATTCGCCGTGAGCGCCCTATCCACCAGCACCAGGTTAGTTGCCGAGCCATGGAGCACCCAGCCGTTAATCGGCTTGGTCGGTCAATACACCTCGAATCCTGAGTTGGTTGCCGGTAACGTTCGATCCGAATCGAACGGTGCGCTTCTGCTGGATGCCCCCGTGAACTACGATTCGGATGACTTTCACTTCGCCGTCACGCCCAACATACGCTACGGAAACGCCAGCGGCTATTCGGCGATCACCTCCAACTTCTTCCACCTGGACAGCCTCGCCCGGTTCGAGACGGAGAGGAGCTCGATCAGCGTATCCGCGTCGCTCTATCGCGATTCATCGCTGTTGTATGCGGGGGAGCTCTCGAACGGGGTCGGAGTTCGGCGCGATACCTCAACCCTCGGCGTCAACTGGCAGGACCTGCTCACCGAACGGCTTCAGGCGAATTTGGGGGCCAATACGTCTCGCGCGCTTTTCGGGCAGACCACAGCGCCAACCGGGCTTTCGGAGAACAATGAGACTGGCGTGCTCGGCTCGCTGGTCGACTACCGCTACACGACGTTCTTACCAGCGCTCGCGGTTCTCGAGAGCGAAAGGAATACGTTTCGCCTCCTGGGCAGCGCCGGCCGGTACGAAGCGCTGAATGATGTGAGCGACAGCAACAGCGCGAGCTTGCAACTCGGTTTCGACCGCCAGCTGAGCGAGATCTGGACATTGAAAACCACTCTGGGATATTCCCGGGCGGAGAACCGATACAATTATTTCATCTTTGGCAAGTATCTTCTGAGCGTCTTCGATTCGACCCAAACAGGGACTGTGTATTCGGCCGATCTGGTTCGCCAGGGCGAGGCTTTCTCCCTCGATGTCGGGGCGTTGCGATCGCTGGCACCGACCGGGTTCGCGTACCTGACGCTCCAGGAAGGCGTCAATGCCAATGCCAATTACGCCTTCTCAGAGCGCTGGTCGTACAGCGCAGGCGCCAGCTGGCAGACCAACACCTACCCCGGGATCCGCGGGGGCAACTCGTTCGATCGCAAGTACTACAACGCGGCCGTCTCCGCGAAATGGCAGTGGACCGAGCAATGGGCGCTCACGCTGCAGGCTAACAAGGTGGTACAGGTGTACGGCTCCCCCTCGGTCAGCGGCGCTTCAACCGGCGTGAACCTCGAGATCTCGCGGCAATTCTCGCGGAAGGATCTGTAGCATGGAGGTCTCCACCCTATCGTCGGCAACCCCTAAATTATTGGACAAGGTGCGCAGCTACTGGCGGCTGCGACTGACGTTCTTTGTCCTGTTCGGGCTCGGGGCGCTGCTCACCATCGCCATCGCGCTCAAATGGCCGCCCACGTACCGCGCGGCCGCCACCATCCTGATCGAGCAGCAGGAAATACCCCAGGAGCTCGTACGTTCGGCGATCACGTCCTTCGCCGACCAGCGCGTCCAGATCATCAGCCAGCGGGTGATGACCACTCAGAACCTGATGTCGCTGATCGATCGCTACAATCTCTATCCCGACATCCGCGAATCGAAGCCCCGCGAAGTGCTGCTGCAGAAGATGCGCAGCGACATCGCCCTGAAGATGGTCAGCGCCGACGTGATCGACCCCCGCAGTGGACGGCCGACCGAGGCTACCATCGCGTTTACGGTGTCGTACCAGAATCGCTCACCCGACCTCACCTTGAAGGTGGCGAACGAGATCACGACGTTGTATCTGAACGAGAATCTGACCTCCCGCACCCAGATGGCGGAGCAGACCACGGCTTTCTTCGCCGAGGAAACGGCCAAGCAGGAGGAGCGCATCCGGGAACTCGACAAGAAGCTTGCCGAGTACAAGGAGAAGCACCAGGACAGCCTCCCTGATCTGGCCCAGCTCAACGTCCAGACGAGCGATCGCACCGAGCTCGAATTGCACGATGCGGAGAATCGCATCGCGGCACTCGATTCCCAGGAAGTGCTGCTCCGCGCTCAGTTGGCACAGCTGAATCCGACATCGCAGGTGTTCTCGGATACCGGCCAGCGGGTCATGGGAGTGGACGATCGGCTGAAGGCGCTGCGATCACAGCTCGCCGACTACAAGGCGCGCTACGCACCGGACCATCCGGATGTTTTGAGCACAGAGCGCGAGATCGCGGGGCTCGAAAAAGAGTCGCAGGCGGAGCATTCGAAGGTGCGTGACACATCGACGAGCGATACCGCTCGTCGGCTCGAGGAGGCTCGGGCGCAACTCGCCCGCGCACAGGAGAAATACAGCCCCGATCATCCGGATGTGGTGCGCCTGACCCATCTGGTCGGCGAGTTGGAGAGCGAGCTCCAGGCGCATCCGCCGGTGAGCACCGCGCAAATCGAGCAATCGAGTGCGGATAATCCGGTCTACATCCAGGTGAAGGGTCAACTCGATGCGTTGGCCGTCGAGAAGACGAGCGCGGAGGACAAGCGCGATCAGCTCAAGGCGAAGCTGGAAGACTACGACCGCCGGCTCGCCCGCGAGCCGGCCGTCGAACGGGACTATCATGAACTCGCCCGTCAGCTGGAAACCGCCCAGCGCAAGTACGATGAGCTTCGGGCGAAGCAGGGCGAGGTGCAGGTCTCCGAGAATCTCGAGATCGAGCGCAAGGGCGAGCGCTTCACGATGATCGAGCCGCCATTGCCTCCGGAAAAGCCCATATCCCCCAATCGCTTCTTGATCTTGGCGGCAGGTTTCATGCTGAGCGCCGGCCTGGGGTTCGGTGCGCTGTTCGTCCGCGACACGCTCGATCCGGCCGTCCGGGGATCCGATGAGATCCGACAACTGCTCAGCGTCCCGCCGCTCGCTTCAATTCCGACCATTACCACCGTGGCGGAGCATCGTCGGCACCGGCGCAACGTGCGCTTTGCCTGGACGGGGTTCGCCGTGACGTTCATCTTGACGCTCTGCATCGTGCATTTCTTCGTTCGGCCGCTCGATGTGGTGTGGGCTGCGCTGGCCCAACGTTTCGGAGCCTGAGCCATCATGGACCGAATACGCAAAGCCCTGGATATGGCGCGACAGCAGCGAGATCTCAACGCGGGCGTGGGCGCGGGTGTGGAGATGCCGCCCCACGGGCCACGAATGCTGCCGCCGGTGCCGATGGACATCGTTTACACCGAGACTCAGGTGTTCGAGGCCGAACCCAAGCTCCTCGAAGCGAACCGCATCATCAATCCCTCAAGCCGCGAGCCCGCCGCGGCGGCTTTCCGCATGTTGCGAACGCAAGTGATTCAGCGCATGGATGAGCACGGCTGGCGCTCGCTAGCGGTGCTGAGCCCCGGCAATGACGACGGCAAGACCACCACTGCGGTCAATCTGGCCGTGAGCCTGGCAAGCGACCGCCATCACACCGTTCTCCTCGTCGACTGCGATTTGAAGCGTCCCGCGATTGCCGGTATGTTCGGCATCGAGCCAAAGTACGGCACCGACGATGTACTTCGGGGAGAGGCGCATATCGCACAATGTCTCTACCACCCGGAAGGGTTCCATCGCCTCGTGGTGCTGCCTGCCCGTGGGCCGCTCGAGCATTCCTCCGAAGCGCTGGCGGGCCCGCAAGGGCGCTCGCTGGTCGCGGACGTGAAAGGACGATATCCGGAACGCATCGTCGTTTTCGATCTGCCGCCGGTGCTGGGCGCGGACGATGCCCTGGCGTTCCTGCCGCAGATCGATTGCGCCCTGGTCGTGGTGGCCGAACGTGCCACGCGCCGGGATGACCTGATTCGTTGCATGGAGCTGCTGCGCAAGACTCCGATCGTCGGTACGGTGCTCAACAAGGCGACCGGCAGCAAGTCGGCGTACGGTTGACCCATGTACGAGCGCTTTTTCAACCTTCGCTCGAAGCCTTTCGCGATGAGTCCCGACCCCGCCTTCCTGTTCCCGTCGAGCGAACATGCGGCAGCGCTCACCATGCTGGAATACGCGCTCGAATCGCAGGCGCCCTTTTGCGTGCTCACCGGCGAGATCGGCTCCGGCAAGACGACACTGCTGCGCCATTTCCTGCGCCAGCATGACGGCCGATTCACCGTCGGGCTGATCAGCAATACTCATGCGGCGTTCCGCTCGATTCATCCTTGGGCCGCGGCCGCGCTCGGCGTCGTGACCACCGTGGCCTCCGAGACGGCGTTATACGAAGCGCTGATCGACTTCATCGTAAAGGAATACGGCAAGGGACGCCGGACGGTGCTCGTGGTCGATGAGGCGCACAATCTGTCGACTTCGATTCTGGAGGAGCTGCGCCTGCTGTCGAACGTCAATTCGGAGCAGGATCTGGCGCTGCAGATTTTCCTGATCGGGCAGCCCGAGCTGCGCGATAAGCTGGAGCAACCGGCGCTCGAGCAGTTCGCGCAGCGGGTCTCGGTCGATTTCCATCTGAGTGCCCTGACTCTCGAGGAGGCGCAAGCCTACATTGCTCATCGCCTCACGGTCGCCGGCGGCGACTCGGCGCTGTTCCACCCGGAGGCGGTCGCTCTCATCCACGCCCGCACCCGCGGAATTCCACGTCTGATCAACCAACTTTGCGATCTGGCTCTGGTGTATGCCTTCGCCGAGCAGCTCCCGGCGGTGGACCTGGTCGTCCTGCAGCTGGTGCTGCAGGATCGAAAGCGCAGCGGCGCGATACCGCTCTTCGGAAGCCGGCACGCCGTGACCTCGCCCGACGCCGATACGGTCGGGAATTGCGGCTGAGCGGCGCTGTCGCGCGCTCGATGGCGCTGCTGGCGCTATCGATCACTTGCCTCGCCCTCGCGGGTCGCGCCAGGCCACAAGGCCTGGGGCCTGACCGTCTGGGCGTGCTGTATAACCTCGACGACGGCCCCGCACAGGCGATTGCGCGGCTTTACGCGAAGCAGCGGGCGGTTCCCGACGCCAACGTGCTCGGCATTCATCTCGGACAGGCGAACGTGATCGCTCCCGAGGCTTTCGTCCGGGTCCGCCAAGAGGCGATCGACCGGCTGCCCGGTGAGGTGCAGTCGCTCGCGCTGGTATGGTCGCGGCCCTTCGCGGTGGGATGCATGTCCGTCACGACGGCGATGGCTGCCGGGTACCGCACGGCGTTCTGCGAGCCCGGTTGCTCGGCGACCGCGCCCAATCCGCTCTACGACGAGGATGGATGGCTTCCGGCGGATACAGTGGGCTGGCTGCCCGCGATGTTGATCCCCAGCGACGATGAGGCCTTGGCGCGGGCGGTGATCGAGCGCGGCATCGCCTCCGACCGCAGCGCCCCGCGCGGGACGCTCTACCTGGTACGCACCTCCGACCGCAACCGCAATGTGCGGGCCGCCACCTATGCCGACGTGGAGTCGGCACTCGGCGGGCGGCTTAGCGTCGTGGAGCTATCAGCGCCGGTCGCGGGCGAGGTCTCGGGGGCGATCGGATATTTCACCGGGGCAGCGCCGTGGAAGAGCTGCATGACGATCCACCTCGAATCCGGTGCGGTCGCCGACCACCTGACTTCCACCGCCGGGGTGCTCAGCGGCGGCAGCCAGACCTCCGTCCTCGAATGGCTCCGTCAAGGTGCAACCGCGTCCTATGGAAATGTATCGGAGCCCTGCAATCTGCCCGGCAAGTTTCCCGATATCGGGGTCTTGATGCGCCACTACCTGTCGGGCGAAACGGTCCTCGAAGCGTATTGGAAAAGCGTCAAGATGCCCGGCCAGGGACTCTTCGTCGGCGAGCCGCTGGCGCGCCCTTTCGCTCGCCACTGAAGGCGCCATGAACTCGATGGCCGCCTCCGCTTCCCGCAAGATCGTGTTCGTGAACCGCTACTTCTTTCCGGATCAGTCGGCAACCAGTCAAATGCTGTCGGATCTCGCATTCGGACTGGCCGACAGGGGCTTCACCGTGCACGTCGTGTGCTCGCGCCAGCGATACGAGCGCGCGGATGCGAACCTGCCGCCGCTGGAGCGGGTACGCGGGGTTACGGTGCATCGGGTCTGGACGACCCGCTTCGGCCGTGGCCACCTGGCGGGTCGCGCGATCGACTACGCAACTTTCTACGCGTCGAGCGCCGCTCGACTGCTGCTCCTCGTTTCCAGCGGCGATACCCTGGTCGCGGAAACCGACCCGCCACTCATCTCCCTGGTCGCGGCGTCGGTCGCTGTCCTCAAGCAGGCCCGCCTGGTGAACTGGCTGCACGATGTATTCCCCGAAATCGCCACCTTGCTCGGCGCGAATCCGCTTCCCGCGTGGCTCGACGCCGGGCTGCGCCGACTGCGTGACATGTCTTTGCGCGCCGCCGCCGTCAACGTAGTGCTCGGAGTGCGGATGCGAGATCTCCTGGCGCGGCGCATACCGCCGGCGAAGCTCTGTATCATCGAGAACTGGGCGGCCGCGGAGGCCGCACCGGAGGCGCGCGCTCCGAGCGAGCTCCGTACCCGGCTCGGGCTCATGGGGAAATTCGTGGTGGGCTATTCAGGCAACCTCGGCCGGGCGCACGAATTTGCGACCCTGCTGGAGGCCGCCTCGCTGTGCCGCGCGGATCCGGACATCGTATTTCTTATGATTGGCGCGGGCGCCGGCATGACGGCGCTCGAGCAGGCCGTGCTCGATCGCGATCTTGCCAATTTCCGATTTTTGCCCCTGCAGCCCCGGGCCTCGCTCAACGACACCCTGGCGACGGCCGACCTGCACTGGTTGAGCCTGTTGCCGGCGCTCGAGGGGCTGATCGTGCCGAGCAAGCTCTATGGAATTCTCGCCTCAGGGCGTCCGGTGCTGTTCATCGGCGACCCCGATGGGGAAGTTGCGCGTGTCATCGAAGCGGCCGGAGCGGGTCTCGGCGTTGCGATCGGGCAGCCGGCAGAGCTTGCTCGGCACATCGCGGAGCTCAAATCCGACCCTCACCGCCGCGCGACTTTGAGCGAAAACGCCCTGCGGCTTTACCGGGAGCGCTACACCGGACAGCGAGCTCTGGATCGCTGGACCCATCTTCTGGCGACTCAGACCGGAGACCCCTGCTGACGGCGACGGGCCTCCACCACCTTCAAATCGATCAACATTTCGTAGGTGGCGCGCATCCGGCTGAAATACAGGCCGCCCCGGCCATCCAGGATGCCCAAGCGGATGATATACAAATAGAAGAAAACGATCTGGGGCCGAAGCGGCACGTAGTAGAGGAGTTGCTTCAGGGTGCGCCGCCGGTCGATGGGGTCACCTCTGAACAGTGCGGCCAGATCGATCCGGCTGCGATGCAGGCTCAGCTTCGCAGCCGCCTCTGCGGTCGAGTATCGATTATGCCGTTCGAACCAGTAGGCGATTCCGCGGTTGAAAGGATAGTGATGCGGATGTGCTTCGTAGGTGTTCGACCCTCCCCTGAGCGATGTATTCCTCGTTAACCTCGCGCTCAACGCGAACCCGGCCGAGCCGGACCAGGCGCCCGAACCAGCTCGGATAGCCGCTGCTTCGACGCAGCCACTTGCCGAGAAAGTAATCCTTGCGGCGCATCCGGAACATCGCCACTTCGTCTCCCACCGCGGCCACGGCGGTCTGCATCTCCGCGACCAGATCCGGGGGAACCCGCTCGTCGGCGTCCACCATGAGAACCCACTCATGCTGGTAGGAAACCGTGGTCAGCGCAGCATTGCGCTGCGCGGCGTAGTTGTCGAAGCGGCGCTCGAACACCCGGGCGCCTTTGGCGCGGGCGATTTCCACGGTTCGGTCCTGACTCATGGAATCGAAGATGACGATGTCATCCGACCAGCCGCACGAATCGATGCATTCGGCGAGGTTGCCCTCCTCGTTCAGCGTCAATATCAGCACCGAGACGGCGCTCATGACGGGTCCGGCTCAGGGATTCCGAGAACGTCCGCATAACGGCGCGCGAAGCGGGCGAAGGTGAATGCACCGCCCTCGGTCACCGTCGCACGTCCCCGCGCGATCACCCGCTCCCGCAGGGCGAAGTCGCGTTGCAGCCGCTCGATGGCCTCTTTCAGCGCCACGGTATCGCCGAAGCGGACCAGGAGGCCGGTCTCGCCGTCCTGGACCACATCGAGCGCGCCCTTCTCCGCCGCGGCAATCACCGGTGCGCCGAAATACATCGCCTCCAGGAACACGATGCCGAAGCCCTCCTTGCCGCTGGGGAGCACGAAGGCGGCGCACCGGCCATAGAGGGTGATCAGCTCCGCATCGCTCACCCCCCGCAGGAAATGGACGCGCTGCGCGACACCCTGACGCTGCGCAACTTGCTGCAAGAATGGCAGATCGTCTCCGTGACCGATGACGCAATAGTGCAGCGAGGTATCCTCGAGCATGGCAAGCGCCTCGATGACCGTCACGATGCCCTTGTATCGATCTCCTCGCTCCAGGCGGGTGACCGATAGGATGAAACGGCCCGGCAACGGACGACCCGCCTCCAACCCGACGGCGTCTCGCCAGGTTTCAGACAGCGCATTCGGAAAAATCGTCAGCCGCTCGGGCTCGAGGGCTGGCACCTGCTCGAGGAGGCGCTGCCGGGTGTACCGGCTGACGCAGAGAATCCGGTGTACAAGGGTCAGTGCGGTCCGCCGCATTCGACGAATGCCGTACCAGACTTCAATGCCGTGCGCGACGAGCACGACCTTGGCGCTCCTCTTGAACGGCATGAGCAACAGTGCGCCGACGGCGAGACCCAGAAGATTGATATGCCCCACCAGGATGCAATCGTAGTTGCCGAGCCACAGCGCGCGCAGGACCGCGAACGCGAATCGCTTGCGATCGCCGCGGAATGCGGTCACCGTGACATCCGGGAACCGGGCCGGCTCGGTCGTGCGGTCGTTCAAGGTGAGCACATGGCAGCTCACGCCATACTCCGAAGCGGCGGCGAGCAGCGTCTTGTTGAAGCGCTGGATACCGCCGTTCGCGAACACTTCCGTGAGCAAGAACAACACCCGCTTGCGCGGGTGCATGGCCGCGCTCACGCGACTTCTCGATAAGGAATGGCGGGCAGAGCCTCCCGGCTATCGTAGCGCTGTACGAAGCAGAGCAGCATGAGCAAGCTCCATACCAGCGGATGCGACTCCCCCTTGGCGCTGGATTGCTGGCGCAGCAGCTCGCGCACGCGCACGCGATCGAGCGGCAGCTTGGACATCAAGCCATCATCATGGACCAGAGACTGCGCCCATTCCCGCAAGGGATCTTCCCGCAGCCAGCGGGCAATCGGCACTCCGAATCCCATCTTGGGCCGATATACGAGCTCCGGGGGAAGATGCTTGCACAGCGCTTTCTTCAGAAGATATTTGGTTTGTCCGTTGCGTATCTTGTATTCCGCCGGCAATCGCATCGCCCATTCGACCAGCCGGTAGTCCGTCATCGGACAACGGGCTTCGAGTGAAAAGGCCATGGTGGCGACATCGACCTTTTGCAGGAACAGGCCTGGCAGCGTGATGCCCGCGTCGAGGCGCATGCCTGTCTCCGCGGCCGGCAGATCGACGGCGAATTCCGCCGCGAACTGCTCGAACCAGCTTTCCGAGCCCGAGGTCGACGGCAGCACATCGCTGCTGATGAGAGTTGGGAAATGCTTGCCGCTGCTGCGCAAATAATTGAACAGAGCGATGTTGCCCCTCGAGTCGAGGGCTCCCGCGAGAAGCTTGCCGCGATGGCCGGGAAGTATGCGCAAGGCCTTCTGGACTCGGCCTCTCCACGGCCGGCGCCAGCGCATCACCGGGCTGATGCGGGTCATCAACGGATAGTAATGATAGCCGCCGAATAATTCGTCCGCCCCATCCCCGCTCAGGGCGACCGTTACGTGACGTCGAGCGAGGCGTGCGAGCGCCATGGTGGGGAACGCGGAACTGTCCGCGAACGGCTCGTCGAATTGCTCGATGTACTCGGGAAGGAGCGAGAGCAGGTCGTTCACATCCAGCATTTCGACCACATGATCGATGCCGAGGCACTCGGCGATCTTTGCGGCCGCCGGCGCCTCGTTGAAGCGAGGCTCGTTGAAGCCGATGGTGAACGCCTTCGGATGCGCCACACCGGCAGACTTCATGGCGGCGACGATGAGAGCGCTGTCGACCCCCCCGGACAGGAAAGCGCCGAGCGGCACATCGCTCATGAGACGGAGTCGCACCGCGTCCGATATCAGTGCCTGGAGCTCTTCGATGAGGTCTTCCTCCTTGCGCGACGACCAGGACCGCTCCGGCGCGATGCAGCGAAAATCCCAATAGCGAACCCGTCGGGTTCCACGTGAGTCGCTCAGCAGGTAGTGCGCGGGCGGAAGCTTCTGAATTCTCCGGTGGAAGGACAGCGGCGACGGCACATATCCAAGCTCGAGATAGACCCGCAACGCCTCCGGATCGATGTCCAGGCCGTCGTCGAGCAAGGTCGTCAATGCACTGGGGCGCGAAGCGAACGCGATGCCGGTGCCGCGTTCGGTATAGTAAAAGGGCTTCACCCCCATCCGGTCGCGGGCCGCGAAGAGCGTTCGCTCGGTGCGATCCCAAATCGCAAACGCGAACATGCCATTGATCCGGCTCAGGCAACCGACGCCCCACGTGCGGTAGGCCTCGAGCAGCGTCTCCGTGTCGGACGTGCCGCGCCAGCCATTGAGCGGGCTCAGCAGGGGGCGCAATTCGCGATGATTGTAGATCTCGCCGTTGAAGACGATGGTGTAGCGCCGGTCCGATGACTCCATGGGCTGTCGACCCGTGGGCGACAGATCGACGATGGATAGGCGCCGGTGACCCAGCACCACGCGCTCATCGTGCCAGATTCCCGAGTCGTCGGGACCGCGCGAACGCAGCCGATCCAGTGCGGCCGCGAAGCGCTCACCGGGCGGCGCGACGCCGTTCGAATTATGTAAGCCCAGAATTCCACACATGGCCGATCACTATCTCAGCGATGTGTGACGGACAGATGATGGTCGGGTATCGCAGCGGGCGCCCGTTGCCTGAGCGCCGTTTGGACTCATCGAACAGCTGTAACGTGCTGCGAATACTCTCCTCGGCCCGCATCGCTCCATACCACAGGCTTCCAGCATGCTCCACCGCGACACTCGGGTTCTTTACCCGGAGTCCTGCTATGACCATGACCTGTGCCTGAAACCTCCGCTGCTTTTGTGGATCGGCATCCTCTTTCTATCCAGGGCATTGGTGCTGCCGCCCGCGATGAGGTTGGCGCATTTTTTTGCGGGTGCTGACGCGAACGTGTCCGCGGTAATGCGCAGTCTCTGGCGGCCGGATACGGTGATCTCGTCCATCCCGGCCGCGCCGCTCCTGTACGCATTTTTTCGACGGGTCCCCGCCGCGTCGAGGGCCGTGCGATGGATTTGGGCGCACGGCCGGGTATTTCTGGCGGTTGCTGCGGGCACTGACATCGTGCTGCCGGCGATTCAGCTATATGCCGTGCCCCAGAACGACGGCGAGCTCTTCTCAACCGTCTGCACCATCACCGTCGACGCATTCTTGCTGCTCTATGTACTCGCTGCCCGCCGGGTACGCGACGTTTTCCTTGACTTCCCTCTCCAGGCGCAAGCGGGCGGCAAGATGGCGGAGAAGCCGCCGACGCGCCAGCTGCCTTAGCGGCTGCGGAGCGGCGGCAGGGTCAGGTCAAAGACGGGTCCCGATCGGCGGCTTGGGTCGGCTCGCCAATCCCACTCACGCCGCCGACCAAACGCTTGGATGGATTCATGGCTTCAGGCCCGCGATTCTCCGCGTCGGCCTCGTCCGTAAACAGCTCGCGCAGCGCGGCACGCTCGGCGGCGAGCTCCGCCATTTTCTCCCCGAGGGCGTCGCGCAGCGCCTCCAGATTCATGAGCTCCGCTCGCGAGTCGCGCCAGGATGCCCTGGCAATTGCGACCACCTCGAGCAAGGCCTCACACTCCGCCTGTTTCGCGCGGGCCGCGGCCATGGAGGCAAACCAGCGCCGCTCGAGCAGATTTTCGGCGAAATCACCGCCGGTGATGTGAAGGGACATGGGGTCTCCGTCGATCGTCAATCCGCGCCCAGCAACCGCTCCTCGAGGCGCTCGATCTTTACCATAATCTTCGCCTTCAATGCCTCCGCACGATCCAGCCGTTCGCGAGCCGCATCCAGCGCCGCCGCCTTGGTCTTGCGATTGGCCGCGAGCGCCTGGTATTCCGCGCGAGCGGCGATGCTCGCCTCGTACCCTTGACGCCATTCGTGCTCCAGATGGTTCATTTGCATGTCGAGGTCGAAATCGAGGCTGCTCATGCGACGTTACCTTTCAAGGTGGATGGTAGGAAAAGAAGGGCCCCGCGAAGGGGCCCGCGCCGGTGGGGGGCTCGACGAAGTGGATCGAAGGCAGCCGCAGGGCGCACGCACACCGGAGCACGGGCCTGGGACGCAAGCTCTGCCGCACGCCAATCGGGCGCGGCGGACGGCTGTCGCGCTAGCGCGGCGTGGAGAACGCCGCGGCCGAGGCCATGGCGCTGCGCGCGCGCACCAGCCAGCTGGCGGCGTCCGCGGCCCGGATTTCGCCGCCCATCGATCGATCGCCGGCCGGCAGGTACGCCGCCGCATCGGCGCCGAAGGCCTTCGCCAGTGTGCGCTGAAGGGCATGCCAAGGATGACTCCATGGTTCTAACACATCGCTCATGACGGTTGCTTCGATGAGCGAATTAGAGCGCCCCGATTTGACAGAAGTATGAAGACTGGGTGGCATTTGCGTCACGCGGCGTGCTCGACGGGAAGAGCCGACGGCACCTCGATCGTTTCCTTGAGCTTCGGCCAGTCGATGATCCGCAGCTGACCATTCATATCCTCGACCAGCGCCGTGCAGCTTTCCACCCAGTCGCCGTCATTGCAATATCGAATGCCGTTGATGTCGCGCATCTCGGCGCGGTGGATGTGGCCGCAGACCACCGTGTCCACGCCGCGCTTGGTGGCGGCCTGCGCGACGGAGTCCTCGAAGCTGCCGATGTACTGCAGCGCCGACTTGGTCTTGTTCTTGAGATAGGCCGACAGGGACCAATGCGGCAAGTCGAGCTTGCGCCGGAACCAGTGGATGTACGGATTGGCGGCCAGCAGCACGTCATAGATGCTGCTCCCCAGCTTCGCGAGCCAGGGACTGAATTTCACCACGCTGTCGAATTCGTCGCCATGCAGGATGAGCATCCGCCGGCCGTCGGCGGCGACGTGCACGTATTCCCGATGAATCTCCAGATTGCCGAATACGGCGCCGTCGAACTCACGGAACACTTCGTCGTGATTTCCGGGCACGAAAATCACCTTGGTCCCGCGCTTGGCCTTGCCCAGAATGGTGCGCACCACATTGTTGTGGGCCTGCGGCCAGAACATGGTTTTTTTCATGCTCCAGACGTCGATGATGTCGCCGACCAGGAATAGCGTGTCCATCTCGACGTTGTGCAGGAAATCGAGCAGCAGATCGGCGCTGCAGCCCTTGAACCCGAGATGGACGTCCGAGATGAAAACCGATCTCAATTTGAGCGGCGGCGGTACATTTCGCTCGACCATGATGCCTTCCTCCGAAGTCAAAGGACCTCGGGGCGTCAGATTCGGCCTTTCTTGTGACGAAGCGATGACTCACGGAAGAAGATTTGTTTACAAAAAAGGCACTTACGCCACGAACGTCGCGTGAAACGCGAAATAGTCGATCAGCTCACACTTTGCGTGGGACTGCAGAAGCGGTAGCCGAAGCCGCGGACCGTCTGGATGTACGCTTCGTAGCCCGGCTCGCTCAATAGCAATACGATGAGTCAAGGTGTCAACA
>CAVSSU010000040.1:0-65663 GCA_963730565.1 uncultured Gammaproteobacteria bacterium
CGGGCAGCGGCTCGTCATGTACATCGATTCGAGCCATCAACAAGGGTGAGCAATGAGTTTTTTGAAGGGTAAGCGCGCGCTCATCGTCGGGCTCGCGACGGATCGCTCCATTGCCTGGGGGATCGCTCAGGCCATGCATCGCGAGGGCGCGGAGCTTGCGTTCTCGCACATCGAACGAATGACCGATCGCGTGGTGCCGCTCGCCAAGAGCCTGGGATCGGACCTCACTTTCCCGATGGACGTGGCGAACGATGCGGACATCGAGCGCGGCTTCGCGCACCTGAAGACCCGCTGGGACGCCTTCGACATCCTGGTGCACGCGGTGGCCTTCGCGCCGCGCGAGGCCTTGAGCGGCACCTTCATCGAAGCCACGCAGCCGCGAGGGATTCCGCGTGGCGCACGACATCTCGAGCTACAGCCTGACCGCCCTCGCCCGGGCGTCGCTGCCGTTCATGAAGGGACGCGCCGGCGCGATCTTGACGTTGAGCTATCTCGGTGCCATGCGCTCGCTCCCGGGCTACAACGTCATGGGCCTCGCCAAGGCGAGTCTCGAGGCCAACGTGCGCTTTCTGGCCGCGGATCTGGGGCCGCTCGGCATCCGCGTCAATGCGGTGTCCGCGGGGCCGATCAAGACCCTGTCCGCCGCGGGCATCCCGGGGCTTCGCAAGATGCTGGCGCATGTCGCCTGCCGTTTCGCCCATCAAGCGCAATGTGACCATCGAGGATGTGGGCAACACCGCCGCGTTCCTGTGCTCGGACCTCGCCGCCGGAATCACCGGCGAAATAACCTATGTGGACGGCGGATTCAACTCGGTGGCGATGAATTTCGCGGGCGAATCCGCGGACTCATGAGCTCGAGGCCCGCGGCTGTCAACGCGCCGAGCCCTTACCCGTTGAACCATGGTGGGATCATGGCTCAGGATTCGGCACGTCTTCGGAGGATGAGGTTATGTCAAGAAGTGTGATGATTCGCGGTTTCGCGGCGGCCGGCGTTGCGCTCGCCCTCGGAGCCTGCACCACCCTGCGCGTCGCCACCGACGTGAATCCGGCCTACTCCGTGGCGAATTGCCATACGTACACCTTCGCGAGCGAGCACACGGTGAACGCGGGCCAACCGGGGGCCTGGGGCAATCCCCTGAACGCCGACCGGCTGCGCAGCGCCATCGAGGGCAACATGGCCGCGCGTGGCGTCAGCCGGGCGGACGGCCCGGCGCGCGGACTGCGTGGTCGGTTACGCCATCGGCACCCGGCAGGTATTCAACGACTACTACGGCGGCTGGGGACCGGGTTGGGGCGTCGGTTGGGGTGTGGGTTACGGCTGGGGGCGCGCGGCTACGGCGGCTTCGGCGGCTGGGGCTACGATGGCCCGTGGGTCGAGGACGAGACCCGCATTGCGATCGACATCTTCGATGCCCGCGCTCACAAGGCCATCTGGCACGGCGCGGTCAGCCAGAATGCGTCGGATCTGCGCGGCGCCAACGCCGAGGCCAAGATCAATGCGGCCGCCGCGGCGATTTTCGCCAAGCTGCCGATCGGAACACCGCCGCCGCCGCCCCGAGCGGCAAGGTCTCGAGCTAGCCGCAGCGTCGCAGCTGCCCGCGCTGAAGCCAGCCTGCTGCCGCTCAGGGCGCCGTCGGGCGCGAAACCGCCCGGTGCACGAACAGGTAGTAAAGCGCGCCGAGCGCGGCGGCCATCGCCAGCACCAGCAGCGCGAATCGATGCAGTGAGCCGTGCAGCAGCTCTGGATGATCACCCAGGGTGGCGCCGAGCCACGCCAGCACCGAGCACCAGAGCAGCGACCCCGCCAGGGTCGCGGCCGAGTACCAGCGAAAATCCCACTCGAGCACGCCGGCCGGAATCCCGATCAGGTGACGGATCACCGGCAGCAACCGCGAGAAGAACACGCCCGCCCAGCCGTAACGGGCGGACCAGCGTCTCGGCCAGCTCGATCTTCGACGGCGGCAGCGCCACATAGCGCCCGAAGCGCATGACGAAGGGGCGCCCGAGCCAGCGCGCGGCCAGGTACATCAGCGCCGCGCCCACCCAGGACCCCGCCGTTCCGGACAGCACCACGCCGACCAGGGACAGCCCGCCGCGCGTATGGGCGAGGTAGGCGGCCGGCGGGATGATGGTCTCGCTCGGGATCGGCACGACCGTGCTCTCGAGCGCCATGAGCCCGGCGATGAGCCAATATCCGCCCTGGCGACAGGGCGGACAAATACCAGTCCGAGAACTCGTGCAGCAGCGCGGACACCGGGGCGCCGAAGCCTAATCGAGCGCCTGCGGATTCAAGGTCACCGACGAGTCGGCCCGTGCGGCCACCTGCATACGCCTGCGCCTCGGCGGCGGCGGCGGCCTGCGCGAATTCGCGCCGAGCTTCCGCGTCCTGTCTGTTTCGAATCGCCGCTCGGATCCTCGCGCACGGCGCTCACCTGCAGCACGGCCGCATCGCCGTTGCTCAGGGCACGCTGGAATAGACCGGCTTGCCCGCGGGCTTCGGCCCGTCGAATGCGTCCTTGCGAACGTCGAGCGGCACCGCCTGGTCCGTTCGCGGCGACGTATTTCGGCGCTTCGGCGGTCGAGCCCCAGGGACTTCGCGACGCTGTCCCACGACTCCCCGGCCGTCAGCCGCTTGACCGCCGCGGCCGCAGCCTGCGCGGCGAGCTCGGCGCCGCGCTCCTTCTTCCAGGCGGCGACCACGTCGGCGCGCACGGCCTCCAGCGGCTTCTGCTGCGGCAGCACGTGATCGGTCGCGCGCAGCACCACGCCGCGGCCCTTCTCGATCTCGATGATCGGACTCAAGCGCCCATCGAGCACATCCTGACTGAAGGCAGCCTCCAGCACCGCCGGCGCCTTCGAGGTCTCCCCCGCCGTCCGTTCGGCTGAAATTCGGGATGTCGTGCACCGTCAGCCCCGCCTTGCGGGCGACCACGTCGATGTCCGCGGTGTTCTGCAGCGCCGCGTCCGCGAGCTGGTCCTGCGCATCGCTGAACAGGCGCTCGGCCTCGCTCTGCCGGTATTCGGCGGTGAGATCGTCCTTGGCCTGCTCGAAGGTCTTGACCGCGGTCGGCTGGATGCCCTCGAGCTTCAAGATGTGATAGCCGAATTGCGTCTTGACCGGCCCCTTGATCTCGCCCTCCTTCATGCCGAAAGCCGCGTCGGCGAACGGAGCCACGTAGGCCTTGCGGTCCGCCCAGCCGAGATCGCCGCCCTTCTGGGCGGACCCCGGGTCCTGCGAGAACTCCGTCGCGAGCTTGGCGAAATCCTCGCCGCTCTGCGCGCGCTTCAAAATGCTCTCGGCCTTGGCTTTGACGGCCGCATCGTCCTTCGGATCCGCGACCTGCAGAAGAATGTGGCTCACGCGGCGCTGCTCGGGCTGAACGTAGCGCTCGGGCGTCTTCGCCTTCTGCTCCTCGTAGTAGCTCTTGAGCTGCGCGTCGTCGACGGTGACCTTGGAGGCGAGCTCCGCGAGGCTCAGCTCGACATAGCGCAGATTGACGGTCTCCGGAGTCATGTACTGCGCTTGGTGCGCGTCGTAGTACGCCTTGACGGCGGCATCGTCGGGGGTCGCCTCCGCCGCGTACTTCGCCGCCGACAGCGTGAGCCAGGCGAGCTCGCGCTGCTGCCGTGTGAGGGCGAGGAAGCGCTTGACCTCGGTGGCGGTCGCAAAGCTCGACGCGTTGATCGCCTGGTCGAGCTCGCGAAGCTTCACGTCGCGGCGAAACGCGTTCTCGATCTGCGCTACCGATCGGCCCTGAGCTTTCAGCACCGACAGCGCGTAGGCGTAGTCGAATTTGCCGTCCACCTGGAGCTGCGGGTACTGAGCCATCTCATCGAGCACCTGCCGGTCGCTCACCCGGTAGCCGAGCTGGTCCGCGCGCGTGGCGAGCGCCTCGCCGTTGACGAAGTCGTCCAGCACGCGCTTCTTGATCGCGGCGCGCTGCGCATCGTCGACCGACCCGTTCGACTGGCGCTCGGCCTGCGCGAGCTGGCGCTGATAGGCCTCGCGCACGTCGTTGCTCGCGATCTCGACGCCATTGACCTTCGCGGCGTAGTTGGGCGCGCTCAATGTCCAATTGATGCCCCAGAACACGAACACCAGAGCGATCGCTCCGAGCACCACCCCCGCCAACCATCCCTTCAGCTTGTCGTGAATCGTCTGCAGCATGATCTAGAACCCTTGGCTCACCCTGACCCGTTACATACCCTCGAGCGCGGCCTTGCGGCTCGCGCGGGACTCTTCGTCAGGGAAATGGCGGAGTGGACGGGACTCGAACCCGCGACCCCCGGCGTGACAGGCCGGTATTCTAACCAGCTGAACTACCACTCCGCATGCTGGTGGGTGCTGAGGGGATCGAACCCCCGACCCTCGCCGTGTAAAGGCGATGCTCTACCAGCTGAGCTAAGCACCCCCCTGGAAGAGGCGCCGAAGTCTACTCGACGCCGCATCCCTTGGCTAGTGGCGCCCGCTAGTGAGCGTGTACTTCGCCCTTGGGCTTGCGGCGGCGCTTCTCGCCTTCGATGGCCGGCGCCGGTTTGGTTTCGGGCGTCGGGAGCGGCGCTGGCATGTGGGTCAGCGCCACCTGCAGCACCTCATCGATCCATTTCACCGGGCGGATATCGAGCTTTTCCTTGATATTGTCCGCAATCTCGGTCAGATCCTTGGTGTTGTCGTCGGGGATCAGCACCGTGGTGATGCCGCCGCGATGCGCCGCCAGCAGCTTCTCCTTGAGGCCGCCGATCGGCAGCACTTCGCCGCGCAGGGTGATCTCACCGGTCATGGCCACATCCGAGCGCACCGGGATCTTGGTCAGCGCCGAGATCAGCGCCGTGCACATGCCGATGCCGGCGCTCGGGCCGTCCTTCGGGGTCGCGCCTTCCGGGACGTGAATGTGCACGTCCGGCTTCTGATAGAAATCGGTCTCGAGTCCGAGCATGGCCGAACGGCTGCGCACCACCGTCATGGCCGCCTGGATGGATTCCTGCATCACTTCGCCGAGCTGACCGGTATGCGTGAGCTTGCCTTTGCCCGCCACCACCGCCGCCTCGATCGTCAGCAGCTCGCCGCCGACCTCGGTCCACGCGAGGCCCGTGACCTGGCCGACGCGGTTGCTCTCCTCGGCCTTGCCGTAGCGGAAGCGCCGCACGCCCAGATACTTGTCGAGATTCTTGGTGTCGATGGTGATGGTCTTCTCGGCCGGGTGCAGCAGCAGCTGCTTGACCGCCTTGCGGCCGATCTTGGAGATCTCGCGCTCGAGGTTGCGCACGCCCGCTTCGCGGGTGTAGAAGCGGATCATGTCCTGTATGGCATCGTCCCCGAGCACCAGCTCGTCGGGCTTCAGCCCGTTCTGCTTGACCTGCTTCGGCAACAGGTAGCGGCGCGCGATGTTGCTCTTCTCATCCTCGGTGTAGCCCGGGATGCGGATGACCTCCATGCGGTCGAGGAGCGGCGCCGGAATGTTCAGGCTGTTCGCCGTGCACACGAACATCACCTCGGAAAGGTCGAAGTCGACCTCGAGGTAGTGGTCGTTGAAGGTGCTGTTCTGCTCGGGGTCGAGCACTTCCAGCAGCGCGGACGAGGGGTCGCCGCGGAAGTCGGTCGACATCTTGTCGATTTCGTCGAGCAGGAACAGCGGATTTCGCACCCCGCACTTGGCGAGATTCTGGATGATCTTGCCCGGCATCGAGCCGATGTAGGTGCGCCGGTGGCCGCGGATCTCCGCCTCATCGCGCACGCCGCCGAGGGACATGCGCACGAACTTGCGATTGGTCGAGCGCGCCACGCTCTGGCCGAGCGAGGTCTTGCCCACGCCGGGAGGGCCCACCAGGCAGAGGATGGGGCCGCGCAGGTTCTTCACGCGCTGCTGGACGGCCAGGTATTCGACGATGCGCTCCTTGACCTTCTCCAGGCCGTAATGGTCGGCCTCGAGCACCTTCTCGGCCGCCGCGATGTCCAGATGCACCTTGCTGCGCTTCTTCCAGGGCGCCTTGACCAGCCAGTCGATGAAATTGCGGACCACGGTCGCTTCCGCCGACATCGGCGACATGAGCTTCAGCTTCGCGAGCTCGGAGTTCGCCTTCTCGCGCGCCTCCTTCGGCATACCGGCGGCCTTGATGCGCTTCTCGAGCTCGCCGATCTCGTTGGGCGCCTCGTCCAGCTCGCCGAGCTCCTTCTGAATGGCTTTCATCTGCTCGTTCAGGTAGTACTCGCGCTGGCTCTTCTCCATCTGCTGCTTGACGCGGCCGCGGATGCGCTTCTCGATCTGCAGCACGTCCATCTCGCCCTCGATCACGGCGAGCATGTGCTCCAGGCGCTTGCGCACGTCGGGGATCTCCAGAACCTTCTGCTTCTCGGAGAGCTTCAGGGACATGTGCGCGGCGACGGTGTCGGCGAGGCGCCCCGCCTGCTCGATGCCGGCGAGGGAGGTGAGGATCTCCGGCGGCACCTTCTTGTTGAGTTTAACGTACTGTTCGAACTGCGTGATCATGGAGCGCGTGAGCACGTCCATCTCGCGCTCCTCGTAGCGCTCGAGATCGGGCATCGCGGTGACTTCGGCGGAGAAGAACTCGCCTTCGGCCAGCTTGTCGATGGTGGCGCGCTCGACGCCCTCGACCAGCACCTTGACCGTGCCGTCGGGAAGTTTCAGCAATTGCAGGATGGTGGCGACGGTGCCGACCCGGTACAGGTCCTCGCCCTTCGGGTCGTCAACGTCGGCTTGCTTCTGCGCCACGAGCAGGATGCGTTTGTCGGCCTTCATGGCCAGATCCAGCGCCACGATGGACTTTTCCCGGCCGACGAACAGCGGGATCACCATGTGCGGATAGACCACTACGTCGCGCAGCGGCAGCACGGGCATGCCCGAGTGCATCGTAACGGTGGCGGGGATATCGATTACGGGTTCGTCGCTCACGAGGCTCGCCTTCTGGTTAGGGCACGGATTACAGCCTGAACACGATAGATGCGGCCGCCGCTCATGAGTTTCAAGCCGGACTGTAGGGTGTGATTATCGCTCCGGGTTCCGCTCAAAGATGGTCCGAGCCCGTGGGGCGGCGCTGTTCCTCGACCGGGGCCACCAAACGAGTCTCCTCGGTTCGATGGACGATATAAGGCTTGGTCTGGCCTTCGATGACCTGCTCGTCGACCACCACCTTCTGCACGTTGCGCAAGCTGGGCAGGTCGTACATGGTGTCGAGCAGCACATTCTCGAGGATGGTGCGCAGACCGCGGGCGCCGGTCTTTCGCTGCATGGCCTTGCGGGCCACCGAGCGCAGCGCATCCTCGCGAAAGTCGAGCTCCACGCCTTCCATGTCGAAGAGCTTGCGATATTGCTTGGTGAGCGCGTTCTTCGGCTGCAGCAGGATCGAAATCAGCGCATCCTCGTCCAGCTCCTCGAGGGTCGCCACCACCGGCAGGCGCCCGACGAATTCCGGAATCAGGCCGTACTTGATCAGATCCTCGGGCTCGGTGTCGTGGAACACGTCATTGCCGTGCGGCCGCGCGTTCTGTTCACGCACCTCCGCCATGAAACCGATCCCGCTCTTGTGGGTGCGGTTCATGATGATCTTTTCGAGGCCCGCGAAGGCGCCGCCGCAGATGAACAGGATATTGGTGGTGTCGACCTGCAGGAATTCCTGCTGCGGATGCTTGCGGCCGCCCTGCGGCGGCACCGAGGCGATGGTGCCCTCGATCAGCTT
Source organism: uncultured Gammaproteobacteria bacterium (assembly GCA_963730565.1). GTDB lineage: Bacteria > Pseudomonadota > Gammaproteobacteria > Steroidobacterales > Steroidobacteraceae > Bog-1198. The sequence continues at coordinate 7,696 of CAVSSU010000040.1, forward strand.
CAGCAGCGCCTGCTGCACGCCCTCGCCCGACACGTCGCGCGTGATCGAGGGGTTGTCGGACTTGCGCGAGATCTTGTCGATCTCGTCGATGTAGACGATGCCCGTCTGCGCCTTCTCGACATCGTAGTCGCACTTCTGCAGGAGCTTCTGGATGATGTTCTCGACATCCTCGCCGACATAGCCCGCCTCGGTCAGGGTCGTGGCATCGGCGATGGTGAACGGCACGTTCAGGAGCCGCGCGAGCGTCTCGGCGAGCAGCGTCTTGCCGGACCCGGTGGGCCCGATCAGGAGGATGTTGCTCTTGGCGAGCTCGACCTCGTCCCTGGAGCGCACCCCGCCCTCGGAGCCGCGGGTCTGAAGCCGCTTGTAGTGGTTGTAGACGGCGACCGAGAGCACGCGCTTGGCGCGCTCCTGACCGATCACGTACTCGTCCAGAACCTTCTTGATCTCCTGGGGCTTGGGGAGCTTGTCGCGGGTGCGCTCGGCGCGCTCCTCGAGCTCTTCCCGGATGATGTCATTGCAAAGCTCGACGCATTCGTCGCAGACGAAGACCGACGGTCCGGCGATCAGCTTTCGAACTTCGTGCTGGCTCTTTCCGCAGAAAGAGCAATACAACAGCTTGCCGTCATCATGTTTGCCGCGCGAATCTTCGCTCATGCTGCCCTCAAATTGGCCGCGCTCCTCTGCAGGCAGGGCGCGACGACGATACGACTATATAGCACCCGGCCGACCATGCGCAAAGATCGCAGCACCCGGGCTGTGACCGAGGTCCTCGTTGATCCTCTCAAGGGGGACATAACACGGCTCCGCCCGGGGCCGATCCGCAGGCGAATGCCCCCCAGGGGCCCGATTCGGGCCGCGGCGGGGCCGATTAAGCGAACATTAAGACTTTGCAGGTATTTCAGTGCGCTTCTCAAGCATGGAATCCACTAATCCGTACGCTTTGGCCATCTCGGCACTCATGAAATTGTCGCGGTCGCTGTCCTGCTTGATGCGCTCGATCGTTTGGCCGGTGTGCTTGGCCAGGATGCGATTCAGCCGCTCCTTGGTTTCCATCACATCCCGCGCATGGATGTCGATGTCCGACGCCTGTCCCTGGAAGCCCGCGGACGGCTGATGGATCATGATTTTGGAGTTGGGCAGCGAGTAGCGCTTGCCCGCCGCTCCCCCGGCCAGAAGCACCGCGCCCATCGAGGCCGCGAGGCCCATGCAGATCGTGCTCACATCCGGCTTGATGAACTGCATGGTGTCGTAGATCGCGAGGCCGGCGCTCACCGAGCCTCCCGGGGAGTTGATATAGAGAGCGATGTCCTTCTCCGGGTTCTCCGACTCCAGGAACAACAGCTGAGCCACCACGAGGTTCGCCATGTAGTCCTCGACCGGTCCCACGATGAAAATCAACCGCTCCTTCAGCAGGCGCGAGTAGATGTCGTAGGCGCGCTCGCCGCGCGCGGTCTGTTCGACCACCATGGGAACCAAATTGAGTGCTCGGGTTGTCATTGAATGCAAGCCTTTTAAGTTTGGACGCAGCGAAACATCACGTTGAGGACCGGGCACGCCTTTTCAAGGCGCGCGGACCCCGCTAGCCCTCGAAATTCATCAGCTCCTTGAAAGTGGACGGCTTCTCGTGCACCTCGGCGTGCGCCAGGATCCAGTCGACCACCTGATCCTCGAGCGCCAGGCTTTCCACCTGGCGCATGGCATCGGCGTTCTGCAGATAGGCCCGCTTCAAGGCCGCCGCATCACCGTAGCTCGACACCATCTCATCGAGCCGCGCATTGGCGCGCGCGGGATCGAGCACGAGCTTTTCGCGCCGGATGATGTCGTTGATCAGGAGTCCGAGCGCCACCCGGCGCCGAGCCGGCTCGACGAACGGCTCCCGGGCGGGCGCCTGCGACACGTCCTTGGCGCCGGTGCGGCGCATGACGTCGACCTGCATGTCCCGGATCTGCGACTCGAGCAGCGAATTCGGCACATCCACGGGATTTGCCTGATAGAGCTTTTCCAGCACTTGGGTCTTGTTGCGGTTGCGCAGGTTCTGGTCGAGCTCGCGCCGCATGTTGGCGGCCACGTCCTCGCGCAACTTCGGCACGCCGCCCTCGGTCACGCCGAACACGGCGCAGAATTCCTCGTCGACCGCCGGCAGGGAGGGCTCCTCCACGCTCTTCACGTCCACCTTGAACACCGCGTGCTTGCCGGCGAGCTCGACGGCGCGGTAATCCGCGGGAAAGTCGACGCCGATCTCGCGGGTGTCCCCGGAAGATGCGCCGACCAAACCCTGCTCGAGCTGCGCGAGCATGCGGCCCTCGCCCACCACGATGGGCACGTTCTCGCCTTTTCCGCCGTCGAACGGCACTCCGTCGATCGCGCCCAGGAAATCGATCGTGACCTTGTCGCCCGCCGCCGCCGCGCGCGCCGCCGCGGTGTATTGGGTCTGCTGCTTGCGCAGCCGCTCGATCATCGCGTCCACGTCGGCCTCGGTGACCTCCGCCGTCACCTTGTCGATGGCGAGCGCGTTCACCGGCTGCAGCGCAACCTCGGGGAAGACCTCGAAGGTGGCCACGTAGGTGAGGTCCTGCCCCTCGTCGACGGACTTGGGCTCGATGCGCGGACTTCCGGCCGGCGCGAGCTGTTTCTGGGTCACCGCCTCCGCGAAGCTCGATTGCATCAGCTCACCGATGACCTCGCGGTGCACCTGTTGGCCGAACTGGCGACGAATCACCGTCAGCGGGGCCTTGCCGGGCCGAAAGCCCTTCAACCGCGCGGTGCGACTCAGATGTTTGAGCCGCGTCGCGATCTCCTCGCTGACGCGCTCGGCGGGCACCTGCACTTGCATGCGGCGCTCCAACTTGCCGATACTTTCCACGGAAACCTGCATGTCGCTCCTCGTTATGGGTCGGGCGATGGTGCGAAAGGCGAGACTCGAACTCGCACGGGTTACCCCACCAGGTTCTAAGCCTGGCGCGTCTACCAATTCCGCCACATTCGCATTCGAACAGCCGGGTATTATAACGCGAGAATGCGCTTCAGCGGGGCTCGCTTTCCCTCACCAAGAGACGGGCCAGCTCGCGCATCGCGGGAAGTCCCTTCTCCAGCATAAAGTAAAGTGGGCTGTCGCCGCCGAACGGTGGATTGCTCTGCGGCGTGTGCAGAAATGCCCAGGCCCGATCCGTGTTGGCCGCCGAAGGGGACAGGGAGTTATGGATGTTGGCGACCAGGGCAGCCCGCTCTTGCTGCACCGCCGATAGACGCGGCGATTGGCCGAGGCGGTAGCGCTCGAGCACCTGGGGCGAGGGAATCTTGAGCAGCCGGCACTGCTGCAACGGCGAAAGCTCCCAGGCGTCGGCGATTGCGAAAAAACGCTTCAGAATGCTTCGACTGGTATGCCGTGCAGTACGGCGTGCAGGCGGCTGCAGCACCAACCGCTGACCGCCGCGCGGCTTCGCTGACAAGACCGTGCTCATGGCGTCAAGCATACTCCTAGTGCGCCCGCTATCATTGCGACATGTCGCTCACGTTCCGCGAACGCCTGGATCGAGCCCGGATCGCCGCGGACAGTCTGCTGTGCGTCGGGCTGGATCCCGACCCGTCCAAGTTGCCGCCGGACTTGAGCCGCGACCCCAAACCCTTTCTGGCCTTCGGCCGGCGCATCGTCGATGCAACCCGCGGCGTGGCGGCGGCGTACAAGCCGCAGATTGCGTTCTACAGCGCGCTCGGCAAGGAAGACGAACTCGCGGCGACCATCGAGTACATCCGCGACCGGGCACCGCAGGCGCTGGTCATCCTGGACGCCAAGCGCAACGATATCGGCAACACGGCCGAGGCCTATGCGCGCGAGGCGTTCGATCGCTACGGTGCGGATGCGGTGACGGTGAGTCCGTACATGGGCGAGGACTCGGTGGCGCCGTTTCTGGTCCGCCCCGACCGCGGAGCGATCTTGCTGTGCCGGACCTCCAATCCAGGCGCCCGGGATTTCCAGGACCTTCTGATCGATGGAATGCCGCTGTACGCCCAAGTGGCCGCGCGCGCGGCCACACGATGGAACACGCATCGGAACCTGATGCTGGTGGTCGGCGCCACGTATCCGGCGGAGATGGCGGAACTGCGCCGGGCACACCCGGAGCTCTGGTTCCTGGTGCCGGGAATCGGCGCGCAGGGCGGCGACCTCGACGAGGCGCTGTCCGCCGGCCTCGATTCGGCCGGGGGTGGGCTTTTGATCAATTCCTCGCGCGCGATCATCTATGCGGGCGGCGCAGAGAGCGAAGCCATTCGAGCGGCCGCGGCGCAATTGCGCGACGCCATCAATCGACGGCGGGATAGAGCGGCGGCGGCGGTCTAGACCGGGGAACCGAGGGGCGGGGCGGAGAGCGCTCTCAAGCGCGCCGTCGCATTCTTCGATTGCGAGCGTCCGAAGGAAATCCGATCCTTGCCGGCGGCCTTCGCCTCTCGCAACGCCGCATCCGCGCGGCCGTACAGGGTTTTCCAGTCGGGATCATCGGGCATGCTGAGCGCCAGGCCGAAGCTGCCCGCGAATCGCAGCAGCCCCTTCGGGGTCGCCAGCGGCTCCTTGCCGATCTGAACGTGGATCCGCTCCGCCACGTCGTGCAACGTCTGTTCGTTGATATCTCCGAAACAGAGGATGCCGAATTCGTCCCCGCCCAGCCGTGCCGCCATGTCCGAGGAATTGCGCAGCTGCGAGTTCAGGATATTGCCGAGCGCGCGCAGCACCTCGTCGCCCACGTCGTGACCATATTGGTCGTTGATCTGCTTGAGATCGTCCAAGTCGAGAAGAATGAGGCCGTAGGGCTTCTTCGAATTGCGCAGGGCCTGGGCGGCCTGCTCGCTGCGGCGGCTGAAGGAGCGCCGATTGGGAAGAACGGTCAACGCGTCCGTCGCAGTTTCGGTCACGAGCTTGGCATTGCTCGCTTGGAGCGCGGATTGGGCTTCGCGCTGCAACGCCTGGGCGTCGAGCAATGCCTGCTGAGTCGAGTGCAGCGACTCCTGCGTGGAGTGCAGCGAATCCTGGCTGGAGTGCAGCGAATCCTGGCTGGAGTGCAGCGACTCCTGCGTCGAGCGCAGCTCCTCGCGGGCCGCGCGCAGTTCCTCCTGCGCCGCGCGCAGCGCCTCTCCCGCCTCCACCGCTCGCGCGCCCTGGCTCACCAGAGCGTCCGCGGTTTCCTTGAGCTTGATCGACTGCTGCGCCAGCCTGTCCTCCGCGGCATCGCGGGCTTTCAAGGCATCGGCTTCGGCTTGCTTTTGCACGGACAGATCGTCGATGACGACGATGCTGTAATCGGGCTGCCGCGAGGCGGTCCGCTTCAAGGTCACCGACACGGCGGCCCACAGATAACTCTGATTCTTGCAGCGCAAGCGCTGCTCCAGGCGGTAGCTTTCGATGTCCCCTGCAAGGGCGCGCTTGAACTCGATGACGTTCTTCGCAAAGTCATCGGGATGGGTGAGATTTCGAAACGAGAGCTCGCGCAGCTCCGTGGCGCTGTAGCCGAGCACGCTGCACGCGCACTGATTGGTGCGCAAGATCGCGCCGTGGAGCGAGGTGTGCAAAATGCCGACCGCAGCCTGCTCGAAGGTCTCCCGGAACAGCTTCTCGCGCTCCATGGCGTACTGCAAAACGCCGTCGGATTTGGACAAGACTTCCTGGGAGGCCAGGAGCTCTTCCGCGATCTTCGCGAACTCCGACAGCACCACCCGCTCGACCTCTCCGAACTCGCGCGCCTCGGTATCCAGGGCGCACAGGGTCCCGACGGGTTGACGGTCGCGGGTGAAGAGCGGGATGCCGAGATAGGCGCGGATCCGGGTCGGGCCCGAAACCAGGATGTTCTTCGCGAACCGCGGATCGGCGGAGGCGTCGCGCACGCTCAAGGGTTCGCGCCGCAGGATGGCTTCCGCGCAGAACGAGCCCATCCTCGGGCTCTCGCGCAGCGTCAAACCGACGCGCGATTTGTACCAAACGCGATTCTGGTCGACCAACGAGACCAACAGCAGCGGAACCCGCAGCGCCGCGGCCGCCAGCCGCGTGACCCCATCGAAAGCCGGTGAAGGCAGCGTGTCCAACAGACCCAGCCGATGCAGGGATACCAGGCGCTCCGCCTCATCCGCGGGTATCCCTTCGTCCTGCACTGCAGCATCGGCCGACTCGAACGCAGCTCTCATGCCGCGCAGATTAGGGGTCCCGGAGGGTTAGGTTAAGTACACTGATCACGGATTTTGAAAGGCGCGCTTGACGATACCGCCGCCGACCCGCGGGCAGCCCTGCGAGCGCTACCTGCGGGGGCGCCCCCCGCGGGGGCCTCCAATTACAGGGCCTGTTCCACCGGCGAACCGTTCAGTTTGTAGACGACCCCGTCCTTCATCACGAAGCTCACCCGCTTCATGACGCTGATGTCGGCAATGGGGTCTCCGGGGACTGCGACCACGTCGGCGGTCCTTCCCGCCGCGACGGATCCCAGCTCCTTGTCGTGGCGCAGGAGCTGCGCGGCATTCACCGTGGCCGCCTGCAGCGCGAACATCGGCGGCATGCCCGCCTGCACCATCAACTCGAACTCATGCGCGTTCTGCCCATGCGGATAGACCGCGGCGTCCGTGCCGAACGCGATTTTCACATGAGCCTTGTAGGCGCGGCCCGCGGTCGCCATGATCAACGGCCCGATCGCCGCCGCCTTTGCGGCCACCTGCGGCGGGTAATAGCCTGGAACCTTCGACTGGCGCGCGACGAAGTCTCCCGCGATGATGGTGGGCACGTACCAGGTGCCGCGCTCGACCATGAGCTTCATGTCCTCGGCGTCCATGAAGGTGCCATGCTCGATCGAATCGACGCCGCCGAGCACGGCACGCCGGATCGCCTCCGCGCCATGCGCGTGGGCGGCCACCGTGAAACCGTAGTCGTGCGCCGTGCTGGTCACGGCGCGGATCTCCTCGAGCGTCATTTGCGCATTGTCCCCGCTCGCGCTCTCGTCCAGCACACCGCCGGACGGCATGATCTTGATCAGGTCATCGCCGAGCTTGTAATGCAGACGCACCCCTTTCACCGCGTCCTCGGGGCCGTTGATCACGCCATTGCCGGGTCCCGGATCTCCCGCGAGATCGACCCGGTAGCCGTCGGTGGGGTCCGCGTGGCCGCCCGTCGATCCCATGGCCTGACCGGCCGTGAAAATCCGCGGCCCGGGAAGAATCCCCGCGTTGATCGCGTTGCGCAGGGCCACCGACTCGTTGGCCTCGTCGCCGAGATTGCGCACCGTCGTGAACCCCGCCAACAGCGTGCGCCGCGCGTACACGGTGGAGCGCACGGCGTAATCCGCGATGTTCCAATGGAACTGATCGACGTACTGGGTCGGACTGGTCTGTCCCGTGAGGTGGGCGTGGCTGTCGATGAGCCCCGGCAGGCAGGTCTGATCGTGCAGATCGATCTCGGTCGCGCCGGGCACCGGGGCACTTCCGCCGTTCACCGCGCGCACGCGCTTGCCCTCGATCACGATCGTGGTGGCGCCGAGCACCGTGCCCGCGGCCGTGTCGACCAAGTGACCGCAATGCAGGGCGGTCAATGGCGCGGGCACCGGCGCCGGCGCGTCTTCGGCCGGCGCGCTCGCGGGCCCCAAAATCCCTCCGATCGAGGCGCAGAAAGCGGTGCCGGCCATCATCGATGTTCTCATCGCCATCTCGAGCTCCCTCAGTTCAATCCGCCAGCGACAGCATGGCGTGCATCAGTACGTTCGCTCCGCTCTCGAGGTCCGCGGGCGCGGCACTCTCGGCTTCGTTGTGGCTCAAGCCGCCGGCGCACGGGACGAAGATCATGGAGGTGGGCACGACGGCTGCCGTATTGCAGGAGTCATGGCCCGCGCCGCTGACGATTTCCATGGCATCGCATCCGAGCGCCTCAGCCGCACGCCGAACGGCCCCGATGCACGCGGCGTCGAACTCGACACCGGGAGCCTCCCACACGCAGCGGATGCTTCCCTCGAGCCCCTGGCGCTCGAGCGCGGCGTGCACCACGCCGTCGATCTCCTGGCGAAGCGATCGGTACTGCGCCCCATCGGGGTGGCGCAGATCGACCGTGAAGCGCAGCTGACCGGGCACCGTGTTGGGAGACCCCGGCGAGGTTTCGATGATTCCCACCGTGAAGCGCGCATCCTTGCCGTGCCGGGCGGCCGTCGCATACATCGCCGGCAGCACGTCCGCCAGCACGCGAATCGGGTCCTTGCGCATGTCCATCGGCGTCGGCCCCGCGTGCGCCTCCTGCCCGTGCACGATGACCTCGTGCCGGCTCATGTGCTGTACGCCCGTGACCACGCCGATGGTTTTCGAGCGCTGTTCGAGCACCGGGCCCTGTTCGATGTGCACCTCGAAGGCCGCCTTGACCGGTTGACGGGAGATCGGCGCGGAGATGTCCACACCCAGCCGTTCGAGCTCCTGCCGCACGCTGCGTCCCGCGCGATCGGTGAGTGCGTGGGCGCCCGCCAGCGGCATCCGACCCGACCACACGGCCGATCCCATCATGGCCGCCGGAAAGCGGCAGCCCTCCTCGTTGCACCAGACGGCGACTTCGATCGGATGCCGCGTCTCGATCCCCCGATCGTTGAGCGACTCGATGACCTCGAGTCCCGCGAGCACGCCATAGATGCCGTCGAACTTTCCGCCGGTCGGCTGGGTGTCGAGGTGACTTCCGGTCATCACCGCGGGCAACGAGTCGTCCCGCCCGCGGCGGCGGATGAAGATATTGCCGATGGCATCGACGCGCAGCGTGCAACCGGCCGCGGCCGCCCAGCGGCCGAACAGTCGCCGGCCCTCGAGGTCGCCATCGGTCAGCGCCTGCCGGTTGCAGCCGCCCTGGGGCGTCGCCCCGATCTCGGCCATCTCCATCAGTCGCGACCAGAGCCGCGTGCCGCTGACGCGCGGCGCGTTGGTAGTTGTCATGGGGTCTCCTCGGGGCGGGTATTATGCGTGCAAACCAACAGGAGCGGCCAGCGGTCGTGAAGGACAAAATGCCCGCTCATCCGGCGGGCGCCCAGAGCATTTGCGCCGTGCTGGTGAGCTTTCATCCGGACGCCGATCTACCCGCGAGAGTGAACCGCATGCTGGGACAGGTCGGCGCGCTCGTGATCGTGGACAACGGCTCGGGCGAGGCGACGCGTCGGATGCTGACGGAATTGTCCCGCGACCCGAGAATCTCGCTCGAGTCGAACCGGGAAAACCTGGGCGTCGCCAGCGCGCTCAATATCGGCCTCCGGCGCGCGCGCGTGCTCGGGTATGAGTGGGTGCTGCTGCTCGATCAGGACAGCGTGCTCGATGCGGGCATGGTGGATGAGCTGATCGCGGCGCATGCCTCCTTCCCCGAGCCCGCGCGGCTGGCCGTGCTGGGCGCGGGCTTTCGCGACATCCACAAGCCGGAAGCGGAGCCCGCCCGAGCCGGGTCCGCGAACACGGCCCGCGATGGGCCGGGGACGGGCGGCGACTCCGGGGCGCCGGCGCCCGCGTGGCAGGAGGTGGAGTCCGTGATCACCTCCGGATCGCTCCTCAATCTGTCGACGCTCGATCGCATCGGCGGCTTCCGCGACGACTTCTTCATCGACTATGTGGACAGCGAGTTTTGCTTCCGCGCGAGGGCCTTGGGCTACCGGGTGGCGAAGACGCGAAAGCCGCTCATGTCGCACGCGATCGGAGCGTCGACGCGTCATGCGATCCTGGGGGTCCGCAAGTGGACCACCAATCATTCCGCGGACCGGCGCTATTACATGGCGCGCAACGACACGATCATGCTCAAGGAGTACGGCGGGTTGCCCTGGGGGACCTGGGCGCTCAAGAGCCTCGGCCGGCGCGTGCGCACCTGCAAACGCATCGTGCTCTACGAGGAGGCGAAACTCGCCAAGGTGGCCGCCGTGGCGCACGGCTGGTGGGACGGGGTGCGCGGGCGTCTCGGACCGCGTCGGCCGCCGGTTGCGGCCTGCGATCCCGAGAGAGTTTAAAATGACAAATCATGGAATATCGCGCATGCACTCGCGCCTCGTCCTCGCCATTGCGTTGTCGGCATCGCTCGTGACCCTCGCGTCGTGCTCGAAGAAGGAGACCGCGGACGCGCGCTTCGCGGCCATCTACACCGCCGAATGGAAGTGGCGCGAGGAGCAGTTTCCCGACGACGAGGACTCGCAGAAGCCGATCCAGGATCATCTGCCGAAGGTCGATCCGGACTCGCAGCAGGCGCGCCTGCAGATGTGGCAGGACACGCTCGCCAAGCTAGACACGATCCAAGCGCGAGGAGCTCTCGCCGGCGGAGCACGTGAACTACGACGTTTACCGCCCGCAAATCGAGACGCTGATCGCGAATCAGCAATTCCGCGACTACGAGATGCCCGCGAATTCCGATACGACGTTCTGGACGGATCTGGGCTACACGGCCCGCCGGCCGTTCCGCGACGCGCGGGACTACCGCAATTGGATCGGGCAGATGCGCGACATCCCCCGCTACTTCCGTGAACAGATGGACGAGATGCGGCGCGGGTTGAAGCGCGGATTCACGCCGCCCCAGGTGACCATGAAGGGGCGCGACGCCTCGATCACCGCCGTCACCGAGGCCTCCCCCGAGCAGAGCCTCTTCTATACGCCGTTCAAGGAGATGCCGGGAATCGCGGAGCGCGGACCAAGCCTCGCTCGGGCACAGGCGGTTGCCGTCATCCGCGATTCGGTGCAGCCGGCATACCGGGATTTGCTGGCGTTCATGCGCAACGAGTATCTGCCGGGGATGCGCATCAAGCCTCGCCGCCTCATGATCTTCCCGACGGCAAGGCGTATTACCGCGCGAAGATCCGCGAGTACACCACCCTCGACATGGACCCCGACGCCATCCACGCCTTGGGGGAATCGGAGGTCGCGCGCCTGCACGGCGAGATGGTCGACACCATGCACGCAGACGGGATTCAAGGGCGACTTCCCGGCGTTCCTGGTGTTCCTGCGCGCCGATGCCGCAGTTCCAGGCTTACTCCGCCGCAGGATCTGCTGATGCGCGCAGCCTGGATCGCCAAGAAGTTCGACGGCAAGGCCTCGCAATACTTCGGCCTCCTGCCGCGCGCCCGCTTCGCCATCCAGCCGGTGCCCGACGACATCGCGCCGTTCTACACCGCCGGCCGCGGCGGCCCCGGGGTTGTTCCTGCTGAACACCTACGATCTGCCGAGCCGCCCGCTCTACAATCTGACGGCGCTCACGCTGCACGAGTCCGCGCCCGGACACGCGTTCCAGATCCCGCTCGCCCTCGAGCACAAGCAGCAGCCCGAATTTCGCCGGCACACCTATCTGTCGGCGTACGGCGAGGGCTGGGCGCTCTATTGCGAATGGCTCGGCCAGGAAATGGGCATGTACGAGACGCCCTACGACCGCTTCGGGATGCTCAACTACCAGATCTGGCGCGCGGCGCGTCTGGTGATCGATACCGGCATCCATGCGCAAGGCTGGAGCCGGGACCGCGCCATCGATTACTCTGCGCGAGTACACCGCGCTTCCCGAGCACGAGATCCAGACGGAGATCGACCGCTACATCGCCTGGCCCGCTCAGGCGCTGTCGTATTACCTCGGGGAGAATGCGATTCTGGAAGGACGCCGCAAAGCCGAGAAGGCGTTGGGCGAGCGATTCAATATCCGCGCCTTCCACGACACGGTGCTCGAACTCGGCTCGGTGCCGCTGCCCGTGCTGACCGCACGCATCGACCGCTTCATTGCCGAGGGGGGCAAGGGCCCCTATCCGGATCTCGAATAGCCTTTGGAGTTGCCGACGCTTGGGCGGAAGGCGGGAAACGGCGGCGGCGAGGCGGCGTGCTCGAAGCCGCAAGCCAACCGGACCAGCGTGGGCTCGCTGAGGGCCGGTCCGAAGAACGACAGTCCGACCGGCAACCCGCGATGCAGTCCCGCGGGAACCGTGATGTGCGGATAGCCCGCGATGGCCGCGGGCGAGGAGCATCCGCCGGTATCCGAATCTCCATTCACCTCGTCGATCAGCCATGCGGGGCCCGAGGTGAGCGTGACGATGGCGTCGAGCCGGTGCTCGGCGATCACCGCATCGATGCCGTTGGCCCGCGTCGCGCCGAGACAGGTCTCGCGCGCCTTGCGGTAGGCCTCCTCGCTCAAGTCGCCCTTGGCCTGCGCCCGGCGCAACAGCTCCTGGCCGAAGAATTCGAGTTCGCGCGGCGCCTGCTTCTCATTGAAGTAGATCAACGCCTCCAGCGATCGGACCGGGAAATCCGCCGGCAGGTGGCTCAAATAGGCGTTCAGGTCGTTCTTGAATTCATAGAGCAGCACCTCGAGCTCCGGCGCCTCCCATTCGCCGTGCATCGGCAGATCCGCGGGATCGACGACGGTCGCACCGGCTCGCGACAGCAAGGCGACGCAGCCGTCGAGAAACGCGTTCATCGGCTCGTTCTCGGCGAAGAACTTGCGCGCGATGCCGAGCCTCGCACCCTTGAGCCCATCGGCATTCAAGTACGGGCGGTAATCGGCGACGAATGTCCGGGCGCCCGCTTGCACGGCGCCCGCGTCGGAAGGGTCCGGCCCGGATATCGCTCCCATCAGCAACGCCACGTCTCGAACCGACCTCGCCAGGGGACCGGCCGTATCCTGACTGTGCGAAATGGGCACGATGCCGCGGGCGCTGACCAGCCCGACCGTGGGCTTGAATCCCACGATGCCGTTGATCGAGGCCGGGCTCACGATCGACCCGTCCGTCTCCGAGCCGATCGCCGCGGCGCAGAGCCGTGCCGCGACCGCCACCGCCGATCCGGAACTCGAGCCGGATGGCGTGCGGTCGAGGGCGTGGGGGTTGCGGGTCTGCCCGCCGCGCGCGCTCCAGCCGCTGCTCGAGTGCGTCGAGCGGAAGTTGGCCCATTCGCTCAGATTGGTCTTGCCGAGAATGACGGCGCCCGCAGCCCGCAAGCGCGCGACCAGCGGCGCATCCTCGGGCGCATACCAGCCCTGAAGCGCGAGGGAGCCGGCGGTGGTCATCATGCGATCCGCGGTCTCGATATTGTCCTTGATGAGAATCGGCATGCCGTGCAACGGGCCGCGCGGCCCTTGCGTCGCGCGCTCCCGGTCGAGCGCCGCGGCGATGTCAAGCGCCCGCGGATTGGTCTCGATCACCGCGCGCAGGCAGGGCCCGCGACGGTCCAACTCCCGGATGCGATCGAGATAACGGCGAGTCAAACTCTGGGAGCTGAGACGGCCGGCCGCCATCTGTGCGGCGAGAGCCGTGATATCACCCGAGGGCCCGGCGGGGCCGGCGGCGGCGCGCGCCCAAGCCGCGTCGGTCGAACCCGCCAGGGACGCGGCTCCGGCCAATCTCAAAAAAGTCCGCCGATGCAACGCTCACGCCTCCCTCAGGGTCCAGGGAGCCACTTATAGCTGTTAAGCCCCCGCGACGCCACCGGCCGCACCGCCCGGTGTTGGCTAGCGCCCGGTGTTGATCCACACCGCCTTGGGCTCGGTGAAGTTATCGATCGCCGCATCGCCGTGCTCGCGCCCGAATCCCGAATCGCGCGAGCCGCCCCACGGCAGGCGCACGTCCGTCGGGCCGTAGGTGTTGACCCAGACGGTGCCCGCCTTCAGTCCTTTGATGAAGCGGTGAACGCGGCCGATGTCCTCGCTCCACACCCCGGCGGCGAGGCTGTACTTGGTGCCGTTGGCGATGCGCAGGGCATCCTCCTCGTCCTTGAAACGGATCACCGACGCCACCGGCCCGAAAATCTCCTCTTGAGAGATGCGCATGGAATGTCCGACGTTGGCGAACACCGTCGGCGCGACGAAGAACCCGGTGGCGCCGACGCGGGCGCCGCCGGCGGCGAGCTCCGCGCCTTCGCGCCTGCCGATGTCGACGTATTCGAGCACCCGATGCATCTGGACCGCCGACACCAACGGGCCCATGGCGGTCGCCTTGTCGCGAGGATCACCCAAGCGGATGGCGGCGGCGCGCGCGACGAGTCGATCGACGACCTCGTCGTGGATCGACTCGTGCACCAGGATGCGCGATCCGGCGGAACACACCTGACCCGAATTGAAGAAGATGCCGGAGGCTGCCGCCTTGACGGCCGCATCCAGATCGGCGCCGGGGAAAATGATGTTGGCCGACTTGCCGCCGAGCTCCAGCGTCACCCGTTTGAGATTGCCGGAGGCGGCGCTCAAGATCTGGCGGCCGACCGCGGGAGATCCGGTGAAGGTCACCTTGTCCACGGCGGAGTGCTCGACCAGCGCGGCACCGGCGGTCTTCCCGAATCCGGGGACCACGTTCAGCACCCCGGGCGGAATTCCGGCGGCGAGCGCGAGCTCGCCGAGCTCGAGGGCGGTGAGCGAGGTCAGCTCCGCCGGCTTCAACACGACGGTGCAGCCGCAGGCGAGCGCCGGTGCGATCTTCCACATGCCGATCATGAGCGGGAAATTCCACGGCACGATCGCCCCCACGACGCCGATGGGCTCTCGCAAGGTGTAGGTCAGGGCGTCGGTGCGCGCCGGAATCACCTGACCGTTGATCTTGTCCGCCCAGCCGGCGTAGTACGTCAACGTGTCGAGGACCGCCGGCAGATCCTGCCGGCGAATGGCGGAGACCGGTTTGCCCGAGTCCAGGCTCTCGAGCTCGACGAGCGCATCCTGATGGTCTCGAATCAAATCGGCCCACCGGAGCAGAATACGGCCCCGTTCCGCCGCCTTCATGTGCCCCCACTCACCGTCGAACGCATCGCGCGCCGATTCGACGGCCGCGTCGATATCGGCGGCGTCGCCTTCGGCTACCCGCGCAATGACGGTTTCGGTGGCAGGATCGACGGTTTCGAAGTAGCGTCCCGACTGCGCCGGGCGGCGCACGCCGTGAATCAGCAGCAGCTCCCGGCGCACCGCCGGCGGATCCTCGGGCGTGGTCGCGGACTTCTCTAGATATGTGTCTAACATCATATGTCATCGTCCCGTGTTCATCACTGTTGACAGCATATTACTCGTGAAAATCCGTTGTGGAATATGTTCTTGAGAGCCGGTTTCCTTTATGATTCATATGCATCGTTTGCATATCTAAAGGGACGCCCATGTCGACCGATTCAGAAGCCAAGCCCCAGCAGCCCGAGCCCGGGTTGATCCGCATCGAGATCGAGCCCGTCTGGCGATTTCGTCGCGAGGACGATGGGCGCTCGACGCTGGTGATGCTGGACTTCCTCAACGAGATCCGGGCCACCGGCAAAATCACGCGTGCCGCGGTCCGCGCCGACATGTCGTACCGGCATTGCTGGAACTTGATCGAAAAATGGGCCGCGTTCTTCGGCGCGCCGCTGGTCGAGCGGCACCAGGGACGCGGTACACGCCTCACCCCCCTCGGCGAAAAACTGGTGTGGGCCGGGCAGCGGCTGCAGGCGCGGCTCAAGCCGCAACTTCAAAATCTCGCGCAGGAGCTCGAGACCGACATCAACGAGGTGTTGCCGCAACGGACCAAGCTCGTGCGCATTCACGCAAGCCACGGTTTCGCCGTGTCGAAGCTGCGCGAGCTGCTCTCCTCCCTCGAACCGCAGCTCAACGTCGATCTTCGCTACGTCAGCAACCAAAACTCACTCGCCTCCCTGGCGCGCGGGGCATGCGATCTGGCGGGCGTCCATCTGCCTCTGGGAGAGCTGCGCGGCAAGGTCGTGGCCGCCGCCAAGCAATGGTTGATCGCCGCAGAGCATCGGGTCATCGGCTTCGTCACCCGCGAGATGGGTCTGATGGTGAAGCGCGGCAATCCGCTCGGCATCGAGTCGCTCGAACAGCTGGTCGGCGGCGACGTGCGATTCGTGAACCGCGACGCCGACTCCGGCACGCGCCGCCTGTTCGATGAGCTCCTGCAACAACGGGGGCTTGATGCCACCCGCATCAACGGCTACTTGCACGAGGAGTTCACGCACGCGGCGGTCGCCGCCTATGTGGCGAGCGGCATGGCGGACGCGAGTTTCGGCGTGGAGGCCGCCGCGAGACAGTTCGACTTGGATTTCGTGCGGTTGGTGACCGAAGACTACCTGTTCGTGTGCCGCAAGCACACGCTCGAGAACGAGTCGGTGCAACGATTGGTCAGCGTCATGCGCAGCCCGGAGTTCGCCGCGGCGATCGGCGAGCTCCCGGGGTATGCCGCCAAGGACCCCGGGGTGATCAAGGGCATTCGCGAAGCGTTGCGCTAGACATGGTGCACGGCAACGTCAGGCGCCGGCGCGGTGCCCAAGGTCTCCTTCCCGGGGTGCTATGGGCGGCGCTTGCCGCCTGCGGGATCCCGGCGGCGCCCTGCCTCGCCGCGCAGCTGGCGGCGGTGGATGATTACGTGGCAGCCGAGATGCGCGATCAGCGCATTCCGGGCCTCGCGCTCGCCGTCCTGCGCGATGGAAAGCCGCTTTACGTCCGGAGCTACGGCGTCGCCACCCTGGAACATCCGGTGCCCGCTACACCTGAGACCCTGTTTCAGCTCGGCTCGGTCGGCAAGCAATTCACCTCTTCCGCCGTCATGCTTCTCGCGCGCGAGCATCGTCTCGAGCTCGACGACCCTCTGTCCAACTATGTGCCGGAAATTCCTCCTGGCTGGCGGGCGGTGACCTTGCGCGACATGCTCAAGCATCAATCGGGCATTGCGCAGCTGACGCCCCCGGCACGGGACCTGCTCGACCTGCACCATGATTACACGGAGGAGGAGTACATCCGCCTGGCGACCTCCCTGCCTCTGGATTTCGAGCCCGGCACCGACGCCTCCTACAGCGATACCGCGTACGTGCTTCTCGGCATCGTCATCGACCGTGTCAGCGGCGAATTTTACGGCGACCTGCTCGCGGACCGCGTCTTCCGCCCGCTCGGCATGGTGCGCACGCGAATCATCTCGGACACCGATATCATCCCGGACCGCGCCTCCGGTTACGAAATCGGTCCTTCGGGTGCGCTCCAGAATCAGGGATGGGTCGCGCCCGCTCTGAACCGGACCGCGGACGGAAGCCTTTACTCCACCGTGCTCGATCTCGCCCGATGGGATCAGGCGCTCTGGGCGGGCAGCGTGCTCACGCACGATGAGCTCGCCCGCGCCTGGACCATCGATGCCTTGAAGGACGGCGGATCGCCGCTTCTTCACTACGGCTACGGCTGGGAGATCAACTCTCTGCGCGGACATCCGGTGATCGAATACGACGGAAACTGGGAAGGCTTTCAATCCGCCATGGCCCGTTACGAGGATCGGCATCTGACCGTCGTCGTGCTCACCAATCTGTCGCTGTGCCGGGTGCAGCGCATCGTGCATACGGTCGCCGGCTTCTTCGATCCGGAGGTCGCGCACTTCAAGGACGCATCCGACGACCCGCGCCCGGCGCTGACGCGCGAGTTTCGCAGACTCATCGACGATGCCCAGGAAGGGCGGCTGCGCGGCGAACCCTTGAGCGCCGCCGCACGACGCGAGATATCGCACGTCTGGCTCGCAGCGCTGGCCCGCGACTTGCGCGAAACGGGACCGATCGAGCGACTCGCCTTCTCCGAGGAGAGAAGCACGACGGCCGGCTTGGAGCGCGTCTATCGCGTCGACACTCGGGAGATGGTCGACTTCTTCACGGTGCGTTATCTGAAGGGCGGGGTCATCGACGAGGTGGCCCTGTATCACGAGTATTGAGCGCAACGCCGCAGGGCGCGAACGGTGCCTGGACAAAGCCGCCATCCGCATGTCGTAATCCTGCCGAGGGACCGCAGATAGCGCGAACTTCCGGCGCAAAGCGGCGTAGACTGTGAAACTCGTCCCGCCATCGCCGGTTCCGGTCCGGAATGAGGACATCACGGAGAGACAATGGCACGGGTCAATTATCGGCACCAGAAGAACTTGCGCGAACAGCAGAAGAAAAAGCGCAACGACGAGAAGCGGCTCAAGAAAGAGAAGCCGCCGGAGACAGCGAATTCAACGGAACCGTCGGCGAGCGCGCCGAGTTCTCCCTCTTCTGGAGCAGATCATGAACTCTGAGTGGACGCGCATTTACGTGCCGCAACTTCCGACGGCCGGAGCGAGCCGAAACGAATGCCGCGAGCGGGCCGCGGAAATCAAGGCCGAGCAGGAAGCGCAGCGGCATCGGGCGAAGAGCGAGCAATCCTCCGACCGGTATACGGCGCAGGAGCGGATTCGTTTGTGGGAAAGCCTGCACGGTGCACAGTTGCCGCGCGATGCCAACCACCCCGTGCTGGCGGTGATCGCGGTCAACACGGCGCTCACGCTCGACCAGGTGAGAGCGGAACAGGAGCACCGCTTCGGCGTTGCCGGCGGCGAGACCGGAGTTCCCGGCGAGGCCCCGGCATCCATCGCTGATTGAGCCGGATTCGCGGCTGCGCCTGCGCCGCTGCGAACCCGGCTCGACGCCGCATCAGGGGCCGACCGGTTCGGCCTTGATCGCGCGCAGCAGTTTCCTCAGTCCTTCAGCCTGATCGCGAAGCTCGCGACTTTCCGCCCGCAGCCTGCCCTTCCGCTCGGCGTCGATACGATCGTCCAATTGCAGCGCTTCGCTGTCGCGCGAATTCGCCCTCGACTCGAGCGATCTGGTCTGGGCCCACAGCTCGTGCACGGGGTGCGAGTCGTCGCTCGCGCGCCCGGTCAAAAAGCCGTTGGCATCGACCTCCGTATGATCGACGATGAGTCTGGACTCCATCACGGGCTCGCCCTTGCCGACGATGCTCTCGAGAGTTGCCCGCCGCTTGGACAGGGACTCCCCGCCCGGTGGTCCGCCGCGGCGCATGAAGTAATAGACGCTCACGTCACCGATGGCGATGTTCCCCGGCTCTCGTCGATGGATGGGACAATTCAGGATCTCCTGCGGCCCATGCCGCATGGCACATCTGCTCTCTATGTATCCTAACAGACGGTCACGCTCCGCATTTTTATTCATGCTCCGCCGAATGGAGCGACTTGCGGATCAGGCCCAGTCACCGGCGCCAATCCCCGTGGCAGGAGCGGTCGGCGCGGCCGCGGCCGACAATCGCCTGATAGACGCGCTTCCGCTGAGGGAGCGCCGGCGATTGCTGGCCCGTGCCGATAGGATCCGGTTGGTCCGGGGAGAGATGCTCGACGAGCCGTCCCGATCCTGCGCAAGCGTGTATTTTCCGACCCACGGATTCATCTCGTTGGTGGCCACGCTGGGCGGGAAGCCCGTCGTGCAGGTCGGCATGATAGGACAGGAAGGAATGTGGGGGCCCGGCCTCGCATTTTGCGTCGCGAATGCGCCCATGCATGCGCTGGTGCTCGGGTCGGGGGAGGCCTGGCGGGTGAGCGCACGCGCCTTTCACGGAGAATTCGCCCATAGCGCGGCAGTGCTTCACTGCGTCGACCGGTATCTCCATACGCTCATCGCCCAGCTCGTTTCTTCAGCCGCGTGCGTCGGGTTTCACCGGATCGAACCGCGTTTGGCCCGCTGGCTGTTGATGAGCCAGGACCGGGCGCAGTCGGACAGCTTTTTCGCCACGCAGGAAGTGCTTTCCGCCCTGCTCGGCGTGCGCCGGGTCGGCATCACGGCCGCCGCCGGCGAGCTGCAACGCCGCGGCCTGATCGAATACACCCGTGGATACATCACGATCCTCGATCGTGCCGGACTCGAGGCCGCGGCTTGCAGCTGCTATGCGACCGACCGAGAAGCCTGCGCAGTCAATGCCAAAGCCGCCGCGTTGGGCTGAGTGCGGTAGCGCACCGACGATCCCGTCGCCCGCGAGTATTCTGCGCATTCACTCCCTCGGGGCCCGAGCGCCCCGCCAATCACGGCGTTCTCGCTCGGTAGCCGCCGGTACTACAAGGATCAGGTGCTGTTATGAGTACGAGACCATCGACATTGATGAAGCGCGTCGCCGCATTCGCAGCGGGCGCCGTCGTGTTGGCTGCATGCGCCAGTAATCCGGCGGCCGACGAAAAGATCGCGGTGGCGAAGGCCTCCGTACAACGGGCGGAAGGTTCCGGCGCGCCGGAATTCGCGCCGGTGGAACTCGCCGCCGCCCGCGACAAGCTTGCACGCGCCGAAAAGGCCAACGCCGATCGGGACCTTCAGCCCGCCCTGCAGTTGGCCGAACAAGCCAACGCGGACGCGGAGCTCGCGGAAGCCACTGCGCAGCAGCAGCGTTCGCACAAGGCGGCGGCGGAGTTCGACGCAGGCATGCAGACGCTGCGCCAGGAATCCTTACGCGCCTCGCCCCCCACTCAATAAGGAGATTGACATGAAAGCAAGAACAAGGATTTTGATATCCGTGGGCTCGGCGCTGGGCATTGCGGCCTGCGCGTCCGTGCCGCAACCCAACGCCGCCTTGGAAGGAGCGCGCACCGAGGTGCAAACGGCGCAGGCAAATCCGAACGTCGTCAAATACGCCGCCGTGGATCTGCAGGCGGCCGAGAAACAGCTGGATGTCGCCCAGGCCGCCTACCTGCGTCACGACGATCCCGCCATCGCACAGCCTGCGTACCTTGCCACCCAGATGGCGCGGCTCGCCGAAGCGCACGCCGCTGCGAAGGCGGATGACGCGCGCGTTGCGGCCGGCCGCACTGAGCGCGACAAAATTCAGCTCGACGCCCGCACCCGGCAGGTCGATACCGCGAACATGGCCACCAATGTGGCCGTCGAGCAGCGAGACCAGGCGACCGAACAGGCGGCCCGGCTGCAGGCTGAAGTCGATCAACTCAAGGCGAAGCCCACCCCGCGCGGGCTGGTGCTGACGCTCGGCGATGTGCTGTTCGACACCGGCAAGGCGCAATTGAATCCCGGAGCCGCGCGCAAGCTGGACCAGCTGGCGCAATTCCTCACCGAGCATCCGGAGCGCCGCGTGCAGATCGACGGCTTCACCGACAGCGTCGGCTCGGAATCGTATAACCAGACTCTTTCGCAGGAACGCGCCGACGCCGTCAAGTCCGCCCTGATCACGCGTGGCATCGACGCGTCGCGGGTGGGCACTCAAGGCTATGGCAAGGGGTTCCCCGTCGCGGACAACGCCGATTCGGGCGGACGGCAGTTGAATCGACGTGTGGAAGTGGTGATCGGCGATGAAAGCGGTGCCTCGATCGCGGCGCGCGGTTAAGGCTCGAGTCGGCCGAAATCAGCCGACGACAGCGCTCTAGTCAGGACGGACCGGCGACAGTGCCGCTATACGGGTCGCCGGTCTCTCCTTGGGCCAATGATGAGATCCTTCGCGCCGAGCTGTTCTAGCAGCGAGCGCCTCGAGCAGCATGCCGCGAGTCTTGCGGCCGCCCAGCAGGTCACGCGAAAGCGCTCGACGCGCCGCTCCCTCAATGCGCGACTGAAGGAGAACGAAGTCCGTTCTGCTCGCCGCGTACCGGACCATCGGCGCAGCGGCGGGCGAAGGCCGTTCGATCACGCCGGCTGCCGAATGGCTGCTGGACAATTATCATCTCGTCGAAGAGCAGATCCGCGAGATTCGCGCCGATCTTCCGCCGGGGTTCTACCGTCAATTGCCGCGGCTCGCGGACGGTCCGTTCGCCGGCTTCCCTCGTGTATTCGGAATGGCGTGGGCGGTGATCGCGCACAGCGACAGCCGCTTCGATCCTGGAATCGCTGCGCCTGTTCGTCCGTGCTTATCAGCGCGTGCAGCCGCTCACCATCGGTGAGCTCTGGGCGGTCGCCATCACGCTTCGCATCGTGCTGGTGGAGAACCTGCGCCGCGCGGCCTCGCGCATCGTGAGCAGCCGTGCGGCGCGCCAGGATGCGGACGCCGTGGCGGATCGCCTGCTGGGCGTGAACGGATATGCCGCGGAGCCTGACGCCTTGGTGCGCCGCGACTCGCCCAAGCGGCTTTGCGCCCGCCTTCGTCGTCCAGCTGGTGCTGCGGCTGCGCGATCAGGATCCGGATACGACCCCCGCCCGAGCGATGGCTGGATGACCGGCTGACCTTGCTGGGCACCACGGCGGATGAGATCGTGCATGCGGAGCATCAGCGGCAGGGCGCATCGAGCGTCACGGTACGCAATATCATCACCAGCATGAGAATGCTCTCCGATGTCGACTGGCCGGAGTTTTTCGAAAGCGTCAGTCTGGTCGACGAGGTGCTGCGATCGAGGAGCGGCTTCGCCGGCATGGACTTCGCGAGCCGCGATCTGTACCGCCGGGCGATAGAGCAGATGGCGCGCGGCTCGAAGCACACTGAGCTCGACATCGCCCGCGCCGCGCTGGCGGCGGGCGACGTTCGCGGCGCGGACGACGGCGATGCCGATCGACGGCGCGATCCGGGCTATCACTTGATCGGACCCGGGCGGCGCGCCTTCGAGAGCACGCTGGGTTATCGAGCGCCCCGATGGAGTGCATTGCGTCACTTCAGACTCATCAAGGCCCGCGATTACATCGGCGCCATCCTCATGATCGCCGTCATGGTCATCCTCCTGCCCCTGACCGTACTCGAGTCGTGGGGCGTGAGGGAGCCCTGGCTCATCCTTCTCGGCGTGCTGGGATTCGTGCCGTCAATCGACGCCGCCGTCGCGCTCGTGAACCGCTCGGTACGCGCGGCCTGGCCGCCACGATCATCCCCGGTCTCTCGCTCCGCGAAGGCATTCCGCCGCATCTGCGCACCATGGTCGTGATGCCGACGCTGCTGACGACGCCGGCATCAATACGGGAGCACATCGAGCGCCTCGAGATCCACTATCTCGCCTCGCCGGATGGCGAGCTGCATTTCGCGTTGCTCTCGGACTGGACCGATGCGCCGACGGAGCGGACCGCAGAGGATGCGGCGCTGCTGGACGTCGCCATCGAGGGCATCGCGCGGCTGAATCGTCTGCATGGTCGCTGCACCCGCGGGCGACCGCTTCATGCTGCTTCATCGGCGGCGGGTGTGGAGCGAGCGGGCAGAAGCAATGGATGGGCTGGGAGCGCAAGCGCGGCAAACTGCACGAATTGAACCAGCTGCTGCGCGGCGCGCCGGACACGACTTTCCTCGACGTCGGCGGCGCGCCGCCGCGTCATGCCCACCGGACGTACGCTACGTCATCACGCTGGATGCCGACACCCGCTTGCCGCGGGATGCGGTGCGGCGTCTGGTCGGCAAGATGGCCCATCCGTTGAATCGGCCGAGGTTCGACGCGGCGAGCGGTCAGAGTCGTCGAGGGCTACGCGGTGCTGCAGCCGCGCGTCGCGCCGTCTCTGCCGATGGGCTGCGAAGGCTCGCTGTTTCAGCGCGTGTTCTCGAGCGCGGGCGGAATCGATCCCTACGCGGCCGCGGCCTCGGACGTGTACCAGGATCTGTTCGGCCTGGGCTCCTATGCCGGCAAGGGCATCTATGACGTCGACGCCTTCGAGGCGGCGCTCGCCGGTCGCGTGCCCGAGGGAACGTTGCTCAGCCACGACCTCTTCGAGGGCACATTTGCCCGGGCTGGGCTGGTGTCCGATATCGAAGTGGTGGAGGAATTTCCGTCGCGCTACGACGTGGCCGCCGCGCGCCAGCACCGCTGGTCTCGCGGGGATTGGCAACTGCTGCCCTGGATACTGGGCCGGGGCGATGCGGCGGGCGACGAATCGCGGCAGCGGCACGCTGCCGCTGATCGGCCTGTGGAAAATGCTGGACAACCTGCGGCGCACGCTGTCGGCGCCGGCCGGCGTCGCCGCTCTGCTGGCGGGATGGCTGCTTCCGTCGACGCTCCGCTCTGCTGTGGAGCGCCTTCATCTGCGCGACCATCGCATTGCCGGCGTTCCTGCCGGTGTTCGCCGGGATCTTGCCGAGCCGCGCCGGCATCACGCTTCGCAGCCATCTGCGTGCGCTGCGCAAGGATGTCTGGCTCGCCGTCACGCAGACCGCTTTCATCGTCACGTTTCTGGCGCACCAGGCAACCTTGATGATGGATGCGATCGGCCGGACGCTGTTTCGCTTGTTCGTAAGCCATCGCAATCTGCTCCAATGGGTGACTGCCGCGCAGGCGAGACTGCTGTTCCGCCTCACGCTTCCCGAGCGCTTATCGCCGCATGGCGGGCGCGGTCGGTCGATCGCCGCCTTGCGGCGCCGCTGCTCGTCGGCTTAGTGTCCGACCGCGAGAACGGCTGGCTGTGCGGCGCCGTTCCTGATCCTGTGGACCGCTGTCTCCCGCCATCGCGGTGTGGATCAGCGATATCGCCTGCTCGTGGCGGGCCGTCTCGCCTTATCGGCGGCGCGACGCAGCGCGCCTTGCGGTTGGTCGCACGCCGAACCTGGCGTTACTTCGAGACCTTCGTGACGGCCGAGGATCAGATGTTGCCGCCGGACAATTTCCAGGAGGACCCGCGTCCCGTGGTGGCCCACCGCACCTCGCCCACCAACATGGGCCTGTACCTGTTATCAGCCGTCAGCGCCCGCGACTTCGGCTGGTTGGGGACCGTCGACTTCGTCGAGCGCCTGGAGGCGACGTTCGCGACCCTGAGTCGCCTCGAGAGATTTCGCGGCCATTTCTACAACTGGTATGACACGCGAGATATGCGCGCCCTGGATCCCCGATACGTGTCCACCGTGGACAGCGGCAATCTCGCGGGACATCTGATCGCACTCGCGAACGCTTGCCGCGAGTGGATCGACTCGCCGCCGTCCGGATCGGTTATTTCGCCGGCATCCGCGACTCCCTGGATCTCGCGCGCGAGGCACGTCGGAGCGCTTCCCGACGACCGCAGGATGCACGCCACGTCGCCGGATCAGATCGACGCCGCCCTCGCATGCGCTCGCCGCGGCGCTCGACGCTCGCCGAAGCCGAACACGGCGGATCTGGCGACACGATTGGCGGGCCTCGTCCCGCTCGCCGAGACGCTGGTCGACATCGTCCGAACGCTGGCCGGCGAATGGGGCGACGAGGCGGGCGCGGAGCTGCTCTTCTGGAGCGAAGCGGCGCAGCGTTCGCATGCAGAGCTGGCGCCGGGATGTCGCTGCAGACGACGGCTCGTCGCGAATCATTTGAAGAGGCGTCTGGCCGCCATCGAGGAGACGGCGCGCGGCTATGGCCGAGCGAGATGCAGTTCGGCTTCCTGTTCGATCCGCAGCGCCGGCTCCTCTCGATCGGCTGCACGGCGGACGGGACGTCTGGACTCCAATTGCTATGACCTGCTCGCCTCCGAAGCTCGCCTGGCGAGCTTCATCGCCATCGCAAAGAACGACATTCCGGCCCGCCACTGGTTTCGCCTCGGACGGTCGGTCACGCCGATCGGCAAAGGGGCCGCCCTCATCTCCTGGTCGGGCTCCATGTTCGAGTACCTCATGCCGTCGCTGGTCATGCGCGCGCCGGCCGGAAGCCTGCTGGAGCAGACGAGCCGGCTGATCGTGAAGCGGCAGATCCGATTATGGCGCCAAGCTCGGTATTCCTTGGGGAATTTCCGAGTCCGCCTACAATGCGCGCGACCTCGAGCTCACCTACCAATATTCGAACTTCGGTGTCCCGGGGCTCGGGCTCAAGCGCGGGCTGAGCGAAAACACGGTCATCGCGCCCTACGCGACGGCGCTCGCCGCCATGGTCGACCCGAAAAGCGCCATGCGAAATTTCGAGCGACTCGCCGCCATCGGCGCGCGCGGCCGCTATGGCTTTCACGAGGCCCTCGACTACACGCGCTCGCGGGTCCCCGACGGATCGACGGTCGCCATCGTTCGGGCCTACATGGCGCATCACCAGGGCATGACCATCGTGGCCATCGCCAATGTGCTGTTCGACGGCAGGATGCGGGCGCGATTTCACGCCGAGCCGAGCATTCAAGCGACCGAATTGCTCTTGCAGGAGCGCGCGCCACGCGATGTCTCGGCGGTTCACCCGCGAGCGCAGGAGGTCAGGGCGTCCGCACCGCTCGCCGAGGCGAGACTTCCCGACGTCCGTCGTTTGCACGACGCCGCACGACGCGCTGCCGCAAACTCATCTGCTCATCAACGGTC
Source organism: uncultured Gammaproteobacteria bacterium (assembly GCA_963730565.1). Classification (GTDB taxonomy): domain Bacteria; phylum Pseudomonadota; class Gammaproteobacteria; order Steroidobacterales; family Steroidobacteraceae; genus Bog-1198. Next base: position 33,551 of record CAVSSU010000040.1, read on the forward strand.
GATACTCGGTGATGCTGACGGGCGCCGGTTCCGGCTACAGCCGATGGGGAGACATCGGAGTGACACGCTGGCGGGAAGATGTCACGCGGGACGATCACGGAAGCTATCTCTTCCTGCGGGATGTCGATGAGCGGCGCCGTATGGTCGGCGGGCTATCAGCCTTGCGGCGTCGAGCCCCAATCCTATCAAGTCACCTTCACCGAGGATCGGGCGGAATTCATCCGCACGGACGGGGCGATCACGACGACGCTGGAGATCGTCGTGTCGCCCGAGGACGACGCCGAAGTCCGCCGCCTGTCGATCGCCAATACCGGTCATCGAGACCGCGAGATCGAGGTCACCTCCTATCTGGAACTGGTGCTCGCGCCGCCGGCGGCCGACGCCGCTCACCAAACCTTCTCGAAGCTCTTCGTGCAAACGGAGTACGTCGACAAGCGCAACACGCTCCTTGCGACGCGCCGCAAGCGCTCGCCGGACGAACCGGAGATCTGGGCGGCGCATCATGCGGTCGTCGACGGAAACGCCTTGGCCGAGCCGGAAATCGAGACGGATCGGGCGCGCTTCCTGGGCCGTGGGCGTGAGATCCGATCGCCGCTCGCAGTGATGGATGGGCACCGGCTGTCCGGCACCGTCGGCACGGTCCTGGATCCCGTATTCGCGCTGCGATACCGGATCCTGGTGACCGCGGGCACCACCGCACGAATAGCCTTCTGGACCGGAATCGCGTCCTCGCGCGAAGCGGTGCTCGACCTGCTCGACAAGCACCACGAGGCCAACTCGTTCGTGCGCGCGGCCACTCTCGCCTGGACGCAAGCACAGGTGCAGCTGCGTCATCTCGGGATCGACTCCGCCGAGGCGGGTCTTTTTCAACGCCTGGCAGGTCATCTGCTCTATGCCGATGGTTCGATGCGTCCGCCATCGACGGCGATTCGCGACGGCAGCGGGCCGCCCGCGGGATTGTGGGCGCAGCGAATTTCGGGCGATGTGCCGATCCTGCTGCTGCGAATCGACGCAATCGAGGATATCGCCATCGCCCGGCAACTCCTTCAGGCGCACGAGTACTGGCAGATGAAGGGCCTCGCGGTGGATCTGGTGATCCTCAATGATCGTGCGGCCTCCTATGTCCAGGATTTGCAGAACGCGCTGGAGACGCAGGCGCGGATGAGCTCAATCGCGGCCGCCGTCCGCGGCGCATGGCGTGCGCGGCTCGGTGTTCGTGCTTCGCGCCGACCTCATCTCGGAGCAGAGTCGCAACTTGCTCTCGGCGGTCGCGCGAGTCGTGCTGGTGGCCCGGCGCGGCGGGATCTCGCGACCAACTCGATCGCATCCGCAAGCCCGTGATGCCCGTCTCCGCACCGCCGCGAAGCGTGCCCAAGACCGAGCCGGCGTCGGGCGCCGGCTCGGGCGGCGATCTCGAATTCTTCAACGGGCTCGGGGGGTTCGACGCCCAAGGCCGGGAATACGTGACGATTCTCGGCCCGGACAGTCGACGCCCGCGCCGTGGATCAACGTCATCGCCAATCCGCATTTCGGATTTCAGGTGGCGGCCGACGGCGGCGGCTTCACCTGGTCGCTCAACAGCCGCGAGCACCAGATCACGCCCTGGTCGAACGATCCGGTGGCGGACCGCCCGGGTGAGGTGCTGTATCTGAGCGATGAGGAGACCGGCGAGGTATGGGGGCCGACCGCCGCGCCCATCCGCGATCCGGGGGCGACGTACATAGCGAGGCACGGATACGGGTACAGCCGGTTCGAGCTGAGCGCGCGCGACATCGAGCTGGATCTCTGCATGTTCGTGCCGATGGACGACCCCATCAAGATCTCCCTCTTGAAGATCCGCAATACATCCAAGCGCCCGCGGCGGCTGGCCATCACCGCGTACGCGGAATGGGTGCTCGGTACCGCGCGGGGGACGTCGGCGCCGTTCATCGTGACCGAGCTCGATGCGCTCACCGGCGCCTTGTTCGCCCACAATCCGTGGGATGCCACCTTCGGCTCGAGAATCGCTTTCGCCGATCTCGGCGGACGCCAATCGCAGTGGACCGCCGACCGCAGGGAATTTCTCGGCCGCCATGGCACCCTGGAGATGCCGGCCGCCATGGCCTCGCGGATCCCGCTGAGCGGGCACGCCGGCGCGGGATTGGATCCGTGCTGTGCCCTGCGGACATCGATCGCCCTCGAGCCGGGCGAGACCATGCAGGTCGTTTCCTTCCTCGGTGAGGCCGAGGACGCGGCGACCGCGCGGTCATTGCTCACTCGCTATCGCGCAGCCGACCTCGACGCGGCGCTCAAAGACGTCATCGCTCATTGGCAGGCCATTCTAGGTGGCGTCCAGGTCAGAACGCCGGATCGCTCCTTGGACATCCTCCTCAACGGTTGGTCGCTCTATCAGACTCTCGCCTGCCGCATCTGGGCGAGATCGGCGTTCTATCAGGCGAGCGGCGCCTACGGCTTTCGAGATCAGCTCCAGGACGGCATGGCGGTGGCCGTCGCCAGACCGGATCTCACACGCGAGCACCTGCTGCGCGCCGCCGGCCGGCAATTCATCGAGGGGGACGTGCAGCACTGGTGGTTGCCGCCGGTCACCGCAGGCGCGACCGGCCAGGGCGTGCGCACCCGCATCAGCGACGATGTGGTCTGGCTCGCCTATTGTGTCCTGCAATACCTCGCCACCACCGGCGATGCGGCCGTGCTCGACGAGAAGGTCGCGTTTCTCGAGGGCCGCGCGCTGCAGCCCGAGGAACACGACGCGTTCTTCATGCCGGGCATCTCGGAGGAGACCGCAACCCTGTACGAGCATTGCGCGCGAGCGCTCGATCTCGCACTGCGGACCGGCGTGCACGGCCTGCCGCTGTTCGGGACCGGAGATTGGAACGATGGCATGAACCGGGTCGGCGAGAAGGGCCAGGGTGAAAGCGTCTGGCTCGGATGGTTCCTGTACGGCACGCTGGTCGAATTCGCCACGGTGGCCGCCGCGCGCGCCGAGCCCGCACGCGCCGCTCGGTGGCGGGACCACGCGGCGGCACTCAAGATCTCGCTCGAGCAATCTTGGGACGGCGACTGGTACCGGCGAGGCTACTTCGACGACGGAACACCGCTGGGATCAGCCTCGAGCAGCGAGTGCCGGATCGATTCGATCGCACAATCCTGGAGCGTGATTTCAGGAGCCGCCGATGTGGGCCGCGCCACCCTCGCCATGTCGAACCTCGAAAGCCGTCTCATCCTCGACGATCCCGGACTAGCGTTGCTGTTCACGCCGCCCTTCGATCACACGCCGCACGATCCCGGCTATATCAAAGGGTACCCTCCGGGCATTCGCGAGAATGGCGGACAATACACCCACGCCGCGGCGTGGACGGTCATCGCCCAGGCGGACCTGGGAAATGGCGACCGGGCCGCCGAACTCATGGCGCTCCTCAATCCCATCAATCACACCAGCAGCCGTGCCGACGTGCAGCGCTACAAGGTCGAGCCCTATGTGGTGGCCGCAGACGTCTATTCGGTCGCACCTCACGTCGGGCGTGGCGGTTGGACGTGGTACACGGGCTCAGCCGGCTGGCTGTACCGTGCGGGCCTGGAATGGGTGCTGGGATTTCACGTGCGGGCGGGGACACTGCTCGTGGCGCCCTGCATACCCGCCGATTGGCCGGGCTTCGAAATCAGTTTCAGGCACGCGTCGACCCGCTATGAGATCTCGGTCTCCAATCCCGAGCGGGTCTGCCGCGGTGTGGCGCGAATGGAGCTGGACGGAGTGCGGCTGCCGGCCGGGCAAACTCATGTGCCACTGGCGGACGACGGACTCACTCATGAGCTGCGCGTGACGCTCGGAGAAGGCGCGGAGCCGGTCGTCTCGACGGCGCCCCTTGCCCCGCCACTCGTCGCCCCGCCACTCGTCGACATGCCACTCGTCGACATGCCATTCGACATGCTGGTTCCCGCTGCGCCGGTCGCCGCGCTGCCGGACGTCAAGGAAGCAGCCGGTCGTACTCCTTCTTGACGACTGCGTAGCACTCGCAGGTGCGCTGTTCCAGTCCCGCCCGATCCAGGACCGTGATGCGGCCGCGCGCATAACGGATCAATCCGGCGCTTTGCAGTTTGAGAGCCGCCTCGGTGACCCCCTCGCGGCGTACGCCCAGCATATTGGCGATCAACTCCTGCGTCATGACGAGCTCGTCTCCCTGCAGCCGATCCAAGCTCAAGAGCAGCCACCGGCACAATTGCTGATCGAGCGAATGGTGCCGATTGCAAACCGCGGTCTGCGCCATCTGGGTGATCAGCGCCTGGGTGTAGCGCAGCAAGAGATGCAGCACCGGACCGGCGCGATTGAACTCCTCTTTCAGGACCTGCGCCTTCAACCGGAACCCCTGCCCGGCGCTTTGCACGACCGCCCTGCTCGGGGTCGACTCCCCGCCCATGAACAGCGAGATTCCGACGATCCCCTCATTGCCGACGACCGCGATTTCCGCCGATGCGCCGTCCTCCATGACGTAGAGCAGCGAGACGATGGCCGTGGTGGGGAAATAGACGTGGTCGAGGGTCGCGCCGGATTCGTACAGCACCTCGCCCAGAGGCATTTGTACCGGCTCGAGCTGCGTCAGCCAGGCCTGCTGAATGTAAGCGGGCAGCGCCGCGAGGAGGTGGTTTGCGTGGCCGACATACGCCATTGAGGCAGGATATCACGCGCCTGGGGCGAGCCCGGGACAATCCGCGTTAGGGGCCCAGGAGTCTGGGCGAAATCGTATTGCCCAGACTCCTAGCTGACGATGACGCCGCTCGAATCCTCCGCCCAGAACTGCACCCCCCGGCCATCCGGATGGCGGCTCGTGTGCTTGCCGTCCGAGTCCCGCGTCGTGATGAATCCGCGGCCGACCTGAAGATGCAGCAGATCCTTCATTGCCGCCAGCGCCGTCTCCAGCGAAGGATACTTGCGCGGCTCGCTTCGCTCTATGTTGGTCCTCAAATAGTGATAGTCGTTCGTCTGGGTCGCCATTGCGCCGAATCCTCTGTTGGCCGATCAAGCGTGCGGAACGATGCCGGATTTTGGCGATGCCGTATATCGACTCATCCGCAACGCAGGATGCGATCGTCGATAACCGAGTCACGCTTTGCCCAGAGCCGCGGATTCCGCCGTGCAATGGCGGCTGCGATTTTACAAAATCGTCCACGAATTCGCGCTTTGATCCTTCTATAATGAAATCCCGCAAGCAGTTGGGGGAAACCCGATGAACCTCGACACTCTCGGCGTTTGGGCTTCGATCGACTCTCTCAGCGCCGCGCAGACAGCCGCGTTGGCGAAGCGCATCGAAGCCTGGGGCTATGGCGCTCTATGGATTCCGGAAGGCTTGGGGCGCGAAATGTTCTCCTCGTCCGCGTGGCTGTTGGCGAACACGAGCACCCTCGTCGTTGCCAGCGGCATCGCCAACATCTACGCCCGCGATGCATTCTCAGCGGCATCGGCTCAGAAGGGCCTCAACGAACAATCCGGCGGCCGATTTCTCCTCGGGCTCGGCGTGTCGCACATACCCTTGGTGGAAGGGCTGCGGCATCATCAGTACGGCAAGCCGGTGGCGACCATGCGCGGCTATTTGCAAGCCATGGCGCAAGCCGCTTACGGCTCCGTAGCACCGGCCTCAAGGCCCAAGACCGTTCTCGCGGCATTGGGTCCCAAGATGCTGCAGCTCTCCCGGGAGTTCGCGGACGGCGCCCATCCCTATAACGTCCCGCCCGAACACACCCGCCAGGCGCGCGAAATATTGGGAGCCGGCAAACTCCTGTGCGTCGAGCAAGCAGCTATCCTCGAGACGGATCCGGCCAAGGCGCGCGCGATCGCCCGTCAGTTTCTATCTCTCTATCTGGGTTTGCCCAACTACGTCGAGAACTGGAAGCGCTTGGGATTCACCGACTCCGATGTCGCGGGAGGCGGTTCCGACCGGCTGATCGACAGCGTGATCATCTGGGGCGACGAACGGGCGATCCGCGAGCGCATCGAGCAGCATTGGCAGGCCGGCGCCGACCATGTCTGCGTGCAAGCGATCGGCCCAGCGGCGGCGCCCGACGAGCGCCTGCTCGGGGTGTTGGCGCCCAAGCCCTAGGGCTCGAGAGGTCCCGTCGAGAAGTAGCCGGTTACTTCGCCCGGCGGATGGCTCGAAACATTCCGCTTCGATCGGATTGCCACCGGCGCCGCCCGATGATGGAGAGCAGCGTCTTTGCGCTGTTCGGATCTATCCGAGGGACACGTGAAGAGGAGTCGAACAATAGCGGCGCGCCGAGCAACCGGGCAGCCTCGTCCAGCTCGACCGTTTCGAATCCCATGATCCATTCCGGAAATTCCCGTTCCGAGATGGGCTCGCGGAGAATCATCCGCATGTCGCGCTCCTCGGAGACAATCGCGCGCGATGCGCTGTCGACCTTCGCCGGCTCGCCCTCGAGCAACAGCAACAGACACCCGCCCACATAGAGCATCAAGCCTGAGATGTCATGGCTCCGGTTGGTCTTGCGCGCATCGTTCAGAATATTGACGGTGTCGTGTTCGGAAAGATCGGGTGCCGCAGCACCTACGTATATGACGTGGATGAGATCTTCCATAGCAGTCCCTCGACTTATAATGGCGCCAGCTTAGATGCATCGATCGCCGGATTTCTGTCGAGCTTCTTGTTTTGAGACGCGCGTGGTGCTCGAGCAATACAAATAGCGTGACGTTGCTCCCGCGCGTAGGGGTCTACCCTACAAAATCCTTCGGCTTTGCGCGACGGGTCGTTGTCGCGCCCCCGTGCGCCCGCGCGTCAACTCCCGGGCGGCGCGCTCCGCGCAGCGGGATGCCCGTGGAGCACCTGGCTCAGAAATGTCCTCAGCCGCTCGCTCTTCGGCCTGTCGAACATCTGGTCCGGCGCCCCTTGCGCGACGATTTCACCATGGTCCATGAACACGATCCGGTCGGCCGCGCGCCGCGCGAAGCCCATTTCGTGGGTGACACAAATCATGGTCATCCCGCTGTCCGCCAGACCCAGGATGATGTCGAGCACTTCCTGCGTCATCTCCGGGTCCAGGGCGGAGGTGGGCTCGTCGAACAGCATGATCTTGGGCGCCATGCACAAGGCGCGGGCAATCGCCACACGCTGCTGTTCGCCCCCCGATAGCTGACCGGGATACTTGTGCGAGTGCGAGGAAAGATGAACGCGCGCGAGGTACGATCGCGCCAACTCATCGGCATCTGCCGGCGTGATCTTGCGGACCCAAATGGGAGCCAACGTGCAATTTTCCAGCACGGTCATGTGCGGGAACAGATTGAATGACTGGAATACCATTCCGATTTCACGCCGGACGGCATCGAGCGCCGATGCGGACGCGGTGAGTTCCGTACCGTCGACGATGATGCGGCCCGATTGATGCGGTTCGAGTCCGTTGAGGCAGCGGAGCAGAGTCGACTTGCCGGATCCGGACGGTCCGCATATGACCACACGCTCGTGGGTGGCGACCTGCAGGGACACATCTCGCAGAACCTGGACCGCGCCGTACCACTTGCTCAATTGCTCGACAGCAAGCAGCGGGCGCACGGCGGGGGACGTGGACTGGGTGACTGCGGACTCTTGCGGCATGTCTAGTGCCTTCCCACCGACATCACGCCCCTGCCGAAACGGCGCTCCAGCCTGAATTGAATCAACTCAAAGGCGATCGACATGGACCAATAGATCAGGGCCGCGGCGATCAACATTTCCATGTAGTGGTAGGTCGCGCGGGCGTACGACTGCGCCAGGAAATTGAGCTCCCACAACCCCATCAAAGAGACCAGCGACGAATCCTTCAGCATGGACACGAACAAGGCGCCCGCCGGAGGAATGATGAGGCGCAGAGCTTGTGGGGTGATCACCTTCCAAGCGATCACCCACCGCGGCAACGCAAGCGCCCTCGCCGCCTCGCGTTGTCCCGCCGGAACCGCCATCACGCCGCTGCGGATCGTTTCCGCCAGGTACGCGCCGTAATTGAGCGACAAGGCGATCAGACCCGACGTCATCGCCCCCAGGACCACGCCCACCTGCGGCAGCGCCAGATAAATAATGAGGACCTGCACCATCAACGGAGTGCCGCGGAACAGCGAGGCGTAGAACGTCGCCAGGGCGAAAGCGACCGGATTTCTCGACAATCGGCCGAGTGCGGTGATGAGCGCCACGAGCAGCGCAAAAAACATCGAGCAAACGGTCACCACGATCGTCAATGCGGCGCCTTGGATGAACCCGTCCGGCGCGAGTCGAATTCCCAGCAGAAAGGGCAGCTTTTGACCGACATAGGAAAAATCCAGATGCAGACCGTGAAAAGCCGCGCCCAGCAACGCGAACAAGAGCAGCCACGTGAGCCATACGTTCCGGCGAAAACGATCGCCTTCTCTGTCATGGCCGACGCTCGGGCGTGGCGCCGAGAGCGGCCGCGGTTCTTCCACCGTGGGCGGGACGCCCGGCGCTTCAATGGCCATGGGGCGTGATGTCCTGACCGAACCACTTGACCGAGATCTTCGACAAGGTTCCATCCGCCATCAACTCATTGAACGCGCGAGTCACGGTGGCGTCCCACTCCGGATCTCCCTTTTCCGTCGCCACCACATTGGGCTCCGCGTAGAGCACGGGGCCGACGATCTTCAGGGTGTGCAGGGCATTGATGGTGGCCTGAGCGGTGGCGAGATCGGACACGATGGCGTCCAAGCGGACTCCGGGACCGAGCGCGAGATTGCGGAAATTCACGCTTTCGTCCCCGGGAATCACGATCACGTCATGAAACGGATAGTCAATGGGCGGCGCACCCGGAATGGTGAGCGCCTTGTTGAGGTAGTTTTCGTAGCTCGACCCGGTTCCAACACCGACCCGTTTGCCGGAGATGTCCGCAATCGATTTGATGTGCTGCTCGTCCTTGTGCACCGTCAGCACAGCGGGCGAACTGTAGTACCAAACAGGAAAGCTCAGCACTTTTGCCCGCTCGGCGGTTGGGCTCATCGAGCAGATGCAGATGTCCCAGCGTCCCTGCCAGCGGCCGGAGACGATGGTCTCCCACCCCGGCGTGGCAAGGCTCAGCGTCGCGCCGAGCTTCGCCGCGACGGCACGCGCGACGTTAACATCGAAACCGGCAAGCTCGTTGTTGGCGTCGATGTAGCCGAATGGCGGATAGGTATTGACCAAGACATCCTTGAGAACCTTGGTGCGCGTGACCCGTTCGAGGGTGGTACCGGCCCACGCATTGCCGATGATCAGCATCAGAGAGAGAGCCAGAACGACGCGTAATGACATCAGTAGCCGATGGACGCCTGAGCGGGCGATTCGGGGCGGATGGGGTCGGCGAAATAGCGCCGCTCGTTCGACGGGATGGTACAAATCGACATGCACGCATTCTATATAGATGCCGGCGCCCGCGGTATGGGCGCGGGCGCCTATCCTCCCCGCCCGGGACCGTGCTATTTTCGCAGCCTGATCCCAAGAGCGATGGAGAAAAATCATGCGGACAAGCGCATTGCTCGGAGCATCGGCGGGAACACTCCTTTCCGCGCTTTCACTGGCATCCCCGGCGTCGAGTGCTGAGCTTCCCAATGCCGCGGCGGCGGATCGCCTGGGCACGGTGTCGTTCGCCGTCTCCTGTTCGTCATCCGTGCAGGCAAGCTTCAATCGCGGCGTCGCGCTCTTGCACGATTTTTGGTACGAGGAGGCGAAGCCTCAGTTCGAAAGGATCCTGAAACGCGACCCCGGGTGCTCGATGGCTCGTTGGGGCATTGCGATGAGCGTATTTCATCAGATCTGGGATCGACCGGACGATTCCGCGACGGCAACGGGCTGGCGCGAGCTGCAAGCCGCCGAGGCTCGTCCCGCGAAGACCGCGCGCGAGCGCGAGTACATTGCCGCACTCGCGGATTTCTACCGGCCCGGCGACGCGGGTTATCAGGCCCGTATCGAGGCGTATTCGGCGGCCATGGGAAAGCTGCATGAAGCGTATCCCGAGGATGTCGATGCGGCCGCCTTCTATGCGCTCTCCTTGTTGGCAGCGGAATCGCCGACCGATACCAGCCTCGCCCAGGAGCGCAAAGCCATGGCGGTGCTCACGCCGCTTTGGACGAAGTATCCCGATCACCCCGGGCTCGTGCACTACATCATCCATGCCTGTGACAATCCACCGCTCGCGCCGGACGGGCTCGCGGCGGCAAGGGCCTACGGCGAGGTCGCCCCGTCGGGGCCGCATGCCGTGCACATGCCGGGGCACATCTTTGCGAGGCTCGGCCTTTGGAGCGAGGACATAGAGGCGAATTCGGCCTCGGTGGAGGCCTCGCGAGCGGCCGAGGCCCGGCATGAGAGCGGCTGGATGGACCAGTTTCACTCGGACGATTTCCTGGTCTACGCCTACCTTCAAAGCGGACAGGAAGCGAAGGCGCGGGCGGTCGTCGAGGATGCGAATGCCGCGATCGCGCATTACCAGACCATGCCCGGAATGGCGCCGGATCACTACATGGCGGGATTGTTCCCCTATTACCGCGCGAAGCTGCCCATCTTCATCGATCTCGAGACGAGAGACTGGACGAGCGCGCTCGCAATCGAGCCCGTCGCGGGTGCGCCGCCGGAAACCCAGACGCAGGTGTACTGGGCGCGCGCGATCGCCGCCGGCCACTTGCGCCGGCCGGCCGACGCCCGGCAAGCTTCGGCCGGTTACGACGCGTTGATCGAGGAGCTGCGCAAGGGGCCGCATGCCTACTATGCCGAGGGCACCGGTCCGAAAATCCGGCGCGGCGAGATCGCCGCGTGGTCCGCATTCGCCGACGGCAACACGGACGAGGCGCTCGAGGACATGCGCGCGAGCGCGGACCTCCAGGACAAGGTGGGACAAGGCGAGGTCGACATACCGGCGCGCGAAATGCTGGCTGACATGCTGCTCGAGACAAAGCGGCCGAAGGAAGCGCTCGCGGAGTACGCCCGAGCCCTGAAGCTGAGCCCGAATCGCTTCAACGGGCTCTACGACGCCGGTCAAGCCGCGGAGGCGGCGGGTGATAGGACCGAGGCACGCCGCTACTACACCCTGCTCCTCGAGTCGACGCGCGGCGGTGCCGGTTCCACCCGACCCGAGATTGCGCACGCGAAGGCCTTCGTCTCGGCTCCCGTGGCGGCGGTCACCGCACGATGATGCCCGCCCGCCGACGACCCATTTGATGAAGCGTAGCGCGTCTCGCCGCATGATCGTCGGAATCACGGGTGCCACCGGCATTCTCTACGGCATCCGCGCGCTGCAGATTTTGCGTGAACTCGGCATCGAGACCCATCTCGTCGTTTCGCGGGCGGGAGAGATGACGCGCGCCCACGAGACGGACATGAGTCGGGAGGCATTGCGCGCGCTCGCCGACCACTGGCATCCGGTCAACGATGTCGGTGCATCCATCGCCAGCGGATCGTTTCGTACCATGGGCATGCTGATTGCGCCATGCTCCGTCCGATCGTTGGCGGAGATAGCGACCGGTGTGACCACGACCCTGCTGACCCGCGCCGCCGACGTCGTTCTGAAAGAGCGCCGCACGTTGGTGCTGATGGTGCGGGAAGCGCCGCTGCACGCCGGGCATCTGCGCAACATGCTCGCGGCGACCGAGATGGGCGCGGTCGTCCATCCGCCCGTGCCGGCTTTCTACACCCGGCCGAAGACCATCGCGGACCTCGTCGACCACACCCTCAGCCGCGCTCTCGACGGCTTCGGTCTGGAGATGCCCAACGTTCCCCGGTGGGGGGAGCCGGAGGCGGAGCAAGCGGCGGCCAAGAGTGCTCGGCCCTTTCCAATCAAACGCGTGAAATAAAGGCGACTGCATGAAGATGACGACTATCAGGCAATGGCATTCCTACCTCGGTCTCTTCATTGCTCCAAGCGTTCTATTCTTCGCCCTGACCGGAGCGACGCAGCTATTCAGCCTTCACGAATCGCACGATGACTATCAGCCGCCCGCCATCATCGAGAAGCTCAGCTCGGTTCACAAGGATCAGGTGTTCGAACTGGGCCACCACAAGCCCCCACCCGCATCGGAGCCTGGGGCCCCGCGACCCGCCGCACCGGACAAAGAGGATGACGACAAAGCCGAGCTTACGACCCAGCTGCTGAAGTGGTTTTTCCTGCTGGTGGCGCTCTGTTTGACGTTGTCGACATGCTTCGGTATCTGGATGGGTTTCACCCAAATGCGCCGAAAGCGCATCGCCTGGCTGCTGCTTGCCGCAGGCGCATTGATTCCGACCGCATTGCTCGTTTTCTGATCATCGCTGGATGCGCCGGAATGTTGTAGAATAAGGGCCGGGAATAATGCCGGCTTTGGGGACCGCTGCAATGCATACCGCTCCGCCGGATCTCGCCCGCAGCGCACTCGATGCTGCGCCTGATGCGATGATCATCATCGATGCCTCGGGCCTCATCCGCTTCACCAATCGGCAAGTTGCGGTCCTGTTCGGCTACGGGCGCGACGAAATCATCGGCGAGCCCATCGAGGTGCTGCTGCCGGAGCGCTTTCGGGCGCGGCACATCGGCCATCGTGAGCGCTATTCGAGCAGCGTGCGCCTCCGCCCCATGGGCGTGGGGCTCGAGCTGTTCGGGCGCCGCCGCAACGGCACGGAATTTCCCGTCGAGATCAGTCTGAGCCCGATCGCGGATGCCGAGCAAGGACTCGTTGCCGCGGCGATTCGGGACGTGACCGATCGCAAACGGGTAGAGGCCGAGCTCATCGTGGCGCGCGAGGCTGCAGAGGCTGCGCGGGAACTGGCGGACCAGGCGCGCGAGCTGGCGGACCGGGCAAATCAAGGGAAGAGCCGGTTCCTCGCCACCGCCAGCCATGATCTGCGACAGCCGCTGCAAACGCTCGAAATGCTCAACGGCGCCCTGCGCCGCCGCACCACCGACCCGCATTCCATCGATGCCTTGACGCAGCAGGGGCAGGCGATCGCGGCCATGTCGAGGCTGCTCAACGCGTTGCTCGATATCAGCAAGCTCGAATCCGGCGCGATCCGACCCGAGCCCACCGATTTTGCGGTTGCAGCCATTTTCGAGGAGCTGCGCCTGGAATTCGCGAGCATCGCGGCCAGCAAGGGACTCACGCTCGAGATCGAGCGATGCAACGAGGCGGCTTACAGCGATCCCTCCTTGGTCGAGCAGATTCTGAGGAATCTCGTCTCGAATGCGGTCAAGTACACCCTGAGAGGTTGCGTCCGTTTGCGCTGCCTGCACGAGGTGGGATTGGTGCGGGTCGAAGTGGTCGATACCGGCATCGGCATCCCGCAGGATCAGCTGCCATACATCTACGAGGAGTTCTATCAGGTGGGCGTTCCGACCAACGTCTCGCGCGATGGCTATGGATTGGGCCTGTCCATCGTGCAGCGGCTGGTGAAGCTGCTCACGCTCAAGCTCGATGTGCATTCCGAGGTCGGCAAGGGCTCGGCGTTCTCGCTGGTCCTGCCGGCGAGCAGCGGCGGCGCGAGCGCGAATCCATCGTCCTCGGCGCCGAGCGTCGAGCTCACCCACCAGATTGGCGAGGCGTGCGTTCTGTTGATCGAGGACGATGAGGCCGTACGGCGTGCAACGACCCTGTTGCTCGAGTTGGAGGGCTATCGCGTCACGCCCGTCGCCTCGTTGAATGAAGCGGTCCGCCACGTCCAGTCGGACAACCGGGTGGACCTGTTGATCAGCGACTATCACCTGAACGATGGCGAGACCGGCACTCAAGTCATTGCGACCTTGCGCGAAATCCTGGGCATCACCCTGAAGGCGGTCTTGATGACCGGAGACACCTCGTCTGCGATAAAGCAATTGCCGGGTGATCGGTATCTGCGCATGACCAGCAAGCCCATCCAGGCGGATGAGCTGCTCGCGATGTTGCGGGCGCTCCTCGCCGCCTGAGCCACATCAAGTCTGGTGCGTCTTCGTCTCGAAATCGCTCGCGTCGTGGCGTTCGGGCAATTGATCCGCAGGGTCTCCCCAGAAGCAGTTGACCTTGCGCCCTCGCTGCACGGCGGGCCGCCGTGCGATGGCGTCGGCCCAGCGTTGCACCTGCCGGTATTCCTGCACCTGTAGGAACTCCGCCGCCCCATAGAGCCTGCCTTTGGCGAGCCCTCCATACCAAGGCCACGCCGCCATGTCGGCGATGGTATAGGCGCCACCCGCCAGATATTCCGACTGAGCCAGCCGCCGATCGAGCACATCGAGCTGGCGTTTCACCTCCATCGCAAAGCGATCGATCGCGTACTCGATCTTGATCGGCGCATAGGCATAGAAATGACCGAACCCCCCGCCGAGGTAGGGCGCGCTGCCCATCTGCCAGAAGAGCCAGGACAAACACTCGGTGCGGCTCGCCGCATCTTCGGGCAGAAATGCGCCGAACTTCTCGGCCAAGTACAGCAAAATCGATCCTGACTCGAACACCCGAATCGGCGTAGGCGAGCTGCGGTCCATCAGCGCCGGAATCTTCGAGTTGGGATTCACGGCGACGAAGCCGCTGCCGAATTGTTCGCCCTCCGAGATCCGGATCGGCCAGGCGTCGTACTCCGCGCCGCGATGACCGAGATCCAGCAGCTCTTCCAGCATGACGGTCACCTTCACGCCGTTCGGCGTGGCCATCGAGTAGAGCTGCAGGGGATGTCTGCCGATCGGCAGCTCCTTCTCATGCGTCGCGCCGGCCATGGGCCGATTGATATTCGCGAACTGCCCCCCGTTCGTCTTGTTCCATGTCCATACCGTCGGTGGCGAATAGGCGGGCGAGTCATTCATGACGTGATCTCCGGGGCTCTAAATCGGGGTGGCGTCTAGGCTAGTACATGCGATCGCGCGCCGCCAGGAGATGCGACGGGACCGACAAACGGGGGCGTCACGCCCAGTGTAGACTCCGCACGGTATGCCGACACCGATCGAGCTCGACGCCCCGAATTGCCTCTACCCCGCCTCGGCGTGCCCACCCGCCGCATCGTCCCCGCTCACCGGTGAGCTTCGGGTCGAGACGCTGGTGGTCGGGGGCGGTTATACGGGCCTGTCGACCGCGTTGCACCTCGCGGAGCGCGGCCGCTCCGTCGCCCTGCTCGAAGCGCACGAGCCGGGTTTTGGCGCGGCGGGGCGCAATGGCGGCCAAGTCAATGCGGGGCTCAAGTTCGAGCCCGATGCGGCGGAGCGGAACCTCGGACCGGTGTTCGGGCAGAGGCTCCTGCACATGTCGCTCAACGCACCGCAATTTCTCTTCGCGCTGATCGACCGGCTCGGCATCGACTGCGAAGTCTGCCGCGGAGGCACCCTGCGAGTCGCCTACTCTGCCCGACACGTGAAAGCCTTGCAGGCTTCCGCTGAACAATGGAGACGACGCGGGAGTGACGTGGAGGTATGGCCGCGGGAGCGCGTGGCAGCGGCCACGGGCACCGGTCGCTACCTCCTCGGAGTCTTCGATCCGCAAGGGGGCTCCGTCAATCCGCTCGGTCTGGCGCGCGGCCTCGCCCGGGCGGCACAAGGCGCCGGCGCGCGAATTCACGGCTCCTCGCCGGTATCGGCCCTGATGCGACAAGGAAGCGGATGGCAGGCGCGCACTGCGCACGCCACCGTGCAGGCGGATCGCGTGCTCATCGCGACGGACGGCTACACCGGCGGGCTGGTGGCGGGGCTTGCCCGCAGTGTGATACCCATCTTCAGCGCCATCGTGGCGACCGCGCCGCTTCCCGACGACCTCGCCCGCTCGATCCTGCCGGACCGGCCGGTGGTGTACGAAACCGGAAATATCACGGTGTACTACCGACGCGACGCTTTCAATCGGCTGTTGATGGGAGGGCGCGGGCCGCAACGAAGGGCGCTGGATCTCGGCGATTATCGGCACCTGGTGAACTATGCACGGCGTTTATGGCCGGCCCTGTCCGGGGTCGAGTGGACCCACTGGTGGAATGGGCAATTCGCCGTGACCACCGATTTCTATCCCCGGCTGCATATGCCGCAACCCGGCCTGTTCGTGATGCTCGGGTACAGCGGTCGCGGCGTCGCCCTGTCCTCGGCCATGGGAGCGGAGCTCGCATCGCTGCTGGCGGGCGCCCCGCCGGGCTCCTTCCCGCTGCCGGTCACCCCGATCCGCACCATGCCCTTGCACCGCTTCTGGCGCCTGGGAGTGAACGCGCGCGTCGCGTACGGCCGTCTGCTCGACCGGCTCGGCGCATGAGCTGCGCGCGGGGCCCATTTCCACAACGCGAGAGGTGCGCATGTCGCTGCAGGTAGAACTGTTATTCGGAGCGTTGTTTCTGCTCAACCTGGCGTTCTATATCGCCTGGATCGCGTGCCGCAAGACTTACGTCGGCCGCAAACGGCCGTTGGCGATCGAGTACCCATTGGGATTCGTATTTGCCTTTTTCGACACGCTCGGCATCGGCTCGTTCGCCCCGACCACGGCGGCCCTCAAGTTTCAGGGAAAGATCGCGGACGAGCTCATCCCCGGGACCCTGAACATCGGGCTCAACATGGCCGCGATGCTCGAGATGATCATCTTCGTGACGGTGATCGTGATCGATCCCGTGCTTCTGATGGCGAGCATCTTGTCGGCCGCGCTCGGCGCCTGGATCGGCGCCGGGGTCGTCAACCGCATGCCGCGTGCAGCCGTCCAATTGGCGATGGGAGCGGCTCTATTCATCGCCGGCTGCGTGTTCGCCGCGACCAACCTGCATCTGCTGCCGGGCGGCGGTGTCGCGTATACCCTCGTGGGTTGGCGGTTCGCGGTCGCGGTGGGCGTGAACTTCCTGCTCGGCGCCTTGATGAGCGTCGGCATCGGGCTCTACGCCCCTTGCATGATCGTGGTAACGCTGCTGGGTTTGCACCCTCTGGCCGCGTTTCCCATCATGATGGGCTCCTGCGCCCTGGTTCAGCCCGCCGCGGGCCTGCGATTTTTTCGCTCCGGGCGCTTTGGATTCGGCACGTCGATCGCTCTGGCCATCGGCTCGATTCCCGGCGTTCTGCTCGCCGCCTTCGTCGTCAAGCAGTTGCCGCTGGTGGCGTTGCGCTGGCTGGTCGTGTTGGTCGTGATTTACGCCGCCATCACGATGTTGCGCTCGTACCGGGCCGGGCGCATGCACGCGGCCGCCGCACGCACGATTCCAGTTTAGGAGCCGGGCCCTGTGTTGAACATGGTGCGAGGGCTTGGGTTGGTACCCGTCTTGCCGATCAGGTGAGTGATCTTCGCCGGGACCGTGAGGAGCTTGCCGATGCGATCCTGCAACGCCCGATCGGCATTGGTGACGCGCTTGTGCTGGCGCAAATGCTCCAGCCACGACTCGACCAGGAAGGTTTCCAAGAATCTGCCGGGCACTGCGGTATCTTCGAACAGACCCCACGCGTAGGCGCCGTCGCGGCCTCGCTCATGCGACAGCTGGTCCAGAGCGCAAAGAAACGCTTCGCGGTTCGCATCCCCAACCCGGTATTCGACGGTCACCAGCACCGGCCCGGCATCGCTCTCGACATGGTGACTTAGCACCGGCGTAGGCCAGTGCATGGACGGCGTGAGGTCGGCTCCCGCGCCCGTGTGGAGCTTCCATCGCCAGGTCGCGGGAATCGCGAGCAGCGAGCCCGCCGCGGCCAAAAAAAGGGCGATGGGCACGCCGCCCAGGCGCGCAACCTGACCCCACACGAGGCTCCCGGCCGTGAGCGCCGCGAAGAACACCGTCACGTAAATGGCGAGGCCGCGGCCGCGGACCCATTCGGGCAACGCCAGCTGCGCGGATACGTTCAAGTTCGACAGCACTGCGATCCAGCAAACGCCGGCCACGGCGCTGGCTGTGAAGGCGGTCGCGGGACTTCGTGCAATGCCATAGAGCGTCAACGCGAGCGCCGTCCCCGCGGACCCGGCGGCGACGATGCGGTTCGGCCCCAGTGTCGCCTTGAGCCACGGCAACGCAAACACGCCGGCAACCGACGCCGCGCCGATCGTGCCCAGCAAAATTCCGTACAGCGTGGCGCCGCCCCCGAGCCGATCGCGCGCAACCAGCGGCAAAAGCGCCCAGAAGCAGCTGGCGAAGAAGAAGAAGCCGACCGCGCGGATCAGCGCCGCCCGCAACTGCCGATTGTTGCGGCTGTGGCGCAGCCCGGTGCGCAGCGCGCTCAAGAACTGTTCGGCGGGCAGTTGAGGTCCCTGATGCGGCGCAGACCGCCAGCGCATCAGCGCCCCGATCACCCCGAAGTTGCTCACGGCGTTCACCCAGAAGGGTGCCGCAATTCCGAAGCCCGCCGTCAGCGCACCGCCGAGCGCGGGACCCACCGCCCGGCTGACATTGACGCCCGCGCTGTTCATGGCGATCGCCGCCGGAAGCTCCGGCTTTGGAACGAGCACCGGCACCACGGACTGCCATGCGGGCGCGGCCACCGCGGATCCGGACTCGATCAAGAAGGTGCATAGCAAGAGCGAGACCGGGCTCACGACATGCAGCCAGACCAACACCGCGAACAACGTCGCGACGACTGCAATGAACGTCTCGGCACCAATCAGGAACCGGCGCTTGTCGACGATGTCGGCGAGCGCCCCCGCGGGAAGTGCGAACAGCACCATCGGCAGCGTGGCCGCCACCTGCACCAGCGACACCATGAGCGGATCCGCGTCGAGGCTCGTCATCAGCCACGCGGACGCCGAGCTGTACATCCAGCCGCCGATGTTCGACACCAGTGTCGCGCTCCACACCACCGCGAAGGTCGGATGGCGGAATGGGCTCCACGGCGAGTGAGGGGCGGGTGCCTGCATTGCAGGTCTATGGGTCGCTCACCAACGAAGCGCCCGCGCGGTGTGGCGCCTCCGGTCGATCCTTCGCGATCGCGGTGAGGATGCCGCTCAAGATCTGGCGAGGGCTGGGCGGGCATCCGGGCACCGCCACATTCACCGGAATCACATTGGACACGCGGCCGCAGCTCGCATAGCTCTCCCCGAATATGCCGCCCGTGCAACCGCAGTCGCCCACCGCAACGACCAGTTTGGGGTCCGGGGTCGCCTCGTAGGTGCGGCGCAGCGCCACCTCCATGTTCTTGGCCACAGGGCCGGTGACCAACAGCAAGTCCGCGTGCCGGGGACTTGCCACGAACCGGATACCCAGCCCTTCGATATTGTAGAGCGGATTATTGAGGGCGTGGATTTCCAGCTCGCAACCGTTGCAGGACCCCGCATCGATCGCCCGGATGCACAATGCGCGGCCGAGCACGTCGAGGATCCGCGACTGCAGTGCCTCTGTCACCCTCAGGGTGTCGTCGACTGCCGGGGCCGCCTCCGTGATGATCCCGATGCGACCGATCTGCCGAAGTGTTCGCAGCATGGCTATAGGTCGTGTCCACTGTAGGACAGATTGAAGGACTTATTGATCAGCGGAAAATCGGGGACGATGTTGTCGATGACCGCATGCTCGATGACCGGCCAGTTCTGCCACGATGGATCGTGGGGATGACATCGCTCGATCGTCCCGCCGGCACCCGCGTGGATCGCGAGCACGACCGGGCCGCGCCATCCTTCGATCATTCCGACGCCGAACGCGCCTTCGTCCGGCATGGGGATCTCGACAGCATGCGCGCCGCCGGGCAACTCCAACAGAATCCGCTCCATCAGGCGCACGCATTCGGCGGCTTCATCGAAGCGCACCTCGACGCGTGCGGCGACATCTCCGCCGGTGCGCAGGCTCTTCTGGGGCTCGAGCTCGCGATAAGGCTCGCAGGGCAGGTCGCAGCGCAGGTCGAATGCCTGACCGCTCGCACGCCCTGCGAACCCGCAGAGGCCCATTCTTGCCGCCAAGGCCGGTGTGACGATGCCGGCGCCGGCAAACCGGTCACGCAATCCCGCGTGCTCCTCATAGATCTTGCGCAATGTCTCGATTTCCGTGCGGATCGACCTCGAGGATTCGAGCAATAAGTTCGCGCCCGCCGATGACAGATCGAGGCGCGTGCCGCCCGGCACCACGAAATCCATGAGATACCGCTGCCCGAGAGCTTGCTCGTTCGCGCGCAATAGTTGTTCCTTGAGCCGGGAAAACTGTGCGAGGCCGAAGGCAAAGCCGGCATCGTTGCCGAGCGCGCCGATGTCCCCCAGGTGATTCGCAAGGCGCTCCAATTCCAAGGCGAGCGCCCTCAACCACAGAGCTCGCGCGGGCAGCCGCGTTTCGGCCATCCCCTCGAGCGCCTGGCAATAGGCCCAGGAAAACGCGACGGCGGAATCGCCGGAAACGCGCGCGGCCAACCGATTGCCGTCGAGCAGCGCCATCTCCGTGAACCGCCTTTCGATCCCCTTGTGCACGTACCCGAGCCGCTCTTCGAGCCGCAAAACCTTCTCTCCCACCACCGAGAAGCGAAAATGGCCGGGCTCGATGATTCCCGCATGCACCGGGCCCACCGGGATCTCGTGCACGCCGTCGCCGCCCACACGCACGAAGGCGTACTCCTCCACGACCGGCGCCGACGACGAAGGAGGCGCGTCGTCGCGGTCCAGCGGATGAAAGCTCTCGGGCCATGCGGCATGTCGAAGCCACGGCCGCACGTCCCCATCCGTCGCCCGCAATCCGTTCAGATCCGCGACGGCGCGCTGCATGCGGCCGGCGCTCGGGAACCAGTGCTCGATTCCCGGATAGTGGTGCCGCCCGGCAGGCAGGGGCAGGCTCATGACCAGCGCGGCTGTTTGCACACCATAGAGAGCCCGCACCCAGTTCCGGCCATCGGCGTCGCGATTCGCCCACAAGGCGAGCAGGCGGGCGCCGCCGGCCGCCATCTCTTCCGCGGCCCGGTGCCAATCCTCCTCCCGCACGATCACGCCTTGCACCGCAGGCGCGCCCGCGATCGCCCCGGCTCGATCGAACCACCACTCGAGCGCCATCTCACTCCCCTCCGATCAGACGCGCCGCGGCGCGATACCAGTCAGCCAGGTAGGGGGGAATGAAGAATCCCAGCATCAGCACCAGACCGAGATGCGCGAACACCGGAATGAGCGCGGGCGGATGCGGCAGACGCTTGGCCGATGTGTCCCCAAAGACCATGGACTGCACGCGTCCGAAGATCGCCGCGAACGCAACGCCGAGCGCGAGCAGCAGAATCGGCGTCGCCCAGGGCTGCTGCTTCATGGCCGTCGTCAGAATGAGAAACTCGCTGGCGAACACCCCGAAGGGCGGCGTCCCCAGAATGGCCAGCGTGCCCATCGTCAATCCCCACCCGACGGTGGGACTCAAGGTGATGAGCCCGCGAATGTTGTCCATGATCTGCGATCCCGCCTTCTGGGTCGCATGACCCACGGCGAAGAATATCGAAGACTTCGTCAGCGAATGCACGGTCATGTGCAGCAACGCGGCAAAGTTGGCAACCGGACCGCCCATGCCGAAAGCGAAGGCGATGATGCCCATGTGTTCGATGGAGGAATAGGCGAACAGGCGCTTCACGTCGCGCTGCCGCCATAGGAAAAACGCGGCCAGCACCACCGAAAGCAATCCGAACCCCATCAACATGCGGCCGGGAAGGCTCGAATGCAGCGAGCCCTCCACCAACACCTTGCAGCGCACGACCGCGTACATCGCCACGTTCAGGAGCAAGCCCGACAGCACGGCCGAAATCGGCGTCGGACCCTCCGCGTGCGCGTCCGGAAGCCAATTGTGCAGCGGCGCAAGGCCGACCTTGGTGCCATATCCCACCAGCAGGAATACGAACGCGAGCCCGAGTACCGACGGCTCGAGCTCGCCCTTCACCGCATTGAGGTGCGTCCATAGAAGCGCACTCACCCCCTCGGACCCCAACACCTTCTCCGCGGCAAAATACATGAGGATGGTGCCGAACAGGGCCTGGGAGATCCCCACACCGCAGAGAATGAAGTACTTCCAGCCGGCCTCCAGGCTCGCCGGCGTCCGATACAGGGTGACGAGCAACACGGTCGAGAGGGTGGCGGCTTCCATCGCCACCCACATGAGTCCCATGTTGTTGGTCGTTAGGGCGATCAGCATGGTGGCCATGAAGAGCTGGTACATGCTGTGATACAGGCGCAGCTGGCCGCCCGACACGCGGCCATGGTCGGCCTCGATGCGCATGTACGGGCGCGAGAACAGCGACGTGGTCAGGCCGACGAACGCGGTCAGCGCAACCAGGAACACGTTGAACGCGTCGATGAAGAACTGCTCGTGCGCCACGGATAGGTTGCCGTGGGCGACAACCCTGGAGGTGAGCGCGCAGGCCGAGAGAAACGTGACGGCGGAAAACCCCACGTTCGCATCGGGAGCCCAGCGACGCTCGCCGAACGCCCCGAGCACCAGGGCGCCCAGGAGCGGCGTCGCCAGCAGCGCCATGAACTCCATTACTGGTCCTCCTTCAAGGTTTCGAAGTTCTTCAGATCCAGACTGTCGAATTGCTCGCGGATCTGGAAAAAGAACACCCCGAGAACCAGCATCGCCACCAGCACATCGAGCGCCACACCCAGCTCAACGACCATGGGCATGCCGTAAGTCGCGCTCATGGCGCCGAAAAAGAGGCCGTTCTCCATGGACAAGAAACCCACCACCTGCGACATCGCCTTGCGGCGCGTGATCATGGTGAGGAAGGCGATCAGGATCACCGCCACCGCGATGCCGATGGAATTGCGAGTGGCCGTGCTGGCCAGCGCGGAGATGGGTTGCGCGAGCCCGAAGGCAAAAATGACGACGAGCACCCCGACCAGCATGGTCCCGGTGATGTTGAGCAGCGGTTCCGTATCCCAATAGACGCCGAGACGGCGGATGAGACGATGCAACAGCCAGGGCAGGAATATGACCTTGAGTCCCAACGTGAGCCCGGCCGACACGTACAGGTGGTTGTTTCCCGTGCGCCACGCGAGCAGCAGCGTGGCGATGCACAATAGAGCCCCTTGTAGAGCCAGCAGGTCGACCAGAGCAACGATTCTACGCTGCGACAGCATGGCGAAGGAGAGCAGCAGCAACAATGCGGCCAACATGTTCAAGACCTGCAGGTCCCACGTCATGGCAATCATGGTCATGCTCCCAACAGCAACCGCACGAGCAATCCGAGCACGGCGAACAGGAACGCCGTTGCCAGAAATTCCGGCGCCCGAAACACCCGCAGTTTCGCGGACAGCGTCTCGATCAAGGCGAGCGCAGCTCCCGCGATCGTGAGCTTCACGCCCAGCAGGATGACCGACTTCGCCAAGCCCAGGGGGGCATCGCTGGTCGCGATGCCCCAGGGGATGAACACCGCGAACCCGATGCACGCATAGTTGAACAGTTTCAACGCCGCGGCCCATTCCATGAGCGCCAGATGCCTGGCGGAATATTCGAGCAGCAGCGCCTCGTGAATCATGGTCAGCTCGAGGTGGGTGGCGGGATTGTCGATCGGGATGCGGGCGTTCTCGGCGAGCAGCACCATCGTGAATGCCACCGCGGTGAAGGCGAGACTCGGGTTGAGCGCAAAGGGCTGCGCCGCGAAGCGCTCGGCAATGATCGGCAGCGCGGTGGTGGCGCAGGTCAACGAAACCACGAAGATCACCACGAGCAGCGCGGGCTCCGCCAGGAAGCCGATCATCATTTCGCGCCGCGCCCCCAGAGTGCCGAAAGCCGTCCCCACGTCCATGGCGGCCAGGGACAGGAACACGCGCGCGGTGGCGAGCAATCCCACCAGCGCGATCGCGTCGGCGGCTCTCGTGATCGGCAGCCGCGTCGCAATGGAGGGGATGACGGCGGCCGCCATGACCATGGCGCCGAACACCACGTACGGGGCGAGCCGGAACAGCCGCGAGGCGTTTTGTGCGAGCACGGCATCCTTGTCGAAGAGCTTCCGGATGCCGCGGTACGGCTGCAGAATGCTGGGCGCCGACTTGTTCTGCAGCCACGCCCGGCACTTGTTCACCCAGCCGAGAAGCACGGGCGCCGCTGCGATCGCCAGCAGGATCCCCGACAATTGCACGCTCCAATCGAAGGGGTTCATAGCATGAGGGCCAGAAGGACCACGAGAGTGACGAAGCTGTACAGCAGATAGGTGGCAATGCGGCCCTGTTGCAGCCAGGCTACTTTGTCGGCCACCCGCCGCACCAGCGGTCCCAGAGGTTCATACAGCGCGAGCCAGATTCGATCGCCGATCTCCAAACGATAGGTGGGTGCGGCATCGAACGGCCCCGGCAGCTGCCGCACGACGGTGAAGAGCGGTTGAAACAGATGCCGGATCGGCTGCCCGAATCCTTCGGCGGTGTCCTGCATGCGACTGTTGGTCCGGCCGAATCCGCAGTCCCAAGCGGCGCTTCTGCGAACTCGTTGGTGATAAAAAAGCCGGACACTGAAGATCGACATGACCACCACCGCCAGAATCACGGCAAAGAACACCAGCGGCGCGTACGAGGACTGCCGTTCGGGAATCGGCAGGAGCAGCCACCAGGGAGCATGATTCACCGGCAATCCGCCCAGGCCGAGCTGCCGGGTGACCACGCTCAACATCGAAATGACAAAGGAGGGAAAGAATCCCAGCAGGATGCAGCCTGATGCGAGCAATGCGAGTCCAAGCCGCTCCGCGAATCCCGCATCGTGAGCCTGCTGGAGGGTCTGCTCCCTGGGCTGCCCCAGAAAGATGACCCCGTAAAACTTGACCATCACGTAAGCGGCAAGAGCAGCCGCGAGCGCAAGCAATGCGGCGCCGAGGGGCAGCAGCATGTTGATGAAGGGGTGAGGCACCTGATAGGCCAGAAGGAACGACTGGAGCAACAGCCATTCCGACACGAATCCGTTCAAGGGCGGCAATCCCGCAATGGCGAGCACTCCAATGAGCGTAAGCCAGGCCACCCAGGGCATTCGATGGATGAGACCGCCCAAATGGCCGAGGTTGCGCTCGCCCGTCGCGTGCAACACGGCGCCGGTCCCCAGGAACAGCAGACTCTTCATGACCGCATGGTTCATCGCGTGATACATGACGGCAATCAGCGTAAGAGCGGCGATCGAGCGCATGCCCACACCGGCGAATACGATGGCGAGACCGAGGCCCGTGAACATAATGCCGATGTTCTCGATGGAAGAGTACGCCAGCAGGCGTTTCATGTCGGTCTGCACCGCGGCGAAGACGACCCCGTACAGGGCGCTGAACAGGCCGAGCGCGAGCGGCAGCAAGCCCCACCACCAAAGCGGAAGGCCGAGCAGGTCGAAGCTCACGCGGATCATCCCGTACAGCGCCACTTCCAGCATGACGCCGCTCATCAGCGCGGAGACGGGAGAAGGCGCCGCGGGATGCGCTTCGGGGAGCCACACGTGCAACGGCACCAGCCCCGCTTTGGCGCCGAATCCAATCAGCGCGAGGCAGAACGCGACCGCCGCACCGTTGGCGCCCAGATGGGCGGCGCGCATGGCGTCGAACGTGAAATGCCAGCTGCCGCCCTGAAGAATGCCGAAACTCAGGAGTATGGCGATCGCACCGAGGTGGGCCATCACCAGATAGAGAAAGCCGGCCCTGCGGATCTCCGCAAGGCGATGCTGCGTGGTGACCAGGAAGTACGAGGACAGCGCCATGGTTTCCCACGCGAGCATGAAGGCGTACGCGTCATCGGCGATCAAGACATAGCCCATGCTGGCGAGAAACAGATGGTATTGCAGGCAAATGAGCCCGGGCGCCGTGCCCTCGCCCCGCCGGAAGTACCCTGCCGCAAAAATCGAAATGCCGCTCGATGCGGCGCCGAGCAGCACCAGGAATACGCTCGAAAGCCCATCTCGGCGCAGGTGGGCCGGCAAGTCCGGCAGACCGATGGGCAAAATCAGCTGTTCGGCAGGGTGATCAAGCGCCGTTGCAGCCACCACCGCCAACGCGGCGCCGATCAGCGCCCCCAGGGGGAAGAGAGTCCGCCCGACGAACGCGATGCTCCCCGGGCGCAACAATCCTGCGATGCCCACCACGCACCATGCCGCCAGGAGCAGCGCGCAGAGACTCAATGGCGAATGGAAGTCGCAGTTCACGAGACACCGGGTCCCCAATTTCGGGAAACGAAGCCATTTACGGCAGCGGGCAAATCATTATAATCTTATGTGCGTTTAAGTGTCATCTGATGTGAGTACCCATTTGGCATCCGAAGACCGCACCGCTCGGCTGACTTTGCTCATCGATCCACGCAAGAAGGCGTTGTTCGAGCGGCTGTGCGCGGAGGAGGATGCGACCCCATCGCAGGTGGTGCGCCGCTTGATCCGGCAGTACATCGAGGAGCGGACGGGCAAGCCGTGGGCGCCCGGCGAGGGACGTTAGAGGAGAGTGCCGTGAAGAAATTCAAGCATGAGGCGGAGCTGTTCAAAGCCGCCCTACTCGCCGGCGTTGAATATGCGGAGGGCCGCAAGGCGGTCGAGTTCGAATCGACCGATTCGGCCAGCAGCAAAGCGCTGTATGTCTATCGGCTGCTCGTTCACGACAAGGTCATTTCGCCCATGCCGGAAGACCAGGTCGGCGAAAAAACGATTCGCCATCGGCTCGCAGCCTGGTACGCGCATACCCTGCCCGAGGGACACTCGCTCTTGGATTAGACCCGAGAAGGATTGGCCCAATCAATCAGTGAGACCCATCATGACCTCCGAACACACCATTCATGACCTGACGGATCAAGTGCGCGAGCTGCTGGCGCTGCTCGAGAGCCGGCCCACGCCGGATATCGCGCATCTGCGATCTCGCATCGAGGAAACCCTCCAATCCGCGGAGCGCACCCTCGACCAACTGAGTGTCCGCGCACGGATCGGACGCTATGCGGCCTCCTTCGACAACTATGTCACCGGTTATCCCCGGCTCGGTTTCCTGACCGGGATCGCATTGGGCGGGGCGTTGGTCTACGTGGCGAGCGCCTTTCGTTCGCGCGATTGAACGGAGTTTCTTCGGCGGCGGCGGCCACGCTCGCCTGACCGATCCCGCCGGTTTCATCGACAACGCGAGCCCCCAGTGTAAACTTCGGCGTTGCCGGAAATTCCGGCCGTTCCGAGGTCTCGAGGGATGGCAGCACCACAACCGCCGGGGTTCGATACGCTGAGCTTGCACGCGGGGCATCATCCCGATCCGGTGACGGGGGCTCGCGCCGTGCCGATCTATCAAACCACGTCCTACGTTTTCGACGATACCGACCAAGCAGCGTCGCTGTTCAATCTGGAGCGTCCGGGATACATTTACAGCCGCATCTCCAATCCCACCACCTCCGTCCTCGAGGAGCGGCTGGCCGCACTCGAAGGAGGAGTAGGCGCTGTCTGCACGGCGAGCGGCATGGCGGCGATGCACATCGGCATCGCCACTCTTCTCGGCGCCGGCGACCACATCGTTGCATCCGCCTCCCTGTATGGCGGAACCATGAACCTGCTGTCGCATACGTTGCCGCGGTTTGGGATCACGACGACGTTCGTCAAACCCCGCGACATCGAGGGCTTTCGCACCGCGTTGCGGCCCAATACCCGCCTCGTAATCGGGGAGACCATCGGCAATCCGGGCCTCGAGGTGTTCGATATCCCCTCCATCGCGGAAATCGCGCACCAGGCGCACATACCGCTGCTGATCGACAGCACGTTCGCGACGCCCTACCTTTGCCGCCCCTTGGAGTTGGGAGCGGATCTGGTGATGCACTCGCTCACCAAATGGATTGGGGGCCACGGGATTGCCATTGGCGGGGCGCTCATCGACGGCGGCCGCTTCGACTGGGAAGGGTCGGGCAAGTTTCCCACACTGAGCGAGCCCGTCGCCGGTTATCACGGGATCGTCTTTACGGAACAGTTCGGGCCCACCGCGTTCGTGATGCGCGCTCGAACGGAGGGCTTGCGGCAGTTCGGCGTTTGCTTGTCGCCTCTGAACGCCTTTCACCTTCTGCAGGGCGTCGAGACCCTGAGCCTCAGAGTGCAGCGACATCAGGAAAATACCGCGGCCATTCTGGAATTTCTGCAACCAAGCGCCGCCGTCGCCTGGGTGTTGCATCCCAGTCTGCCGAGCCACCCGGACCATGAGCTCGCCCGACGATTGCTCCCGCGCGGCGCGGGATCGGTGATCAGCTTCGGAATCAAGGGCGGCCGTGCGGCGGGGGCCAAATTCATCGAATCGCTGCGCCTCGTGAGTCATCTGGCGAACGTGGGCGACGCCAAGACCCTGGTCATACATCCCGCGAGCACGACGCACCAGCAGATGAGCGCCGCGCAACTCGACGCCGCCGGGATCGGCGAGGACATGGTGCGCCTATCGGTGGGCATCGAGTCCATCGACGACGTGATCGGCGACTTGAGCCAAGCCTTGCGCGCGGCGACGAGAGCCTAGAGGAGAGAGCGTGCAGTTCATCATCGGCGGGCACGCGGTTTACGGCGCAACGGGCGGGCGAGCCCACGAAGCGGGCAGATCGCTGGCGGTGCTGGTGCACGGAGCCGGCCTGAATCACACCGTGTGGGCTCCGCAAAGCCGCTGGCTCGCATTTCACGGCTTCAATGTGCTTGCCGTGGATTTGCCCGGTCACGGAGACTCACAAGGGCCGCCGCTGCCGAGCATCGGTGCGCTGGCGAATTGGCTGACTGAGGTGATTGTCGCCGCGGACGCAGACCGGGCGGTGCTGATCGGGCATTCGATGGGCTCCCTGATCGCGTTGGAAGCGGCCGCAAACGATCCGCAGCGGGCGCAAAGCCTGGTGCTCATTGGAACCGCGGCCTCGATGCCGGTCCATCCGGACCTTCTTGCGGCAGCCGCCTCCAACGACCATGCGGCCATCGACATGGTCAACCTGTGGGGCTATGGCTTCGGTGCCGGGCTCGGTGGCAGCCGTGTCCCCGGAGTGTGGATGGTCGGCGCGGGTGAGCGCGTGCTGGAATGCGCTCACCCCGGCG
This sequence comes from uncultured Gammaproteobacteria bacterium, assembly GCA_963730565.1. GTDB lineage: Bacteria > Pseudomonadota > Gammaproteobacteria > Steroidobacterales > Steroidobacteraceae > Bog-1198. The sequence goes on from CAVSSU010000040.1 coordinate 62,323, forward strand.
TGCTCCACGCAGACCTCACCGCCTGCAGCGCCTACCGTGACGGACTCCGCGCCGCCGAGCGGGTCGCCACGCCGACGCTGTTGATTTGCGGCGAAAGGGATCAGATGACTCCGCTCAAGAGCGGCCGAACGTTGGGCGCCGCCATCGCGGGGGCGACGATCGTGACGCTGTCGGGGGCGGGACACATGTTGATGGCGGAGCGCCCCTATGACATACAGGCGGCCCTCGCGAAGCATCTGGCGATCGATCACTCGCGCCTCGCCCGCCGCTGAGAAATTTTCCCATGGAGAGCCCCGTGTTCGGCATCACCCCGTCAGCGCGCCTTCGTCCGTCGCCCTTCTACGATGCCACCCTCGCAGAGGGCGTCACCGCCTTCACGACTTACAACCACATGCTGATGCCGACCAGTTATGGTCATCCGGAAGAGGAATACTGGCGGCTCTTGAAGGGGGTCTCTCAATGGGACGTGGCGTGCGAGCGGCAGGTGCAATTGAAGGGGCCGGACGCGGGGCGCCTTGCGCAGCTGCTGAGCCCGCGCGATCTCAGGAACTGCCGGGTGGGCCAGGGAAAATATGTTCCGCTCTGCAACCATGCCGGCGTGTTGATCAACGATCCGATCCTGCTGAAGCGGGACGATGATCTTTACTGGCTCTCCATCGCGGATTCCAATATCTGGTTCTGGGCGCGTGCAATCGCGGCCGAGCGCGGCCTCGAGGTCGAGGTCAGCGAGCCCGATGTCTCCCCATTGGCCGTGCAAGGTCCCAAGGCAGAGGACGTGGTCGCTTCGATATTCGGAGAATGGGTTCGCGGATTGAAATACTTCTGGTTTCGCGACACCGTAATCGAGGGGATCCCCGTGATGGTGGCGCGCTCCGGCTGGTCGAAACAGGGCGGATTCGAGCTTTATCTGATGGACGGGACGAAGGGCACGGAACTGTGGAATATCGTCAAGGAGGCCGGCAAAGGATGGGGCATCGGGCCCGGCAATCCGAGCTTCTGCGAGCGCGTGGAGAGCGGACTGTTGTCCTATGGCGGCGACACCGATGAGGCCACCAATCCGTTCGAAGTCCGCCTCGGCAAGTATGTGGACCTGCAGGTTTCCGACGATGTCATCGGAATCGAAGCGCTTCGCCGCGTGCACGCTGCGGGGCCTCGACGGCACCAATTGGGCGTGGTCCTGGACGGCGAGGAGCCGACCCGGCTTGGGTTCAACTGGCATGCCATCGCGAGCAACGGACAACGAGTGGGGGCCCTGACCAACTGCGTATGGTCCTACCGTTTGAAGAAGAACATCGGTTTTGCATTGATCTCGACGAGCTGCGTCGCAGGTGAGCGCGTCGAGGTTTTGAAAGACGGGGACGCGACGGGCGGCACGCTTCAAGAACTGCCGTTCTTGTAGGGCACTGCGACGGCCTCGATCGGGTCGGGCATCAGCTCGCGACGCAATCGCGACGCGAACAGCAGGATCAGCATTCCGCCTGCGGCAACGCACGAGGCATGGATGAGCCAAAATTCGGCGGCGGAAAGGCGCTCATAGAGTCCCCCGAGGCGGCCGCTGATGACGCCCGGCCGACGGGAAGTGATAGGCAAGCGCCCAAACCAACGGCACTTTGCCGGTTGCGTCCGCGGCGAGCTGCCCAGCCGCCAACCAGGCAATCGCCCCGCCGAACAGCAGGCATCCCATGGCGAGTTTCGTCAGATCATCCGGTTCGATCGATCGGCCGTTTTGCCAACGCCAGAATCGCAGGAGCGGCAGAAGGAGCACGATGACGCCGAGCGAATCGACCGCCTGCAGCCACGGAATTGGCATTCGCCAGCCGCCGACAGCTAGGTCGACATGATCCCTGACCCAGAGGTTATAGGTGTTCCAGATTGGTGTTTGGGCGATCCAGAACAGGGTGAAGATGGGCAACATGAGCACCATGACCAGGGTGACCCTAGACGAGCAGCGCCTGCATGCCGTGGAAGGAAACCCGCTCCCACAGCTCGGTACTGCCGATGCCCAAGTGATGGCGTCCCGATCGTGGTAGCGGCGCCATCGCGGTTCGCGCGGCATCGCGATCTCCTCGGCCAACCCCGCGGATTGTTATTCATCGGCAGTACCGAGCTGTGGGAGCGGGTTTCCTTCCACGGCATGCAGGCGCTGCTCGTCTAGGGTCACCCTGGTCATGGTGCTCATGTTGCCCATCTTCACCCTGTTCTGGATCGCCCAGAGACCGACTGGCAACACTGATAACCTCTGGGTCAGGGATCATGTCGACCTAGCTGTCGGCGGCTGGCGAATGCCAATTCCGTGGCTGCAGGCGGTCGATTCGCTCGGCGTCATCGTGCTCCTTCTGCCGCTCCTGCGATTCTGGCGTTGGCAAAACGGCCGATCGATCGAACCGGATGATCTGACGAAACTCGCCATGGGATGCCTGCTGTTCGGCGGGGCGATTGCCTGGTTGGCGGCTGGGGCAGCTCGCCGCGGACGCAACCGGCAAAGTGCCGTTGGTTTGGGCGCTTGCCTATCACTTCCCGTCGGCCGCTGATGACGCCCGGCCGACGGGAAGTGATAGGCAAGCGCCCAAACCAACGGCACTTTGCCGGTTGCGTCCGCGGCGAGCTGCCCAGCCGCCAACCAGGCAATCGCCCCGCCGAACAGCAGGCATCCCATGGCGAGTTTCGTCAGATCATCCGGTTCGATCGATCGGCCGTTTTGCCAACGCCAGAATCGCAGGAGCGGCAGAAGGAGCACGATGACGCCGAGCGAATCGACCGCCTGCAGCCACGGAATTGGCATTCGCCAGCCGCCGACAGCTAGGTCGACATGATCCCTGACCCAGAGGTTATAGGTGTTCCAGATTGGTGTTTGGGCGATCCAGAACAGGGTGAAGATGGGCAACATGAGCACCATGACCAGGGTGACCCTAGACGAGCAGCGCCTGCATGCCGTGGAAGGAAACCCGCTCCCACAGCTCGGTACTGCCGATGAATAACAATCCGCGGGGTTGGCCGAGGAGATCGCGATGCCGCGCGAACCGCGATGGCGCCGCTACCACGATCGGGACGCCATCACTTGGGCATCGGCGGCTTCCCGCTCATGACCCGCGTGGATCAGGTGTCGCGCGGCTCCCGAATCGGCTTCAATTTCTTCAGCCGGGCTGCAACACGGGCCTCGACACGCTTGGCCGAATGACGGTACAACTTCGCGCCCTGCTGCGCCGCCCGTCGCCGCAGGCTCTGACGCCGCTCTTCGATTTGCTTCACCAGGCGCGGCGCCGTCGCCCGATAACGGCGCAGCTTTGCGGAAAGCACGACGAGATCGTGGTCATCGCCCAAAACGGAGGCGAGCTTGCCCC
>CAVSSU010000041.1:0-28319 GCA_963730565.1 uncultured Gammaproteobacteria bacterium
CGTATAGGAGACCATCTGTCACACATCGGAAATATAACAGGGAGAAATCATGGGCAGCGACACCACAGCGGCCGCTTTGGTACAACCAGACATCCGTCGGGCTCGGATACTTCTGGCCCTCCTCGCTTGTCTTTTCTCATTCACAGCCTTGGCCATCGACCTTGAACAGAAAATCGATTTCGACATCCCGGCGCAGTCCCTGTCGGCCGCCCTGATTCAGTTCTCGCACCAGGCCAAGATCCAGGTCATCTCCAGCGACGACATGAGCCAGCAAAGGACTCAGGGCATCGCGGGCCGACACACCATTCGAGAGGCGCTGAAGCAGCTCCTCGGAGCGGCGGGGCTCGGCTACCGGGTCGTCGGCGAGAGTTCAATCACCATCGTCAGGGACGCCAGGACAACCCTCTCGACATCAGTCGGCGCCGGCGCGGATACCGCTGCGGCTTATTACCCAACAGGCACGGCGTCCGGTGCGTCTCACGACTCTTTTCCCGAGGGCTCCGTCGACAATAAGGCTGTTCTCGAAGAAGTCATCGTCACCGCGAACAAGCGCTCAGAGCGGCTCGCCGATGTTCCGATGTCGGCTATCGTGCTTGGCGGGCAGAAATTGACGGAATCACAGGCCACTACGCTTCAGGACGTTGTGAATCGCGTCCCGGGCCTGCAGCTGGTGTCGGATAGTCCGGTCGACAACCAGCTCATCATCCGGGGAATTTCCATGGGCACGTCGGCGCTCAACTCTTCGGTCGCCACCTATCTGGATGAAGTTCCGTATACGTCCGAAGGCCCCTTCGCCAACAGCAACAACTTGGCGCCGAATCTGGACACGTACGATCTCGCGCGCGTCGAAGTGCTTCGCGGGCCCCAGGGCACGGTCTACGGAGCAAATGCGCTCGGAGGATTGCTGAAATACGTGACGAACGCGCCCGACCTCACGCAATACAGCGCCAGCTTCCTCACGGGTGTCAGCAGCGTCGAGCATGGGGGCGTGGGATACGAAGAGCATGCCATGGTCAATCTGCCCTTCTCCGATACCCTGGCCCTGCGGCTCGTCGGCAACGACAACCGCTTTCCGGGCTATATAGACGACCCGTCGCGCAATCAATCGCAGATCAATTCGGTCGACCGTTACGGCGGTCGCGCGTCCCTGTTGTGGCAGGCGGATCCGAACGTCTCGGTGCGGTTGACCGCGCAGTATCAAAACCTCAGAGCGCACGACACGGGGGATGTCGATGTCTACCCCGGTACGCTTCAACCGGTGTTCGGTGACCTGAAACAGGAAAAGATCATCGCGCAGCCGCAAAGCGTCGAAAATGAGCTCTACAACGCCACGATCAATTGGGATCTAGGCTTTGCCTCCCTGACATCGTCGACGAGTTACACCGAGTCCAAACCCGATCTCACCGAGGATTTCACGTGGATATACGGGTCGTACGTGAGTTCTCTCTTGGGCGGGAACTACGGCACCGCGTTCACCGAGTCGGAGCCCGTCCATTCCTTCACGCAGGAGGTCAGGCTTGCGTGGCGAAGAGAGGAAAAATGGGACTGGATGATCGGCGGCTACTTTACGGATGAAGGGGCGCATGAGATCGAGGCGACACCCCCGATCGACTTGAGTACCGGGAGAATCCTCTACAACTTACAGTCATCTCTCGGTATCTATGACATTACCTCGACTTACCGGGAATTCGCCGAGTTCGGCAACGTCAATTATCGTATCACTCCGGCATTCGAGATCGGTCTCGGCGGGCGCTACAGCTCGGAGAAGCAGACATATCAACAGGTCAACAACGGACTGATCACGGGGACCGACGATTTCACCACTCATAGCGACCAAAGCGCATTCACCTATTCAGCGGATGCGAAATATAAGCTCAACCCGGAGGCGATGGTTTACCTGCGGGTGGCCTCGGGATTTGTCCCGGGGGGACCCAATGACGCGTTGCCTGGGTCGCCGCTGCCGGAGACATTTCATTCATCCACCACGACCAACTATGAGATGGGTATCAAGGGGGCCGCGATGGACGGGCGCTTGAATTATGACTTCAACGTCTTCGACGTCGAATGGAAGGACATCCAATTGGTCGCCGAAGTCGCCGGCCTCTACGGACTCACCAACGGCGGAACGGCTCGAAGCCGCGGCGTCGAGAGCGCCGTCAACTATAACCCCTCGCAGGGACTGTCCTTGGGCGCCAGCGCGGCCTACACCGATGCCCGGCTCACGCAGAATACGCCGGCGAGCGTGGGCGGCATGGCGGGTGATCGTTTACCCGACTCCCCGTTTTTCTCGAGCACGCTCAGCGCGTCCTACGAACGCCCCCTGAGCGCGGCGATCGTGGGTTTCGGTGGGGTTGATTGGCATTACACGGGAAATCGGCTGTCGGAGTTCGTGGTCGGCGCCTCCCGACAAACTCTTCCGAGCTACTCCACGGTCGATCTGCGCGCGGGCGTGCGAGTGAAAGCCTATGAGCTCAGCCTCTATGTCAAGAATGCGGGTGACTCGCGGGGGATCAGCGAAGTGTCGGCCGAGACGGCGCTCAACGGCGCCAACGCGTACAGCGCTTCTGTGATCACACCGCGCACGGTCGGGCTCACGCTGTCGGGCAAATACTGACCGTTCGGGAGGAGCCCCATATCCTGATGAGCAAGATCTCATTTGATGCAGGGATTTGCGGTCTGTCAGCGGCTATTTGCGGTTTGGCGCTGCTGTCTTGTGCCTCGCTCTGCTATGCGCAGCCGGAGACTTCTTCGGATTCGATGCTTGTACGATACCAGCGGGCGGCGGAAATTCAGGCGGCCAATGCCCACCGCTGGATCCTCAATGAGAACATGGTGCCCCATTGGATTCCGGGTCGCGACCGGTTCTGGTACAAGCGGGAATTGGCCGAGGGTCACCGATTCACCCTGGTCGATGCGGCGACGGGCGAAAAGACTGATGCCTTCGACCATGCCCAACTCGCCAAGGCGCTCGGCGAAAGGACGGGCAAGTCCTTCGATCCCAACGCGTTGCCGCTCTACAACGTCACCCTCGACGCGGACGGGGTGGTGCGTTTCACCACCGTGGGCAGGGCCTGGCGGTTCGATCGCGCCGAAGCGCTTTCCGAGGATGCCGCGCCCCGCAGAAACTATTCGATGTCCCCGGACGGAGAACTGGGCGTCTTCTCGAAGGATTCCAATCTTTGGGTCGAAGACATGAAGACGGGGGCACAGACGCAGCTCACTTTCGATGGTGAAACCTACTATGCATACGGTGCTCCGCCGGCGGCGCGTGACTCATCCTCTCCCGCACCCTACGTCGTGTGGTCTCCTGACTCGACGCGGATCTTCACGGCGCAAACGGATGATCGAAAGGTCCTGGACCTGCCGCTGATCGATTTTGCGCCCGAGGACGGAGTTCGGCCGACGGTCTTCCACACCCGAGCCGCCCTGCCAGGGGACCCCAACATCACCACGTTCCGGCTCGTCATCATCGATGTCTCCACCGGTCATCAGACCCCGATGCACTATCCGCCCGTTCCTGCCGTCCGGATGAACGACTCGCCCATGGAAGGCAACCGGGTCTGGTGGGGAGCCGACTCGAAGGTTGCCTATTTCGTCGAGGTCGAGCGCGGCGAGAAAATCGTCCACGTGGCCGCAGTCGATGCGGGCTCGGGCGAGGTGCGCGAACTCTTCTCCGAGAAGAGCGACACGTATGTCGAGCTGGGCTCCGATGTGTATGAGGCCGCCTCGATCCGGCCGTTGCCGAAATCGAACGAGCTCATTTGGTACTCCGAGCGGTCGGGCTGGGCGCATCTGTATCTTTACAGCCTCGCGACGGGGAAATTGGTCCGGCCGCTGACCAGCGGAAATTGGCTGGTGCGCAACATTCTGGGAGTCGATGAAACTCGCCGCGAGGTCTACGTGAGCATCGCCGGGCGGACGCGGAGAAAGAACCCGTACTACCGGGAAATCGCCAAGGTCAACCTGGATACCGGCGTGATGAAGGTCTTGAGTGCGAACGGCGACGATCATGAAGTCCTCGAGCAAGGCGGCATCAGCAACGAGGAGGCTGATCTGGAAGTCATCGCGGGCGCCGATCCCAAGACCCTGGTGGGATTCGCGCCCTCGGGCAACTATTTTGTCGAGACCGTGACCACGGCGACCATTCCCGCGAAGACCGTCCTGCGCGATCGCGACGGCAAGCTCATTGCCACCGTCGAAGCGGGTGACGCGTCGCGAGTGCCGCGGTTCTGGCGATGGCCCCAGCCGGTTTCCCTGACCGCCGCCGATGGCCAGACGGAGATCAACGGTCTGGTGTTCAAGCCGTCCGACTTCGATCCCGCCAAGAAATATCCGGTCATCGACTACATCTACGGCGGTCCGCAGATCGCCTATGTGCCGACGGGCTTCGCGCACGGCGCCTATCTGGAAGCCGCTTCACTGGCGGAGCTCGGATTCGTGACCGTGATGATCGATGGCCGTGGGAGCGCCCAGCGTAGCCGCGCCTTTCACACCGCGTCCTACGGAAAAGTGGAGACGGCGAGCGATCTCGAAGATCACATCGCCGGGATTCGCCAGCTTTCCGCCGCCGATCCTGCGATCGACGGCTCGCGGGTGGGAATCATCGGCTTTTCGGCGGGCGGATACATGGCCGCGAGCGCGATGCTGCGTTACCCCGGCTTTTTCAAGGTCGGCATCGCGGCCGGCGGCGATCACGACCAACGGCTGTTTTGGAACACCTGGGGCGAGCGCTACGAAGGGTATCCTGTCGGCGACAACTACAAGCAACAGGCCAATCTGACCTATGCAGCCAATCTCAAAGGCAAGCTTCTGCTGGTGCACGGCCTTCTGGACATTGGCGTCCACCCGGCAGCGGTCTTCCAGCTCGAGCAGGCTCTCATAGACCATAACAAGGATTTCGATCTTCTGCTGTTCCCGCGTTCGCACCACGATATTCCTGGGTACGGGACACGCCGAACTTGGGATTATTTTGTAACCAACCTCGCAGGCGAGAGCCCCCCACACGAGTTTCCATTGAAGTCGAACTTGGACTACGAACTCGAGCACATCGCGGCAATGGGGGTCGATCTGAATATTGAAAAGAGGGAAGGAGCCAAGAAATGAGAGACAGCGCCGCCCTTCCGCAGTCCGCTCTCGCCGATCGATGGTCCCGCCGCAGCGTGATATCCGGCCTCACAGCGCTCGGAGTCGCCCAAGTCTCGAGCCGCTCTCGGCATCGACTGGATTGAGGTTGATGGGGTGGTGGCGGTCCATTCAGGCGCCCGCGTAGAGCTGGAACGCCCCCCAATAAAAAGGCTTTCGGTATACATTCGTAGAATGAATCAGCGATAGTTTCGCGCTGCGCAGCGCCGCGTCCGGCGCCATCCCCGCCTCGATCTCGCCATAGAGTCGGTCCATCATGAGCGGCGTCGCGCTGTCGTTCACCTCCCACAGCGCGCTGATCACATGATGCGATCCGGCGCGCAGGAAGGCCCAGGCCAAGCCTACGAGGCCTTCGCCCTCATAGGCACGCAGACCCGAGCCATAGCAGGCAGAAATGGTCACCAATCGCGCGTGCAGCGGGTGTTGCACGATGTCCCGGGCATAGAGCTTGTAATCATCCGGACTCGATGGCGCCGGTGACAGCACCACCGCGGAGTCCAGCGGGCTCGAGCGGCTGGCCGTTCCATGGGCGACGAAGTGGATGTAGGTGAAGTGCTCGGGACCGCTCGCCGCATACGCGGCAGGTGTCGCTTGCGCTTGCGCGATCACCGTAATACCCGGCGAGGCGAAGTGCCGTTGCACGCGGTCCATCTCGGTCGCGGCATTCGGCAGAGCCTCGAAGTCGCGCCCCGCCGCGACGGGATTGCCGATCAGCAGCAGATCTCGTGGAGCGGTGGCGTCCGCGGAATTCGCCGGCCAACGGGACAGCATCCGGATGGAGCTCGTGACGGTCACGGTCACCTCTTCAATCCAGTAATGACGGCCGGCCGCCGTTGGCTTGATGAGCGTCTCGTAATTCAAGGCGTGCAGCGCTCCGTCGGGAATCACGAAGACCCGGGATCCCTCGGGGATGAGCTCGGCGGCGGGCGCCACCAGCGCTTCGTACAGCATCGTCGCCGGCGCGCTCTGCGTCTGCAGCGGATCAGTCGACTTCAGGATGGCGCGTTGATATTCCTCGATCAGCGATTGAATCTCGGCCTGTTTCGGCAGCGTGAACAGATGCACGCCGCCCGCGGTGACGGCCCAGAGATAGGATTTTTCCCGCCCCAGCGAATAAAACAGCAGGGGCGCATCGAGCCTACGCGAGACCGCCCGCGGGTCCAGCACGTCGCCCGGCGCTTGGGAGCCATCGTTCGCGAAGCCCAGACCTTCTTCCAGGGTTCTCGCCCGGCTACGGTCCAACAGCAGCAGCGCCTCGTTCGGCCGCCGAGCCTTGATCAGAAATTCGGCGTAGTCCCGATACACCGTATCGCCATGCGCAAAGGAGGATAGACGCAGCGCTTCATTCTCAACCGATGAGCGATTATGTTCGAAGGTCTGAATGGATTTTTCATACCAGAGCTCCGCCTGCCTCATCTGCTGGCCTGCCAGGTACAAGTTCGCCAGTGCATTCTCGATCTCCATTCGAGTTTCGCCATCGGTGGTCAATTGATGGGCCTGCATCAGCAGCCGCTCGGCCTCCGGCTGCTTAGCCTGCCGCGCCGTGATCAGACCCTGCAGATACAGTGCGTAGGCGATGACCTTGTCGTCCTTCGACTGGCGAGAGGCCAGCACCGCCCGGTCGCTGTAGCGCTGGGCGGCGTCGTTTGCGCCTTGCTCGTAGAGCAGTAACGCGAGATTGGTTTCGATGTTGACGATGTCGTCGACCTCATCGACCGCGGGAAGCTGCAACGCGAGCTGCAGCGCCGCCTCGTCGTACTTCGCGGCCTCCGCCAAATGTCCCAACCGGTACTCGGCCAATCCCGCGTCCTCCAGCCAGAACACCTGCAGGTTGGTCATCCCTGCGTCCTTGGCATATCGTTCGGCCGCTTGAAAATTGCTGAGCGCGCTTTCAAAGTCCCCCAGATTCTCGTAAGCCCAACCCAGATTTCCCAGCGCCATGGGGATTTGCCTCCCGGCTTGAACGGAAACCGCGAATTGCGCCGCTTCCTGGGACAAGAGCACGGCTTGATCGTAGCGACCGCTTTGCAGGCTCACATAGCCAAGATCCACCAGATCGCCGGCTTGCAGCAGCAGATCGCCGCTGACACGCGCCATCGCCAGGCTGGCCCGCAAGCTCTGAAGGGCGCCATCCCAGTCTCCGGCATTGCGGCGAATCACGGCTTCGGCTCGTAACACTTCACCCATCAGGGGGGAGTGGCTCGATTCGCCGAGACGGCGCGCTTCGTGCAACTCACCATCCGACTCGGTTGATTGACCGAGGCGCGAATACGCCAGGCCGCGCAACCAATGACGCCTGATGGCGAGATCGCCGCTCGCGGGAAATTGGACGCTGTCCGCGAGCAGCGCCATGACCTCCTTCGGACGGCTTTGTCTGCGCAGAATGTCGGCCTCCAACAGCCGAAACTGCAATTCCCAGGTCGCATCGCCGCCGGAGCGGCCCGCGGAAAACTCCTGGCGCGCTTGCTCTGCCTTCGCACGCGCGACCTCCAAGTTACCGTGTAGCAGGTCCGCGTAAATGCCTTGGTAAACGGCCTCAGGACTGGAGCGCGCCGGGGCATGGCATCCCGACAAAGCAGACAGCGCCGTCGCCCCCAGCGCGGTCGTCAGGGCTAATCCGAACCCGTACCGTGACCGCCGGAATCCGCCGCGGTCGGCCCCGCCACCACCCCGGTGATGGGGCACCCCAATTCCGCGCGGATCGACACCAACTGCACCGAATCGCGGCTCACGAACAACTCGCCGAGAAAAATCCGGCCGAACCCCGGAATCTCCACGATATGGCCATAACTTGAACAGCCAGCCGATTCCTCGATGTCGTCCACCAGGGAACACACGACACGATCGTCGCCCGTCTTCCCACCATGTCGGCTTTTTGCCCACCCGGAGGCGTCCTTGTCAGCGTGTCTCGTGAAGCGACTGATCAATGTCTCGGCCTGGTCGCCGACGGACTTGCGAAAACTCGGCCAGCTGAACGGCGACCCCGCGTCGCTGGCATCCGGCTTCGGGTTCAGCAGTCCCGAATTCAACTTCAGGGACGCGTCACGGCCCAGCAACCGCAGCTTCTCGAAGCGCGAGCCGCCCAGCGAGATTCTCTGCGGCCCGCCATCGAGCGGGCTCGTCACCGAGATTTGCGCGACGATGCGCCGCGCCGTCACCACCTCGAGAATGTTCAAGTCCTCGACCACCGCTGTCACCAGCGTCGAGATCGCGCCGTCCTCACGGCTCTCCCGGCCCGACACCAGCGTGTAGGCCGACGAAACCGATACGACTTCATCCAGATTAAACGCCTCGGAACGCGCGCTGGCAAATCCGCCTGCCGCCGGCAGACACACCGGCGCCAAGGTCGGAATGCTCTTCTGCGATGGTTGCCTCAGGAACCCGCCGAGGGCGGTGGCGTCGGCTCGAAAGGCGTGGAAATGCGGCTGTTTGAATGAGTGCATGGCAATCCTCCCTGCAATGGTGGCCAAATCGCGTCAATGGGAAACTAATTCAAGGTGAACCGATAGCTCGCCAATTCGGCGGGCGCTTGCTCAGGCGGTGGCGAATGACCCTGCACGATCAATCGATATTCGCCGCTCCGCCACTGCCCAACGGGAACGCGAATGGACACGGTATCCTTCGCCTGCTCGGCCGATACGGGCACGCGCCCAACAACCGCGCCCGAGGGAGCCATCAGGACACAGGTGTACGAAGTGAAGCGCTCCGCCGTGGGGATGTCCAACGTCAGCAGTAAGGGCTGAGTCCGCGGGAGGGTGACCGATGGAACCGCCGCGCCGCGGCTGTTGCCGCCGATCAACGACACCGACGCCAGAATTTCCGGCGTTCTCGAAGCGGCCAGCTCGGCGGCGAGGCGCGGATAGACCACACCATTCTGATAGGCGATGACCAGCAGCAGGGTTGCAAAGGCGGGCGCGGCGAAGGCCGGCCTGAACAGAAAGGCGAATCGGGACGGTACGGCCCGCTTTGGTACGGGGCGCTTCGGTGCGGGGCGCTCGGGTGTGAAGCGCTCGAGCTCGCGGGCCGCGGTATCGAGGAACGCCGCGGTCATGCGCAAATCCTCGGCGCATTCCGGGCAATCGAAAAAATGCTCCTCAAACTCGTCGCGCTCCGGCGGCGCGAGTTCGTCCAGCAGATATTTCTCGACTGTTCCGTGCCGCGTGGCTTCCTGATGATGCATAAGAACCTAGCTTGCCACGTGCCGGTGCGGGTTTCGATTCACGGGTCGCTCCCATCGCTGGTTTCGCCGAGGCGTTTCCGGTACGAGGACTTGAAGGATTGCTTGGCGCGATGCACCAAGACTCGCAGATAGTCGCGAGACAGGCCGAGCTCGGCGCATACCTCGTCCTTATCACGCTCCTCCAGCAGCACGGACTGAAGCAAGCGGCGGTCGCGTTCGGTCAGATCTCCCAGGATCTTACGGACCACGCGTCCCGTCTCGTCTGCCTCGAACATTCCGGAGACACTGGCCGCTTCGTCTGCGCGCTCGACCTCCTCCCGCAAGCCGGCATCCGCCCGGCCCTGTGCGCGGTAGTGCTCCAGCAACACATGGTTGCAAACCGAATTGACCAGGGCTCCCAGCCGTTCAGGCTGCCTGATTCCGTCCTTGGCGCGAACCAGCGCAAATAGCCGTACGAACGTTTCCTGCTGGATGTCCTCGATGGCCTCCCTGGATCTCACGCGCGCGCGCAGTTTGAGACGGATGAGTTCGCCGAAGTAGGCCGCGAAATGTCGCTCCGTGCCCGCATCGCCGCGCTGCAGTCTTTCGAGATAAGACGCGTCGAACGCGGTGAATTGCAAACGGGCTCCCTTTCTGACCGAGGTCGAATCCCTCCATTGTACCGACGTTTTTGCGACAGTCGGACGACGGCCCTCGGCGAGCGGTCGGAAAAGGCTCTCGACATACCCACTGGCCGGCATCATGGGTATTCCAATGCACCAATATGCAGCATGGACTCGATCAGCTCGCGCGCCGCGCCCTCCTCGATCAGAGCCGCCGCGACCGCGGGACCGCTGAGCCTCATCCACAGCTCCTGCTCGGGCGGCGAAGCGACCCGGCATAACGGCTCAGATCCGGGCGCCACCAGGAGCGCCGTGACACCGCCCGACCAGGTCGGGTTCCGTGCCGGCGGCAACAGCGCACTGAGCACCGGATTCGGCTCGCCATGAAAGAGCACCAAGCCCGCATGGAGCCCCCGTCGGACCCTGCTTTGCGGGCCGAACAGCGCGGCTTCCGGCGGCTTGAATGTGCTCGCGCCATCGTTCGCGCGAAGCGTGAGCTGTTCGAGACGGCAGATCGCCCTTTCAGGCGCATCATCAGGAAGTTGCGCCGCGATGACGTCGAGCAGCGCGTCCGCCTCGGCAGCGAAGAACGACGACGAGCCCGCGCCGGCGTTGCGCCACTCCTCCAGCAGGCGGCGCCGCACCTCATCCTGCAGCATCGAGAGCACGAGCAATCCCGGATTCACCGTACGCTGCGCGCCCCACGAGCGCTGCATCAGCGCCGTGAACCGCATGCCCGCGCCCGGCGGCAGCCCATCGACGGGCGCGCACTGCTCCCGCGCCGAAGAATGCGAGCCGAGGGGATTGCCGCTGGTATGCATCGATGGATAGTGACGAACGGGCGCCAGTCGTTACAACGAACACCATATCCGCGTGTAACGCCCGTCGCGATCGCTGCACCATAAGGAAGGCTCTGCCTTTTTCCACGGGCTTTTATCCTTGTATTGAGTGATGATCATGCGGATTTGGGCGGCGGTTGAGGCGTCAACGCAAAGGCGTTGGTTTCATCCGCATAGTAGGGATACCCCGATTCCCACAGCGCATTGGTGCCATCGGTGGCGAGCGACGCCACGGATAGCGATTCGGCGAATGCCGCCTGGGTGCAGCTTCCTAACAGCGAGGAGACCGATGGATCGTCGGAGAAGACGCCACCGGATAACGTGAACGGCGGGGCATTCGCGAATACATATCCGCTGGCTCCCGTGACCGAGGCGCCGGAATCTCCCTTGGTGACGTTGTAGTCGAAGGTGGCAAAGTTGAAGGGCTCCGACGCCACGAAGCTCAACAGCAGATTCTGCGACGGATCGGTGAACTGGATGAATCCGCAGGGACCCGAGCCGCCGCCGGGCAACGGCGCTCCGCTGCCGTCCAACAGCCATGCTTGGTTGATGTCCGCGGTCACGGCGGAATTATCGATCCTCACCTTCAGCGACAGACTGAGGGCGTTGCCCGGCTTCGACTTATCCAGGGTCAGGTAATTATTGCCGCTGCCACTCGCGGTGTAGGGAGCGGGAACGGATCCGCCATAGGCCGCGCCGGAATCCGTGTCCACCGAAATCTGAAACGTGGATACGGGGACCGAGGCCACCTCGAAGAGCCCGGCGGCGTTCTTGTTCAGCAGTTCCAAATTGAGCTGGATGACGTACCCGTTGGATATCTTGGTGCTGTCCAAGGAGGCGCTCAGGAAATTGAAGGAGACCCACTCCGCTTCGGCGGGGACGCTCGGATAGCTGGTCGGCTCGTATTGGGGAACCAGATACGCGATATTTCCACCCGCATCGGTATCGAGCAGCGGAATCGACCCGGTCTCGTAACTACCGTCCGACAGCGGCCAGAGGTAATACCTTTGCACCGCACCGGTGATCACATTGGAGCTCGCCCCGGTGATCGGATTCAACGATGAATCGAGCACATAGTTCCAGCTCCAGCGATAGTGTGTTGCGGGAAGCGTATTGCCGAACGCCAGGTACAAATTCAGGGTGCTTCCGAATGGGCACAACTGATTGTTATGTGCATCGACCAAATTGGTGCAGCCCACCGTCGGAATGTCCGCGGGGCCATACACGCGGGTCTCATCCTGTTGAATGTTGGATGCAATGCCATATTGCCCAATGGCGGTGAACCATACCGATCCGTCGACCACCGTCGCGCCGCAGTTGCATGGGGGTATCGCGGGGTTGTTCAGCGTGATGTCGATATCCGTGCCGCAACTGTAGTTCCAGTAGGTGTGGCATGGAAACGGCGGATTGTAGATGGTGACCCAACAGCCGCCGAGGCTCGCTTCGGCCCACACATAGACGTTTTCCACCGCGGGGACGCCGACACTGACCAACCAACCATCGAAGTGCCCGCTGCAATCGGTGTAGACCACCTCCTGCTCCACCACGCGATAGAACCACGGCCAAAAAATAGGCCACACGCAGAAGTACGGATACAGAATGGCGGAATGCGTGCGGACGATATCTTGAACGGTGTCCGGCGTCGCCGACAATAGCTGGGATTCGACGTGGGCGGGCAGCGGCTTCAGATCGGTGGATTGCGATCCTACTCGAGCGGTCGCCCGGCTGGCCGCTCGACTTGCGCGGACTCCTGATGCCGCGCCCGCGCCCGGCACAACAGCCGCTCGCTGACGGAGTGCCACGATCGAATCCTTCAGATCCTCGAGAATCGACGGAGGAATGATCGGTCGCAACCAGATCGGCCAGCGAAAAAACCAATCCACCGTGCAAATGTGCACTCTCGCCGCGCAGACCGGACCCGACTGGGGAACGCCGTTGACGATCACGGTATTGCTGATGTTGCCCTGGACCACGCAGAATCGCAGCGGCGGGAGGATGCCGATGTTCGACGGCAGTCGCTGCAGGTCGATTTCATTGCTTTTGTTGAGGGCGATCGAGACCTGATAGGCCCCAGACTCGCTCAACGCGTATGCGTCGATCTTCGAGGGTGGGTAGTCCGCAGGAAACGCGGCGCCGATGAACAGCCGGCTGCCTTTGAGAACATCGGGGCCTGTCCCGAGTTGCGCGGCCCGCCCCTTGAACCGGGTTGTTTCCACCACTTTCCCTTCGCCATCCACGACGTAGGCAAATAGCTGCGCCTGACTGGCCCCGGCATCCTCCGGAAGTTTGAGGACGATCGGGTTGGACTTGATATTCGACATGATTGCACCGCTCCCCTGGTGTGGTGACGCCATGGAAGTTGACGCCACGGCTCGACGGCAGGTCATGCGCCGTTGGTATCGGATCAACGACGCGACCGTCTCCACCCGATAGTGAGGCGGAGGAGTCGACCGTTACACGGGAGCTGGGAGCGACACCGAGAATTTGTCGCGACAGCCGGGATGCGCCAAAATGCCATCGGTTCTTCGGTGGAGCGAAACATGGAAGTGAAAGGCGCAACCTTTTTGTACACGTTGGCCACCCTCATGATCACGTTCGCAGGGTTCTCGGCGCTGTTGTTGGCCGTCCGGCCGGCCGCCGGAGCGAAGTTGTCACGCAAGGTGGTCGGTGACGGGCCGCCTCCGGCGATATTCGCGGTCTTCGTGGTATTGGGCTCTGCCACGACAGTGGCGATGCTTTGCTATGTTTTGGAAGGCCTCCCCTACAGCGCCGCTGCCTACATCACGGCGTTGACGATCGACTTCTTCACGGTCATTTTCGGCTTCCTGGTCGCGCTCAACGTCATCATGCAGCAACCCATGGAGGCGGCGGTGAGGCCGGCGCCGCGGGGGGACTCGCGGGCCGGCTGCGATGGGTAAATGACACGCGCGCTTGCCGCGATGACTCTCCTGCGATCAAGGCCCGGGCGGTGCCGTCAGAACGCTCGATAACACCTGGAGAAGATTCCGTCCGTTCGGCGCGCCCCAGCCCGAGACGGCGTCATAGCCGGGACCCGCGCTGAATCCGCCAATGCTCGCCGTGTTGTTGTCGCCGGATTTCACGTCGGTGCAGCCGGCGGCGCCCACGGTGCCATTCGCGCTCGGAATCGTTTGATACAGCACGGGTGTGAGATAGCCGACACGTTGAGCCGTCGCGCGCGACGCATTGATCAGGGTCAAGAGGCCCGCGACCAGCGGCGTTGCGGCACTCGTACCGCCGTTCGGCTGCACCTTCCCGTCCACACACAGCAGATAAGGAGAGGCGTTCCAATCGGCGTTCGCCGCGAGATCCGGGATGCAACGACCCACGATGGCGCTGGGGTTGAGCGGTTGGATCTTGATGGCGCTCTGCCACGCGGGCCTCGGGAACACCGTACTCACGCCGCCGCCGGTGCTGCCGCCGTTATCCGCACGCAGGCCATCCCCTTCCCGCCAGACGATGTCTTGACTGCTGGCCTCCTTGCTGGGGATGGTCGTGCCGCCCACCGACAGCACGTACGGGCTCGCGGAGGGGAAGTCGACGTGGGCATGCCCGTCCGTCACTGCATCGCTCGACCCGTCATCGCCGGCGGCGATGCACACCGTCACGCCGATCTGCGCGGCCTCCTGCAACGTTTCGTTGATCTGAGTCATCGCGGCCGCGGTCCAGATGTCCGTATCTTCGGCTTCGCCCCAGCTGGCGGAGAGGACCCCGGGATCGTTTGTTTGATCGTGGACCGCGGCGTCCACGGCGGTGATCCAGCCTTGTTCGGTGAACTGCGCGAAATACACCGCGATTTTCGCCTTGGGGCAGACGCCGGCGACCACCTCGATGTCGAGCATCACCTCGCCTTCCGCACCGTCCTTGACATTGGTGGCGGTGCCATCCGTGCTGAGAGCGACCACCGTCGGCGGCGCCGCTATATTCGCCAGCTTGCAAAACTCCGTGAGGTCGCTCGGGAAGTAACCGCCGCCAAATTCTAGCAGGCCGACGGTCTGACCGCTCCCGTCACCGCTCGGAAAATTGTAGTGAGCGGCAAGCTCGCTCGGCGTATACCACGCCGACGGCACGGACGTTAGCGGCTTGTGCGATGCGGCTTGCTGGGGGCGACGGCGACGCACCACGCGACGGTTGTCGAGTCCGAACACTCCCTGCACGATCTCTTTGACCGCGCTCGGCACGCTCACCCGGCCGACCCGCCCTCGATAGTCGCCGCTCTCGTGCTTGTAGTTGAAGAGTTTGACTTGAAATGCCTGCTCCATGGCCGCGACCGTCCCGCTCAGCTTGACGGTGCGCGTGGCGGAATTTTTCTCCGCCACTTTGAGGCCGAAGGGCGCGAACGCCTTGACCACGGCATCGATGTCGGCCGGCGCCGCGCCGTACTGATCCGCGAGCTGCTGGCGCGTCAACGGCTTTTCGGGGCGCCCGGCGATCTCGGGCAAGGGGTTCTTGCGCCGGAGCTTCAAGGTGACGTTGAGCACCGTGTGGGCGTTGGTGCGGCCGGTGGATACCGCTCCCGGCAGCGGTTTGCGCTCGCTGCCGATGAGGGGACTGTGAGTTCTTTCCATGAGTCTCTCCCGCTTCTGAGGTTGATGGTGCTACGACTGAGACTTTGGCTCGTGATCCGATTCGCGAGGCGGCCGCGCTGACGGCGATGGCCTCCAGCCGGCGAGCCGCCCGGCGATGTAGGCGCGATAATCTTCGTTCGATTGGAGATCTCGGCGCGCCTCGAATCCGTGATCCGGAGCTCCCACCTGGGAGAGCTGTTCTGCATACATGCGCTGAAGATGCGATGGCAGCGCTGCAGAGGGATTCGCGCCAGTCGAGGTGGGTACGATCACGCCCGCGAGCGGGTCGTCGGTCCGCGGGACGCTGAGCGTCAAGGCATCGCCCACATCGACGGCCGCCGCATCGCGCGCGGTGAGCGCCGGAAGTCCCCAGCGCTTCTCCACGGTCTTCAGGATCGAGGTGTGATCGAGGGGTGTCGCGTCCTGGGCCACTCGAAACACCGTCCCCGCAACAATCAGCGGCGAGACGAGCACGGTAGGCACGCGCAGCCCGAAACGCCTGAAATCGAAGCCGAATTGTCCGACCGTGGCATCCGGCGGCGTCGCCCCGCCCGGCGGCGCCACGTGGTCGTAACAGCCGCCGTGCTCATCGTACGTCAGGATCAGGAGCGTTTGATTCCACGCCGGGCTCTTGAACAGCGCGTAGTAGACATCGTGAATGAACTGCTCGCCGAGTGCGACATCGTAGTTCGGATGCTGGCTGTTGCCGGTCGATTCCCATGACGGTTCCAAGAACGTGAAGGGCGGCAGCGTGCCCGCCGCAGCGGCCGCCGTGAAATCCGTGAATACGCCGAAGTGCGAGTCGGAGGCGTTGGCCGTGTCCGTAAAGTCGAGGCGTGTCTTGGGCGGCTGCGAGTATCCGAAGATCGACCAACCGAGGTTGTTTTTCGTGAGCAGTCCGAAGATGCTCGGCGAGGTGAAGCTGTGCGTGGCATCGTTCATGTGACCCTGGGACGTGCCGGCATTCGCAAACGCCCGGTTCGGCATGGTCTCGGTCGGCGCCGAGCTGAACCACTGATCGCACACCGCATAGCCGCGAGCCAGACCCGAGAGAATCGGCAAGGTGGCCGGCGTAAAGATGCCCATGATCTGAGAGGGACCGGTTCCCGGCAGCACCGAATAGCGCGGGTTCTTGGATTCCCAGGCGAGCGTGGATGCATAGTCGGTCACGAAGCCGGCATTGGTCGCCACGGGAGGTACTGGCGCCGTCTGGCTGCCGAACAGCTGATCGTTGGTGGCCGCATAGCCTTCGCCGGGATCGGCCCCCGGCATGAAGTACGCATTCGGCGTGGCGGACGTGATCGGGAACACCTTGACGGGCTCGCCGCTCGAATCGAGATTGGATTCGGCGCCGGTCAGGCCGTCGAAGGGTTGCCCGGCGAGGGAGACGTTGTTGCGGTCCTGGTACAAGAACCCGAGCATGTGGTCGAACGAGCGGTTCTCGAGCATCAAGACCACGATGTGATTGATCGCCGACAATTGATTCAAGCGGTGGTCCCCTTCGTTCCAACGGGCACGGTATCTGTCGCGGACGAAACCATCAACGTGGCATGCGCCCAGGTGGTGCGCCGCAAAATCCGCAAAGCAGAAGCCGGACGCCCACTATACATACGAGTGATAGTGACTCGGCGTCCCGCGGCGTTACAACAGCGTGCGGGACGGGCGACGTTTGAAGAAATCCACGGCATGCTGGCGGGAATGAATCTGGGCGAGCGCGGCCGCCGGATCGAGCCCGTAGCGACGCGCCGATCCGCTCACCAGACTGCGCTGCAGATCATTAGGGGGCGAGGACAACGGGGTCGCCACCACGCGATCGAGCGGCGCCGCGAGCGCCGGCAAGTCCGTGCGCGGCGTGGACAACGTGAGGAGCTGCGCCAGCGTGGGCGCGGCCGCAATACGCGCGCTCGGCAGCATCAATCCCGGACTGATGCCGAGCCAATCGCGCAAGGTCGAGAGGATTGAAGTGTGATCGTAAGGAACACCCGTATTCGAACGAAACACCGTGCCCGAGGCGATATACGGAGAGACGACGACGGTCGGCACCCGGACACCGAAACGATCGAACCCGAACCCCAAGTCTCCGGGCTGACTCGCGCGATCGGGAGGCGCAGCCCCACCCGGCGGCAATACATGATCGTAACAGCCCCCGTGCTCGTCGAACGTGATGATCAGCAATGTCCGCGCCCATCCCGGCGAAGCGCTGACCGCGGACCAAATCGCGTGCAGGAATGCCTCGCCTGCGTTGACATCGTGCGGCGGATGCTCATCGTTCGGCTGCAGAAGAAAGCTCGGCTCGATGAACGAATAACTCGGCAGTGTGTTGCTCGAGCAGGCGTCGACAAAGGCGGTGAAACTGTGGAAGTGCGCATCCAGCAGCGGATCCCAGAGCTTCGGGAACATCGTGCGGGTGAGCGACGGCGCGAGGATGGCATCACTGTAGATGCCCCAGCTCGCGCCGATGCTCTCGAGCACATTGAAGACGGTGGGGACATCCCACAGCAGGGGATCGGGCGGCGAACCGTTATCGACATGCCCGTTCGACGTACCCGCATGGGCGAATGCCCGGTTTGGCCAAGTCTGGCTCGGCACCGAGGCGAACCAGGCATCGGACACGGCGTAGCTTCGGGCGAGGGCCGACAAAATCGGCACTTGCGCCGGGCTGTGGCACTGCATGATCTGGGCCGGATCCTGCGCTCCCGTCGCGGCGTAATTCACCAGGAAGCCTTGCATCGGCCAGGTGGGCCTTGGGGCAGCTCCTTGAGGTCCGTAGAGTTGATAGGTCACGTTCTCGAAGGTCTCTTCCGGATCCGGATCGGGAATCGTCGAGCTCGTCACCGACGGCGCCACCGGAACCAGCGCCGAGGATCCGCCGGTGAAGTAAGCCGCGTTCGCAGGATTGGCGAGGCCGGCGCGCAAGCCGTCGAAGCTCGAGGCACTACCGGACGGCAACACCGCGGACGGTGCGCTGCCGCTGGGATAGAGACCGCCCAGCATGTGATCCAAGGAGCGATTCTCGAACATGACGACGACGATGTGTTCGATCGGTGAGAGGATGGTCATGTGAGTCCTCGACGGATTTGGCTTGAGATGTACAGGGGTCGCGGCTCGGGTGTCGCGAGCGTGTCAACTGCCGTCCTTGCTTTTGCCTCCGAAGTAGAACCCGATAATCGTGCCGAGGATCGTAGTTAACGAAGACGTAAGTTTGTCATCCGAGCGCGAGTACAAATAAAAATAACCCATGCTTGCAATCACAAACGTCAGAGCGAAGAAGAACGGGAAGTAATTTCGAATCTTGAATGTTGCTCCCTCGACTATACCTCTCCCGTAACAGATTCCGCACCAAGTTCCCACCGCCTCGTCCGGATTGACCACATATGCTGGTTCCATCCAACGTCGCCACCACGGCGGTCTAGACCAACGCCGAATGCAAGCTAGGCAACTGCGACCGTCGATCCCATTCCGACAAGTCCCAGTCGCGAACCCGTTTACGGAGCAATGCGGGCATCCGCGGGGTTGATAGGCCGGTGCCGTTGCTTCTTCATTCATGGCTCACCTCCGTTGGCATGAGCTGGACTTCAAACGATAGCCGAAGGGGTATCGTCCAGGGTCCAAGGAAAAGCCGCCCACGAGGGAGTTCGCCCGCGCACCGACGGCGGAACCGGAGAATGAGACTTCCCGGTCACGATCCGCACGTTACCGGAATCGTTATCGCGCCGGTTTTCTTCCCCGTCAACACCACATCGATACGCATCTGGTGACTCGATGGCATCGAATCTTTGAAATTCGGCAGCTTGGCGAACGTCACGGTCGTGGAGGTCGTCTTTCCCGATGAGTCATGCTGCACGTTGCCGACATAGGCTTCTCCCAAGATCGAGGTCGATGCCGCCGTCAGCTTGGGTGCATCGGTTCCCGTCGCAATCAATGTCAACGGGAGCTTGCAGACATCCGACTCATCCACGGGTTGCTTGCCCGGCGACGCGAAGGTTATCGCGGGGCCTTTTCCCGACGGCGCCCCGTCAGTCGTTGGAGCCGAGGGAGATTTGGCAGCCGTGCACGTGGCTGTGCTGCCTTCCACGCTAATGCGCTTTTGGCGTAGTGCTCCGTCGGTGGCCGCCATCGACAAGGTGATCTCGGCGAGACCGCGATTCGCACTCTGAAGACCCTTGAAGTCCACCTCGATGCTTTGTGCACTGTCACTGCTGGGCGCATCCCCGCCGCCCTTCCCGCCAAATGAAGAAGCCGGAACGGTACCCAATAGGTACTTTTCCGGAGTTCTTGCCAGATGGTCGCCGGCAATGACGAATGAGCCGCTTGCGTCGCAGGCGGATATGGTGGCCGGCATGACCGTGAAATCCGCCGGCACTTTCTCGCGCGCGATTGCGGCCCGGTAGGCGGCATCCGCCGCGCTGGCGGCGTTGCCAGCCGCTCTGGCGGCGGCTGCCGCGGTATTCGCGCTGTTTTCCGCGGCCTCGGCGGCTTGCGCGGCTGCAACCTCGGGCTTGGCGTCTTGGCCGGCCGCCGCATCGGCGGCGTTACCGGTCGCGCCGCTGGCGCTTCCGGGCTCATCGAGGGGCGGCAGTCGGGGATTAGAGAATCCTGCCGCACAGGCAGCCAACCAGACCAGGCAGCACCCCAGAGCCCACATTCTTACCATCTGTTTCATGCTTCTTTCGACTCGATCCGCCTCAAGGCGATCCTTTCTTGATCGGCGGAATGGGCGGGTTGAGATCGTCCGCTAGTGAGCTGAACTTCTTCTTGTTCGATAACGGCGGGATCGGAGGACTGGGACCGGATGGGACGCTCATAATTCGCGCACTACTCCGATCCGTGCGGATCTTCGCGACAGCTCCCTTTCCACCGGTCTTCGCGCTCGAGCCTTTGGTTTTCTTGGCCATGATGACGATACCCCCTGGAGGAAAAACAGGCTTAACTTCCGGAACGTCGTGGACTTGGGAGCGGGCGCCGGTGCCACTATCGGAAGGACGACGACTGGCACGGCAGCTCCGGCTGCTTTGGAGTTCTTTTGGCCGGTAGCGGAAATCGTCACTGCACGACCCGCGACCAGATTCTGCAGCGTGAGGTCGAGAACCAGCGCACCACCGCCCGACGGGGCAGCGGAGCCGCTGGCCGCAGCCGGTACCACAGCCAGCCCGCCATTCTTGAGCGTTGCCGTTGCCCCCGTCACGGTTGGGGCAGCGGTCAGTGTGGCGCCGCCGAAATTGATGACGACGCTATCGAGGTCTTTGCCTATGTTCACCAGCAGGCGAATCTTTCCTGACGCCGTTGTCGCGTCGGAAACGATGGTGTCGGCACCCGCGGTCAATCCGACCGTCTGCGCCAATTGTGTAGTCCCGTCAAGGACGACGGTATCGAATTGGAACACGCACTTCTCGACACATGCGGCGTCCCCCGTCCCGGTGTCGACCGATGGCAGTGTCCATCGCCTATCGACCAGTCTTCGCAATGTGAGCGTCGTGCCATCCAATTTTCTTGGCAACTTGGGTGCCGCCGCCGAGCTCGAGCACGCGCCCTTGACGTCCGGAAGAACCCGCGCAAGCTCGCTCAGGGTCGGGAACGTCAGGGTCAAGGGCGCACCCACCGCGCTTTGCGCCACCCCCGTCGCCGCAATCGAATAAGCGCCGCCATGAAGGTCGAGGCTGGCGAGGTATTGCCCCGGAACAGCGTCGTTGAATCCTGTCAGCGATATGGTTGCCGTGCTCTTGCAGTCATCGTGAATGAAGACCGTTTGCTTCTCGAGCTCGGGAACCGCAGTGTGATACGGAAGATTGAAATGGGTGCCGTTGTACTGGGACATGGTGATGACGGTGGTCAATCCGGTCCAAATCGGGAGCGCGTACGGCGCAAGATCAATGCTCAACGCATCCTTGAACTTTGCGAAGCTTCCGCCCTGCACCTGCGCCACAAGATTGCTCACGAACTCGTCTGTGGTCTCTTTCGCATATTCCCGGTCGCTTGGGGAAATGAATGGTTGGAGTATCGTCCGGGCGTGATCCAGCATGCTGCTGGAATCGCTCTCAAGCTCCTTTCCGGTCGTGGTGTTGCGCAGTCGCGCGAGGCTGGACACTTGGACCAATGGACCCGTATCGACCCCCTTCCCTTGGTAGAACGCCTGGATGACATCCTTCTTCGATGGCACGCAGATTCCATCGGCAACTGCGGCATGCTCCCGTTTGACGAGCATCAGGAACGTCAAATTGTGAGTTTGCGCCGACATCGCGTACCCGGAGCTGTTGGTGCTGGTTCCGGCGCCAATCCGCACTTCCAGCACATTGTCCGCGCCCCTGGAAACCATGAACAAACTGTTGAGGTTCTCCGCGAGAATCGATTTGAATTGATCCTTCAGATTGCTGAAATTCGCACCGACACCGATGTTGTTGACGGTGCCGGCAATGCTGAGCGCCAATTGACGCGCGATGTTTTCCGCACTGGTCGATTGGCCCCTCTCGATGTCGTCCGTCACCAGCAGCGGGACAACAATGGCGGGAAACACTTCCTTGCTGACGGGGACGCCATCGGTATCCCCGGCGCATCTGGAGAAAAATCCAATGTCCAAATAGACATCGTAGGGTTCATTTCGCGCGAAAGGCATGACGCTGATCTGCATTCTCGCGATGTAGGGAACGTAGCCATAGCTGAGCGCCCCGTCCTGCAGATAGCGATTCAACAGCTGCACTTCCTGGTAGATCGCGGTTGCCGCCGTGTAGGTCGTCAACGGATCCGTTTGGACCGTTCCACTGGGGCCGGCGATGCCATTAACGGAAGGGGCCGTTTGCGCCGGAAGCGTGGACGCTGGGGCGGTTCCCGGTCCACGCGTAGCCGTGGTGTTGGCGGATTCGGAATTTGCGCTATTGGTGGCGCCGTTGCTGGTGTTGGTGGTCGTCGTGCCGGTCGTCGCAGTCGTGGACGCCGCGGTATTTCCCTGACTCGTCGACAGTGACTGGGTCTGCGTGCGCGTGGACTGCGGAAGCCCGATTTGAAGGCCGAGGCCGACTGCATCGGCGATGCTGCTCTGGCTGATCGACGTTTGAGGGATCGCGAGCGCCAATGCGCCATCGGGCGTGAGGGCGTACTGGGCCTGAAGGGAGTCGACGTAATCCTCCCATCGCGCAACGGACAATGCCGCAACTCGCACGCTGGCGGCTTCCTGAACCGAATTCAATTTGGGCGGATGGTCGACGACCATTTTCGGCGTACATGCCGTGAGGGCAATGCAAACCATGATGGCGAACGGGAGCCGCCCCCACTTTGACAACCCGCTGATCCGTCCGCGGAGCGATAGGGCCTCACTAAGCACCGGCTGCGGCTCAACACGGGAACTCTTATCGCGGCGTGGAGACGGCGCGGCCTTGCGGAAAGTGATCAGGTCATCCATGAGCTGCTTACTATGCGGGTTTTCTTCTGTGCACTAGCTGACACCCAATAGATATCGCCGTCAAGAGGGACATGGGGCTTTTGTCCCGGCCGCCGGAGGGGTTCGGGTACAATCGTTGGCGCAATGGTTAGTTCGCGGAACGATTCCTGGGGAACATTGGCGCCCGACGTGCCCGATGGCGCCCATATCGAGGGCCTGCTTCGGCAATATGCGCCCGTTCGCCTGACGGCGCCGCTCGCGGGCCTCGCCGCTTCCGACCGCGCGGCACTGGCGAGCCTCGTAAATGCTGGGCGGTGGATCGACCGCATCTTCTGGAAACAGCATTCGCCCGCCGGTGCCTGGCTCGCCGACGCCGTGCTCGACAACGAGCGTGGCTGGTCGCCCGAGTTTCGGCGGCTGCTGCGCCTGAACTTCGGCCCCTGGAACGGCTTTGACGACAATCGTCCGTTCTGGGGAGAGGCGCTGCGCCCGAGCGGTGGGAGCCTCTACCCGCCGCGGCTCACCCGCGCCCGGCTCGAAAGCTACTTGGGCCGCCACCCTGCCGAGCGCCAGGCGCTGCTCAGCCACACGACGCTGATCGAGGAGCACGCGGGAGGTCTGCGTGCGGTCCCCTACACCGACGTCTACCGCAAGGAGCTGTCGCAAATTCAGCGCTGTCTTCTGGCGGCCAGCGAGACGGCGACGCACGATGGATTCCGCCGCTTTCTGCGCGCGCGCGCAGAAGGTTTGTGCACGGGCGCGCTACGTGACAGCGAACTCCTTTGGGTCAGCCAGGTACAGGGTAGCCCCATCGACGTGGCAATCGGCCCGTACGAGGTGTACGACGACGATCGTCTGGGGCTCAAGGCGGCGTACGAATCGACGGTGCTGGTGCGACATTCGACGCGCACGTCGGACCAGCTCGAAGCGATCGCGCCCGAGGTCGAGCGGCTCCTGCCCGGAGCGATGACCAGCGCGAAGGCGCGGCAGCGCGTGGTGGTGGGGGTGTACGACGTGGTGCATGCGGCGGGCCTCACCAACATGGGCAGCAAGGCCGTGGCCGCCACACTGCCGAACGATGAGGAGGTCCGCGCGCGGGTCGGCGCGAGACTTCTCCTTTTCCGCAACGTGATCGCGGCCAAGTTTCATCCGATCATCAAGCCGCTGGCGTCGCGCGTGCTCCGGCGCGATCAGCTGGACCATGTGCGCGAGGATGCCTTCCTCGAGCACACGCTGCTGCACGAGATCGCGCACGCGCTCGGCACCTGCTTCGTGTGGCGGGACGGTGTGCCGACCTCGACGACCATCAATGGGGCGCTCGGCGAGCGCTACTCCACCATCGACGAATGCCGGGCCGACTTGATCGGGATGGTCTACCTTGACCTCCTCACTCAGCGCGGCGTGTTCGCGCCCGACATGCGCGTGGCGGCTGCCGTGACGTTCGTTGCCAACCTGATGCGCTCGCTGCGCTTCGGCGTCGGTGATGCCTACAGCAAGGCCAGCGCGATCACGCTGTCGCACCTTCTCAAGCGCGGCGCCCTCAAACTCGATTCGGACGGCCGATTGGCCGTCGATCCGGATGCAACGCATCGCGGCGTGCGCGAGCTCGCCGCCCGTGTGCAAGCCATCTCGACCGGGGGCGATTACTCGGGAGCGGGCGAGCTCATCGGCGAGCTGACGGACCTGGCTCCTGCGACGGCCCGGCTCCTGAACCAATTCGACGGCATTCCGATCGATGTGGAATTCATATTCGACGAGCTAGGCGGGCTTTGACTGCTTCGCGCGGAGCTGCACCGCGCCGCGCCTGTCATACGCATCCACCAACGCCCGCGTCGCATCCGCGCGCAGGTCCGGCGCATTGCGGCCGACAGCGAACTCGAACGCGTTGACCGCCTTGCGGTAGTTGGCGAGCGCATCGCTCGCCTGGCCCTTCAGCGCTGCGGTGAGAAACGCTTCGCCAAGCGCGAGGTCAGCCTGGCAATCGAGCAGCGGGTCCTGTCCGCGCGCGGCGAGCAGATTCTTCTCGATGTCCGTGAGCACCGCCGGCAGATAGGTTCCGGGGTCGCTCTGGAACGCGAGCGAGCCACGCAGCAGGCCGGTCAACGCATCGGCGAGCCGGACTTTATCGCCGATCGCCGGATCATCGTGGAAATTGATCAAAGTGGCAAGGAAGCCGTCTTTTTTGTCGAGCAGCTGCTTCGTGTACTCGAGCTCCCCGCCGAAGAACGACTCCTCGGCGAGGCCCTGCAGTGCCATCGCGGTGTCGAGCTTCACCCGAGCCTGCGGCCGGGCCACGGCGCTCGACTGGCCCTTATCCGCGCACCAGCTCCCGAGCTCGTCCAAGTTGTCGTTGAGCACCTTGCGTCCGCGCCGGCGCTGATCGCCGGCGGTGCCGAAATCGAATTTACGGCGCGCCGCGCGCGCCAGCCAGGTGTGTGCGCGAACGGTGCCGAGCCTGCGGCGCCAGCGGACCTCCGCCGTCGCATGGACTGTATGAAAGAGACGCCCCACACACTCGTAGCACTCGACCGAACGCCGTTCGTATCCCTGCAGCCCCAGGTAGGTGAAACCCAGCAGCTCGTGCAGGTCCGCGGCGAGCCGGTCCCGGTCCAAACGGTCCTCGATGCTCGCGCCCCTGTCCTGATGGAAACGCACCGCCGCCTCGAGAATGTCGGCAGCCAGGGATTGGCGCACCACCCGGGGGCGCTGCGTGCCGGAGATCACCTTGGCCGCGAGGATCTGATTGTCGAGGTACTGCACGATGTCCTGGGAGCTCACCTTGGCCGATTTCGCGGGTGCGACCCTCGTCAGGAGCGTCGCGGCCTCGTCGAGTTTTTTCTCGTCGATGAAAATCATGGCCTTGGTGTTGAGAAATGTCGGATCGTCGGGGGAACTGACGAGCGCGATGTCGACTTCCGAGTGCGCCTTCGCATATAAACTCTGGTCGAAGCGGCCGCACTGGCGGTAGGTGTCGGCGAGATTATTGTGATCGAGCGGCGAGGCCGCCTCGCCGCCGACCTCGTCGACGCAGGCTGAATAGGCATCCAGCGTGAGCTTCAGAT
Organism: uncultured Gammaproteobacteria bacterium; assembly: GCA_963730565.1. Classification (GTDB taxonomy): domain Bacteria; phylum Pseudomonadota; class Gammaproteobacteria; order Steroidobacterales; family Steroidobacteraceae; genus Bog-1198. The sequence continues at coordinate 25,784 of CAVSSU010000041.1, forward strand.
ACTGCTGCTTATTTTCCTCGGAATAGTCGGCATGTACTCCCGCGATGCTGCCCAGTACCTTGTAGAGTTCCCGCCGGTAGTAGGGGACGTTGGCCGCCGTCGGGCTCCAGCCCGGCTTTTCCATGGCTCCGCGCACCGTTTGCGCCTTCGCGACGACGTTGTCCGCGGCTTCGAGTACCGCTTTGATGAACGCTCCGGGCGCCGCCTTGGTGTCGGGGCTGCGCGCTTGCTCAACAGCATCGCGATAGAGCGCGGCGAGCCACGCGTCCGCGGCCGGTAGATAAGCAGGCTGGCCATTGGCCCATGCGATGGGCTCGAGCAGGGCGCGCGCCATCGACCACATCCCCACACGCAGATAGGCGACGCCCGCCGCGTGGACGATCATTTTGCCCTCGGCGTCGAGGGATGCGGCCTTCGCCTGCGCGGCGATCGCATCGCGGATGACGGTCGAAGCCTCGAGCAGATCCTTGAGGCGTGGCGCGTCGATGAAGCGAACGGCTTCCAGAGCGCGTGAGAAATCGATGAGTTCCTGCTTCACGTCGTCCAGGCGGACCGCTTTGCCGATCTTGTTTTGCAACGCGGTGAATTTCTGGTTGGCGACGCCGAGATCATCGGCCGCTCCCTGCGCGCGGTGCTCATACCACCAGCGAGCGGCGTCGTCGGACACCTGGAACGAATCCTGCGGGAGGATGTCCAGGGTGTCCGCGACGCTCTCATAGGACTCCGGATCAAGATCCATGGGCGAGACGGAAAAGCGCGAACCGCGATCCTCGGACAGATCCTGGGTGCGCTCCGAGACCTGAATCTTGACCTGGGCGACCTCGAACGTCACCGCCCGGTCTCCCAAGGCGCTGATCACGCCGTCCATGAGCGCGTCGAGCCTGTCGCGAAACATGAAGATGAAGATGAGCGCCACGAGCATCCAGCTCAGCACTTTGTCGATGAGGGTGGTCGCCAACGAAAGCCACGGAGGAGTTTGCGCGGCGTCTGCCTTGGGTTGGTCCTTGGGTTGGTCCTTGGTTTTTGCGTCCTTATCCGTCTTGCCCTTGTCCGCCGCTTGACTGTCTGTTTTTTGCTGGGCGGGTTGGCCGCTCTGCGACTGGGCCACGCTTGCGTTCTGCGCGTCGGAGTCTGCCCGCGCCGGATCTGGCGTGCCGCACAACAGGGCGGCGGCGATCCCGAGGCTACCGACGACAGCGGATAGTGCGAGTGGGCGCCGTTGATTCGGCGCGGTTTGCGCTCCAGGCGCGGGAGCGGCCCGCCGGATGGTTAACCAGGAGATAGGCAGCATTGCGACATCCTTTTCAGCGCCTTGGCGGCCACACTGCGCCTTGCGCGCAGTATGAGATGGTCATCCCGAGCGAAGCGAAAATACGACCTGGCGGCTGCCCGTGTCAAATCGATCCGACATTTTGCATTCAATGAGCCGCGGCACATTGTTCGAGAAGCCGTCGAGCCTATTTCTTTCGATAGCACGCCGCCGAAACACATAAGATCCGATCGGGTATGCGACGAAGTGCTCGCCACCGGATGGCCCGGCAGAACCATTCAGTCCTGACTCAAAATCACCGCGCTGTAAGGCCCGACGCCAATGTTGCCGCTGAACGGCATTGAATCGTAAGGACCGCCGTCCGCGCTGGTGTCATAGCTCGGTGAGGTGGCAAAGGATGCGTCATAGCCGTTCCAGTCGCTATTGAATCGCACCCGCCACAGACCGGTGCGCGGAAAGCCGATGGAGTAGCCGCTAAAGGCCTGCGCGCTGAAATTCAAGACCACGACGACATCATCGCCATTGCCCCCTTGGTCCCAGCGATGGAACGCAATGAGCTTGTTGCCATTGTCCACATGATGTACGTGAATGCCTTGGCCGCGCAGTCCCCGGCTGTTATTGAACCAATTGCGGCGCAAGTGGGCGAGGTCTCGGTATAGCTGGGTGATTCCCGCGCAAGTCGCGGCATTCGACCAATCGAGCGGCGCGTTGGAGTTGAACCATCCGCCGCACAAGAATTCCTGGCCCATGAAGATCATGGGAATGCCCGGCGCGGTCATGACCAGCGCCGCGCCCAAGGTGGATCGCTTCTTCGAGTACCAGCTCTGGGCATTGCCCGGCCAAATCATTTCAGGAACGCGCTGAGATCCGTTGGAATCCGCGTCGTGCGATTCCGTGTAGATCACGCGCTGAAAGGCGTCACCGTTGTAGGCTTGGCCGATGCTGGCGGCCACCGCGCCCATATCGCGGTTCGCATCGTCGGCATCGATGATCGCGGCGCGTACCGTCGAAACGAATTGCGCGCTCCACTGCGCATTGAATCCTGCGCCGCCAGCCGCCGCGCTTTTGGTGATCCATTCGTTCTCTTTCATGTCCTCCGCAATGCAGATCTTCCAAGGCTGCTGCGCCGCGATCAATCCCGTGATCCATTGCATCAGGCTCCAGCCATCCGCGATGTCGTCCGCCGGGTCGTTGTTCCAGTCCTTCACATTGCGGATGGAGCCGGTCGAATCCCAGCGCAGCCCATCCGCGAAGACGGAGCCGATG
>CAVSSU010000042.1:0-79983 GCA_963730565.1 uncultured Gammaproteobacteria bacterium
TGACCGTGCTTCAGGAGCGCGAATTATATCCGCCCGCTACTCTTCCTCCACGGCATCCGACAGAACCGCCTTTCGCTCGGCGATGAACTGCCGCATGGCCTCGTCGCGGGCCGGATCGATGCCGGGGTCCTGATACTCGGCGAGCATCCTCTTCCAGACCGCATTGGCCCGCTGCTCCGCCGAGAGCTTCCCCTCCATCGACCATTGCTCGTAGGACGAATAGTCCGCAATCGTCGATTGATAGAAGGCGGTCTCGAAATTCGCCTGGGTGTGGGCGCATCCGAGAAAGTGACTCCCCGGACCCACCTCACGGATCGCCTCCAGCGCCTGACCGCGCTCCGAAAGATCCATCCCCTGCGCGAGGCTCTGCATCATGGCGAGCTGATCCGCGTCCATCACGAACTTCTCGTAGCCGGCCACGAGCCCTCCCTCGAGCCAGCCGGCCGCGTGGGTGACCAGGTTGACGCCGGCCAGCAACGTCGGCAGCAGCGTGTGTGCGCTTTCGTAGGCCGCCTGGGCATCGGCGATCTTGGACGAGCACAACGAGCCGCCGCTGCGGCAGGGCACGCCGATGCGTCGGGCGAGCTGCGCGGTCGCGAAGATCATTTGCGTCGCCTCGGGCGTGCCGAACGTGGGCGCTCCGGTGCGCATGGAAATCGCCCCGACGAAGGACCCCAAGATCACCGGCGCCCCCGGACGCACGATCTGGGTGAGCGCCATCCCGGCCAAGGTCTCGGCCAGAATCTCGGAGAGGCATCCGGCGGCCGTGACCGGGCCCATGGCGCCCGCGAGCACCGCCGGTACGATGATGGTGCCCTGATTGGCGCCGGCGAACTCCCGCAACGCGCCGAGCATGCGCCCGTCGAATACCAGCGGGGAGTTGGAATTGATGTTGCCGAGCACCACCGGGTGCGTCTCGAGATATTCGGCGCCGAACAGCACCCGCGCGAGAGCGATCGCATCGCGGGCATGCCCCGGCGTCTCCGGCGTCGCCTCGCAGCCCTGGTCGCTATAGCGGAAGAACGAATATTGCACGTCCAGGTGACGCTTGTTCGGCGGGATTTCCATCGGCTCGCACATGCAGCCGCCCGAGAAGTGGATCGCCGGAGCCATGTGCGCAAGCTTGATGAAATTCTGCAGATCCTCGAGGGTGCCGTAACGGCGTCCCCGCTCGATGTCGTACACGAACGGCGGTCCACCCACGGGCGAGAAGACCGTGGCGTCGCCGCCGAAGCGCACGCTTCGGGCCGGATTGCGGGCATGAAGGGTGAATTCGCGCGGCGCGGATTCGAGCAGGCGCCGGGCAAGTCCGCGCGGAATGTGAACGCGCTCGCCCTGCACGTCGGCGCCCGCGCTGCGCCACAGGCGAAGCGACTCCGGATCGCGCCGGAACTCGATTCCGATCTCCTCGAGAATGGTCTCCGCATTCGCCTCGATGATTTCCACCGATTCGCTGCTCAACAGCTCCACGACCGGGAGCTTGCGCCGGATGTAGGGATATTTGGCGGCCTGGGTACGGGCGCGCGCCAGCCGATTCTCGCGTCCGCGGCGGGGCGCGCTCGAGAGTTGACTCACGGTATCCTCGCCATGGCGATAACCTCCATTGCGCCACTATGCCTCGGCCGCGACCGCCGCACAATCCTTATTGAACGAGCGCACGACAAGGGGGCGCGCAGACCCTCGGGGGGCGGCGGATCGCGGCCTGCGCTAAACTAGGGTGGCTGGCTTTGAGTACGCGAGTAACAACGATTGAAGCGTCGCCGACGCATCCGAGAACACCATGCACCAAACCCTCTACAAGGTTCCCCCGGACTTCGCCCGGAAAGCCCGATTCAAGCACGCCGATTACGAGCATCTGTACGCCGAGTCGATCGAGGACCCGCAACGCTTCTGGGGTGACATCGGCCGACGGATCGACTGGATCAAGCCTTTCTCCCAGGTGAAGGACTCGAGCTACTCAGAGGCCGATTTTCGCATTCGCTGGTTCTATGACGGGACGCTCAACGTGTCGGCCAATTGCCTGGATCGGCACCTGAAGACACGGGGCGACAAGACCGCCATTCTCTGGGAAGGCGATGACCCCGCCAAGTCCGAGCGCATCAGCTACAGGGACTTGCACGAGAGAGTATGCCGCTGCGCCAATGCCTTGAAAGAGCTCGGCGTCAAGAAAGGCGATCGCGTCACCATTTATCTGCCCATGATTCCCGAGATTGCAGTGGCGATGCTGGCCTGCACACGCCTCGGCGCGACCCACTCGGTGGTGTTCGCCGGCTTTTCCTCCGAGGCGCTCGCCGGGCGCATTGCGGACTGTCAATCGACGCTCGTGATCACCGCCGATGAGGGGCTGCGCGGCGGCAAGCGCATCCCGCTCAAGCAGTACGTCGACGGAGCACTCGACATCCCGGGAACCGGATGCGTCAAGGACGTTCTGGTCGTGCGCCGCACCGGCGCGCCGATCGCCATGCGCTCGCCCCGCGACCGTTGGTACGAGGACCTCGTGTCGGCGCAATCGGCCGAATGCGCGCCGCAGGAAATGAACGCGGAGGATCCGCTGTTCATTCTCTATACCTCCGGCTCCACCGGCAAGCCCAAAGGCGTCCTGCACACCACCGGCGGCTATCTGGTCTACGTGGCGTACACGCATCAATCCGTGTTCGATCTTCGGGAAGACGATGTCTACTGGGCCACTGCGGACATCGGCTGGGTGACCGGCCACAGCTACATCGTGTACGGGCCGCTCGCGAACGGCGCCACCACGGTCATGTTCGAGGGCGTTCCAAGCTACCCCGACTTCGGGCGCTTCTGGCAGGTCGTCGACAAGCACCAGGTGACGATCCTGTACTCCTCGCCCACCGCCATCCGCTCGCTGATGCGCGAAGGCGAGGCACCCGTCAAAGCCTGGTCGAGGAAGTCCCTGCGGCTGCTCGGCTCCGTGGGCGAGCCGATCAATCCCGAGGCCTGGGAGTGGTACCACCGCGTGGTGGGCGACGGCCGCTGCCCCGTGGTCGACACCTGGTGGCAGACCGAAACCGGTGGAATATTGATCACACCGCTCCCCGGCGCGATCGATCTGAAGCCCGGATCCGCGACGCTCCCCTTCTTCGGCATCCAACCAGCCATCGTCGACAACGAGGGGCGCATTCTGGAGGGGGCGTGCGAGGGAAATCTCGTGCTGCTCGACAGCTGGCCGGGCCAGATGCGCTCCGTGTATGGCGATCACCAGCGCTTCATCGACACTTATTTCAAGGCGTTCCCCGGGCGGTATTTCACCGGAGACGGTGCAAGGCGGGACAAGGACGGCTATTACTGGATCACCGGCCGGGTGGATGACGTGCTCAACGTCGCCGGCCATCGACTCGGGACGGCGGAAATCGAAAGCGCCCTGGTCGCGCATCCGCAGGTCGCCGAAGCGGCGGTGGTCGGCTTTCCGCACGACATCAAGGGCCAGGGAATCTATGTCTACGTGACCTTGATCGCGGGCTCCGAGCCCACCGATCCGCTGCGCGGGGAGCTCAAGGACTGGGTCCGAAAGGAAATCAGCCCCATCGCCACGCCCGACGTGATTCAGTGGGCGCCGGGACTGCCCAAAACCCGGTCCGGAAAAATCATGCGCCGGATCCTGCGCAAGATCGCCGCAAACGAGTCGGATCAGCTCGGAGACATCTCCACACTCGCCGACCCCGGCGTCGTCAAGCAATTGGTGGAGGAACACGCCCGCTCGACGTCCCCCAAGCGCTGAGGTGGCGGGTCAGCGCTCGACCGCGAGCGCAACACCCATGCCGCCGCCGATGCACAGGCTCGCGAGACCCTTTCTGGCCTCGCGGCGCACCATTTCGTGCAGCAAGGTCACCAGGATGCGGCAACCGGATGCGCCGATCGGATGACCGAGGGCGATCGCGCCGCCGTTGACGTTGATCTTGCGCGTGTCCCACTCCATCTGACGGTTCACGGCGATGGCCTGAGCGGCGAACGCCTCGTTGATTTCCAAAAGATCGAGGTCCCGGGTCGTCCAGCCCGCCTTGCTCAGGCACAGGCGGCTCGCAGGCACGGGCCCCATGCCCATGATTTTCGGATCGACGCCCGCGGACGAATACGCTCGCACCGACGCCAGCGGCGTGAGTCCGAGCTCCTTCGCCTTGCGCGCCGACATCATCATCACTGCCGCCGCACCGTCGTTGATGCCGGAGGCATTGCCGGCGGTGACCGTGCCGTCCTTGCTGAACGCCGGCTTGAGATCGCCCAGCGACTCGACCGTGGTGCCGCCCCGGATGTACTCGTCCGCGTCGAACGAGGTGTCGCCCTTGCGCGAGCGGATATGGATGGGAGCAATCTCTTCCTTGAAGCGTCCGGCCGCCTGCGCGGATTGCGCCTTCTGCTGCGAGGCGGCCGCGAACTCGTCCTGCTCGAGGCGCGAGATGCCGAATTGCTTGGCGACGTTCTCGGCCGTGACGCCCATGTGGTAGTCGTTATACGCATCCCACAGGCCATCGGACACCATGCTGTCGATCAGCTTCGCATCGCCCATGCGAAAGCCGTCGCGCGATCCATTCAAGACGTGGGGCGCCGCACTCATGTTTTCCTGCCCCCCCGCGATCACGATCTCGGCGTCACCGCAGCGAATCGCCTGCGCGGCGAGATGCGTGGCCTTGAGCCCGCTGCCGCACACCTGGTTGACCGTCATGCCCGGCACGCTGTCGGGGATGCCCGCGCGTATCAGTGCCTGCCGCGCCGGGTTCTGGCCGACGCCGGCGGTGAGCACCTGGCCCATGATGACTTCGGATATCTGCGCAGGCTTCACGCCGGAACGCTCGAGCAACGCCTTGATGAGCTGCGCGCCCAGTTCCGCCGCCGGTATTTTGGCGAGCGAACCGTTGAATTTGCCAACCGCGGTGCGAAGCGCGGCGGTGATGACGACGTCGTTCATGTGAGTTCTCCAGAAAGCTGAACGTTATTTCTGCCGGACATAGTCGCCGGGTGCGTCCGCGATCGGTGCATAGCCATGCTCCGGTGAGCCCAGCGCGGGAGGGGCCGTTGGTTTCGGGCTGGAATGCTGATCGAGCCAGCGCTCCCATACCGGCCACCAGGATCCCGGCACGGGAGGGGTCGCCTCGAGCCAAGCCTCCTGAGCCGGAGTCTCGGTGTCGTTCAACCAGGTATGAACCCGGTGCCGGCGTCGTGGATGCACGGCGCCACTGACGATACCCGCATTGTGCCCGCCCGAGGTCAAAAGGAAGGTGTAGTCGGGCGAACGAGTGAGGCCTCGCACCTTGTACACCGAGCGCCACGGGGCGACGTGATCGGTCTCGGTGCCCACCACGAACATGGGCAGACGGATATCCGCAAGATTCACGCGGCGGCCCTCGGCCAGGAACTCGCCCTTCGCCAGGGCGTTGTTGAGGTAGAGCTCGCGCAGATATTCGGCATGCATGCGGCAGGGCATCCGCGTGCCGTCGGCGTTCCACGCCATGAGATCGTTCGGCTCGTCGCGCTTGCCGCGAATGTAATTGTTGACGGCGGGCGTCCACAGCAGGTCCCGCGACCGCAACATGGAAAAGGCCGCGCCCATCTGCTCGCTCTTGAGCACCCCGGTGCGGCGCATGGCGGCTTCCAGCATGTCGAGCTGACTCGGACTGATGAATACCGACAGCTCGCCGGGCTCGCTGAAATCCGTCTGCGCTGCGAGCAATGTGACGCTCGCGAGATGCACATCGCCCTGCGCCGCGAACGCCGCCGCCGCAATCGACAGCAGGGTGCCGCCGATGCAATAGCCGACCGCGTGAATCTTTCGGCGTGGGACGATGGCCGATACGGCTTCGACCGGGGCTCGCACGCCGAGGCGCAGATAATCGTCCATGCCAAGCGCGCGATCGGCGGCCGTGGGATTCTTCCAGGACACCATGAACACGGTGTGGCCCTTGCCCACCAGATACTTGACCATCGAATTGCTCGCCGAGAGGTCGAGCACGTAGTACTTCATGATCCACGCCGGGATGATGAGCACGGGCTCGGCGAAGACCGTGGGGGTCGCCGGCGAGTATTGAATCAACTCCACCAGCTCGTTGCGCATCACGACCTTCCCGGGAGTCGCGGCCACGTCGCGTCCGAGCACGAATTTTTCCGTGCCGCTCGGACCCTTGCCCTCGAGCGTGCGCTCGATGTCCTCCAACCAGTGGCCGAAACCCCGGACCAGGTTCTTACCCGCCTCATCGCGGGTCGCGTTCAAGAGTTCCGGGTTGGTGGCGAGATAATTCGCCGGCGATACGGTCTCGACCGCGTTGCGTGCCATGAAGTCCAAGGTGCGCGCAGATGCGGGACCCACGCCCGGCACGTTCGACCAGGCGCTCTGCCACCAGTCCGCGTAGTTCTTGAAGGCGTGCGCATAGATGTTGTACGGCCACCGTGCCCACGCATCGCCGCTGAATCGAGCATCGCCCGGGACCGGCTCGACCGCCTCTCCGCTTGCCGCGCGTAATGCGAATGACCAGTTGTCGACCGCCTTGGCCGATGCATCCTCAAGGATCTGCCATTGCTTGGGCGGATCTTTCGCGAGGTTGAGATACCAATCCCACCACGCGTTGACATAGACATCCGGCGCGAGCCCGCCGGTGACCGCCGCCATATGCTCCCGCAAGGAGCGCGCGAGCGCCTCGCGATCGGCTGGATCCTGCGATGGGGGACCGCCGCCAGGTGAACTCTGCTGCACAGGGTCAGTATACGCGGGGCGCCATGAGGCGCCCCGCTCGCTCGGCCTGTGGGCTCAGCCCGCCTTGCGCTTGGTCTCGGCGGCAACCTTGTTCACGCCCTCGTTGACCGCCTCGCTCAAGCCGCTTTGCGAATCGGCCGCCAGCTTGACGAACTCTTCGGCACGGGCCCGCAGCTTCTCGCTGAGCGCGGTGGTGAGCTCGACCTGCTTGGACACGAAATCGGCCGGGCTCTGCGCGCCGATGGCGGCCTTGGCCTGCGCCAGGCTCCACTCCAGATAGTCGCCGGCCACGGCGTACTGGTAGCGTCCGACGCGGTCGAGGGCCTTGACGCCTTCCTGCTGCACTTTGAGGGCGGGGGCAAAGGCGTTGCGGTAGGTGTCGAGAATGGTCTTGGGATCGAAGGATAAGTCGCTCATGGGATTCTCCTGATGGGGGTGGTGCTGTCTTTTCTGACCGCCATTATACCCTGGTTTGTATGCATCGCAAGAAGAAATGTAAAGTTTCTTATTTGTCTCAATATTGTCTCTTATATGATTAATTATATTGATGTTTTTTATAACAGTTGTTTCTTTAGACTAACTTTCTTAGTGCACCGCGTTACGCAACAGGGCGCTACAGGCGCAAACCCCCGTCGATCTCCAGACAGCGCCCGGTGAAGAAGTCATTCTGAAAGATGAACAAGACCGCCTGCGCGATTTCCTGCGGCAACCCGAGTCGCTTCAGCGGCACAGGGGCGGTCATCTTCTCGAGCACGTCCGGACGCATGGACGTGAGAATCTCCGTGCGCGTGAATCCGGGGGCCACCGAACCCGCACGGATGCCGTAGCGGGCAAGCTCCTTCGCCCACACCACCGCCATGGATTCGACACCCGCCTTGGCGGCGCTGTAGTTGGTTTGACCCGCGTTCCCGAGGCGGGAGATGCTGGAGATATTCACGATGACGCCGCCGTTGCCGCGCTCGATCATGTGCTTGGCGGCCTCCCGCCCGCACAGGAATACCCCGGTCAGATTGACCCCGATCACCGCGTTCCATTGATCGAGGCTCATGGACCCGACCACCGCGCCATCCTTTACCCTGACCAACAGGCCGTCGCGCACGATCCCGGCGTTGTTGACCAGTCCGTCCAATCGACCAAAATCGGATGCGACCCGGCTCATGGCATCGCCGACTTCAGCCTCTTCCGCGACGTTCACTCGATATTGGCGCGCGGTGACCGAATGCACCGCGCAGAGCCGCGAGGTCTCTTCCAGGTCGTTCGAATTGAGGTCGAACAATGCGACGTTCGCGCCCTGTTCGGCCAACTGCACGGCGGTGACCCGGCCGATGCCCCGGCCCGCACCGGTGACCACCACGGTTCTATTGCGTAAATCCACACTACCTGCCTTTCTTTGATTTGGGAGTACCGCGCTCTGCGGGCTTCGAAGTCTCGCCGCCTTCGCCTTTGAATGCGTTTCGAGTGGCCGCCTGCATCTGTTCCCACGCTTCCATGTTCTTGCGGGTGAGCTCCGCCAGCGGAGCGAACGGCGTCTGCAAGGCCTTTGCCATTTCCGATTGCATGGCTTCCTGCTGGCGCAACATGGCCGTGAACGCCTGTTCCAAGTAGCGGCTGAGCAACGCTTGCATCGGACCACCGTAGAAGCGGATGATCATTTCGAGCAATTCGGAGCCCAACACCGGCATGCCAAACTGTTCCTGCTCGGCAATGATTTGAAGGAGAACCGCTCGGGTCAGGTCTTCGCCGGATTTGTCGTCGACCACCTTGATCCTCTCGCCCGCGACGATGAGCTGACGCAGATCGTCGAGCGTGACGTGACGGCTGGCCGCGGTGTCATACAGACGGCGGTTTGAATATTTACGGATGAGACGTTCTTGTTGCATGCCGAAACCCTCGAGGCCATCGTAAGCCAAGCTTTCGCATCGCACAACTTATGCGTCAGTAACCGCCGTGTGGCGCCTAATTTTTACGCACTAAAATTCTTATTTAACAATGTATTATAAAGTAATTATGATCTCATTGGCGGATGACTCGAGCGATCCCAGTGCCTTTTGCAGTGCAAACGGTGATACTTCGGGAGCGTCATGAGCAGCGATTTCTGGCGGCAGTGGCAAACGCTCGGCCCGTTCGCCTGGAATGGGGGCGGGCCCTCGGCGCCGCCGGGCTCCGCGCCGTCCGGCTTCGGGCCGTTCGCCGACTCCGCCGAGCGTTTCGCGGCTGCGGCCCGTGAGTTCGCGGCCAATGCGCAGCGGGCAGCTGCGCCGTCGAAGGACGCGCCCCAAGCCGCCTTCGCGGCCGCAGACGGCTTTGGCAATTTCCTGCGTGATCATTTCGCCCGATGCTTCAGGACGCCGTGGCCCGCCCCACCGAGTCCGGCGCCGATGGCAACCGCCTTCACCGACGCGCCGGCGTTGGGCTTGGGACGCGAGCAGGTGCTGCGGGCGCAACGCGCCGCCGAGGCCTGGAAGCGCCTCATGGAGGCTCAAGATCAGCTGCAGCGGCTGTGGTCGGACACCCTGCGCGAGGCCGCGTCCGCATTCAGCTCACGGCCGCAGCCGGCGCCCGGCGAGGCGCTCACGCAGGATGCGATCGATCGCCTCTACGACCAGTGGATCGATTGCGCTGAAGAGGCCTACGCGCGCACCGCGCACAGCGATGCTTTCTGCGATGCGCTCGGCGCGTACGTGAACGCCGGTTCCCAATGGCGGCGAGAGTCCGCCGCCGACATCGAGGAATGGGCCAAGCTCCTGGACCTTCCCACGCGCAGCGAAATCAATGCACTGACGCTGCGCCTGCGAGAGCTGGAGGCGCAGCTCGCGGCGATGGAACGGCCGACGCGTCCCGCCAGACCCGCGCCCTCCCCCAAACCCCCGCGTTCATTCAAACGCGCTCGTTCCGCCAAATCACGGGCGGCGGGTTCGAAGCGCAGCAAGTGACGAGTTCGGATCTCTATTCGGCACTTTCGGCTGCCCGTCACGCCGCCGCCGGTTGCTCGGACAAGGAGGAGGTCTGGCGATCCGGAAAACTTCGGCTGTACCGCTATCGCGCGATCGCCAAGCCCAATGACGCGGCGCCCCTCCTCATCGTCTACGCCCTGGTGAACCGTCCCTCCATGATGGACTTGCAGGAAGACCGCTCCCTGATCCGCGGCCTGCTTGCCCAAGGCCTCGATGTGTATCTCATCGACTGGGGGTATCCCGACGGCGCCGACCGTTTCACCACGCTCGCGGACTACATCGAGCGGTTCGTGCAGGGGAGCGTCGAGGAAATCTTGCGACGCCATCGCCTGGAGAAACTCAACCTGCTGGGCGTGTGTCAGGGCGGGGTGTTGAGTCTCTGCTATGCCGCGCTCCACCCCGACCGGGTGCGCAATCTGATCACCATGGTGACTCCGGTGGATTTTCATACGCAGTCCGACCTTCTGTCCAAGTGGGTCAGAAAGATCGACATCGCGGCCTGGGTCGGCGACGGCAACGTGCCGGGCGCTGCCCTCAATCAGCTGTTCCTGTCGCTGATGCCCTTCCGGCTGACGCAGCAAAAATACGTCGAGCTCCTGCGCGGGCCTCCCGAGCCCAAGCGCATCGAGAATTTCATGCGGGTAGAGCAGTGGATTTTCGACAGCCCCGACCAGGCGGGCGTCGCATTTCGGGAATTCGTCACTTGGTTCTACCAGGAGAATCGACTCGCGCGCAACCGCCTCGAGATCGCGGGGCGCGCCATTCGACTCGAGACCTTGCACATGCCGATGCTGAATCTCGTCGGCGCGCGCGACCATCTGGTGCCGCCCGCCGCGTCGCTCGCCCTGCAAAGGCTTGCGGGAAGCGGCGATTTCACCACCCTGGAGCTCGACCTCGGACATATCGGCATGTACGTGAGCGCCCGCGCCCAGCGCGAAGTACCGCCCGCCATCGCCCGGTGGCTCGAATCACGCTGAGCGGGTTCCATTGCTCTAACGGGCTAGTGCGACGCGCGCGCCCGCAGCCTCGCCCGAGCCGTCATCGATTCGCTGCCCGACTCCCCCCAGCGCCTTGTAGATCGCCACCACCGAGACGTTGACCTGCGTCTGCGCCTGCGCAACCGCATCTTCCGCATCGAGCTGCGTGCGCTGAGCGTCGAGCAGCACGAGAAAATCCGCTGCGCCCTCGCGATACCGGACCTCGGCGAGCTCGGCCGCACGGCGCGAGGCGGAGGCCTGCTCCAGCAAGCTCTTGAGCTGCGTCTGGCGGGTGCTGTAGGCCATGAAGCTGTTCTCGGTATCCTCGAGCGCCGTCAGCACCGTCTTCTCGTAGTTCGCCGCCGCTGCATCCGACTGCGCACGGCTCGCACGTAACCGAGCCCGCACGGAGCCGAGATCGAACGCCGCCCAGCTCAACGTCGGAGCCACCGACCAAGCTCGACCGTCGCTGCCCGAGGAGGTGTCGAACAGCCGGCCGAGATCACCCGAAAGAAATCCCACGAACCCGCTGACCTTGAGCCGAGGAAAAAGGTCGGCCTTGGCAACGCCCACCCGCGCCGTTGCGGCGGCGAGCTGTCGTTCCGCCGCCCGCACGTCCGGCCTCTGGCGCAAGAGAGCGGCTACGTCGCCGACCGGCAGCGATTTCGCATAGGTCTCGACCGGCGCGGGCTGCAGCTCGCCGTCGAGCGACCCCGGGCGCTGTCCCAGCAGCACGGCCAGCCGGTAGCCCGATTGTCGCTCCGCCGCTTCCAGGGGTGGGATCGCCGATTCGGTCGCCTTGAAGCGCGCGAGGCTCCGCTCCACGTCGAGTTCCGATCCGCGCCCGGCCTGGTCGAGCAGTTGGGTGAGATCCAGCGTCTGGCGCTCGCTGTCCAAATTGCGCCGCGCCACCTCGAGGCGCTTCTGCGCGCCGCGAAGCTCGAAGTAGTTCCTCGCCACTTCCGCGGCCACCGTCACCTGGGCGTCCTCGTAATCGGCGCGGTCGGCGCCGAGGTCGGCCCGGGCGGCCTCCACGGAGCGGCGCACCCGCCCGAACAGATCGATTTCCCAGGACGCATCGAAGCCCAGGCTGTCGCTCGGTGCCTTGTAGCGCTGGGTGCCGAATCCCGGCTCCTGCTCATCGCTGTTGGAGTAGCCGGCATCCATCCGCACGTGCGGCGCGAAGTCGAGTTCATTCTCCGCAAACACGGCTCTTGCCGCCGTCACGCGGTCGTAGGCCATCCTCAGATCCAGATTCGCCGCCAACGCTCGACGCTCGAGCGCATCGAGTTCGGGGTCGGTGAATTCCTGCCACCATTGCGCCTCGGGCGTCCGCGCCAGGAACGCGGGTCCGGCGGCATTCGCGACGATCGCCGGCTGCGTCGTCGGCGCACGATAGTCCGGTCCCACGGCGCACGCGGCCAGTGCGAACGATCCGCCAAGCAGCAAAGAGAGCTTGTTCATGTCGATACCTCGGTCGATCGCGGCAGGAGCGGCGCATCCACGCCGGGCGCATCCGCCGCCCGCGCCAGCGGCCGCCGCGAGAGCTTGCGGACCAGCACGTAGAACAGCGGTGTCAGCAGCAGCCCGAAGAAGGTCACGCCCAGCATGCCCGAGAACACCGCGACGCCCATGGCATGCCGCATCTCCGAACCGGCTCCGGTGGAAGTGACCAGCGGAACGACGCCCATGATGAAGGCGAGCGAGGTCATGAGAATCGGGCGCAGCCGCAGCCGCGCCGGCGTCCAGCGCCGCCTCGAGCGGCGTGCTCGCTCTCTCGAGCTCCCGGTCTCGGGCGAACTCGACGATCAGGATCGCGTTCTTGCCCGCGAGGCCGACCAGCACGATCAATCCGATTTGCGTGAATATGTTGTTGTCTCCATGGGTGAGCTGCACGCCCGTGATCGCGGACAAAAGCACCATCGGCATGATCAGGATGATCGCCAGCGGCAAGCTCAGGCTTTCGTACTGGGCCGCGAGCACCAGGAAGACCAGCAGCACCACCAGCGGGAACACGAGCAGCCGCCGTATTGCCGGCGAGAATCTGCTGATAGGTGAGCTCTGTCCATTCGAAGCTCATTCCGTTCGGCAGCTCCTGCCGCGCGAGCCGCTCCATCGCCGCCTGCGCCTGCCCGGAGCTGTACCCCACGCGCCGGGCCGCCGTTGATCTCCGCGGTCGGATAGGAGTTGTAGTGCATGACGCGATCGGGCCCGGAGGAGCGCTTGACGGTCACGAACGAGCCCAGCGGGATCATGTCGCCGGCGGCATTGCGGGTCTTGAGCCGGACGATATCCTCGGCCTGCAGGCGAAATCCGGCTCCGCCTGCGCGGTGACCGGATACGTGCGGCCAAAGGCGTTGAAGTCATTGACGTAGAGCGAGCCCAGGTACACCTGCATGGTGTCGAACAGCTCCTGCACGGACACGCCCTGCGATTTCGCCTTTTCGCGATCCACGTCCGCATCCACCTGCGGCACGTTCACCTGGAAGCTGGAGAAAGGCCCTGCAGCGCGGGGTCTGATTGCCCTTGGCCAGCAGGTTCTGCGTCTGCTTGTAGAGCTCGTCGAACCCGCAGGCCGCCGCGATCCTCGATCTGCATGCGAAACCCGCCGATCGTGCCCAGACCCATGACGGGCGGCGGCGGGAACACCGCGATGAACGCGTCCTGTATCTGGCCGTACTGCTGATTGAGCGCGGCCGCGATCGCGCCGGCGGACAGGGCCTTGGACTTGCGCTCATCAAAGGGCTTGAGGGTCACGAACACGATGCCGGAGTTGGGACTGTTGGTGAAGCCGTTGATGCTCAAGCCCGGGAAGGCCACCGCGTGCTCGACGCCCGGCTGCTTGAGCGCGATCTCGTCCCATGCGGCGGATCACCGCCTCGGTGCGATCGAGCGTCGCCGCGTCGGGCAGCTGCGCGAAGCTCACCAGATATTGTTTGTCCTGCGGCGGCACGAAACCGGTGGGCGTGCGCGCGAAGCCCAGGTACCGGTCAGCGACCGAGCAGCCCGCCGTAGACGAACGAGCGCGACGCCTCCGGCGCGCACGACGCGCCCCACGCCGCCGACATAGCCGCGCCGAGAAGCGCGTGAAGAATCGGTTGAACGGGCGGAAGAAACCGCCGAGCACACGATCGAGCATCCGCGTCAGCCGATCCGGCGGCGCGCCGTGCTCCTTGAGCAGCAGCGCCGAGAGCGCCGGCGAAAGCGTCAGCGAATTGAACGCGGAGATCACCGTGCTGATCGCGATGGTCAGTGCGAACTGCTTGTAGAACTGGCCGGTGAGGCCGCTGATGAAGGCGGTGGGCACGAACACCGCGCAGAGCACCAGCGCCGTTGCGACGATCGGACCCGTGACCTCGCGCATCGCCTTGCGGGTCGCCTCGACCGGCTTGAGACCGGTTGCGATGTTGCGCTCCACGTTCTCCACGACCACGATGGCATCATCCACGACGATGCCGATCGCAAGCACCAGGCCGAACAGCGACAGCGCATTCAAGCTGAAGCCGAACACGTGCATCACCGCGAACGTGCCGACCAGCGACACCGGCACGGCGATCAGCGGAATCACGGACGCGCGCCAGGTCTGCAGGAACACGATGACGACCAGGACCACCAGCACAATGGCCTCGAGCAGCGTGTGCACCACCGCATGGATGGAGCCGCGCACGAAAACGGTCGGGTCGTACACGATCTTATAGTCCACGCCTTCGCGGGAAGTCGCGCTTGAGCTCCTGCATCTTGGCGCGCACGCTTTCGGAGATCGCGATCGCATTGCTGCCGGGCCGCTGGAAGATCGGCATGGCGGCCGCGGCCTGGTTGTCGAGCAACGCGCGCAGCGCGTAGGTGTCGGCGCCGAGCTCGACGCGGGCGACATCCTTCAAGCGTGTGACCTCGTCCGGCCGCGCCGGTCTTGACCACGATGTTGCGGAAATCCTCTTCGGATGCGAGGCGGCCCTTGGCGTTGATCGCCACCTGGAACTCCGTGGCGGACGGCAGCGGCGGCGCCCCGAACTGGCCCGCCGCGACCTGGATATTCTGTTCGCGGATGGCTTTGACGATGTCGTCCGCAGTGAGTCCGCGGCTCGCCACTTTCTCCGGATCGAGCCAGATGCGCATGGAGAACTGGCCTGCGCCGAACACCTGCACGTCGCCCACCCCGTTGAGCCGCGCGAGCTCGTCCTTCACGCGCAGGAGCGCGTAGTTGGACAGATACAGCGTGTCGTAGCGGTCGTTCGGCGAGATCAGATGCACCACCATGGTCAGGTCGGGAGACGCCTTGTTGGTGACGACGCCGAGCCGCTGCACCACGTCCGGCAGCTTCGGCAGCGCCTGCGAGACGCGGTTCTGGACCTGAACCTGCGCCTTGTCGATGTCCGTGCCCGAGCGCGAAGGTGATGGTCAGCGTCATCACGCCGTCGGCCGTTGCCTGCGAGGATTGATAGAGCATTCCCTCGACGCCGTTGATGGACTGCTCGAGAGGGCTCGCGACCGTCTCCGCGATGACCTTGGGATTGGCTCCGGGATAGGTGGCCTTGACGACCACCGTCGGCGGCACCACCTCGGGATATTCACTGATCGGCAGGCTCGGGCAAGGCGATCAGGCCCGCGAGAAAGATCAGCGCCGAGAGCACGCCCGCGAAAATCGGGCGGCTGATGAAGAATTGCGAGAGTTTCATGGACAGTCTCAGCGTGAAGCGGCCGAGGCGAGCCGGGTTCGCGTCGCGACGGCCGGCTGCGCTTGACTCGGCCACCTGCGTGAGTCCCGCACCGTCCTCGCTCATCGATACGCGCGTGGGTGCGACGGTCTGGCCGGGCCGCACGTGCTGCATCCCGTTGACCACGACGATCTCGTCGGGGCGAGCCCCTGCTCACGACGCGCAAGCCGTCGATCTCCGGGCCGAGCTGCACCAGGCGATACTCGACGCGGTTGTCCGCCGTGAGCGTCAGCACGAACTTCTTCGACAGGTCGGTGCCCACCGCACGGTCTTCGATGAGTACGCTGTCGCGGTCCTCCCCGCCGACCAACCGGACGCGTGCGAACAATCCCGGCGTGTAGCGGCCGTCCGGGTTGGCGAGCGCGGCACGCGCGCGAATGGTGCCGGTCGCCGGATCGACCTGGTTATCGATGAAATCGAGCTTTCCCTGGTGCGGGTAGCCCTGCTCGTCGACCAATCCGATGTAGACGGAAGCTGGCGCGGCGCTAGCGGGCGCAGCGCTAACTGCCGCGGCGCCCGGACGGCCGGATGCGCGCTCGGCCTTGGCATAGCGAAGATAGGTTTGCTCGTCGGCGTCGAAATAGACGTACACCGGATCATCGGATACGAGCGTCGTCAGAAGGCTCGCGCTCGTCACCAGATTGCCCGCGGTCACGATCGCGCGCGAGACGTGTCCGTCGATCGGCGCCCGCACCTCGGTGAATTCGCGGTTGAGCCGCGCTTCCTGCAGCGAGGCATCGATCGAGCCCAAGGCGCCCTGCGCGGACGATACGGCCGCGACCTCGCGCTCGTATCCTCGCGCGAAATCGCGTGCGCGCCGATCAGCCGTTCGGCGCGGGCGCGGTTTGCTTGCGCGAGCTCCAGGTCCGAGACGCTGCGGCTGCGCTCCGCAGCAAGCGGTCGACTTCCGCCTGAAACGGGCGCGGGTCGATCTGAAACAGCAGCTGGCCTTTCTTTACGCGCGCGCCATCCTCGAAGGCGACGCGGTCGACGTAGCCGCTCACTCGGGGGCGGATCTCCACGGTATTCACGGCCTGCAGACGGCCGCTGAATTCCTGCCACTCCCGCAGGGGCCGATGAATGACCTGCGCCACGGTGATTTCGGGCGGCGTCGAGGCCGCCATGGGCCGCGCCTTGGAATGGCCGAATCCGGACAGCAGCAAAAACCCGAGCATGAGGAGAATGGCAGGACCGACAGCGCACCCACCCTGCGACCCACGATCTGATTGAACATCGAACACTCCGAGCCATAAGCCGAATCTCCGCCGGAACTGCTCCGGCGGCACACGCGCGCCTCCCTTTCGTGGCCAAGCCCTTGAGTGGACTTGACTTACGGCAGCAACGCGACGATGCTAGAGCTCGTACGTTACCGGTCAGTCACGTTCGGATAAGTTAATGACCGGTAACTCACATGTCAAGCGGGGGTTTATGGCGCGGCCAAAGAAATCGCAAGACGCTGAAAATGCGGTAGTTAGTCCAATCGCTCCGAGGAGTCGGGTGCGTGATCGGATCATGCATACGGCGACGGAGCTGTTCTATCAGCGCGGCATCCGAGCGGTCGGCGTGGATACCATCGCCAATGAAGCCGGCACCAACAAGATGAGCTTCTACCGCAGCTTCGCCTCCAAGGACGAGTTGGTGGCCGAATACCTGCGCGAGGAGGAGCGGGACGCATGGTCGGCCTGGGACGAGAGGGCTGCCGCCCACGCCGGCAATCCTCGTGCCCAAGTCGAGGCGTTGTTCGACATGCTCGTCACCAGCGCCTGCGAGTGTGACTCGCGCGGCTGTGCGCTCGCCAACGCGGCGGTGGAGATCACGGAGCCGGACCACCCTGCCCGGCCGGTGATCGAAAAGTTCAAGGCCGAGATGCGTCGGCGGTTTCGCGAGCTGGCGCGCGAGATGAAGGCACGTGATTCGGACGGCCTCGGCGATGCGCTGATGTTGCTTTGGGAGGGCACCTACCTCACGCGCATCACGCTCGGGCGCGAGGGCCCGGTTCAAGGCGCCGCAAATGCCGCGCGGGCATTGATCAGCGCTTACACGCGCTGAAGCCGGCTATCTTCCCTTGCGAGCCGGCGCCGCAGTCGACTGAGACGATGCCGCGGCGGGCGCCAACGGGGTCACCGTCGCGATGCGAGGCCGGTTGTCCCGGATATGCCGCTCCCCGGTGATCTCGATGACTGCATGTCTGCCGGTTGCACCGATGTCCTTTCGCGCTTCCACCCGCTGATCCCGGAACCGTTCCCGTTCGGCGGCGCTGATCCGCTTGACCGTGGGCTTCTCGTAGAACGCCGCGAGGTAGCTCGCCACGGCCCCGGCCGCCGCCTCGTCGGCGAAAAACCCGAGCCGCAGCGCATGCACGATGCGCCCCTGGTCCAGGCCCGCCACGGAGTACAGACGATACTCATTGAAAATGTCGAGGTTCGGCAGGCTGTCGGGATCGAAGCTTTCGCTCGAGAGCGACAACTGGATCACATACCACCGCGCCGCCGAGTCTTGCAGCTCCGAGGTCGTCAAGGGGCGCAGAGTCTGGGTCGACTCGAGGCTTGGTGGCCGTGCGTCGCGCACAATGGGGCGCTGCGCGGGAGCGGCGACATTCGAAACCACGGACACCATCGGCTTGACCGCTGACGGTGCTGGTTTAAGTGCCGGGCGAATGGCCCCAAGCGGCGCCACGGGCCCTCGCGACGCGGCGGGCGGCGATGCGGCCGGTGGCGACGCGGCGGTCGGCGACGCTGCCGGCGGCGGTCGGCGCACAACTTCGACGGAATCCGAGAGGACAGGAATCGAAATCGCGGCGGGCGGGAATTGCGCGCGCGCAACTGCCGGCTGCGCCGGCTGAGACTTGATGGGCGGTGAGCTGCGCGGCTGCGTGCCCTGCGGGTCGTGGGGGGTGGCGGGCAGTACCGCCGGCCGTGGAGCGCTCGGCGTTGCCGTCGGCACCGGTGCGCTCGGCGGTTTCGGCTGGAGCGCGGCGATCGCCCTCAGATCATCGGGTTCGGCAGTGGCGGTCAGCGCGCTCGGATAGACATCGCGCACGATCCCCAGCATTGCATCGGCCTCGTCCTCGGTCGCGAACGGTCCGAGTCGCAACCGGTAACGCGGCCGTCGGTCTTCCATGCGCTGAATTTGGTACACCTGCGCGCCGCCGGGGGAAAGCAACGTTTGGGCGGGTTGGCTGAGCGGGGCGCTGGACGCGCTCAAGTTGATCACGAAGGGCCCGGGCCCACCCAGGCGCGGTGATTCGCAGATGGGCTCGAGCAGATCATCGATGCTCAGATGCCAAATTTCACTCGTCAATGGAGCATTGATCGGTGTCGCCATCAGTGCATTTCCGTGAAGTAGCTTCGGTGTTGGCGACGATAGTGGCGAACCACGTCAAAGGAAACTGTGACGAGCGTCTCTGAGCCACGACAAAAGGAAGGAATTCGCCTTATGTCAATGACGCGCCGTGCATACTTCGGAGGTGAACCCCGCGGCGGCGCAACCAGTTATTCTCACTGTCGGAGATGATCTCCGAGTTTCAGGCCTGCTGGAGCGCCCGCCGGATGCGCGGGCGCTCTTGGTCCTCGGGCCCGGCGCTGGCGCGAACATGCGCCACCGCTTCCTTTCCGATCTATCGGCAGCACTCGCTGCGCACGGCATCGCGAGCCTGCGGTACCAATTTCCCTACATGGAAAGAAACTCCCGGCGTCCCGATACGCCGGCGGTTTGCCACGCGACGATTCGAGCCGCGATCGCCTGGGCCGGCGAATTCGAGCCCGCCCTTCCCCTGATCGCAGGGGGAAAGTCCTTCGGGGGCCGAATGACTTCCCAGGCGCAAGCGCTCGCCCCCCTTCCGGGTGTCCGCGGGCTCGCGTTCCTGGGATTTCCGCTGCATCCTCCCAAGAAACCCTCTCTCGCCCGGGCCGACCACCTGGCGAAGACCTCCATCCCCCTCTTGTTCGTGCAAGGCACGCGCGATGCCCTCGCAGAGGTGCAGCTGATCCACCGGGTAATCGGGGCGCTCGGAGATCGAGCGAGCCTGACGATGGTCGATGGCGCGGACCATGCGTTTCACGTGCCTGCCCGGTCGGGAAGAACCGATGCGGACGTGCTGCACGCCATTGCCGACGCACTCGAGACTTGGGTCACGTCAGCCCTTCGACAATAAAAATTCGAGCACGGGCGCCGAGACCTCGTCCGGCGCCTCCAACAGGATGGCGTGCCGCAGATACGGCAGGATCACGAGCTTCGACGCCGGCAACGCCGCGGCAATCTGGCGGTTCAGCCGCGGATTGCAACCGCCGTCGTTCTCGCCCGTGAGTACCAGGCAAGGGTGGGCGATCTCGGACAGCCAGGGGCCCATTTCGGTTTCCGCGTATATGTCGAAGACGCTCAGAAACACTTCTGCATCGGTATCGATCACCTGCTGCATGCGCCGCTCGATCACATCGGGACGGCGCGCCGCGAACTCTGGCGTGAACCAGCGCTCCTTGAGCGTCTGGAGCACCGGAGCGATCCCTTGGGTGCGCATGGCGTGAACCACCCCGCGGACTTTGGCGCTGTCATCGGTCGTCCTGAACGCCGCCGTGCTGAACAATCCGAGCGTCAGCACCCGTTGCGGATATCGCCGCGCATACGCCGGCCCGATCATGCCGCCGAGCGAATGGCCGGCGAAATGGGCACGCTCGATCCCGAGCTCCGCTCTGAGCGCCTCGAGATCCTCCACCAAGTCCTCGAGCACGTACGGAGGCGGCGGCAGCGGTGACAGGCCGTGTCCCCGAAGATCGTAGCTGATGCATCGGAAATGGGCCTTAAGTCCGCTCACGACTCCGTCCCAGCTGTGCCTCGATGCACCGATGCCGTGAATGAGGAACAGGGGCGGTCCTTCGCCCTCGACTGAAAATGCAGACTTGACCGGATGCGGCGCCATCACGATGCCGCACGTCGCGCGTGGCCGCCGCTCGCGGGGCGGAACCACGGCATCACATCGGCGGCGAATCGCTGAATGCTTTCCAAGGATTCCTCCTGGCTGTGACCGATGTTGACGTTCATGATGAAATCATCGATGCCCAGCTCCTCATAGAGCTTCAACCGGTCGACCATCTCCGCCGCGGAGCAAACGATGATGTTCTGCCTGAACTGCTCCATGGTCTGATGGAGCGGGAGCGGCGCGATGGCGCCGCGATCGACGATGCCGGGTCCCGTGAATACGTTGTGGAACCGGCCGTAGTACTGATAGGCGAGCTCGAGCTTGTGGTTTGCGTCGGCCGCGTTCCTCGCCACGCAGCAGACCCGGGAAAGCGCGAGGCGCAGATGCTTGCCGGCCTCGCCGAGTGAGGCCTTGCCGGACATGAACGCGTCCACCTGCTGCTTCATCCTCTCCACGGTTGCATCGAGCGGCGTCGTCTGAATGTGAAAGCCGCGTTTCACCGATGCTTCTATCGACTCCGGCGCCAGCGCGGCCACCATGATCTTGGGCGCGGCCCCGCCCACCGGCCGAGGCATGACCGTGAGCGGACCAAACCGATAGTGCTTGCCTTCCCACGCCACGTTCTCACGCGCAAACAGCGCGAGCAGCACGTTCAACGACTCGTCGAATCGCTCGCGCGACTCCTCGATGGGCTTGCCCATGAGCGCCAGCTCGTACGCGAAGGCGCCTCGCCCGACACCGAGCATGAGACGCCCGTCGCAAAGGATATCGGCCTGTATCGCCTGACCGGCGAACACCCGCATGTCGTGCAGCGGCAGAACGCAGACCGATGTGACGACCTCGATGCGGCTCGTTACCGTCGCGACTTTGACCGCGAGCTGCAGCGGATCCGGGACCAGCAGGATGTTGATGAGGTGATGCTCCGGGATCGTGACGCCCCGGTAGCCGAGCTGCTCGACGAGCTTCGCCTGGCTGATCATGTCCGCATAAAGCCGGTCGCCGCCGTAGGCGGTATCCGGGTAGTAGGCGGAGAGAAAGTGATTGAATTCCATATGGGAACCCTTCGACGGCCGCTTTGGAAGGGGACTAGGCTGCCAGGAAGATCATGATTTTAAAATCAAATAAATTTCGCCATTAAGTTCGATAAAATCGAATAATGAACCTGGAGGCGCTGCGCACGTTCCTGCAAGTGGTCGAAACGCGAAGCTTGGTCGCCGCCTCGCGCCGGCTCCACGTGACGCAATCGACGGTAACCGCGCGACTCAATGCGCTGGAGAAGGAAATCGGCCAGAAGCTGCTCCATCGCGGCAAGTCCGGAGCGGAACTCACCTCGGCCGGCTTCAAGTTCGAACGCTATGCTCAATTGATGACGCAGCTCTGGCGCCAGGCCCGCTACGAGGTGTCGCTTCCACAAGGCTTCGAGGGTGCGTGCAACGTGGGTCTGGAATTCGATCTTTGGCGGGGTGTCGGTCAGCGCTTCCTGGATCATCTTCGCCGTCATCGGCCCAAGGTCGCGCTCGCCTTGTGGCCGGGCGAGCGCCGTCAGGTGGACCGCTGGCTCAAGACGGGACTCATCGACCTGGCGTTCTGCTTCCTGCCACCGTCCGCGGAGGGCTTTGCGAGCAGAGTGCTGTTCGACGATGAATTGATCCTGGTCTCGAGCACGCGACGAGCCCCGGCGGCTCTCGGCACGGGCTACGTTTACGTCGATCACGGCGACGAATTCCGCCGCCAGCACGCTGCAGCATTCCCGGGTGAGAACACTTCCGCGCTCACCATCGCCTCCTCCGACTGGGCCGTGGATCATCTCTTGAGCAATGGCGGCAGCGGCTACCTGCCCCGCCGTCACGTCAGCGAGCTCATGCGGCGGGGCCGCCTTCATGCAGTGAAAGGAGTGCCCTCCTTCAAGCGCCGCGTCTACCTGGTCGAGGCCACGCAAACCGTGGCGCGATGGGCGTGGTACGAGGCGGCAATCGGCGCGGTCACCTCACGGCAAGCTCGGGCGGGCACCCCGTCGGCGCGGCGCTATTGAAGCCAATGCGGCGCACGCGATCGCTGTCCCGGCGAACGTCGCGAATCCCACGCCCCGGACGCCGAATGAGCTCTTGAGATGCGCTCCGACGACGGGCCCGAGCGCGGTGGTGATGGCCGTCCCGCCGCCGATCATACGGCCGAGCGCGCCCGACGGGTCGATCTCCGTGCCCACCGCATAGGCATAGGCGAGGATCGGGCAGAACACGACTCCCCAGATGCACAGGATCCAGGTGTATTCGGTCTCTCCGCGGCAATACGCCAGCCAGACGTAGCATATCCCGCTCGAGAGCGAGGTCACGATCAGCGGTCCCAGCGGCCGGACGCAGCCCGCCAACCAGGCGGCTGCGCCCGCACCCAACAGTCCCGACAACGTGCCCAGGCCCATCGAGCGTCCGATGGACTCCTCGCTCATGCCGATATCGGTGCCGAGCCTCTCGATGAGGGACCACACCGCCGCATAGCAAAGCCACAGGACGCTCACCGCCAGAAACGCCACCCATCGCGCCGCTGACAGTCCGCGCGCCGGCGTGTGAAGCTCGGCGGCAGCTGCGGCTCGCTGCGGCAGCCAGCGCATGAATGCCGCGCCGGCCAGGCATAGAGCTCCGTAGGCGACGAAATACGCCGGCTGGGAGGTGCGCTCGTAGATCACGGGCATCACGTAAAAGAAAGCGGCGGCGATCGTGATGCAGCCGAAGTTGGCGCGGATGAACAGTTGCTCAGGCTCGTCCGAGCGGCTGAGCGAGGTATTCAGACCCGCGGCCATCCATCCGAGGCCCAAACCGGCGACGGCGCGCGCCGCGGCGACGGCGGCCGGTTGCGCGCTGAACGCGGTCGCGAGGTTGGCGCATCCCGCGAGCGTGGCGCCGAGCGCCGCGAGGGTCCGCACCGGCAGCCGCCGCAGCATCAGTCCGCCGGTCATGGAGGCGAGCGCCATGAAGGCGAGTTCGACCGAGGCGAGACCGGCCGCTTGCGTCAGCGAATAGTGATAGCCGTCGGTCAGCACGCCGATGGTGAGGGCCACATAGCTGAGCGCGCCCCAGGCAATTCCCGCTCCGGCGAGCGCCGCCACCAGGGTTCGCCGAGGCGTGGCGATCGGCACCAGAGCTCCGCGCCGCAGCGTATCGAGGAGGGTCGGCATTCGATGGTCCATGACGCCGCCTATTCGAAGATCGGCTGAACGCGGCGGTATGCCGCCATCAATTCGGCCGGTCCGACGATGCTGCCGGCTTCGACGATGGGCTCTTCGTCGACCCACAGCGACTGGTCGAGCACCACGCCATCCGGATGATTTTCGCCGCCGCCCTCCTCCCACCAGGGCAACCCCATGCCGATCGCGTTGGTCCCGAGGGCGCGGATGTCCTCGATGAAATGGCGTCCGGTGATGCGCGCCGCCGGGTGAAACGCCATTGTGAAGTGGATCATGAATCCAAAATCACCTCCTCCGGCGGCGCGGCGCAGCGCACGCTCGAAGCCAGGGCCGTCCTCGGCGGCCGCGCAATTCATCGATCGAATCGATCCGTTCACCTCGACGATGGCCGGACGGCGCAACAGCCGATAATGCTCGTCGAAGAGCGCGCCGAGCACGACCCGGCCGCGCACCGATCCTTTCACCGGATACAAACTCTGCGCGCCGGGTACGGTGTGCATGCCGGCCGAGCGCGCCACCCGCTCGCGTTTCAACTTCACCGCATCCAACACGAACTCCATATCCGTTCCGGCAGGACAGGTGAAGCGCACACGTGAGCCGGCCTTCCGATCCAGGTACTCGACGATGGCCATCTGATAATCCATCAACGCGGCGAAATCGACCCCGCCGTAGAGCCGCGTGAAGCTTCCCGCGCCGGAGGTCGCGAGCAGTGCATAGCGTGTGCGGCCGGCTTTCATCGCGGCATCGTGCATCTTGGACCCGGCAAGATAGGGAAAACAGCAATCGATCCGAACGTCCGACGCGGCGGCGGCAGCGGCCAGCGTGTCGGGAATATACGGATCCGCGAGGCCTCCCTGAAAGGGCAACTGCGCGATGGCTGCGATCAGCGGCCGGCCGTTGCGGTCCAGGACGGCGGCGGCAATCGCCTCCGACAGCGCCGCCGAGGTGTGCGTGTCGCGGGTGATGAGAACGCCCTCTCCCGGCTGAACGTCGAATTGATCGGCGATCAGCGTGCGCGCCGCCCGGATCAGCCGATGATCCGCCCTCAAGGTCGCGCCCCGGGGCGAGCCATGCTGAAAACATGTTCCACTGCGGCGAACTCGCGGTAGCCGAGCCGCGCGATCGGATGCAGCTTCGCGATGGAAACGCGGCCGTCGACCAGGATCTCGTCGGCGATGTGCATGCCGAGCACCCGGCCCATCACCATCCAGCCGAGCTCTTGCGACTCGTCGAACGGCAGGTCGTAAATGTCGCTCACCACGCATTCGAGGCTGATCGGCGATTCCGACACCCGCGCGGGGCGCACACGCAGCGACGGCGCCGGCGTGAGTCCGGCGAGCTGAAACTCGTCCACCGCGCGGCCGACGGCGGCGCTCGATTGATTCATCGCGTGGCGCAGCGTCCAGGTCGCGAGATTGACCACGAATTCGCCGGTCTCGCGCGCGTTTTTCACCGAATCCTTCTCCCCGCCCTCGACGTGCTCGCCGTTGGCGCAGAACATCACCAAGAGAGGATCCTCGCCGATGGCGTTGAAAAAACTGAATGGCGCGAGATTGGAAATCCCCGCGGCACTCACCGTCGAGATCCAGCCGATCGGACGCGGCACGACGCACGCCTTGAACGGACTCGGCGACACGCGGGGATCGGGGCGATCGAAATGATAGAACATGGTCACGCTTCTCCTTCGAGGTCACCGCCACGCGAAATTTCACCGCCCTCGATGCAGCCCAGCGGCAGCGGCTCCAGACGCAGATGTCGCGACAGCGCCCACGACACGGCGTTCGGGCGCTCGAGGTGCGGCACGTGACGGGTGCGCTCCAGCGCGAACAGGGTGCATTCGGGCAACCGCCGCGCGGCCGCGACGGCACCCGGGTACGCGACGGTCGCATCCTCTTTGCCCCACAACAGCAGCAGCCGGCGGCCGAGTGCGGAGTTCGCCAGCCCTTCGAGTTGGATATCGTGGTTGAGCCGGTCGAGATAGTAGCGCCCGAGGCGGGCAAATGCCTCGGCCGCACCCGCGGAGTTGTTCATCCGGTAGGTCTCCTCGATGAATGAAGCGTCGATGACGCCGGGATCCGCCACGGCCCGGCGCAGCCGATCCGCGATCGAGCTGCGGTCCATCCGGCCGAGGTAATCGGACGTCCATCGCAGCCGCTCCGGCGTCAGCCGCTCGAGTCCGACGGCACCCACCAGGGTGAGGCTCGCGATTCGCTGCGGAAATCGCACGGCGAAGCCGGCGGCCCACAGACCTCCCAACGAAGAGGCCACCAGATGAAACTCGGGCTCGCCGAGCGCGTCAGCCGCCGCGCCGAGCCATGCGGCGTGACCCTCGAGATCGTATGAAAACCCGGCTCCCTTGCTCGACAGCCCGTGGCCCGGCAAATCGAGTGCAACGCAGCGCCGTCCCTGCGCCGCGAGTGTCGGAGCAACCGCCGACCATACTTCGGCATGAGAGCCGAGACCATGCAGGAACACGACCGTCGCCCCCGATGCGCCCCACTGGACCACGCGTGTCGTGACACCCGCCGCATCCAGCGGGTATTGAATCGCACCGGACGGCACGGGTCAGCCGGTCTCGCCGCTCGCGCGCACGGCGGGGAAGGCTTTCGGGGCGGCAGCGGGGCGGCCGAACAGGCGCTCGACGCTGTGCTTGACGAAGTGCTGAACGCCGCGCTCCAGGCGCGACATGCGACCGGGCGCGAATCCGGCGGCCCCCGCGGTGTTCTGCAGCGACTCCACCATTGAAAAATCCTCGGCGAGCACCTTGTCGAGCATCACCTTGAATTCCTCGACCACGCGATCCCGATCGGGACCCTCCATGGTCTCGCGCGACCACAGGATCATGCCGCTCATCCGCATGCTGTCGACGGTCAGAGGCCAGCTCGTGTACATCGACACGTAATCGGGGCGCACGAAGAAGTTCAGATTCGGGGGCAGCAGCGCCGCCTGCGAGAAACGCGCCGACTTTCCCTCGAGCGCCGTGATGCGCTTGGCCGTCAAGTCCCCGCTCTTCGACAGCGTCCCGGTATCGTACTCGTCGACATACACCTGGCCGCCGGGCTTGAGGTCGTAGGTCAAATCCACCGTCTTCATGAAGCGCGCGATGGAATCCCGATGCAGCACGTTCACGTGATAGAAGTCGATGAAATTCTCGACCATCAGCTTCCAGTTGCACTTGAGCGTCACGTCCACCCGCAAGCCGACCCTGAGCGTATCGAGCGCCAGGTAGTCGAATTTTCGGGAGAACTCCGCCAGATAGTCGGCAAAGGGCACCGGATCGGGATTGAGCGTGACGAACACCCATCCTCCCCAGACGCCCACGTGCAGCTCCGGAAGTTGGCACTGGCGCCGGTCGAAACCGGCCGAGTCGGCCATGAAACCCGCGCCCTTCAAGCGTCCGTCGAGATCGTAGGTCCAGCCGTGGTACGGACACACGAACTGAGCGGCGCGGCCCTTGCCGGCGGCGATCTCGACGCCGCGGTGACGGCACATGCTCGAGTAGGCGCGGATGCGTCCCTCCCGGTCGCGGCACAGCAATACGGGCTCCTTGACGATGCGCAACGCGAAATAATCGCCGGTCTCGGACAGCTCTTCCGCGCGCGCCACGCAGAACCAGTCCTTGCGGAAAATCTCGCGTATCTCGAGCTCGAGCACCCGCGGATCGCTGTACAGAAAACCGGGGGCGTGGCTGGCCTCCGTCACGTCGCGAAACACCTCGTCCCACGCGCTGCGCGGCGGCATGTCTTCAATGCTCATCCAACCTCCAACAAATGACGGGCCTCGAAGCCCGACAGAAACGCCGCGAGATTGCGACCGAGGTCGGGGCAATAGTAGCCCCCTTCCTGCACCAGCACGGTCGGCAGTCCAAGGCCCGCCACCGCCGAAGCCATGCGCCGAAAGCCGTCCGTGGTGATCTCGAGCCAGCTCAGTGGATCGCGCTCATAGGCGTCGAACCCTAGCGAGACGACCAGCGCCGAAGCGCCGCAAGCGCGAATCCTCTGCAACGCCACGTCGAGGTGTTCGAGATACTCCGCGTCGGCGACGCCGCGCCGCAGCGGCAGATTGAAGTTGGCGCCTCGCCCTTCCCCCGCCCCGCTCTCGCCGGCATAACCCCAATAAAACGGATAAAAAGACTGCGGCTCGCCGTGCAACGACACCACCACAACGTCCGCCCGCTCGTAGAAGATATCCTGCGTGCCATTGCCATGATGGACGTCGACATCGAGCACGGCAACACGGGCGAATCCCTGACGAAGAATCGAGGCGGCGATCGCCGCGTTGTTGAGATAGCAAAAGCCGCCCGCATAGTCGGCGCCCGCGTGATGACCCGGCGGCCGGCACATCGCGTAAGCGCTTGCGGATGCGCCTTCGAGGACTCGCAGAGCGGCTTCGGCCGCGCAATGCGAGTTCCAGAGGACCGCCGGCCAGGTGGCCTCCGTGATCGGGCAGGACATGTCGTACAGATGGTAACCCGCGCGGCCCACGATCGAGCTCGGATAGTTCTCCTTCGTCAGGCGCCGCGGATGCACATTGGGGATCACCGCCTCCGAGCCCGCCGGAAGCCGCTTCCACGCCGCATGCGCATCGCGCAAGAACTCGAGGTAGCGCTCCGTATGGACCAGGCGCACGTAACGTTCGCCGTGATCGCGGGGCTCGATGATCGCGTGACGGCTCCGGTCGACCCCCGACTTGAGCGCGTCCAGCCGCTCGGGTATGTCGGGGTGCGTGCGCGGCGAGCCGGCGGCCAGGAAGCTGCCCGGACGGTGGGCTCGCTGATGCGGCGAATGGACGATGAGCATGCGATGAGAAAACCTCGGCCGGCCGTGACGCGGGCAGTATAAACTCGATGCGCGCCCCATCAACCGTCAACACTCGATCGCCCCCTGTTCGAGGCGCACGGAGCCGCTCGAGCGGCCCCATGACGGGCGGCTCGACATGCCGTAGAATTCCCAGGCGACTCGAGCCGCGGAAATCATGCAGCGGCGAAAAACCTGAAAACATATACGAACAAGAGGGGTAATCAATGCATCCACTCAACACAGTCAAGGGCGCCATCACGACGGGTGTGGTGCTCGCGATCATCATCGGAGCCGGTCTCACACTCTGGGCCGGAAATGCCGTCACGCTCCACCCGGCGATCCTCGACCGATGGCTGCACATTCTCGCCGGGATCACCTGGATCGGACTGTTGTATTACTTCAACTTCGTGCAGACGCCGGGACTTGCCGCAGCGGCGGCGGACAAAGCGGGGCCGGGCGGCGCGGGAATCAGCAAGTACATCGCTCCGCGGGCGCTGCTCTGGTTCCGATGGGCCGCGGTGGTGACCTGGCTGAGCGGCGCCGTCTACCTCCTGAGCGGGTACGGCTCCGACAACGCCGGCGCCATCGTGAACGCGTTCACCTTGCAGCCCGGCTTCCGCACGATCGGCGTCGGCGCCTGGCTCGGGACGATCATGCTGCTTCAACGTTTGGGTGTTCATCTGGCCGAATCAAAAGAAGATCCTCGGGCCTGGTGCCGGCGACGGACGATGAGAAGGCCGCGGCGCGCAAGATTGCCGCGCGGGCCTCGCGCATCAATGTCATTCTGTCGCTGCCCATGGTGATGTGCATGGGCGGCCAGGCGCACGGGCTGCCGTTCTAACCGATCGGGGCTTTTTGCTCGGGCCGGGCGTGGAACGGGAATCAACCGCTCCGCGCCCGTCGGGCGCTCGGCGTGCTCTGCATGAATCGGTCCAGCCGCTCGATCACCGCCTCCGGGCGAATCAGATCCATCACCCCGGGTTTTTCGATCTTGGTCCACCACGGCAACGCTTCGGGCTCGCGTCCCATGAACACGCGAGCGGCCTCCGCGAAAGCGGTCCACGCACCATTCGCGGCTGAAATAGGGGCCGCTGCGGGCCGGATTGGTCGGCGCATACAATCCAATGACCGGCGTACCGACCATGGCGGCCATGTGCGCGGGTCCCGAATCAGGAGTCAACAGCACCGTGGCGGCGGCCAGCAGCGCCAACATCTGCGGCAGCGTGTCGCGGCCGATCTGGTTCACGGGCGGATGCTTGGTGCGCGCCAGAATGGCCTCGCCCATGTCGCGCTCGAGGCCGCTCGGCCCGCCGCAGAGCACCACCCGCATCCCCCAGCGGCCCACCGCATGATCGGCCACCTGCGCGTAGAACTCGGCGCGCCAGTTGCGCAGAGCGTGACTCGAGCAGGGGCTGATCAAGAGAGTCGGCTGCGCGTCGGGAATGATCCGGCCCGCATACTCGACCGCCTCGACGGGCAGCGGCAGATTCCACTCCAGACGGCGCTCCGCGATTCCGAGCGCCTCGGTGAATCCCCAGAAACTGTCGAGCACGTGTTCGCGACGCCGGGCGGCGATCCGCCGATTGGTGAACAGCCACTGCAGCTCGCGCGCCCTCGCGCGATCGAAACCGATCTTGACGGGCGCCCGCACCAGCGTGCTCAGGAGACTGGCGCGCAGGCTCACCTGCATGTGGAGCAGCACATCGAAGCGGCGACCGCGCAGCAGGGCTCGCAGGCGCGAGTACTCGGCGGCGAGTTCGACGCTTGTCGACGGTCACGAATTCGACCTCCGGCAAGAGCGACATGAGCTTCGCCTCGACGCGGCCGATGATCCAGGTAATGCGGCATCGGGGCCATTCGCGCTGCATCGCGCGAACGATCGGCACGGCGTGGCAGGTGTCCCCGATCGCCGAGAGTCGGATCAGGCAAATGGCGCGGGGCGGCCCATCGCGCGGGCCTTGAGCCTCGCCGTCAATGCTGACCTCGCGGGGTGTAGCTGAACTTCTGGCCCGCGATGGCCGCGGCATACATCAGGCCGCCCTTGGCGATGGTGAAGACCAGCACGCCCTTCTCGTAACCGGCGCTGTGTGTGATGGCGTCCTTCTCGCCGCCGCTCGCGCCCGACGTGGCGCCGGTGGTGCCGGCGCTCGCATTGGCGGCGGCGGTCACCGCGACCGCGCTCGCGCCGGCTGAAAACTCGAACGACCCCGACTCGAATTCATCGAGCGCGCGCTTGTCCTCGAAGAAGATGATCTGACTGTATGCCTTGCCGCCCGCCTGAAAGCCGGCGCTCAACTGATTCATGATCGTGTTGCCCACATGAACCCCGTTGACGTACACGCGCCCCTTGCCGCGCGCCGCGCCGACGATGAAGCCACCCTCGCCGATGGTCGGAAACACGGCGTACGCATAGCTCCTGGAAAAATACCCGGCGCTGTCGCCGGCGTTCTTGAAGAGCGCGATGGTGTCGCCATACGAATCGGCCTGCGCCGCGCCGGCGGCAATCAGCAGGAACGGCACCCAAATCCAGTAACGCGCAAAGCCCTTCATGGCGGTCCTCCCGGTCGAGTCGAAACAACTCGGATATACTGACCGCACGATTTGCTCAACGCAATGCCCCACGGTCGGCATCAGATGACGAACAGCAAACCGGTGAAGGCCAGGGTGACGGCGGTGAAGAAGACGGCCAATAGCAGCTGCCCGAGCTTGGTGATGATCTGAATGGCATTCATGATGGATACTCCGGTAAAGTTGATCGAACGAGGGACAGCGTGCATCCGCCCGCCTCGCGCAACAAACTCAATGCCTGACCATCCGTTAAGGAAAACTTAATGCCCGCCGCCTACGCCCGCATGCCGCTCGGCGCCCTGCGCGTGTTCGAGGCCGTTGCCACGCACTTGAACTTTTCGGCCGCGGCCGAGGCGCTCAACGTCACGCCGGCGGCGGTGAGCCAGCAGATAAAAAGCCTCGAAAATTACATTCAGGTGCCGCTCTTCCGCCGCAGCGGACGCCGCGTGGAGATCACCGAGGAAGGCATGGAGATGCTGCCTGCGGTTCGCGCGGGCCTCGACCGGCTGGAGTCGGCGGTCCACATGATCAAGCAGCACGGCCGATCCGGGCCGCTGCAGGTCACCTTGCTCACCTCGTTCCTGCAGATCTGGCTGGTGCCGCGCATCCGCTCGTTTCGCCGCAAGCACCCGGACGTTCGAGCTGCGCTTTCACACCTCCTCGGAGCTCGTGGATTTCTCGCGCACGCCGCTGCACGTCGGGATTCGCTTCGGGCAGGGAAACTACCCGAATCTGCACAGTGAGAAGCTGCTCGATGATTGGATCATACCGGTCGGCGCGCCGCAGCTCGTCAAGCAGTACGGCATGATCGAGCGCGGCGCGGACTTGAGCCGCTTCCCGCTGCTCGAGGGCGACGAGCCGCCGTGGCGCATATGGCAAAAGACCGGGGAGGAAATCGTCTGGCAATCGCGCCCCCCCACCATCGACGACACCGTGGGATTGCTGGTCGCGGCCGAGGAAGGACTGGGTTTCGCGCTCGCGCGCTGGACGCTGGTGGCCCGGTCATTGCAAAGGGGTACGTTGAAGCTGGCCAGCCGGGAGGCGCTGCCTCACGGGTCGGCGTACTACTTCGTCTGTCCGCGCAACTACCTGACGTTGCCCAAAGTGGCGAAATTTCGCGATTGGCTGGTTGCGGCGGCGCGCGACTTCCCCGCCCCCGAGCTGCAATGAAGAGCCGGCCCTACGGCGGGAGGTAGATCGCGATCCCGCTTCCGTAGCGCTGCAATGTCGGCATCGCGACACCGACCCCGAAATCAGCGGTCCCGCGCGGGCCCATGATGTTCGTTCCGAGGCTGGTGCCGACGGTCGCGCCCGGCCGGTCCGCGATCCCGTCCAAAAGGACGCCGTTGGCGCCGAGCGAGGCCGCCTCCTCCTTCAACCGTCTGACCA
Source organism: uncultured Gammaproteobacteria bacterium (assembly GCA_963730565.1). Classification (GTDB taxonomy): domain Bacteria; phylum Pseudomonadota; class Gammaproteobacteria; order Steroidobacterales; family Steroidobacteraceae; genus Bog-1198. The sequence goes on from CAVSSU010000042.1 coordinate 32,202, forward strand.
CGACATCCGCCTTCGACTGTGACGTGAACGACCACGAGCGCCGGCTCGAGGAGTGGAGCACGGCGATCCGCTCGTAGCGACGGGAAGGCGGCTCCAAATACAGCTGAACCAACTCCGGCGAGATGGGCGCTCGGGCGCCGCCGACGAGCTCATGGGACTTCAGGTCGCGAGAGCTGAGGCAGCCCGTCATGGTCAATGCCGCCGCAACCGCAAGCGCCCCCACGCGCGAGCCGTTACTCACGAGTCCCGCCCACGTCGAAGCGAAAGCTCTTGCGTTCCGTCTCGGCGCCCGCGCGGTCCCAGGTCCATTCGTCGAATTGCGCGCAGCCGTCCCGGTCGATTCGAAAAACGGTGGTGCATCGAGTGCCGTAGGCGTCGGCACGAATGAAGGCGCTCGACAACAGCCGCTCCCATTCCAGCCGAACGCCGGTATCGGGCAAGTCCGGGTCGGCTGCCGGCCGATCGTCGCGCAGCAGATGCAAGATGGCATTCTCGTCGCGCAGATCGGTGAGCGCCGACGCGAGTCCCGATTTGGCATTCCGGACCTTCGGCCACGGCGTATCGAGCAAATGGTTGGACAGGCCGAAGACTCCAGGCGCCAATTCGCGCCCGTCACCGGCGGCGCTCTCATACACGCCGAGCCGCTTCCCGTCGCTGAAGATCATGTTGAACGGGCTGTATCGCGGTCCCTCCGCGCGCAGCCGATCGAGCGTACCGGCGACCGAATCTCGCGACTCGAGCACCTCGGTCACCAGCCGGCCGCGACTCGCAGCGCCGGCACGGGGGGAAGCGGCGCCGTCTCGGAAGTTGGTCAAGGCCGCGAAGCGGCCATCGCGCCCCACGCCGAGCCAGGTGCCGCCCGCCTTCAGGTCGCGGCCCGCGAGAATGCCCGCGGATCCGGGCCACCAGTCGGCGCTCGCGCTCGGACGGTCATGAAACTCATCGCGGTTGGCCGCGAGCACGCACGGAAATTCTGGGCGAACACGCCAGAGCAGCAAGATCAGGCACATGGGCTCTCGACTCCTCGTCCATGATATCACCGACTGATATGATCGCCCGCATGGCCGCCCTGCTCAGGAATCTCGACGCGCGTTACTACATCGATGCCGGCATTTTCGAGACGGAGCGGCAATCCATTTTCCGCCGTCACTGGCAGATGCTCGGGCCGGTTTCCCGGGTCGGGAAACCGGGAGACTACCTTGCCGTAGATGTCGCGGGGTGGAAGCTGTTCGCGTTGCGCGGCCGGGATGGTGTGCTGCGGGCTTTCCACAACGTGTGCCGGCACCGCGGCGCACGGCTCTTGCCCGACGGCCGGGGAAAGACGCAGCTGTTGCGCTGCCCTTATCACCAGTGGGTCTACGAACAGAACGGAGCACTGCGCGATGCCCCCTGGTTCGGCGAGGATCCCTGCTTCAACGTCTCCGACTGGCCGCTCGAGAAGGCGCAGCTGGCCGAGTGGCGCGGGTTGTTGTTCATCGCCATCGATCCGCAAGTCGACTTGATCGAGCAGCTCGGCGATCTGCCCCGCGAGCTCGCGGATCATCCCATCGAGACCTTCGTTCCGGTCGAGGAACGGGGCTTCACCATGCGCAGCAACTGGAAGACCTATACGGACAATTTCGTCGAGGGATACCACATCCCCGGCATCCATCCGGGCTTCATGAAGGTCATCGATTTCGCGCATTTCGAGACCGTCGCGCTCAAGGGCCTGGTGCGCATGACCTCTCCGCAGAAGAACGGTTCCATCTACGGAGGCAAGTGGCTGTGGATGTGGCCGAACTGGACGCTGTCCGTGTTCCCCGGGGGCATGAACACGAGCCGCATCAACCCGACCTCCGTCGACTCGACCGATCTCCACTACGATTTTTACTTCGCGGATCTGTCGCCCGAGACGGAGGCTTCCCGTCACAACACGGTCGAAGTCAATTGCGGCATCGTGCGCGAGGATTTCGGCATTTGCGAGCATACGCAGAACAACTACGCCTCCGGCGCCTACACGCCGGGGCCGCTGAGCCCCAGGCACGAACGGTCCGTGGCCTATTTTCAAGATCTCGTCAGAAGCGCCGTCACGGCGCATCGTCGAGATTAGCCGGTCTAACGGCGCCCTTGCCTCTCGATCGCCTGGAACATCCGCCTCGCCTGATCGACGCGGTACAGGTATTCGCGTGCCTCGTGATCCCCGCAGCGCTGACCGTCGCTGAGACGCATGCCGTGCCGCACGTACGAGTCGCCCGCGCCGGCTCCGCAAAGATGGATCAAGGCGGCCAACTCCTGCTTGCGCTCGAGCGTCGCGAATCGGGTCGGGTGAAGGGCAAGGATTGCGGCCACGCTTCGATCCAGGTATGCGGCCGTGAGCTCGACCGCGTGCGACGGAATCACCCTCGTGTAGAGACCGTTGAACCAACAGGACCGCCAGTCATTCCAGGGACCGTCCTCGACCACCGCATGAGCTCGTATGCAGTAGCGCCTGGCCGCGGCGAACGTGCCGTCCGTCATCTGGTACATGCCCACCGAGCTCGACGCCGGGCGGTACATGTCGAACGGCCGAGCCGTCAAGGACCAGCGCCAATAGGTCCGCGCCACGGGGTTGCCCGACGCTTCGACCTGGGCGAGTGCGGCCAGAAGCTCGGCGGTCACGATGTCGGTCGAGAATCTGTGGAACAAGGGGCTGTAATCGCGCCAGGTTTCGGCGGGCGTCTTATTCAGCGTGCCGCTGACGGGGAAGAACAGCTCCGAGGGCTTTCGTATCACCTGGTATAGCCCGTTCAAGGCGAACCACAGAACCACCAAGGCCGCGATGATCACGGCGCCCTGCACGAAACCCGGGGCCCTGACGAATGCCCGGCGCACCCCGCGCGGGATGCGCAACCGACGCAGCAATCCCTTCATTCGGGGGCGCTTGGACCGCCGGGTGCGCCGCGAGGGCTTGCGCGCGGTCACGCGTGACACACTCCGCGTGGTCGTACTCTTGGGAATTTCCCCCTCCTTCGGATCGGGTTATCCGGAATTTTACCCGATTGGCCCGACGCCGCGATTAGTTGCATGATGCGGCTCTCGATTTCCAACGGAGCCTGTCATGCAACGGTCCCTCTGGCGCGGTGCCGTCTCGTTCGGATTGATCTACGTGCCTGTGGAGCTCTATGGCGCCTCGAAGGACGGCTCGTTGTCGCTTCATCTCCTGGACAGCCGCGATTTCGCCCCTGTCGGCTACCAGCGGATCAACAAGACGACGCGAAAGGAGGTCGACTGGGCCCATATCGTCAAAGGCTATGAGTACGAGAAGGGCCGGTACGTGGCACTGTCGGATGCGGACTTCAAGCATGCCAACGTCAAGGCGTCCGAGACCATCGACATCGCCAACTTCACCGAAGCATCCGATATTCCGCCCATGTATTTCGACACCCCCTACTATCTCGTCCCGCGCAAGGGCGGACAGAAAGTCTACTCGCTGCTGCGTGAGGCGCTCCGATCCACCGGCAAGGTTGCCGTGGCCACCTTCGTCATGAGAGGCAGACAACATTTGTGCGCGATCGCGCCGAACGGACACGCCCTGATGCTGTTGACGCTTCGATTCGCGAGCGAGGTGCATCCGCCGTCGCAAATCAAGAGCCTGGTCGAGGCGCCCACCGCCACGAGGCCGGCGCCGGCCGAGCTCGCGATGGCGAAAAAGCTCGTGGAGCAGATGTCCGGTCCGTTCCGGGCGGACGCGTTCAAGGATACCTACCGGAGGGATCTGCTGCGGCGGGTGCAGGAAAAGATTCGCGATAGACAAACCCATGTGCTCGAGCCGGACGCCCCCGCCTCGGAGCGGCCGAAGGCGCAGGTCATCGATCTGATGGAGGCTCTCAAGGACAGTCTGAAAAGGCGTCGCGCCCGCTCGGCAAAACCCGTCCCCGAGCTTCCCCGGCGCAAGGCGGCCCGATCCGCCAAACGCGCCTGAGCGGTCAGAGATTCTGCGCCGAGAACGTATCGCATCCGTCGATTTGTCCCGACGCCACACCGCGCGACAGCCTAAGGCAGAACCCCCGCCATTCCATCGGTGCGCAATGGGCCGCGGCCCGGATGACTCAACCGGGGCGGTCCCGGCACCCCCAGCGGCGCTGCAGCAGGTGATCGAGGGACAGCGGCCCGGAACCCGCGATCGCGAGCCACAGGAACAGCGCGAGGTACTCGAATTCGTCGAACCCGAGCAGCGTCTCCAAGGAATCCACATCGGCCCATTTCGCGCTCTTGATCGCGACGATCATGGTGATGCCGAGCGCGCCCGCCGATATCCGCGTGAGCAAGCCGAGCAGCAGGAACAGCCCTCCGAAAAACTCGACTCCGGAGACGAATGGCGTCAGCAGGTGGGGAAAGGGGATGCCCCAGCCGATGAAGTTTTCGGTCACCTCCGGCAGATGGTTGAGCTTGCCCCAGCCGCTCCAGAGAAACACCCACCCCACGGTGATGCGGGCGAACAGCGGCGCGAGCCACGCCAGGTGGCGCGCGACGCCCTCCGGCCAGTCGATCAACCCGCGAACCAGTAGTCTCATAGGCGCTCCTTACCGTATGTTTTCAGGGACAACGGGGATGAGACCGGCGTAACGGCCGCTCGATTGCACCCGTTGGGCCAATATCTGTCGTTTGCGCTACCATGCTCCCCGGGAGACGAGGTCTGGCTCATGCGCTGCGACGCTTCGCAAAGGATAGGCAGATGCAACACGCGGTCCGCAAGTATCTCAAGGCGCTGGAAGCCGGCGATGCCGACAAGGCTGCTGCGCTGTTCACGCCCACAGGCTGGGTTCAATCACCGTTCCTTGGCCGGATTCCGGTGCGCGATTACGTCACCAAGGTCGCCGAGGCCTCCGGCCGCAGCGAACTCACGGTGCATGATGTGCTCGTGAGCGCCGAAGGCCACATGCGCGCGGTCGCGTATTACCTGTACGACTGGCGCCTGAAGGACGATTCGCGGGTCTCCTTCGAATGCGCGGACGTATTCAACTTCGATCTGGATACCGGACGAATCGCCTCGATCGTGCTGGTGTACGACACGCACCTCGTCCGCGACGCCGTGCATAACAAGTATCCGTAGCGCGCGCATTGCGGGGCAACGGGCGCGGCCCGCCGCGGATGCCGGCTATATCAGCTCGATTTCCACGAATCGAAACTCGTGCTCGTTCGGGTTGATGACGTTGTGCGCGACACCGGCCGGGCGTGCATAGGAGGCTCCGGCCTTGAGCTGCACGTCGCGAGTGCCGCCGGGCTCTTCGAGCCTGAGTGTTCCGTCGGTGAGCGGCACCACCACGTAATCATGCGCATGAATGTGATGACCGGTTTCCGCGCCGGGCGCGAAGCGCCACTCCGTCACCAGCACGCGCTCGTTTCTCACCTGTACCAGGGATGTTGCTTTCGGCATCGCTTCGTTTCGCTTCTCTATTTGCCGCGGTAGGCTGCGAGCTTGCTGTGCGTGCGCATCGCATCCTCCTGGGTCAGCGGTTGCGAGCCCTGGGCTTTCTCGCGAACCAGCCGCTCGAACTCCTCCCCGGGCAGCGGACGGCTGAAATAGTACCCCTGGTATTCGTCGCAGCCAATGGCGCTCAAGAACTCCAACTGCGCGGCCGTCTCGACGCCCTCGGCGACGACCTTGAGGCGCAGACTGTGCGCGAGCGAGACGATCGCGCGCACGATGGAGGCATCCTCCGGGCGGCTCGCGAGCTCGCTGATGAACACGCGGTCGATCTTGAGCTTGTCGATCGGGAATCGGCGCAAGTAGCTCATGCTCGAGTAGCCGGTGCCGAAGTCGTCCACCGACACCATGACGCCCATCGCGCTCAACTGCTCGAGGATCGCGATCGACTCTTCCGCATCGCTCATGACCGCACTTTCCGTGAGCTCCACCTCGAAGAACCGCGGATCGAGTTTCGCGGCCTCGAGCGCGCCGCGAATGGTGTCGCCCAGCCCGCTGCCGCGGAACTGCGAAGGCGACAAATTCACCGACACGCGAAGCGGCGCGAGGCCCCGATCCTGCCAGGCTCGCGCCTGCAGGCATGCCTCGCGCACGACCCACTCGCCAATCGCGCCGATCAGGCCGCACTCCTCCGCCAGCGGAATGAAGGAGTCGGGCGGGATCACCCCGCGATGCGGATGGATCCAGCGAATGAGTGCTTCGGCGCTGCGAACCGCTCCCGTCTGAGTGTGCACCTTCGGCTGGTAATACAGCTGGAATTGATTTTGCGCGACCGCGGTGTGCAGCTCGCTCTCGAGCTGCACACGCGCCTCGACGCTCGTGCTCATTCCGCCTTCGAAGCGCTGAATTCCTCCGCGTCCATGCTGCTTTGCGCACCGCATGGCGGCTTCCGCGTGCGCGGCGAGCGCCTTCGCCGTCGCGCCATCCGCGGGATACATCGCGATCCCCATGCTCGCGGAACTGCGCACGTCGATTGCGCCGATGCGGATCGGCTCCTGGAGCGCCTCGAGCGCACGCATCGCGAGCCGCCTGGCATCGTCGATGTGGTCGACCGAGTTGATCAATAGAACGAATTCGTCGCCGCCGGAGCGCGCCACGGTATCCACCGGACCCGCGAGCTTGGCGAGGCGGCGCGAAACCTCCTGCAGCAGGTCGTCGCCCGCGCTGTGTCCGAGCGACTCGTTGACGAGCTTGAATCGATCGAGGCCGCACACCATCAGCGCAAAGGGACGGGAATCGCGGTCGGCATGTGCCGCCGCCTGGTTCAGCCGATCGTCCAGAAGCACCCGATTAGGCAGGCTGGTCAGTGCGTCATGGGTGGCGAGATGGCGAAGCTGACGGTGCGCGGCCTCCAAACCGCGGGTCCGCAGCTTGATCACCTCCTCGAGACTGTCCATCTGGCGCCGCACGAGGCGCTCGTTGTGCCACTTTCGGCTGAGCGACGTCGCGCATTGCAGTATCTCGATGGGTTCGGCCGGCTTTCTCAGCACGAGGAGTTTGTCGGAGTACTTCAATCCTTGCACGACTTCGGACCAATCGTAATCCGTATGCGCGGAACAGATGACCACTTGGATGTCGGGGTCCACGCTCCACAGCTCTCCGATCGTTTTCAAGCCGTCCCATCCTGGGGGCATCCGCATGTCGACGAAGGTCATCGCATAGGGCTGTCCGCGAGCCAGCGCGGCACGTGCCATCTCCACGCCTTCCTGGCCCTGATAGGCGGAGTGAATCTCGAAGGAAGGGCGCTCGGCGGTCTCGGCGCCGGCGCCGAAGATATCCGCCTCCAAGAGAGCCAACGCCTCACGGCTGGGCCCATCCGGGTTTCCGAGCACCTTGCGGAAGTCGCCGTGGATCGCCGCATTGTCGTCGATCAGCAGGATGCGGTGGACGGGAGGCGTGGACATAGACGCAGGTACCTGAATGCCTTGGACGTTGGCCTGGCCGAGCATATCTGCGTCCAAACGCCAAAACTGAAGCCCCGTTCACAATTAGTCCGTTCGCCCGCTTACTCCTTTCCCTCAATGCAGGCGCGCGAGATCCCCCTCCAGATCGCCCGCGGCCTTGTCGACGGCGGCCGCGGCGTTCTCAATCGCGCGTGCGACCTGAGGCACCTGCGCCTCCGCATCTCGCCAGCGGCGCTCGTCCATGTACTCGCGCACCGCCGCAATCGGCTTCGCGCCATACCCCGTGTACGCGCCGGGCGCGTAGACCTGATTCTTGAACCACGGACGTTCCGGGAGGCCGTTCTGATTGAGGAACGCGCGCGAAACCCGCAACAGATCCTCGTCGAGGGCTGCGAGGGCGGGCTCCGGGAGGGCCGGCGAGCCCTTGGCGGCCAGCGCGGCGAGCGCCGCCGAGTAGCGCCCGGCGCTCTTCTGCAGCAGCGTGATCGCATTTTTCATGGGCGCAAAATCGATGAACGGCGGCACCGGTTCGGCGGGTGGAGGCAGGAGCGGCCGGTGCGGATCGAGAGTCGCCTTGAAGACGCCCTCCTGGAGTTCGAGATTGCGCTCGGTGAACTCGTCCTGTTTGTCCTTGAGCAATTTCTCCAGGTCCGCTTCGTACCTCGCGATGGCCTGCGCCTGGGGCGAATAGTCGACTGGAATGAAGTCGGCGTCCGCCAGGCGCATGATCGCGGTGCCGGCCGTCTGCGCCAGCGCGCGCCCGTATGCGAAATCCTTGTCGCCGAAATGCGTGTACCAGTAGAAGTCGTCGTAGATCGAGTGATATTGCGTACCGTCGTCCTCGTCTCCGAACTCCACGCTCAAGGTGGAGATTCCCGCGAAATCCTGAAAAGCGGTGTAATCCGATCCGTCTCCGAGGGCTTCCACCTCGAGGTCCTCACGATTGCGCACCTCGCTCCTTTCCTCGGCGGTGCTCGCGTGCGCGATGCTGTAGAGATGAGAGCGCTGGTACACGCTCATGTGGGTCTCGGGATCGTCTATCGCGCGCGCCACCCCGCTGATGAAGTTCTCCAGGTCCTGGGTGCCGCCCGGCAACATGAATCCGCGCTCGTTGGTATCGGAATTGATGTAGGCGACCGCATGGCGCCGCAACTCTTCGACATGTGTTTCCACCCATTCCACGGAACCGAGCAGCCCCGGCTCCTCGCCATCCCACGCGCAGAAAATGATGGTGCGCGCGGGTGTCCATCCTCGCTTGTGCAACTCGCCCATGGCGCGCGCCTCCTCCAGCATCGGAGCCTGTCCGGAGATGGGATCCTCCGCGCCGTTGACCCAGGCATCATGATGGTTGCCGCGGATCACCCACTCGCCCGCGGCGGAGGATCCCCGCAAGGTTGCGATCACGTCGTAGATCGGCTTGATGTCCCAGTTCGAGGTCACCGCGAGGTGCACGAGTGCGGGCCCAGGGCCGACGTGGTAGGTGATGGCGAGTGCGCCGCGCCACGACGGGGGCGCCACGGGACCCTCCAGCGCCGACAGCAATGGCAATGCGTCGGCATACGAAATGGGAAGCACCGGGATCGCGGTGATGGTCCGCGCGTCCTTCAGCGCCAGCCGCTTGGCATGAGCGGTTGCGCCTATGCCGGGCGTCAGGGGATCTCCGGGATACTCCGTATCCATGACGCTGCCCCGCTGCACGCCCTCCTTCGGACGCCACCCACCGGCGGGATATTGATCGCCTTCGTAATAGCCATCGCCCTTCGGATCCGAGTAGATGATGCAACCGATGGCACCGTGCTCCGCCGCGACCTTGGGTTTCACCCCGCGCCACCCGCCGCCATAGCGCGCGATCACGATCGCGCCCTTGACCGAGATGCCGAGCCGGTCGAGCTCCTCGTAATCCTCGCGATTGCCATAATTGACGTAGACGAGGGGCGCCGTCACATCGCCGTCCGCGGAGTAAGCGTTATAGGTCGGCAGCTGCTCCGAAACCTGGTCGGACGTGGGATCGCCGGGGACGGGCGGCTCTTCGAGCCGCGCGCGATACGAAGTCGGTTTCAAGAGCTCGACCAGCCGGGTCTTCGGGGTCGGGAAGAGCACTTGGAACGTTTCGATTTTCGCGTCGAACCCCCACTCCTTGAACCGTGCGAGGATCCATTCCGCGTTGTCCTTGTCGTAAGCGGACCCGACGTGATGGGGTCTCGCGGTCAGTCGCCGCATCGATTCGCGAATGTTGCCAGCCGACACGGCAGCCCGAAACTCGACTTCCCGCGCCTGTTCGAGAGTCGCCGATGGTCCGCTATAGCCGAGCAACGAGCTGGGCGCTGCGCCGGTCTCGGGCGCCGCGGCCTCGGCGGCCGCGCCGGTCTCGGGTGCCGCCTCTCCCGCCAGCACGGCGGCGGCGAACAGGCCCGCAGTGACAACCGTCAACGCGCAGCGGGGGGCGCGGCGGCCGCGAGCCGCGCGGCGAATGAGTCCGATCATGGGCGCCTCCATCGAATGGGGCGCCATTGTCACGGATAGGGGCTGGCGCGTCCATTGGACGCCGGCGCGCACACGCGCACCCCCGCAGAGAGTTCACGTTCTGCGGGGGCGCGCGGGGGCCTTCATGGGCCTGCCGATGCTGCGGCCGATGAACCGGCCCCTGCGACTACGGCCTGCTGTCCTTGACCCTCTCCTTGGCGTCGCCGAATCCAGCCTGCGCGGTCCCGACCGCTTTCTTGACCTTGCCCTTGAGTTCCTGCGTCGGGCTGCCGGTAACCCTGCCGGCAACTTCCTGAACCTTGCCTGCGGCTTCCTTCACGCGACCATCTACTTGGTCCTTGTTGATTCCCATGTCTGGCTCCTGCGTAATCATCGGCATGCGGCCGACCCGCGCATGTCGATCCGGGAGGAGTGCCTCCGCCACCGATCATGCGTGGTTACTATCGCACCCGCAAATCTGCGCTCCTGTAGGCGCGCGCGCCGTCCGCATGTCGGACCGTCGACCGCGCGCCGGCCGGTGGATGCTGCTTTTCTCGGCCGGGAATCTGTATCGTTGGAAGCATGAAACAGACCTTTCCAGCCGATCGTTTCGTCCGCGTCCGCGGCGCCCGCGAGCACAATTTGAAGAACGTCGATCTGGACCTGCCGCGCGACGCACTCGTCGTGTTCACCGGCATATCCGGCTCCGGAAAGTCCTCGCTGGCCTTCGGTACGTTGTACGCCGAGGCGCAGCGCAGATATTTCGAGTCGGTCGCGCCCTATGCGCGACGTCTCATCGATCAAGCCGGCGTGCCCGATATCGATTCGATCGACGGGCTCCCTCCCGCCGTCGCGCTCCAGCAACATCGCGGCAGCGCCAGTACGCGCTCCACGGTGGGGAGCGTCACGACCCTGTCGAACCTGCTGCGCATGTTGTACTCGCGCGCCGGCGCATATCCGCGCGGCCGCCCCATGTTGTACGCCGAGGACTTCTCCCCCAACACCGCTCAGGGAGCGTGCCCCACCTGTCACGGGCTCGGATTCATCTACGACGTGACGGAACGCGCGATGGTGCCCGACGACTCGCTGAGCATCCGCGAGCGCGCCGTCGCCGCGTGGCCCCCGGCATGGCATGGCCAGAATCTGCGCGACATCCTGGTCACCCTGGGCTACGACGTGGACAAGCCGTGGCGGGAGCTCCCAAAGAAGGATCGCGATTGGATTCTGTACGCGGATGAGCAACCCACCGTGCCGGTGTACGCGGGCTACACTCCGGCCGAGACGCGCCGCGCGCTTCGGCGCAAGGAGGAGCCGAGCTACCAGGGCACGTTCACCGGCGTGCGCAAGTACGTCCTGCAAACCTTCGCCTCGACCCAGAGCGCCCTGATGAGAGGAAAAGCGCATCGCGGCAAAGCACATCGCGGCGAGCGTCATCGAGCGGATCGGGGCACTCAGCGCACTCGGCCTGGATTATTTGTCGCTGGAGCGCGGCACGCCGTCGTTGTCCCCCGGCGAATTGCAGCGCTTGCGCCTCGCCACGCAAATCCGCTCGAACCTGTTCGGCGTCGTCTACGTGCTCGACGAGCCCTCCGCGGGCCTTCATCCCGCGGACACGGAGGCGCTGCTCGCCGCACTCGATCAGCTCAAAGGCGCCGGCAACTCGTTGTTCGTGGTCGAGCACGATCTCGAGGTGATGCGCCGTGCCGACTGGATCGTGGACGTGGGACCCGGGGCCGGTGAGCACGGCGGCCGCGTGGTGTACAACGGTCCTTTCGAGGGCCTCGTCCGCGCGAGTGACTCGGTGACTGCACGCTATCTCAATGGCCCGCAACGCATTCATCACGCCCCGTGCGAACCGAAGGATTGGCTCAAGCTCAAGGCCATCACGCGGAACAACTTGCGGGGCATCGACGTGGCGTTTCCGCTCGGGGTGTTCACGGCCGTCACCGGCGTTTCCGGCTCCGGCAAATCGAGTCTGGTGAGCCAGGCCCTGGTGGACCTGATCACGGGGCATCTGGGACACGAGCCGGAACGGCCGGAGGACGCCGAGGAGCCCGAGTTCGCCGCGATCGGTCCGGTCGGAGGATCCATCCACTCGGGCGCTTCCGGAATCAAGCGGCTGGTCACCATCGACCAGAAGCCCATCGGCCGCACCCCCCGCTCCAATCTGGCGACCTATACCGGCCTGTTCGACGGCGTGCGCAGGCTGTTCGCGGACACTCCCGCGGCGAAGGCCAGACGCTACGACGCGGGGCGTTTTTCCTTCAACGTCGTGAAAGGCCGTTGCCCCGGTTGCGAGGGGGAGGGCTTCGTCTCGGTCGAGCTTCTGTTCATGGCGAGTGTGTACGCTCCGTGTCCCGACTGCCACGGCGCACGCTACAACCCCAAGACGCTCGAAGTTGCGTTTCGCGGCAAGAACATCGCGGAGGTCCTGCGAATGACGGTGCATGAAGCGCTGGAATTCTTTTGCGACAGCGCGGGCGTCGCGCACTCGCTCGAGCTGCTCCGCGACATCGGCTTGGGTTATCTGAGGCTCGGCCAACCGGCCACGGAACTGTCGGGGGGCGAGGCGCAGCGGATCAAGCTGGCCACGGAGCTCCAGCGCGCGCAGCGCGGCGACAGTCTCTACGTCATCGACGAGCCCACCATCGGTTTACATCCCGCGGATGTCGACAAGCTGATGGCGCAGGTTGCGGCGGGGATGCGCGGGGCCACCGCCGTGCACCTCGCGCCCCTGCTCGCGTGAAAACCGCATGCTCAGGTATCGGGGCCCAGATTACGCGTGACGATCGCCTCGGCGTCGGCGTTCGCCTGATCGAGATCCTGGTTGTACACCTGGGTATCGCCGACCGGCTTGTCGGCTGACTTGCCCGCGAGCACCGGCCCGTCCCGGTGCGCCGTATCCACCGTGACCGTCGCCGAAAGGCCGACCCGCAGTGGAGCCTTCGCCAAGTCCTGCGCGTCGAGCTCGATCCTCACCGGCACGCGCTGCACCACCTTGATCCAATTTCCCGAGGCGTTTTGAGCGGGCAGCAGCGCGAAGGCCGCGCCAGTTCCCGCGGACAGACCGGTGACACGACCGTGAAACTCATGCGCCCCGCCGTAGAGGTCGCTGCGCACTTCGGCCGGCTGCCCGATGCGCAGATCCCGCAGCTGCACTTCCTTGAAATTTGCGTCGACCCACAATTGATTGAGCGGAATCACGGTCAAGAGCGCCTGGCCCGCCTGAATGTGCTGCCCCAACTGCACGCTGCGATCGGCGACATACCCCGTGACCGGCGCGAGCACGGCGTTGCGCCTGGAATTGATCCAGGCGTCGCGGAATTCGGTCTTCGCCTTCAGCACCGCAGGGTTGTCCTTCACGTCGACGCCATCGACCAGGGCGCGCGCGCCGCTCGCCTCGCGCTCGGCCTGCTCGAGCGCAGCCTTGCCGAGTTCGACCGCTTCGCGGGCGTGCCGCACTTCCTCCGGCGCGATCGCATCGGCGGCGATCAGCGGCTCGCGCTTGCGGAGGTCCGTCGTCGCGCGGGCAAGCTCGATCCTGCGGGTGGCGATCAACGCATCGTATTGACGTGCGGTCGCACGTTGCTGCCTCACCTGACGGACTGTCTGCGCCAGCGCGCTCTCGGCGCGGGCGAGATCGATCTCGGCATCGGTCGGATCGAGCTTGACCAGCACTTCCCCGGCGTGGACGAGCTGCGTGTCGTCGGTGAGCACGGAGACCACGGTCCCCGGCACCTGCGCGGACAGCACCACCTTGTTGCCGTTCACATAGGCGTCGTCGGTGCGCTCGCGCTTGGAAAGCACCAGCACCCAATAGACCGCCCACAGGGCCGCGATGACGACGAATGCCGCGGCCATCAACAGAAGAACCCGGCGCCGGCGGCCGTTCGGCGCAGCCGGCACGATCGGTTCGACGTTCGCATTCATGGTATTGCCTTCATGTCGTATCCCCCGCCCAATGCCCGCTTGAGGCCGATGTCCGCCGACACCGCAGCCGCATCGAGCTGGAGCACCGCATCCCGTTCCTGGATCAACGTATCGTCGGCGCGCAGCTCCACTCTCGGATCGACGACACCCTGCCGAACGCGGGCCGCGGCGCTCGTCTGCAGCGCCGTGGCCGCGTCGAGGCTTTTCCGGCGCTCCGAGGTTTGCGCCTCGATCTGCGCGAGGTTCGATGCCTGCGTCGCGACATCGCGCGCCGCGCTCACCACGGCGTCCCGGTAGCTCGCGACCGCGGACGCGACAGCGGCCTGCGCCGCTCCATAACGAGCCTTGAGACGGCCCGCATCGAAGATCGGCAGATGAATCGCCGCGGAGGCGCCGGGGACACGGCTGGCATAGTCCAGCAGAGTGCCTACATCCATGCTCTGAAACCCGATGAGTGCGTTCACGCTGATGTCCGGAAAGAACTCGGCCCGCGTGGACTCCCGGCTGTGCTCGGCCGCCTCCACGCGCCAACGGCTGGCGACGATATCCGCGCGCCGCGACAACAGATCGATGCGCACGTCATCGGGCAGAGCCGGCGCGACCTGGGGAAGAGGCAGCACGTGCAGCACGGGGAGCTCGGCGGGCGCCCGGCCGGCGAGCGCAGCGAGCGCGATCACCCGCAATTTTGCCGAGCCCTGGAGCGTGGCGATCTGCTCGCGCACGTCCGCAAGGGCCGCGTCCGCGCGTCGCAGGTCATCCTTCGGATCGATCTCGGCCCGGATGCGTGCCTCGCTGATCGAGCGTTCTCGCTCGAGCGTCCCCTCGCGCTCGCGGGCCAAGGCGATTCGAGCCTCGTCCGCCTGCCATCCGAAATAGCTGTCGGCGATGGAGCTTGCGAGCACCAAAGCCGCGGCGCTGCGTTCGGCCTGACTCGCGTGCGCCGCGTCCATCGCCGCCTCGACGGCTTGCCGCTGCTTTCCCCACCAATCGAACGTATAGCTCGCCTGCAGGCCGAGATCCGCCTGGTTGTACCAGTTGAACCCCAACAGGGACGGGGAAAACAACCCGTTGTCGCTGAGCCTCTGTCGCGAGAAATCGCCGTTCGCCTCGAGGTGCGCGCCGCTCTCGGCGCTCGCGATCCGCACGGACTGACGAGCCGTTTCGAATCGGGCGCGGGCCGCAGCGAGCGTCGGCGAGGATTCGAGCGCAAGGTCGACCAGTTGATCGAGGGCCGGATCGCGATATTGCTTCCACCAGTCTTCCGCGGGCCAGGCGCCCTCGCCGCCTGGCGCCTCGGAGAGCGGCGCCGCCTGCATCAACGATTCCGGCTTGGATTTGGGCGGCAGCCCGACGCAGGCGGCGCAGGCGGCGCACAAGGCGATTGCGAGCATCCCCAGACGGGTGGTCCACGGCGAAGGCAACGCCGGTTGTCCAACGACTCGAGGCGGGCGGGAAACGCTATTCATTTGGGTACTAATAATTAACTGTATGATATTTTATGGATAGAAAGTCAGCATCGCAAATAATTCTTGCTTTGGAAAACGACACATGTCATTTTTGCAACGATGGAGCAACGCAAAGAGCCGGAGACAGTGTCCGACGGGGTTCGCAGCGCCCGTGTGGGGCGACCGCGCCGCGGCACGGAGGCTGCGCGAGTTGACATAATGATCGCCGCAGCCACCCGGGTTTTCTTGAGGGATGGCTATGGCGCGGCCAGCATCGACAAGGTTGCCCACGAGGCCGGGGTGTCTACCCGGACGATTTATGAGCGCTTCAAGAACAAGGCCGATCTGCTGGCGTCGGTGATCACCCGGCTGGTGGAGCGCGACATGGTGACGCTGTTCGGGGCGGAGCTCGACCGCCTGTCCACGCGAGAGGCCCTGCTCACCATCGGCGAGACGGTGACGGGCCGGGCGTGCGCGCCCGAGGCGGCCGCGCTGTTCCGCATCGTCGCCGCCGAAGCACAGCGCTTTCCCGATCTCGCGGCAAAGATGCGCGCCGGCACCAAGGCGCGCGTGAACAACGCCGTCGCCACTTATTTTCGCGGCCAAGTGCTCCGCGGCAAGCTGGTGCTCGCGGATCCGGATCGCGCAGCTTCCCTGTTCATGCAAATGGTGTGCGCGGAGCTGCACGAGTGTCTCTTGTTCGGATCGCCGGAGGAAATGTCGAAACTGAATTTCGTCGCGCATCTGCAGCAGGTGGTGGACATCTTTCTACATGGCGCCGCGCCGCGCGGCGGCGCTGAGATCGGGGATGCGCGCTAGCACCATGGTCGAGAACTCTCAATGGCTCATCGGTCGCGGCCGATCCGCGTTCGCATGGTACCTCCTCGTGCTCTGCGCGCTCGCGCTCGGCATTCCGGCCGGCTGCGCGGTCGGACCGAATTTCAAACCTCCGGCGGCGCCCGCCAACGGTGGGTTTACTCCGGCCGGATCCACTCCCCAGACGGTCACTGCCTCGACTCCCGATCCGGGCGGCGAAGCCCAGCGCTTCGTCGACGGCTTGGACATTCCCGGACAGTGGTGGACGCTGTTCCAATCGCCTGAACTCAACGCACTCATCGATCGCGCGCTCAAGCAGAATCCGACGCTCGAATCCGCGCAGGCGGCGCTGCGCGAGGCCAACGAGAACGTGGCCGCCGAGCGCGGAGCGTTGCTGCCGAGTCTTTCAGGAACCTACGAGGCTCAGCGCAACCGCGGAAGCCTCGCGGAGATCGGCCTCGGGACCGGCGGCTACTACTACACGTTGAACAGCGCCAACGTGAGCGTGTCGTACACGCTCGACGCGTTCGGCGGCATCCGCCGGCAGATCGAGGCGCTGCAGGCCCAGGCCGACTATGCTCGCTTCTCGCTCGAGGCGAGCTACCTCACGCTCACCAGCCAATGTGGTCACGGCCGCGATCACCGAAGCGTCGCTGCGGGCGCAAATCGCGGCCGACGGAGGACATCGCCGCGGGCGCAGCAGCCTCAGCTCGACATCACCCAGCGTCGGGTCACAGCCGGCGGCGCATCGCGCACCGACGTGCTGCAGCAGCAGGCCGACCCTGCAAGCGACTCTGGCGACGCTTGCCCGCGTCTGCGCACCCAGCTCGCCCAGCAGCGCGATCTTCTGGCCGACCTACGTGGGCGCACTGCCCGCCGAGTACGCCGGTGCGGAATTCAGCTCGATTCGCTGACGCTGCCCGTCGATCTGCCGGTCAGCCTGCCGTCGAAGTTCGTCGAGCAGCGGCCGGATGTGCGGCAGTATTCGGCGCTCCTGCACCAGGCCACCGCGCAGATCGGCGTCGCGACGGCGAACATGCTGCCGCAGCTCACCTCACCGGCAGCTACGGCGGCGACGCCGCGCGATTCGCGGACATGTTCTCGCCCGCCTCGGTGGTCTGGAGCCTCGCCGGCTCGGTGACGCAGCCGCTCTTCAAGGGCGGCCAGCTGCTGCACCAGCGCCGCGCGGCCGTGGCCGCCGCGCAGGAAGCCGCCGCCAATTACAAGGCAACCGTGCTCACCGCCTTCCAGAACGTGGCGGACACCCTGCTCGCCCTGCAGGGCGATGCCGACGCGCTGGCCGCCCAGACCGCGGCCGAGCGCTCCGCCGCCGGCAGCCTCGATCTCGTTCAGGCGCAGTACAAGGCCGGCGGCGCCAGTTACTTGCAGGTGCTGACCGCCGAGCAGACTTATCAGAACGCAGCTCTCGCGCTGGTGAAGGCGCGCGCGCAGCGCTTCACCGACACCGCGGCGCTGTTCCAGGCGTTGGGCGGCGGGTGGTGGAACCGCACCGACCTCGCCGCCAATTCACCGTCCACGATTCAAGGAACCCCGTGAGCACCGTACTGACCCAACCACCCCGGGACGACGAGCCCGTCCAGTTCAGATCCATGCTCAAGCCGCTCGTCATCATGGTGCTGCTCGTGATCCTGGTGATCGGCGGCGTGTTCGCCTGGCAGGCCTTCATCGGCAAGATGGTCGGCAAGTTCATGGCTCAGGCCGCGAGCGCGCCGCAGACGGTATCGACCGTGGTCGCGAAGAAAGCGACCTGGCAGCAGCAGATCCGGGCCATCGGAAGCCTGCGCGCGGTTCGAGGCGCAGATCTCTCCGCGCAGGCCTCCGGGGTGGTCGACAAGATCGCTTTCGATTCGGGCAACGACGTGCCCGCCGGCAAGGTGCTGCTCCAGCTCATGCCGAACGACGACTACGCCAAGCTCGAGCAGCTGCAGGCGTCGGCCGAGCTCGCCGACCAGACGTTGAAGCGCGACCGCGAGCAGTTCGCGGCGCAGGCCATCAGTCAGGCGACCATCGACACCGATGTATCGACGCTGAAATCCGCCAAGGCACAGGTCGTCGCACAACAAGCCCTGATCCAGGAGAAAATCGTCAAGGCGCCGTTTGCCGGGCGGCTCGGCATTCGCCAGGTCGACCTCGGTCAGTACCTGGCGGCGGGGACCCCCGTGGTCACGCTGCAGGCGCTCGATCCCATGCTGATCGACTTCTACGTGCCCCAACAGGCGCTCAAGCATCTGAAAGTCGGTCAAGCTGCGACGGCTACGGTCGACACCTATCCGGGCGAAAGCTTCAAGGGAACCGTCGAGTCCATCAACTCCAAGGTCGACAATGCCAGCCGCAACGTGCAGGTGCGGGCCTCGTTCCAGAATGCCGATAAGCGCCTCGTGCCCGGCATGTTCGCCACCGTCTCGATCGATTCGGGCGATTCGTCCACCGAGATCACCCTGCCGCAGACCTGCATCACCTATAACCCGTACGGCGACACGGTGTACGTGCTGGTGCACGCCAAGGGCGCGGATGCCAAAAGCGCGGATGCCAAGCCGCAGGACACGGTCGAACAGCGCTTCGTCAAGCTCGGTCCGACTCGCGGCGACCAGGTGTCGATCCTTTCCGGGGTCAACGAAGGCGATGTCGTGGTGTCCGCCGGACAGATCAAGCTGCGCAACGGCTCCCCGGTGGTCGTGAACAACACCGTGCAGCCGACCGACGACATCCATCCGACGCCGCCCAACGAGTGAGCCGCCCTCCCCCATGAAGTTCACCGATATCTTCATCCGTCGCCCGGTTCTCGCCTCGGTGGTGAGCTTGGTGATCCTCGTGGTCGGCTTGCGCTCGTTCAGCTCGCTGCAGGTGCTCGCGTATCCGAAGACCGAGAACGGCGTGGTCACGATCACGACCAGCTTTCCGGGCGCCGATCCGGACTCGATCGCCGGTTTCATCACGACCCCGATGGAAACGGCGGTCGCGCAGGCCAACGGCATCGACTACATGCAGTCGATCAGCCAGAGCGGCACCAGCACCATCACGGCGTACCTGCGGCAGAACTACGACACCTCGAAGGCGGCGGCGGAAATCAACATCAAGGTGAGCTCGGTGTTGAACCAGCTGCCGGCGGGGACGCTGCAGCCGATCATCACGGTCACCGTCGGCCAGACCATCGATGCCATGTATCTGGGATTCAACAGCGACACATTGGCCTCCAATCAAATCACGGATTACCTGACGCGCGTGGTGCAGCCGAAGCTGCAGGCGCTCGAGGGCGTGCAAACCGCCGAGATCCTCGGCGGTCAGACCTTCTCGCTGCGCGCCTGGCTCGATCCGAACAAGCTCCAGGCCTACGGCATGACGGCCAGCGACGTGGCGAATGCCATGGCTGCCAACGACTATATTTCGGCGGTCGGCACCACCAAGGGCCAGATGATCCAGGTGACCCTCACCTCGACCACCAATCTGCATTCGCTCGAGGAGTTCCGCAACCTCGTGGTGAAATCGGTGAACGGCGCCAATGTGCACCTGCGCGACGTGGCACAGGTCATTCTCGGTGCGGACAGCTACGAGGCGAGCGTGGCGCGCAACGGCAAGACCGCCGTGTTCATCGGCATCCAGATCGCACCCTCGGCCAATCTGTTGAGCGTCATCAAGGGGGTGCGCGATGCGCTGCCCGGCATCGTGGCGCAGCTGCCGCGCGGGCTCGAGGGCCGGGTCATGTACGACTCGACCGATTTCGTGAACGCCTCGATCCACGAGGTCGCCGTGACGCTGGTCGAGGCGCTGATCATCGTCATGATGGTGATCTTCGCTTTCTTGGGGTCGCCCCGCTCCGTGCTCATTCCCGTGGTCGCCATCCCTTTGTCCCTGGTGGGAACCCTCGGCATCATGCTGGCGCTGCATTTCTCGATCAATCTGTTGACGCTGCTCGCGCTCGTGCTCGCCATCGGTCTGGTCGTGGACGATGCCATCATCGTGGTGGAGAACGTCAACCGGCATCTCGAGGAGGGCATGGCGCCGGTCGCCGCTGCGATGCAGGCTGCGAGGGAGCTCGGCACCGCGATCATCGCCATGACCGTCGTGCTGCTCGCGGTCTACGTTCCCATCGGCTTCCAGGGCGGCCTGACGGGAGCGCTGTTCACCGAGTTCGTGTTCACGCTCGCCGGCGCCGTGACCGTGTCGGCGGTGATCGCGCTCACGCTCTCGCCGATGATGTGCTCGAAGCTCCTGAAGCCGCACCACGCCGGCGACAAGGGGTGGGAAACTCGCGTGGTCGAGTTCATCGACGTTCGATTCGAGCGCCTGCGCGGCTGGTATCAAGGCAAGCTCGAGCGCAGTCTCAAGTTCACGCCGGTGACTGCGGTGCTCGTGGTGCTGGTGCTGGTGAGCATCGCTCTGCTCTATCGCAGCGCAAAGAGCGAGCTCGCGCCCCAGGAGGATCAAGGTTTCGTCGGCGGTCAGCCCACCTCGGCGCCCGATGCCACGCTGCAGCGCAAGCTCCTTTATGCCCATCAGGCGTATGAGATCTTCAAGAATCAGCAGGGCGTCGACACGATCTTCCAGATCGAGGCACCCGGCCAATCCTTCGACGGCTTGATCCTCGGGCCGCTCGCGAAGCGCAAGAGCGCAACCGAGATTCAGAACACCCTGCAGCAGAAAGTGAGCGCTATCGCCGGTCAGAAGATGGTGATGTTCCAGTTTCCGCCGCTGCCCGGCTCCCAGGGTTTGCCGGTGCAGTTCGTGCTCAAGACCACCGAGCCCGCGCTGCGTCTGAACGAGGTCTCGAGGGACTTCCTCACGCAGGCGCAGAAGAGCGGCATGTTCATGTTCATCGATACGGACTTGAAGTACGACCTGCCCCAGTCGGTGATCGAAATCGACCGCGACAAGGCTGCGCAGCTCGGGCTGAACATGACCCAGGTCGGATCGTCGCTCGGGAGCCTTCTGGGAGGCGGCTACGTCAACTACTTCAGCATGCAGACGCGCTCCTACAAGGTCATCCCACAGGTCCAGCGGACGTCCCGGCTGAACGTGAGTCAACTGCTCGATTATCCCATCGCAAATATCGGCAATGTTCCGGTGCCGCTGTCGACCATCGCCAGCATCCGCACCGAGACCGTGCCCGAGACCCTGAACCACTTTCAGCAGTTGAATTCGGCCACGCTGTCCGGCGTCGCCTCGCCGGGCGTCTCGCAGGCGGATGCGCTCAACTACCTCAAGGCGCTCGCGGCACGCACGCTGCCGAGCGGTTACACCCTCGACTACGCGGGCCCGTCGCGGCAGTTCGTGCAGGAGTCCGGCGGGGTCATCGGCACCTTCGGCTTCGCCATCGTCATCGCCTTCCTGACACTCGCTGCGCTCTACGAGAGCTTCCGCGACCCGCTGGTGATCCTGATCTCGGTTCCGCTGTCGATCGCGGGGGCACTGATCTTCATCGCTCTCGGGGTGCACGGCGCCTCGCTCAATATCTACACCCAGGTGGGCCTCGTCACCTTGATCGGTCTCATCAGCAAGCACGGCATCCTCATCGTGGAGGTGGCGAACGAGCAGCAGCAGAGCGGCAAAACCAAGCGCGATGCCATCATCGCCGCGGCCGGCGTGCGCCTGCGCCCGATTTTGATGACCACGGCCGCGATGGTGCTCGGGGTGATCCCGCTGGTGTTCGCTCAGGGCGCGGGCGGCGCCTCGCGGTTTGCGATCGGCCTCGTCATCTCCACCGGCCTGGGGATCGGCACGTTGTTCACCCTGTTCGTGGTCCCCGCGGTTTACGTGATGATCGGCGCCACCCATTCGGAGGATCCGAGTTCATTGCTGGTCGAGCCCGCCGCTCACGCGTGATTCTCGAGTCTCGGGCTAAAGGCTCTTTCCGTTCAATTTGTTACAACGGTTTCGCCAGGTAATTTCTAGAAACCGCGCCGCGCCCGGCCGTTCCGCTCGCCGCCAAGATGCCATTCGGCTCGCAAAGGGAACGTCAAAACCTTGACAAAGTCCGCGTTGCGTTTTATCGATTGTCTTGTATATTCCAACCGCAGAGTATTGATTTAACAAGATTCCGAGGACCTGCATATCCTCGAAATTACTTTAAGTTCTTGAATTCGCGGCGGAGTTAACATGGTCAGCGCGTGGGATAGCTTGCACTCTGCGACTCTGGAGCTCGTGCGCTCCACACCGATCAAGCAGCGGTTGATAGCCGCCTACCGCCGCCATTTGAGCGCGATCCTCGAAGACCAGCTGCCGGCGGAAGCGCGCGGCTCCTTCGGTCAGGTGATGCGCAGCCTTGCCGGCGTCGCGCCCCTGCGCGGGGAGGATGCGGTAACCGCCTCCGTCCGGAAAATGTCCAATCAGGAAGCCGATGACTGCGCGGCACTCATCGTCGAGATATTTGGCCTGCTCCCCCGCACCTCCGACGCTGCTGCCGCCCAACGTCCATCGGCGGCCGTGGTGCAGCTCCGCAGCGTCGACTGCGCCCCCGCGGAGTTCGACGTTAACTCGCTCATCGCCACCAACTAGGCTGCGAGCGGCGTGGTATCGGCTCGACGGTCAGTCGAGCTTGAATTCGATCGTGTCCCAGCGCGTCGACTCCTGGTGGCGGGCCTGACGCTTCAGCGCATCGATCAAGCTGCGCTCATTCCACGCGCTCACCTCATCGGCCAGATCGCCGATGGCCTTCGGAAGCGGCGCCGTGGATCCGAAATGCTCCATCGCCACGATCGGGCGATCCGCGGCCTTCGCGAAATTCATTTGGAACAGGACCAGATCGGGGGCGGCTCGATAGGCGGCGGGCACCACGATGACCACTTCGCAGGGCGCGATCTGACGACGCAGCTCTTCGCGCTCGCTTTCCTTGTCGACCGGCCGTTTGCCGTGCGGCTGGCTGGTGTTGTGATAGTAAAAAGTACCAGGGGCTTCCAGATATTCGAACACGCGCGAGTAATCGTCGTTTTCGTCCCAGGAATGGGTGACGAACAAGCGGATCGGGTTCACGCGGATCGACATGGGTTTAGTCTATCGCGACGATGGGCAAGCGCGAAGCTTTGGGCGTCGATAGAATGCGGGACGTGCGTTTGATCATATATAACATCCGTTATGCCACCGGAACGGGCCCCGCCTTTCATCTTCCGCTGCCGGGGGCCGGATACCTGCGGTCCAGCCGGCAGGTTCTGTCGCGAATCACCGACTTCATCAAGAGGCAGGATCCTGACGTGGTCGGGCTCATCGAGGTGGACACGGGGTCGATCCGCACCGGCATGGTGAACCAGGCGGACTACATCGCGCGCTCGCTGGGCCACTACTCGACCTTCGAGTGCAAATACGGCCAGTCCTCGGTGAACCAGATGGTCCCCATCGTTCGCAAACAGGCGAACGCTTTTCTTGCCGCGCCGCGCGTGCGCGGTGAACGATTCCATTACTTCGACACGGGCATCAAGCGCCTGATCATCGAGCTCGAGCTCGACGACATCGCCATTTTTCTGGTGCATCTGTCCCTCAAGTTCCGCCATCGCCAGTACCAGCTGCGATACCTGTACGATCTCCTGCGCAAGACCGAAAAGCCCGTGATCGTGGCCGGCGATTTCAACACCTACTGGGGAGATCACGAGATCTACCTGTTCATGCAGGCGGCGGGGCTCGCGAACGCGAATGCGCGCGGCCTGCCCTCCTATCCCAGTTCGAGCCCGCGCAAGGAGCTGGATTTCATCCTGCACAGCCGCGAAATCGAGGTGAATCGATTCGAGATACCGGACATCCAGCTCTCCGATCACCTGCCGCTGATCTGCGATTTCACCATCCGCGAATCGCGCCGGGCGGCCGCCTGAAGGCCATGCAAGGCGGCAGCTGGAAACTCGAGATCGACAGCGACCGCATCGCGTGGCTGACCTTCGACACGCCAGGCGCCTCCACCAATGTCCTGTCTGCCGCCGTCCTCAAGGAACTCGCGACGACGCTGTCGGAGGTTTCGCAGGCGAAACCCCGCGGCTTGGTGCTCCGGTCGGCAAAGCGCAGCGGTTTCGTGGCAGGAGCCGACATCAAGGAATTCTTGGATCTTCGAACTCCGGAGGCCGCCTATTCCCTGATCCGCGGCGGCCAGCAGGTGCTGGACCAGCTCGAGAACCTCTCTTGCCCGAGCGTCGCGGCGATCCACGGCTTCGCTCTGGGCGGCGGCTTGGAGCTCGCGCTCGCCGCAACCTACCGGATAGGCGCCGACGATGGGAATCTGGCCCTCGGATTGCCGGAGGTGCAGCTCGGCATTCACCCCGGATTCGGGGGCACCGTGCGCGCCGTCCGCCTCATCGGCGTGCGGCCTGCGCTCGAGTTGATGCTCAAGGGCAAGCCCTTCAGGGCAGGCGTGCACTCGAGGTCGGGCTCCTCGATGAATTGGTGCCCCCGTCGGAGATCGAAGCGGCCGCAAAGCGCATCCTGCTTCAGGAGCCTGCGAAGAAATCGGCGCCTTTCGTGGAAAAGCTGTTGAACCTGCGTGCAATGCGGCCCTTCATTGCGCGTCAGGCCGCGGCGGGGCTGGCCGCCAAGGTGTCCCGCGAACACTACCCGGCCCCCTACGCCATCGTCGATCTGTGGCTCAAGCACGGCGCGGTCGGTGCGGAGAGCTACGAGGCCGAGGCACGCTCGATCGCTGAGCTCATGTGCACACCCACCTCGCGAAACCTGGTGCGTGTATTCCTGCTGCAAACCCGCCTCAAGGGTCTGGGTGGAAAGCCCGGCGCGGAATTCCGGCACGTCCACGTCGTCGGCGCCGGCGTCATGGGCGGCGACATCGCCGCTTGGGCGGCACTGCGGGGAATGACGGTCACGCTGCAGGATCGCAGCGCGGAACTCATCGCGCCGGCCCTGGCCCGGGCCAAGGAGTTATTCGGCAAGCGCCTGAAAGACCCGCAAGCAGCCACCGCTGCCTTGGCTCGGCTCACGGCAGATGTGTCGGGCGACGGGGTGGCGGCGGCGGACGCCGTCATCGAGGCCATCGTCGAGAACGTCGATGCCAAGCGCGCGCTCTATGCAGAACTCGAGCCCAAGCTCAAGCCGGGGGCGGTATTCGCCACCAACACATCCAGCATCCAGATCGAGGTGCTCGCCGGGAAGCTGCGCGAACCGGGCCGTCTGGTGGGTATTCATTTCTTCAATCCGGTACCGCAAATGCAGCTGGTGGAGATCGTGCAGGGCGCCGCCACGAGCGCCGACTCGCTGCGCCAGGCGCTCTGGTTCACGCGCAAGCTCGACAAGCTGCCGCTGCCCTGCAAGAGCGCTCCGGGCTTCGTGGTGAATCGCATTCTGATGCCCTATATCAATGAGGCCCTGTTCGCGCTCGCCGAGGGCATCCCGGCGGCGGTGATCGACAAGGCCGGCACTCGATTCGGCATGCCCGTCGGCCCGATCGAGCTCGCCGATGTGGTCGGCTTGGACGTGGCGCTGCATGTCGGGGGTGTGCTCGCCCAGGCGTTCGGTGGCAGCGTGCCGGACATCCTGGTGAAGCGCGTGGAGGAAAAGAAGCTCGGGCGCAAGAACGGCGAGGGCTTCTACGTCTGGCGGGACGGCAAGGCGGTCCGCGAACCGACCCAGGACCTCAAGGTGCCGGCCGATCTCGAGGACCGATTGATCCTGCCGATGCTGAACGAAGCCGTGGCGGCGCTGCGGGAGGGGGTCGTCGAGGATGCCGACCTGCTCGACGCCGGGGTGATCTTCGCCACCGGTTTTGCGCCGTTTCGCGGTGGCCCCTTGCAATACGCCAAATCGAGGGGTATTTCGCAGATCGTCGATCGGCTCACCGAACTGTCGACGCGTTATGGGGAGCGGTTCCGTCCGGACGCCGGTTGGAGCCAGCTGGGGGGCGGGGATCGTCCGTCAATGTGACTCACTTGGAAGTATATTAAGTCACCTGTGATAGCCTTCTTCGGCAAAATCATGGAGTTGCCCGACGGAGCTTAAGAATTTTACGATGGATGAACGACCGGTCGAACTCTCGACGCTGAAGAACTTCTCCCCCCTTGACGGGCTGAAGGCGGAGAACTTGCTGGCGCTCGCCCGCAAAACCCACGTTCGAGACCTCGGCGCGGGCCGCGTCCTCTTCAAGGAAGGCGACACCGACAAGCGCACCTTCTACCTGGTCGCCGGCAGCGTCGAGCTTCGATCGGACGATCGGGTCATGGCGACCGTGCGCGCCGGCACGCCCGAGGCCCGGGCCGCGCTCACCCCGGGGCTGCCCCGCAAATTCACCGCCCGCGCCGTCACCGATCTGTCGTACATCATGATCGACAGCGATCTGCTCGACGTGCTGATCACCTGGGATCAGACCGGTCAGTACGAAGTCGCCGAGCTTCGTGGCGACGGCCTCGGCGTGACCGGCGACTGGATGACGACCCTCCTCCAGACCAAGGCGTTCCATCGGATTCCGCCCGCCAATATCCAGGCGATCTTCATGCGCATGCAGCGGATCAACTACCGCGAGCGCGACGTGGTGATCAAGCAAGGCACCGAGGGCGACTACTTCTATGTGGTGGTGGCCGGCAAGTGCGTGGTCACCCGCGAGACGCCCCTCAACAAGGAGGGCATCAAGTTGGCGGAGCTCGGCCCCGGCGACAGTTTCGGGGAAGAGGCTTTGATCGCCGAGGCCAAGCGAAACGCCACGGTCACGATGTCCACGGACGGGACTTTGATGCGGCTCGGCAAGAGCGACTTCCAGACCCTGTTGAACGAGCCGCTGCTGCAATGGGTCGATCAGGACCGGGCCAAGGAGATCGTCGCCGGCGGGGGCAAGTGGCTCGATGTGCGGCTGCCCAGCGAATTCCAGAATTTCCGAATCGAAGGCGCCGTCAACATTCCACTGTATTTCATCCGTTTGAAGATCAATGCGCTCAACAAGTCCACCCCGTACGTGGTGTGTTGCGACACCGCCCGCCGCAGCTCCGCGGCGGCCTACATCTTGAGCGAGCGCGGTTTCGAGGCATATGTCCTCAAAGGCGGTCTGGCCGCCAGCGAGGCGGGGCGCTCGCGCGGTTAGGAGCTTTCTTGAGCGATTCGATTGAGCCCCGGATATCGCCGTCGCCGAGCGCGTACCGCGAACAAAATCCCTACAAGCCTCCGCCACCCGAATACAAACCGCCCTCCATGCTGGCAGAGCACTGGGGCGTCGCGGTCCTATGCGTCGCGATCGCGATCGGGTTTGGCGTCTATGGATGGAGAACCCTGCACGCGCCTCTGCGCCGCGCGCCGCCGGGCCAACGCGCGGCGCCTGCCGCATCCCCCGCCGCCACGGCTCAGCCAATCTATATCGAAGCGCTCCCGGACAACAAATCGCCCTGAGGGCTGCGCGCGAAACGGCACCGCAACCCGGCAGCCGCTGCGGGACCCTAAGTGTTTCCCCTCGGTCACGCCGCGATATTCCGCATGGCGCTGACTGTGTCAAAACTCTATCGTGGACGCAGAGGTTCGAAGGGCCTCGGTTTTGGCACCTTTATCACTGGGGAGTCCGGAAATGAAACTATTCTCTTACGGGATCATCGCAACGGCCGCCTCGGCGCTCATCGGTTTGGCCGCTGCGCAGAGCATGGACGAAATCACAGTGCGGGCAACGAGAAATATGTCCATCAAATCCGATACTCAAACGCCTCCTGGAGGCGCTCAGGTGAAGGACATCTCACTGTCATATGTGGTGACATCTTCGGGCCTGAACCTCGCTCTTCATTCGGATGTCTTGGAGCTGCAAAAACGCGTGAAGGATGCGGCCCTTACCGCCTGTAAGGAAATTGGACGTCAATATCCAAATTCCATGCCGAACGAAGCGGATTGCGCGAAGGCTGCCTCGGACAAGGCGATGACGAAGGTGAACACCATCGTCGCGGCTGCGAACAAAAAATCCGGCTAGCAGTTGGCAGAGGGTGGCGGTCGGTACCGGCCACCCTCGGTCACATGGTATGCGTCGGCTTGTCCCCGCCGAGCGCGCCCGCGAGATAGTTCTCGATTTTCTTCTGTGTATTGCCGCGATCCTGATCGCTGAACTGCACCCCGATGCCCGCGGTACGCTTGCCCTGCGCGCCTTTGGGCGTCATCCAGATCACGCGGCCGGCGACCGGGAGCTTCTCCTCCTCGCCCATCAGATTGAGAAGCATGAAGACCTCGTCCCCGAGCCGATAATTGCTGTTGGTCGGGATGAACAGACCGCCGTTCTTCACGAACGGCATATAGGCGAGATACAGCGCACTCTTGTCCTTGATCGTGAGCGTCAGCAGACCGGGCTTGTTACTTGGACTTCGCAATCTATGTTTTCCGCAATGACAGTGCCGCTCGGCCGCCGAGCAGCAGAGCCTCGAGCGCCAATTGTTGGTTCAACCCGGTCGAGGCGAGCCGCCTCAACTCCCGGGCGGCGTCCAGCAGCTCGAATAGAGCCCTTATCTTGGGCTTAAGTAAAGCGGCAGGCAAGCGGACGGGTTCCGCACTTTGAACCGAAATGGCGCCGCCCAAGTCCGCTTGTACGCGCTGTGTGACCCAGTTCTCAAGCCACATCAGCCTGAGGCTCATGTCGGACCTGACCCAGGCATCGGCGAGCACCGTGACATCGACGCTGCCCGCCTCCAGGCGCTTCAGACCCTCGATCATGTCCTTCTCGAGTCGCTCGATGTCGGCCGCGGGAAGCTCGAGAGCCATGAGCGGGGCGCCGGCGGCAAGGTTGAGCGCGGCATCCCACCTCCCCCCCGCGGGATCGCGCGCCGCGAGCCACCCGAGCGCCGTCTCGCGCGCGGGTGGACGCAATTGCAGCCGCACACAGCGGCTCGCGATGGTGGCTGGCAACCGGTGACCGGGCTTGGCGACGAGGATCAACAACGTGTCGCCGCTCGGCTCCTCCAATGTCTTCAAGAAGGCGTTGGCGCCGTTGGCATTGAGGCACTCCGCGCTTTCCACCACCGCCGTCTTGCGGCCTCCGCGGTAGCTCGACAGCGACAGCGTCTCGATGAGTTCACGGATCTGATCGACCTTGATCTGCTGAGCATCGTCGAGCGGATGCACTCGGTGGAAGTCCGGATGGTTGTCGGCGCGAAGCAGCACGCAAGATCCGCAGACCCCGCACGGGGCCGCCGCGGTCGATTCGCACAGCGCCAACGCACAGATCCAGGCGGCCAGCGCCTCGGCTCCGAGACCGGGCTGGCTCAGTATCAGCAGCGATTGCGGCAGGCGGTCGGCGGCTCTCGCGGCCAACATCTTCTTTTGCGCCTCGGCCAACCAAGGCAGTGAATCGACGCTCAGGAAATCCACGACCGGACCTCGAGTTCGCCGATGATGGAGCGGGCCACTTCGTCCTCTGAGCGGGTGGCATCGATGACCGCGATGCGCGCCGGCTCCGCCGCTGCGCGGGCGAGGTACCCGGCGCGGACGCGCTCGAAGAACTCGACGCGTTCCCGCTCGAACCGATCCGCAATCGAGGAGCTGCCCTGCGCGCGTGAATTTCGCGCTTGAGCGCGCGCGAGGCCGACGCCGACGGGCACATCGAGCAACAAGGTGAGATCGGGGCGGCGCGCACCCTGCACCAGACGCTCCAACTGGGCGATCGCGTCCAGCGCGAGACCCCGGCCGGCGCCCTGATAGGCATAGGTCGCGTCCGTGAACCGATCGCAGATCACCCAGCGGCCGGCGGCGAGGCTGGGCTCGATCCAGTTCTCCAGATGCACCGATCGGGCGGCGAACATCAGCAACAGCTCGGCCGCGTCCGGCACCCGTTCAGATCCCGGCGTGAGCACCAGGTCCCGGATCCGCTCGGCGAGCGGAGTGCCCCCCGGCTCACGCGTCACCACGTGGGCGATGCCGCGCTCGACCATTGCCTGCGCGAGCCGCGCGACCTGAGTGGTCTTGCCGACGCCCTCGATGCCCTCGAAGGTCAGGAAGCAGCCCCGCCGGCCCGATGCCGGCGAGGCGCGCCCGTTCGTTGCGTCCTGCCCCTTCATTTCGAATCCTCAACAGCCTTTTCGCGCAGATGCGCCACGTAGCGCGCGACCGCGGCATTTTGCCCCTCGAGCGTCGATGAAAATACATGGCTGCCATCGTCCCGTGGGGATGCGACGAAATACAGAGCGTCGGTGGCCTCGGGATGGGCGACAGCGTCGATGGCCGCCGCACCGGCGAGGGCGATCGGCGTCGGCGGCAAGCCCGCACGCGTATAGGTATTGTAAGGGCCGTCCTCATGCAGATCGACCGAGTGCAACGTGCCATCGTAGCGCACGCCCAAACCATAGATCACGGTGGGATCGGCCTGCAACCGCATGCCGATGCGCAGTCGATGCAGATACAGTCCGGCGATTTTCGGCAGCTCTTGTGGCACGCCGCTCTCCTTCTGAACGATGGACGCCACGATCAACAGTTCGTCCGCGTTGCGCAGCGGCACGGAAGGATCGCGGCTCACCCAGGCCGACTCCAGCTCGTGCACCAAAGCCGCGTGCGCCTGCTTGAGCACGTCGAGGTCGGTCGTCCCGCTCGGAAAACGATACGTCTCGGGCAGGAACTGCCCTTCGGCGTCGGTGCCGGGGGATCCGAGTCGGGCCATCAAGCCTGCCGGCAAGCCGTTCGGCGAGCCTGCCGGCGCATCGGGTAGTGTTACCGTGATATCGGGGTTCCTTTTCATTGCCGCCAGCATGTCCAGAACACGCCAGCCGTCGACGATGGTGATTGAATGCAGCAGCACCTGTCCGTTGACCATTTTCGAGAGCAGCGAGCGCGGCGTGGCGCCGGGCTCGATTTCGTACTCGCCCGCCTTGATGCTCGACGCCACTCCCTTCCATCGCGCGTAGAGCACCCACACGCGCGGCTCGGCGATGATGCCCCGCTGCGCAAGGTCGGCGGCCACGCGCGCGAACCGGCTTCCGGGCGGTACCTTGAATCGGACCGGGCCCGGGACCTTCAAGGGCTCATCCAGACTCTTGATCTCCGTCGCCACCCACGCGGCGGCCATGGCGCCGATCACCGCCAGCGCGATGAGAACGCGCCGCACCCTCATACGAGCTCCAAGCGCGCCCGCAAGCCGGCCGCCGCGTGCGAGGATTCGATCCGGATGCGGCGTCTGCCGAGCTCGACGACACCCACCGACACGATGCCGGCGACCGCATTGGTCATGAATACTTCCGTGGCATCCTGCAGATGCTGCACGGTGAGTCTGCCTTCGCGAGGACGCAAGCGCAGACTCGGCGCCTGCTCGAGCACCCAGCGCCGCATCACGCCGGCGATGCCGCTGCGATCCAGGACGGGCGTGGTCAGGGTCGAGCCTCGACGCACGAAAAGATTCGACATGGTGCCGCATACCAGGTCACCGTCGATGTCGCGCATGAGCCCCTCCCAAATTCGCTCGTCGCTCCATTCGGAGCGCGCCAGCACCGAATCGAGCCGGTTCAGCGTCTTGAGGCCGGCCAGCGCCGGATTCGACCCCACCGGCGTCGCGCACATCCGCACTCGCTGGGAAGATTGCGCGACGGCGGCATGCGGGGGCGCGGACAGCGATATCACTCGCGTGCAGCGCTCCCGGCCGCTCGGCCGATACCCTCGGGTGCCGGGCCCGCGGGTCAGAATGAGCTTGAGCACCGCGTCGGCATGCGGCTCGGCCCGCAACTTGAGTTCCCGCCGCAACGACGGCGGGCGCGGCGCCAGGATCGACAGCCGGCGGCATCCGTCGTACAGCCGCTCGAGATGATACTCGAGAAGGCGGATCCGTCCGGCTCGCACCCGCATGGTCTCGAACAACCCGTCACCATATTGGAATCCGCGATCGGAGCAGTCGACGTGCCATCCCGCCGCGCCATTGATCCATGCTCGATGCGCTGCACGCCCCACCCGCGCCGGTCTCGCTTCCTTCCTCACCGTGTCGCCCTCAATGCGCGCAGCAGCCCTTCGGCCTTGGCACGAGTCTCCGCGAGCTCGTGGGCCGGATCCGAATCGGCGACGATGCCGGCACCGGCTCGAAAGCCGAAGGCATGTCCGTGTGCGGTGATCGTGCGGATGAGAATGTTGAAATCGCAGCTGCCGTCGCGGTTGATGTAGCCGATCGAGCCGGTGTATGCGCCTCGTCCCACGCCCTCGAGCTCCGCGATGATCTCCATGCATCGGACCTTGGGACAGCCGGTGATGGTGCCGCCCGGAAACATGGCCCGCACGATCTGCACCGGTGTCACCGCATCGAGCTTCAAGCCGCTGACATTGGACACGATGTGGTGCACGTGCGCATAGCTCTCGACCGTCATGTACTCGTCCACCCTGACCGAGCCGCCCAGGCACACCCGGCCGAGATCGTTGCGCTCGAGATCGATGAGCATGACGTGTTCCGCCCGCTCCTTTTCGTTGTTGAGAAGCGACTCGATCAGTGCGGCATCGCGCTCCGGCGAGGCCCCGCGCGGCCGCGTACCGGCGATCGGCCGGGTCGAGACGACACCACCATGGGCCGAGACCAGCCTTTCGGGGGATGAACTGATCACCGCGAAGTCCGCGTTGCGTAGGATCGCGGCAAACGGACTCGGATTAGCCGCGCGAAGCGCCCGATAGAGGGCGGCCGGATCGATCGCCGACGGGGATCGACCGCCCCAGGCTCTGGACAGATTCGCCTGGTACACGTCGCCGGCAGCGATGTAATCGAGTGCGC
This sequence comes from uncultured Gammaproteobacteria bacterium, assembly GCA_963730565.1. Taxonomy (GTDB): domain Bacteria; phylum Pseudomonadota; class Gammaproteobacteria; order Steroidobacterales; family Steroidobacteraceae; genus Bog-1198. The sequence continues at coordinate 64,827 of CAVSSU010000042.1, forward strand.
GGCGCACGGATTCGAGAAAACGTTGCGGATCTTCCTCCTCGACTTGGAATCCGGTCATCCGCCCATCGGGGAGGTGAGCACAATCGCGCACGTCCTCGGCAAAGCGTTCGAGCAGGTGATCGAAGCCCTGTTCCGCCACGAGCCACGCGCGGCCGCTCTGACGGTCGCGGATCCAGGCGGCGGGCACGCGTATCGCGAGCGCCGCGATGGGATCCGTGCTCGGCGGCAAGGTCAGGGACGGCTCGATCTCGCCGGCGATCTCATAGGAGAGGTACACCAGCCAGCCGCCGGTGAACGGCACCTGGGCGGCCTGCGTGGGGATGCGCAACACCTGCCACCAGCGCTCGAGGGCCTCGAGGAAGCCGGTCGCTCCACCCGCATGCGGACCGGACATCCGGCCATCGCCGCCGAGGCGCAAGGTCTCGCCGCTCGAGATCGGAAGCAGGTCGAAGCGGCCGCCGACCGTCGCGGGGCCGATCGGTGCGCTGCTCTCGAGAAGTCCCGGGTAGCGCTCGGGATGGCTCGAGATCAGCCCCAGAGGCTCAAATTCGGCGGAAAATGAGCGAACCGTTGGTGCCACCGAAGCCAAACGAATTGGACAAGGCGGTGTCGATCTTCATCTGCCGAGCTTCCTTCGGCACGTAGTCGAGATCGCACCCCTCGCCGGGCTGGTCCAAGTTGATGGTCGGGGGGGCGATCTGGTCGCGCAGCGCGAGCACGGAGAAAATGGCCTCCACGGCGCCCGCCGCTCCGAGCAGATGCCCGGTCATGGATTTCGTCGAGCTCACGGCCAGCTGCTTCGCGGCGGCGCCGAACGCTCGATGAATCGCGGTGGTTTCCGCGCGGTCGCCGAGCTCCGTGGAGGTGGCGTGGGCGTTGACGTACTGGACTTGATCCGCGTTGATCTTGGCATCGTTGAGCGCATTGGCCATGGATTTGCGCGCGCCCTCGCCGTTCTCGGGTGGTGCGGTCACGTGGAAGGCATCGCCGCTCATTCCGAAACCGACGATCTCGGCGTAGAGCTTGGCGCCCCGGGCCCTGGCGTGCTCGTATTCCTCGAGCATCATGGCGCCCGCGCCGTCGCCCATCACGAAACCGTCGCGATCCTTGTCCCAGGGACGGCTCGCCGCTTGCGGATTGTCGTTGCGCTGTGACAGCGCCTTTGCCTGCGCGAACCCGCTCATGCCGGTCGGGCACGTCGCCATCTCGGATCCCCCGGCGAGCATGGCGTCCGCATCGCCGAACTGGATCAATCGCAGCGCCATGCCGATGGCGTGCGTCGAGGTGGTGCACGCCGTTGCGATGGCGAGATTCGGCCCGGTGAGATTGAACGCGATCGACAAATGGCCGCTCACCAGGTTGATGATGCTCGCCGGAATGAAGAATGGAGAGACCTTCTTCGGCGAATGAGTCTCCAGATACTTGTCGTAGGTGATCTCGATGGACTCGAGCCCGCCCATGCCGGATCCCATCAGCACCCCGATGCGGTCCGTGTTGGCCTCGCTGACCACCAAGCCGGAGTCGCGCATCGCCTGCATGCCGGCCACGACGCCGTATTGCATGAAGGCGTCCATGCGCCGCGCATCCTTGGTGCTCATGAACGGCTCCAGATCGAGGTCGCGGATCTCGCCGCCAAATGCGTGGGGAAATTGGCGACATCGAACCGGGTGACCGGTCCGATGCCGCTGCGACCAGCGACGATCGATGCCCAGGCGGCTGGCAACGTCGTTGCCGACCGGAGAGACGATCCCAAGACCCGTAATCACGACCCGCCGTTTGCTCAACGGCAACTCCTCAATGGCATGCTTGAACGGCGGACAAGCCATGCATCCTGCTCGATGACCGGCCGCTGATCCTCAGCGTGCGTCCCGAACGCGCGCAGCCCTGGCACTGGGCGTCAGGCCTTGCCCTTGTGCGAATTGATGTAATCGATGGCCTGCTGAACCGTGGTGATCTTCTCGGCATCCTCGTCCGGAATTTCGGTCTCGAATTCCTCTTCGAGCGCCATCACCAGTTCAACCGTGTCCAGCGAGTCCGCGCCGAGATCATCGACGAACGAGGCGTCGTTGGTGACTTCTTCTTCTTTGACGCCCAACTGTTCGGCCACGATCTTCTTTACCTGCTGCTCAACAGTACTCATCGTTATGGTGTCCTTTCGGGAAAGCCCGTTCGGGAAAACCCCTTTCCGGGAAAATATAGTAAACACGTGCCGCCTTTCGTTAGGGCCCCGCGGCCAGCCTCTTGTCGGCAGGGCGCGTATTTTATGTGAACGCGACGGCGGCGGCTACCTGGCCCGCGCAATTGCCCGGTGAGTCGGCGCAACATGCCTTGACAAACGTCGGCCGTTGGTATGGCAGATCTGCCACCAAAAAGCGGTCCGCCGCGTCAGGCCATGTACATGCCGCCGTTCACGTGCAGCGTCTCGCCCGGTGATGTATGCCGGCCTCGGCCGAGGCCAGGAAAGCCGCGGCGGCCGCGATGTCGGCCGGGGGACCCAGCCGGCCGAGCGGAATCTGCGCGCTGAGGGCGGTGCGCTGCGCCTCGTTCAGCGCCCGTGTCATATCCGTGTCGATGAAGCCCGGTGCGATGACGTTCGCGGTGATGTTGCGCGAGCCGACCTCGCGGGCCAGCGATTTGGTGAAGCCGATCATGCCCGCCTTGGCGGCCGCATAGTTGGTCTGCCCGGGATTGCCGGTGAGCCCGACGACGGATGCGATGCTGATGATGCGTCCCTTGCGAGCCTTCATCATGCCGCGCAGCACCACCTTGGAAAGCCTGAACACGGAGGCGAGATTGGTCTGCAGCACCGCATCCCAGTCCTCCGGTTTCATGCGCAGCAGCAGCATGTCGCGCGTGATGCCGGCGTTGTTGCAAAGAATGCCGATGGGCCCTCCGTCGATTCGATGTCCGCGATCAGGGCATCGATCGAGTCCTGGCTGACGACGTCCAGCACCGCGCCGCGGCCGCCGCGCGCCGCCAGCGCTTCGCTGATTCGCACCGCGCCCTCGCGCGTGGTCGCCGTGCCGATGACGCGGGCGCCATCGGCGCTCAGACGCGCGGCGATGGCGGCGCCAATTCCGCGCGAGGCGCCGGTCACCAACGCAACTTCTCCGTTCAGCATGCTCCCGTCAGCATGTCGCTTCGCTCCCTATCAAGTTTCGAGTGCGCGAGCGCCTCGTCGAGGGATTGCGGATCCTCGAGCGCCAGCATTTTCAGATCGCGATTCTTGTCGATGCGGCGGTTCAACGAGGTCAGCACCTTGCCCGGTCCGCATTCGACGATGGCGTGGCGCCCGCCGCAATCATCGTCCGCACCGTCGCCGCCCAATAGACCGGGGTATGCAGCTGTTTGACCAGGCCGCGCGGAATCTCGGAGGGCTGCGCATGCGTCTTGACGTCCACGCCGTACACCGCGATATCCAGCCGGCGCCGCCACCGCGATGCCGTCAAGCCGCTCGCGCAACCGTTCGGCGGCCGGCGCCATGAGCGAGCTGTGCGCCGGAACACTGACGGCCAGGGTCATGCGCGCGCCGCGCGCCCTTGGCGGTGGCGGCCTCGATGGCCCGCGCGACCGCGGCGCCGCTCCGGCGATGACGACCTGCCCCGGCGCATTGAAATTCACCGCCTCGACCACATCGCCATGCGGCCGCCTCGCGACAGGCGGCCTGGACGTCGGCATCCTCCAGCCCGAGAATGGCTGCCATGGCGCCCTGCCCCTGGGGCACCGCAGCCTGCATGGCTTCGGCGCGAAACTTGACCAGACCGACCGCGGTGGTGAACTCGAGGCTGCCTGCGGCCACCAGCGCGCTCAACTCCCCAGGCTGTGCCCGGCCATGAGCCTGGGGCGCGCGCCGCCGCGTTCGCTCCACAGCCGATAGGTGGCAACTCCGGCGGTCAACATCGCCGGTTGCGTGCACTCGGTCGCATTCAACGCCTCGACCGGCCCGTCCTGGCAGCGCTTCCACAAGTCGTAGCCCAGTACATCCGAGGCCTGCGCAAACGTCGCCTCGATAACGGGCGACAATTTGGCCAACGCGCTCATCATACCGACCGATTGCGAGCCTTGGCCCGGAAAAACGAAGGCGAGTGACATTGCGTGCGGTCCTCAGGAGCTGGAAAGGTGGCGAATTATAGCGATACGCCACGAGAGTGCAGCCCCGACCGCAAAACCGGCAGCCGAGCCGTACAGGTGGGCATCGACGACGATCATGGGCCCCGCATGGCCGCTCGACTGCTCGTAGACCAATTTCACGCATAGGGCGATCAACAAAAGCCAGCGATCCCAGGCGCGCTCCGCCAAATGCTTGGCGCAGCCCGCGGCCATGACCGAGTGCAGCACACCCGAGGCACCGACGTACCAGATCACATGCGGGCTCAGCCACCACAAGCCGCAACTGATCGCGAGGGCGCCGGACAGCACGATTACGCACCATTCGACCGGGTCGTAGTCTCGCGCGAACAACGACCACATCAGCACCAGGCCCAACTCGTTCAGCAACAGGTGGTGCACGTCGAGATGCACCGCGTGGGCGGTGAGCAGCCGCCACCAGCCGCCGGCCGCAATGGCGCCGCGATCGTAACGCAGCGCCTGGCCGACACTGTCGCCAAGACCCAACATCAAATGCGAGAATCAGCAGAATTAAAAGCAACCAAATCCAGCGGCCGCGATCCCATTGCAGACCCTCCGCGAACTGCGCCAGCGGATTTGCTCCGTTACGCGGCATCGCGGGCGGCTATTTTGGTATCATTCATGGAATTCTTGAGGTCACTATGCACAAGCGCCAGAGCGGTTTTACCCTTATCGAGATCATGGTCGTGGTCGTCATTCTCGCAGTGTTGGGTGCGCTCGTCGTGCCGAAAATCCTCGAGAACGTCGACAAGGCCCGGGTCACGCGTGCGGCCAGCGATATTCGGGCGATCCAGACCGCGCTCGACCTCTACCGCCTGGATAATTTCAAATATCCGACCACCGAACAAGGTTTACAGGCGCTGGTGACGCAGCCGAACGATCCCACGATCACGAATTATCGATCGGGCGGATATTTGCCGTCGTTGCCGAAAGACCCTTGGAACAACCCCTATCAGTACGTCAGTCCGGGCCCCAACGGGCGCGACTACGAGATCACGAGCTACGGACGCGACGGCAAACCGGGTGGAGACGGCTACGACGCGGACATCAGCACCTCCACGCTCGAACAACGGTAGGCCACTCGCTTGCGGGGTGCACAGCGCCATGCGCAGCAAGGGTTTCACGCTCGTCGAAATCTTGGTGGTCGTGGTGATCATGGCGGTGGTGATCTCATTGGCAGTGCTGTCCATCGGCGTGTCCGGGCGAGATTCGCAGCTGGACGAGGAGAGCAGGCGCATCGAGGGCTTGGTTGACCTGCTGCACGAGCGTGCCGTGCTCGAGGGGCGCGATTTCGGATTGCTCATCGAGCCGGCGGCGTACGAGTTCTTGGTATATGAACCGGCTCGCGGCCTCTGGCTGAGATCAACGATGAGCATGAGTTTCGCCACCGCGAACTGCCCAAGGGCGTGACTTTTCAACTGGAATTCGACTCACAGGCGGTGGTTCTCAAGCCCGTTGACACAAATCCGACAGCGATGGGGCGCCGCCCACCCCGCAGGTGGCGATCGCGGCGAGCGGGCGAGGGAACGCCGTTTCGCCTGACGCTGCTGCGCGAAGCGACGCGGAGCCGGGCCTCGGTCGACGGCGACGCGTTCGGCAAGACGACTCGAAAGTTCGGACCACCCGGAGAAGCCCACGTGAGCCGCTCGGCCGAACCGCGGCTTTACGCTGGTGGAGGTGCTGGTCGCGCTGATGATCGTGGCGATCGGTTTGGCCGCATTGATGGTCGCGGTAGCGGCACCGCTCGAACCAGCGGTTATTTGCGGGACAAGACACTGGCGCAATGGATCGCTCTCAACCGGCTGTCCGAAGTGCGTTTGAACGTCAGCAAGCTCAGCGCAGAACACGGATACGGGCGAACTCAAGTTCGCCAACCGCACGTGGCATTACGACACGCGCTACTTCGACACCAGCAATTCCAGCATGAAACGCATCGTGGTGCGCGTCTAGGCGGGCGACGCGAAAACCAAGGGAAATCCGCTGGCGGAGTCCACCGGCTTCTACGGCAGCGGATTGGCATCCCCGGCAACTCGAATGCCACGGACTGGACTCAGGGCAATACCGCCGCGTCGGCGAACTGCACACCGACGGGCACTGGGTCGGGCGCGGGCGTGCCGAGCAACCCCGGCACCGGGACGGCCAATTGTGTTCCGACGACCACGGCGGCGCCCACGCCGAACGTTCTGCCGACGACGACCACCACGCAATGAGAACACCCTCCCCGGTCCGGCCCGCCCGCCTCGGCGGCTTCACGCTGATCGAGATTCTGGTGGCGCTGCTGATCCTCGGCATCATGACCGCACTCGGCTACGAGACTTATCGCGCCGCGCGCATCTCCGCGGAACACACCGAGGAAGCCCTCAAGCGCTCGCGCGAGATCGAGTTCGGGATGCGCGTGCTGGTCATGGACTTCGCGCAGATGGTGCCTCGGCCGGTCCGTGATCCGCTCGGCCAGACGCGCCTCCCGGCGCTGCATGGATTCTCGGGCAATGGCACCAGCGCGGGCGCCTCCGGCTCGGGCTTCGGAAGCGGCGCCGCGCTCGGCGCCGGCAGCACGATGCATTTCAATTCCGACCCCGGATTTCAATCGAGCTTCTCCGATTCGAGCACCAACACCATCGCACTCGCCGAACTCACGCGCGCCGGATGGTCGAATACCGCGGGGCAGCAAAGAGGCACGCTGCAACGCGTGTCCTACGTCCTGGTCGACGATGTGCTCAAGCGCAGCTACACCACCGCCCTCGACACCGTGCAGGGCACGAAACCGCAGGTTCAGGATCTTTTCAGCGGCGTAAAGACCGTGCAACTGCGCTATCTCGACGGCAATCAAAACTGGCAGAACCAATGGCCGATGCCGAGCGTCTCCTCCACCGACACGCTCTGGACACGACCGGTGGCGGTCGAGATCACCATCGAGTTCAAGGACTGGGGAACCGTGCGCCGTCTGATCGAGGTGGCCGGATGAGCCGCCGACGCGCGCCGTCGCACACGGCCTTGCGCAGGCCGTTCCCGGGGCCCCGCCGAGAGCGTGGCGTGGCGCTCATCATCGCGCTGATTCTGGTCGCGCTCGCCACCATCCTGGCCACCAAACTGAGCTATGACGGCTGGCTCGAGCGCCGGCGCACCATCGGCATCATCGCGACCGAGCAGGCCTATCTATTCGGCACCGGCGCGGAAGCGCTGGCGGCGGACGCCCTCAATGCGATCGGGCAAACCGGCGCTACCTCGCCGAGCGGCACCACTGCCCCAACCGTGCCCGGTCAGAACGCGCAGCAGGTGAATCTGACCCAACCCTGGGCCCAGCCCACGCAGCCCTTGCCCATCAGTTCGCCGGACGACCCGGAGGGTGAACCGATCGGCATCCTGCAGGCGGCCATCCAAGACATGCAGGGGCGCTTCAATCTCAACAATCTCGCGCACATGGTGCAGCAAAACGGACAGTGGATCGAGGATCCGGTGCCGCTGGAGCAGTTTCAACGGCTGCTGGCATTGGTGGGCCTCGAGCCCAAGTGGGCCGGCATCGCGCGCGATTGGATCGATCCGGACGACCAGGCCGGGCAGCCGGACGGCGCGGAGGACAACGTGTACACCGGCAGAATCCGCCTTACCGGACCGGCAACTGGCCAATGACGAGCCCGGCCGAGCTCATGAACCTGCCCGGCTTCGGCGCGGATCGCTACCGCAAGATCGCCCCGTACGTCACGGCGCTGCCCGCCACGGTCAAGTAATCAATGTCTGCACGGCTCCTGCGGTGGTCATCGAAAGCCTCGCGGACGGTCTGAAGCGCGCTTACGTCCGGAAACAGCCGCTCCTTGCGGCCGTTCGCGAGTACCTTCTACTGTCGGTTGTATTCGCCGCTTCAGGCTGTCGGCCAGGCTTTCGATGACCACCGCAGGAGCCGTGCAGAGTTGATCTTGACCGTGGCGGAAGGCAGCGCCGTGACGTACGGGGCGATCTTGCGGTAGCGATCCGCGCCGAAGCCGGGCAGGTTCATGAGCTCGGCCGGGCTCATCATCGGCCAGTTGCCGGTCCGGTAAGGCGGATTCTGCATGGTGTACACGTTGTCCTCCGCGCCGTCCGGCTGCCCGGCCTGGTCGTCCGGATCGATCCAATCGCGCGCGATGCCGGCCCACTTCGGCTCGAGGCCCACCAATGCCAGCAGCCGTTGAAACTGCTCCAGCGGCACCGGATCCTCGATCCCACTGTCCGTTTCGCTGCACCATGTGCGCGAGATTGTTGAGATTGAAGCGCCCCTGCATGTCTTGGATGGCCGCCTGCAGGATGCCGATCGGTTCACCCTCCGGGTCGTCCGGCGAACTGATGGGCAAGGGCTGCGTGGGCTGGGCCCAGGGTTGGGTCAGATTCACCTGCTGCGCGTTCTGACCGGGCACGGTTGCGGGCAGTGCGTGCCGCTCGGCGAGGTGGCGCCGGTTTGCCCGATCGCATTGAGGGCGTCCGCCGCCAGCGCTTCCGCGCCGGTGCCGAATAGATAGGCCTGCTCGGTCGCGATGATGCCGATGGTGCGCCGGCGCTCGAGCCAGCCGTCATAGCTCAGTTTGGTGGCCAGGATGGTGGCGAGCGCGACCAGAATCAGCGCGATGATGAGCGCCACGCCACGCTCTCGGCGGGGCCCCGGGAACGGCCTGCGCAAGGCCGTGTGCGACGGCGCGCGTCGGCGGCTCATCCGGCCACCTCGATCAGACGGCGCACGGTTCCCCAGTCCTTGAACTCGATGGTGATCTCGACCGCCACCGGTCGTGTCCAGAGCGTGTCGGTGGAGGAGACGCTCGGCATCGGCCATTGGTTCTGCCAGTTTTGATTGCCGTCGAGATAGCGCAGCTGCACCGTCTTTACGCCGCTGAAAAGATCCTGAACCTGCGGTTTCGTGCCCTGCACGGTGTCGAGGGCGGTGGTGTAGCTGCGCTTGAGCACATCGTTGACCAGGACGTAGGACACGCGTTGCAGCGTGCCTCTTTGCTGCCCCGCGGTATTCGACCATCCGGCGCGCGTGAGTTCCGCGAGTGCGATGGTGTTGGTGCTCGAATCGGAGAAGCTCGATTGAAATCCGGGGTCGGAATTGAAATGCATCGTGCTGCCGGCGCCGAGCGCGGCGCCGCTTCCGAAGCCCGAGCCGGAGGCGCCCGCGCTGGTGCCATTGCCCGAGAATCCATGCAGCGCCGGGAGGCGCGTCTGGCCGAGCGGATCACGGACCGGCCGAGGCACGATCTGCGCGAAGTCCATGACCAGCACGCGCATCCCGAACTCGATCTCGCGCGAGCGCTTGAGGGCTTCCTCGGTGTGTTCCGCGGAGATGCGCGCGGCGCGATAAGTCTCGTAGCCGAGTGCGGTCATGATTCCGAGGATCAGCAGCGCCACCAGAATCTCGATGAGCGTGAAGCCGCCGAGGCGGGCGGGCCGGACCGGGGAGGGTGTTCTCATTGCGTGGTGGTCGTCGTCGGCAGAACGTTCGGCGTGGGCGCCGCCGTGGTCGTCGGAACACAATTGGCCGTCCCGGTGCCGGGGTTGCTCGGCACGCCCGCGCCCGACCCAGTGCCCGTCGGTGTGCAGTTCGCCGACGCGGCGGTATTGCCCTGAGTCCAGTCCGTGGCATTCGAGTTGCCGGGGATGCTCAATCCGCTGCCGTAGAAGCCGGTGGCCTCCGCCAGCGGATTCCCCTTGGTTTTCGCGTCGCCCGCCCAGACGCGCACCACGATCCGCTTGGTGCTCTGGAATTGGGTGTCGTAGTACCGCGTGTCGTAGTGCCAGGTGCGGCTCGCGAACTGCAATTCGCCGGTATCGCCATTGGTCGAGCTGCTGCTTTGAGCCACCTTGTTGACGGTCAGCCTGACCTCGGCAAGTCGGTTGAGCGCGATCCATTGGGCGAGCGTCTTGTCGCGCAGATACCCGCTGGTGCGCGCCGTGCCCGACACCGCGACCATGAGCGCCGCCAGTCCGATTGCCACCACCACCAGCGCCACCAGCACCTCCACCAGCGTGAATCCGCCGTCCGGCCGATGCCTCACGAGCGTTTTTCCGGCGGATGGTCGGAGCTTTCGAGGCGGGTCTTGCCGAAGGCATCCCCGTCGACCGCTGCGCGCGCCTGCGTCGCGTCTCGGAGCAGCGTGAGCCGAAACGGGGTTCCCTCGCCTGAGGCTGCAATGGCGAGCTGCGGGCCGGGGGGCGGCCCATCGCTCAGATTCGTGTCGACCGGCTTCAACACCACGGCGATCGAGTCGAGTTCCAGCTGAAAGGTCACGCCCTTCGGCAAATTGCGGCGGCGGAACTCGCCTTCATCGTTCATGGTGAGCCACCGATCGCGGTTCGGGTCGTACACCGTGAATTCGTAGGCCGTCGGCTCGATGCGCATCCCGAAATCGCGTCCCTCGAGGAGCGCGCGTTCGTGCAGGATGTCGATCAAGCCCTCGATCCTCCTCGTCTCCTCGTCGAGTTGGGAATCGCGGCCGGTCACGCCGATGGACAGGATGGCGAGAGAGACCACGATGGCCATGATCACGACCACCACCAGAATTTCGACGAGCGTGAATCCCCGGTTGCGCCAGGAGATGTGCAACACGCCCGGCACCCAGTTGGGACCGCTACCGCTGCTCGAGCGTCGAGGTGCTGATGTCGGCGTCGTAGCCCTCGCCACCCGGCTTGCCATCGCGTCCGTAGCTGATGATGTCGTAGTCACGACCGTTCGCGCCCGGACTCACATACTGGTAGGGGTTGTTCCACGGATCCTTCGGCAGCGACGGCAGATAGCCGCCCGAGCGGTAATTGGTGATGGTAGGGTCCGAGGGCTGAGTCACGAGGGCCTGCAGACCTTGTTCGGTGGTCGGGTATTTGAAATTATCCAGTCGATACAGGTCGAGCGCCGTCTGGATCGCGCGGATGTCGCTCGCGGCACGCGTAACCCGGGCCTTGTCGACGTTCTCGAGAATCTTTGGCACCACGAGCGCGCCCAGCACTGCGAGAATGACGACCACGACCATGATCTCGATGAGAGTGAAACCGCGTTGGCGAATATGCATAGTGACCTCGGACATTCCTCCAATCATACCAAAATAGGAGACAACGATGCCCGGTGAAGGTGCGAATCGGCTCGCACAGATCGCCCGGGCGCTGCAATGGGATCGCGGCCGGTGGATCTGGCTCCTCGCGATCGTGCTGTCCCTGCACCTCGTGTTGGCACTTGGCGACAACGTCAACGCCGTATTGCGCTACGACCGCGGGGCCATTGCGGCCGGCGGATGGTGGCGGTTGCTTACGGCCCACATGGTGCACCTGGATCTGCATCATCTGGTGCTGAACGAGCTCGGGCTGGTGCTGATGTGGGCGTTGTTCGCCGAGGATTACGACGCGGTGGAGTGGTGCGTGATCGTTTGCGCCGGAGCGCTCGCGATCAGCTGCGGACTCTGGTGGCTGAGTCCCGCGGTCAGCTGGTACGTGGGCGCCTCAGGCGTGTTGCACACGGTCATGGCCGCCGGTGTGGCGAAACATCTGCTGGCGGGCGAGTGGGACCGCTGGCTCCTGCTGGCGTGCATCACCGCCAAATTGGCCTACGAGCAGCTCGGCGGCCATGAGCCCGCGCTCGTCGTCGTCGATGCACATCTATACGGCGCGGCCTGCGGATTCGTGATCGGGGCTGCACTCTCCTGGCGGCTGGCTATAATCCGCCTCCATTCTCGAGCCGAAAGGACCCATTGAGCATGTCATTAGCGTTCGTGTTCCCCGGCCAGGGATCTCAATCCGTCGGCATGATGGCCGCACTGGCGCAGACCTCATCGGTCGTCGCGGCGACGTTCGAGGAAGCCTCTCAGGTGCTGGGATACGATCTATGGAGCCTCTCCCAGCAGGGTCCGGCCGAGGCCTTGAATGCGACCGAGTGCACCCAGCCTTTGATGTTGACGGCGGGTGTCGCCACCTACCGGGTGTGGCGCGAGCGAGGCGGTGCCGTGCCGGCCTTCATGGCCGGCCACAGCCTGGGTGAGTTCAGCGCTCTCACGGCCGCCGGCTGCCTCGATTTCAAGGCCGCGGTCGATCTGGTGAAATTTCGGGCGGAAGCGATGCAAGCCGCCGTGCCCCCCGGCCAGGGTGCGATGGCCGCCATCCTCGGTCTGGAGGATGCCGATGTCGAGGCCGCGTGCGCCGAGGCAGCCCAGGGCGAGGTGGTGGAGGCGGTAAATTTCAATGCGCCGGGTCAGGTGGTGATTGCCGGAACGGCGCCGGCCGTCGCCCGGGCCATCGAGGCGGCGACCGCCCGCGGCGCGCGGCGCGCGCTGCCGCTGCCCATCAGCGTGCCGGCGCACAGCTCGCTCATGGCACCGGCGGCCGAGCGATTGCGCGAGCGACTCGAGGGCGTCGCGGTGGCGGCGCCGGCTGGTATCGCCGTGTACGGGGTGGATGTCAAAACGCACCGCACTCCCGGGGATATCCGCGCGGCCGTGGTCAAACAGTTGCACACCCCGGTGTATTGGGCCGCCACGGTGCGGACCCTGATTGCGGCGGGCGCCACCCATTTGATCGAATGCGGTCCGGGCAAGGTGCTCACCTCGTTGAACAGGCGCGTCGACAAGAACCGCGACCTGAAAATGCTGGCGCTCGAGGATCCGCAATCTCTCGACGAGGCGCTCGCGAATTCGAAACTTGATTAGGGAGCGAAGCGACATGCTGACGGGGGAGACATGCTGACCGGGGAAGTTGCACTGGTGACCGGCGCTTCGCGCGGAATTGGGGCGGCCATCGCCGCCCGGTTGAGCGCCGACGGCGCCCGCGTCATCGGCACGGCGACCACGCCCGAGGGGGCGGGGCGAATCTCCGAGGCGTTGAAGGCACACGGCGGCCGCGGCGCGGTGCTCGAGGCGACCAGCCAGGAATCGATCGATGCGTTGATCGCGGAGATCGAATCGACGGAGGGCCCGGTCTCGATTCTTTGCAACAATGCCGGCATCACGCGCGACATGCTGCTCTTGCGCATGAAACAGGAGGATTGGGATGCGGTCATGCAGACCAATCTCGCCTCCGTGTTCCGGCTGTCCAAGGCCGTACTGCGCGGGATGATGAAGGCCCGCAAGGGACGCATCATCAGCATCGCATCCATCGTCGCGCTCACCGGCAACCCGGGGCAGACCAACTATGCGGCCGCCAAGGCCGGCATGATCGCCTTCACCAAGTCGCTGGCCCGCGAAGTCGGCTCGCGCAACATCACCGCAAACGTCATCGCACCGGGCTTCATCGACACGGATATGACACGGGCGCTGAATGAAGCGCAGCGCACCTCCCTCAGCGCGCAGATACCGTTGGGCCGGCTGGGTCTCCCGGCCGACATCGCGGCGGCCGTGGCATTCCTCGCCTCGGCCGAGGCCGGATATATCACCGGGGAGACGCTGCACGTCAACGGCGGCATGTACATGGCCTGACGCGGCGGACCGCTTTTTGGTGGCAATTTGCCATACCAACGGCCGACGTTTGTCAAGGCGTGTTGCGCCACTCACCGGGCAAATGAGGGGCCATGGTAGCCGCCGCCCTTGCGTTCACATAAAATACGCGCCCTGCCGACAAGAGGCTGGCCGCGGGGCCCTAACGAAAGGCGGCACGTGTTTACTATATTTTCCCGGAAAGGGGTTTTCCCGAACGGGCTTTCCCGAAAGGACACCATAACGATGAGTACTGTTGAGCAGCAGGTAAAGAAGATCGTGGCCGAACAGTTGGGCGTGAAAGAAGAAGAAGTCACCAACGACGCCTCGTTCGTGGACGATCTCGGCGCGGACTCGCTGGATACGGTTGAACTGGTGATGGCGCTCGAAGAGGAATTCGAGACCGAAATTCCGGACGAGGATGCCGAGAAGATCACCACGGTTCAGCAGGCGATCGATTACATCAATTCGCACAAGGGCAAGGCCTGACGCCCTAGTGCCAGGGCTGCGCGCGTTCGGGACGCACGCTGAGGATCAGCGGCCGGTCATCGAGCAGGATGCATGGCTTGTCCGCCGTTCAAGCATGCCATTGAGGAGTTGCCGTTGAGCAAACGACGGGTCGTGATTACGGGTCTTGGGATCGTCTCTCCGGTCGGCAACAACGTCGCCACCGCGTGGGCATCGATCGTCGCTGGTCGCAGCGGCATCGGACCGGTCACCCGGTTCGATGTCGCCAATTTCCCCACGCACTTTGGCGGCGAGATCCGCAACCTCGATCTGGAGCCGTTCATGAGCACCAAGGATGCACGGCGCATGGACGCCTTCATGCAATACGGCGTCGTGGCCGGCATGCAGGCGATGCGCGACTCCGCCTTGGTGGTCAGCGAGGCCAACACGGACCGCGTCGGGGTGCTGATGGGATCCGGGATGGGAGGGCTCGAGTCCATCGAGATCACCTACGACAAGTATCTCGAGACTCATTCGCCGAAGAAGGTCTCTCCATTCTTCATTCCGGCGAGCATCATCAACCTGGTGAGCGGCCATTTGTCGATCGCGTTCAATCTGACCGGGCCGAATCTCGCCATCGCAACGGCGTGCACCACCTCGACGCACGCCATCGGCATGGCGCTGCGATTGATCCAGTTCGGCGATGCGGACGCCATGCTCGCCGGGGGATCCGAGATGGCGACGTGCCCGACCGGCATGAGCGGGTTCGCGCAGGCAAAGGCGCTGTCACAGCGCAACGACAATCCGCAAGCGGCGAGCCGTCCCTGGGACAAGGATCGCGACGGTTTCGTGATGGGCGACGGCGCGGGCGCCATGATGCTCGAGGAATACGAGCACGCCAGGGCCCGGGGCGCCAAGCTCTACGCCGAGATCGTCGGTTTCGGAATGAGCGGCGATGCCTTCCACGTGACCGCACCACCCGAGAACGGCGAGGGCGCGCGCAAATCCATGGCCAATGCGCTCAACGATGCCAAGATCAACGCGGATCAAGTCCAGTGCAACGTCAACGCCCACGCCACCTCCACGGAGCTCGGCGACCGCGCGGAAACCACCGCGATTCATCGAGCGTTCGGCGCCGCCGCGAAGCAGCTGGCCGTGAGCTCGAC
>CAVSSU010000043.1:0-165280 GCA_963730565.1 uncultured Gammaproteobacteria bacterium
CGCCGGTGATATTGGGAAGCGCGGCGTCGCGATGCAACCGCCCGGCCGCCTGCAGCGCCGCGATGCGCCGATCCGAGGTCGGTAATCCCCGCGCGATTCCTTCCAGCATCCATGCACGGCTCAAATTCAAGCCATCGGTGTGTGCGAGCTTCGGATCGGCCCGATCGATCACCACCGCCGGCATCAACCAGGGTTTGCGCGCGTTCTTGGGAATCTGCGGCAGGAACCCCGCCAGCCAGCGTGCATAACTCTCCGGACCGAGGACGCGGCGCATGAAGTCCGCCTCGCCCAGGCATGGCGACAGGAAATCCTCGCCCGACGGCTCGTAATTCAATGGACAATTTCGGTCCGCGTAGTAGAACCGCCGCGCGGCGTAGGCCAGCACGCTCTGCATCTGCGCGTCGTTCGCGACCGCGGCCCAATCCCAGACCAGTCCGAAGGAAAAAGCCGTCTGCTCGTGCTCTCCCACCCGAATGGCATAGTGGAGCCTCCCCGCCCAATTTTCCACCCGGGTTGCGGCTTCGGTCTCCAGCGGCCGCAGGGTCGCGGCCCATTCCCGCGCCTCGCGGTCATCCCAGCGGCGCAGCTCCGCGGCAAGGGCGAGGAGCCAGGCGAGGCCGTAGGGGCGCTCGAACGAGGCCCGATCGACGTGCCTCAGATAGGCAACCTCGCCGCCGATGTGCTCGGGCGTGAGGCTCTGCCCGATGGCGGCGCGGGCGTCGGGCACGAAATCCGCATCGGGGAACAGACGAATCAAGCGTACCAGCAACCAGTGCGCGTGCACGTCCGAGTGCCAGTCGTAACATCCATAGAATGCCGGCGTGAGCTCATGCGGAAGCCTCGCGTCCACGTCGCTCGAGAGCGTATGCGAGATGTGGTTCGGGTACTCCTCGTGCAGGCACTTCAGAGCGAGCGCGGCGAAACGCGCGGCGGCAGACTCATCGAGCGGCGAGGAACGGGCGGACTGCGCGAGAGGCATCGTCTCCGCCGCGTCGGCCGCCTCTGCGGCGGCGAGGAACAGCATGAAAAACAGCACCCATCGACGCATGGCGCAGTATAAGGGAGCCCGCATGCCCCTGCAGTGCTGCGCCTCAGGCGAACGTGGCCGCCTCCGCGCCGACCGCGCCCAGATGCGCTCCGGCGAATCGGCGCGCGAGTTCCCCGATGAGTTTCGATCGCAGCGCATCCCGATGCGCCGAATCGCTCGCGTGGAGCCTGAGCTCGAGCGTCATGGCGGTCGCGTCGACCTTGGTGAGGAAGCAGCCGGCGATGGCCTTCTCCAATTGCAAGGTGTCGCCCAGACGAAACGGCCGGTAGATGGTGATCGACACGCCGGCCACGAGGTTCCCGAGCGTGCTCTGGGCGGCGAGGCCGATGATGACCGAAGCGACACTCGCGCCGGCCAGCAACGCCGTGCCCATCGAGTGCAGGACGGGGATGAGGTGCGCATAGAGAATCAGCATCACCACCCAGATCAGCGCGCCCATCATCTGCCGGAGGAAACTCAAGGTGGTGCGGTCTATGTGACCGCTTCGCGTCGTGGCGGCGTGTACCGCCGAGCGCACCACGCGCGACAACGTCAGCGCCAGCGCCACGAAGATCACCAAATACGTCAAAGCCCCGATCAACGTATCCGGACTGATGAACGACAAGAGGTCGTGCTCGCCGGCTTTGATATCGCTATTCATGGTGTTGCTGGCTCCGTAGGCGCAGAAGCATACCGAGGACGCCGGCCGCGCACAGTAGGCCGCCGCCTAGACCTCAAGCCAGGTCGCCGAGCGCCCCCGCGATGGCCCTCGTGACTTCGTCGCGATCTCCTCCAGTTCGCCGTCGGTCGCATTGTAGGGCGGCGCCAAGATGATGGTATCGCCCGCGGCGCCGTCGACGTTGCCGGAACAGGGGTAACAGATGAGTCCGTCCGCGAATGCCCGTTGCCCGACCGCGTAGCTCAAGCGCTGGTCCGCGGCGAAAGGCGTCCGGGTGGCGGGGTCTCGAACCAATTCGATGCCGATGAAGTAGCCCCGACCGCGGACATCGCCCACCTCCTCGAAGCGAGCCAGGGACGCTCGCAGTGATTCCTGAAACGCCGCGCCGACGTTGCGCACGCGCTCGAGCAGTCCGTCGCGCTCGATGATGCGCTGAACGGCGAGCCCCGCCGCGCAGGCCGCGGTATGTCCGGAGAACGTGTGTCCCGTGAGATAAGCGCCATGCTCTGCCAGAATCGGGGCCGAAACCTGCGGCGCGACCAAGGTGGCGCCGAGCGGAATGTAGCCGCCGGCCAGTCCCTTGGCGATGCTCATGATGTCCGGGATCACCCCATCGTATTCGGTGGCGCGCCAGGTGCCGCTGCGCCCGGTGCCGCACATCACTTCGTCGGCGATCAACAGCACGTCATACTTGCGGCACACCGCTTGCACGGCCGCCACGTATCCCGCGGGTGCGGGAACGACGCCGCCGGCCGCCCCCACGATGGGCTCGAAGATGAACGCCGCCACCGTCTCGGGGCCCAAGGAGAGAATTCTTTGTTCGAGCTCGCTCGCAAGGAAGCTCACCAAGTCGGCCGGCGCGCAGCCGCCGGCGGGCCGATAGGCGTTGGCAGCGGATACGAAGGCCACATCCAGCAGGCTCCCCTCGAAGGCGCGGCGCCGGGCGGCGAAACCGGAGACCGACAAGGCCCCCAGGGTATTGCCGTGCCAAGAGCGCTCGCGGGCGATGAAGCGCCGTTTTTTCATCAACCCACGGGCGGCGAAATACTGCAGCGCCACCTTCAACGCGGACTCCACCGCCTCCGAGCCGTCGCTCGAGTACACGATGTCCTTGAAACAGTTGCCCGAAACCCGTTTCACCAGATCCGTCAGCGACTCGAGCGCCGCGCTGGTAAACAGGTACCGGTAGGCGTAAGCCACCGACTCGAGCTGCTCGATGATGGCGGCATTGACTTCGGGATGCGCGTGGCCGAGACAAAAGACGGCGGGGCCGCCGGAGCCGTCCAGATAGGCTTTGCCGGACGCGTCGTAGAGATAAGAACCTTCGCCGCGGGCTATCCGCGGAAGATCCTCGAGACCGAAACCACTGCCACCGCCTCTGGCCATGAATCCCCCTTGGGTTGGAGGCTCCGCAGTGTACTCAAATTCTGCGCCGCCGCATCGTGCTGGGACATAAGTCTTTATCCTACAAACGTGTACGCCATAATCGACAGGTACTTGGTCTAATCCCGCGCCGATCGCCCAACCGGCGCGCCAATACCCTGATTTGCGTCGGAAAATGTCCCTGTCGGGAATCGCGGACGTTCTGCTGTTTCTCACCCGAGTCACTAGGTTGGGCTTACAGACCCGACCCCCGGTTGGCGTGGATAGTGAATCCCATGAAATCAACAGCTAAAATTCCACTCTTAACCTGCATGCTGATGGTCCTGGGCGCCGGTTGGAGTTGCGCCCAGGCGGACGAAAGCTCACACACGGGGGTTACCTCAGAGGTTGCCGGGCCCTCAGGCGATGGGTGGTCGAGCGATGCTCCTTCGGGCCGTAGGCGCGACCGCCGGGTGACGCCGGTCGCCAGGCCAACCCTCGATCGCTCGGGTCACGCTCGCATCGGCAAGGCCTCCTTCTACGCCAAGATGTTCAACGGCCGGACCATGGCGGATGGCACGAGGATGGAGCCGAGCACCAACAACGCGGCGAGCCGCACGCTGCCGCTCGGCACCACCGCCAAGGTCACCAATCTCGAGACCGGAAAGACGGCAGTGGTGACGATTCGCGACCGGGGACCGTACGTAGTCGGTCGAATCGTCGATCTCTCCCCGGCTACCGCCCGGGAAATCGGTCTGGACAAACGCACCGGCATCACGCAGGTCAAGATCGCACCGATCGCCGTGCCGATGCCCGATGGTGCGATCAAGCTGGGCGATGGCGTGACACAGGCGGACAACCGCCCCGACGGCGGCTCGAGCTCACGGATCGAGATGCGCAACCCCCGGCCGTGAGGGCGTGGGCTGATCGTCGGCCCGCCCCGCCGCCAGCAGCCAGTCATGAAATTGCGCCACCTCCCGGCGCAGTCGCTGGGGGCGCTCCGGCGTCACCACAAAATACGCGCTCCCATCCTCGAAGTCGGCCTCCAGCACTCTGACCAGGCGGCCGGTTGCGAGGTACGAATCCAGGAAGATTCGATGCGCGAGCGCACAGCCGGCGCCGTTGGCCGCCAGCTCCAACGCGGCGATGGTCGTATCCACGATCGGGCCCGGCTTCGCCGGCGGATCGACGGTGAGCTGCAGGGACTGGCGCACCTGCAGCCAATGGTCCTCGTGACCCATGATGTGGATCAGATGTTGCGGCAGCCAGCCCGCCGCCTCGCCGAGAGACCGCGCTCGCTCGAGCATCGCCGGACTGCCCACGGCGACGATGCGTTGGGTCATCAGCCGCTCGGCCCGATACCCGCGCCAGTGCCCATTGCCATATCGGATTTCCAGGTCGGTCGATTCGTCCGGGCCGGGATTGTCCCAGATCACCGAGGATAAGCGCACATCGATCGAGGGATACGCGCCGATGAACGACGGCAGTTTGGGCGCCAGCCACAGCGCCGCCAGCGACACCGGTGCGTGCACGGTAATTGCGCCCCGCTCCGATCCCCCGAACAATCCCACGGTCGAATCCGCGAGCTGCTCGAAGGCGCGGCGCACGGGCGGCAGATAGGCGACTCCCATGGAGGTCAGCCGCACGCCCCGCGGCAGGCGTTCGAAAAGCGCGAAGCCCAGATGTGCCTCGAGCGCCCGGATTTGATAACTGATGGCCCCCGAGGTCAGCCGCAGCTCAGCTGCGGCCGCGCTGAAGCTCGAGGTCCGCGCAGCGGCCTCGAAGGCGCGAAGCCAGGTGAGCGTGGGCAGACCCACCACGGGGCGATTTCGAGTCACGGACCGACCTGTGAATTTATTGGGGTCAAAGGTAGTAAAATACTCGCTTGTACGGCCCGAAGGGGCAATTTATTGTGGCCTCCTGCCTCCTTGAACACCTGATCAGGACTCCATGAAAAGCAACGCACGCGTCGTCATCGTCGGCGGCGGGATGATGGGCGCAAGCCTCCTGTACCACCTCGCCCTCGAGGGCTGCACCGACACGCTACTGATCGAGAAGGACGAGCTGACCTCCGGCTCGACCTGGCATGCCGCGGGTCAGTGCCCGAGCATCACCGGCAGTTACAACCTCGCCAAGATTCACGCATACAGCAATCAACTGTATCCGCGGCTCGAGGCCTTGACCGGCCAGTACACGAGCTGGCACGCAAGCGGCGGACTGCGCCTCGCCAACGACGAGCGCGAGCTGGCCTGGCTCAAGTACGTGTATGGGTATTCCAAAAGCATCGGTTTCAGCATGGATATCGTCGGCCTCGACGAGATCCGGCGGCTGAACCCCTTTCTGACCACGGAGAACGTGATCGCGGCCGCCTGGACGCGCGACGACGGTCATGGCGACCCTTCCGGTATCTGCAACGCGCTCGCCAAGGCGGCGCGGGACTTGGGCGCGACCGTGGCCCGCCACACCCGCGTGACGGACATCCGCCCGCGCGCGAGCGGCGAATGGGAGGTCGTGACCGACAAGGGCACCGTCGCCGCCGAGATGGTGGTGAACGCGGCCGGGTGCTATGCGCGGCAGGTCGCGCAGATGGTCGGCGCCGACGCCCCGATCACCAACATGCAGCACCACTACGTGATCACCCATCCGGTGCCGGCATTCCTCGAGCGCAGCGGCGAAATTCCGGTGATGCGCGACTCCTACATGTCCGGGTATTTCCGCCAGGAGCAGAAATCCGGGCTGATGGGGATTTACGAGAACACCGGACTCACGGAAGCATGGGCGCCGAAAGGATTCCCGGAATGGGAATCCTCGAACGAGCTCTTCCCGGACGATCTCGATCGCATCGCGCCTTGGCTGGAGCGCGCCATCGAGCGCATGCCCATTTTCGGCGACGTAGGCATCCGCCGCGTCATCAACGGCGCCATTCCGCACACGCCGGACGGCGCTCCGCTGCTGGGGCCCGCACCCGGGCTGCGTAATTTCTGGATGTGCTGCGGGACGTCCTTCGGCATTGCGCAGGGCGGCGGCTGCGGCAAGTTCCTCGCGCAATGGATGATCCAAGGCGATGCCGAGATCAACATGACGGAGTTCGATCCGCGGCGTTTCGGGCCGTATGCGGATCTGAAGTACGTGCACGAGAAGGTCTTCCTGGATTACCGCACGACCTTCACCACCCGCCTGCCGGGCGAAGAGGAGCCCGACGCGCGGCCCAACAAGGTGAGCCCGCTGTACGCGCGCTTGAAATCGCAGGGTTGCGTCTACACGGAGACCTTCGGCTGGGAGCGCCCCAAATGGTTCTCTCCCGACGGCCGCGTCGAGAATTCCGGGTATCGCCGCAACAACGTATTCGAGGTGGTGCGCAATGAGGTCGCCGCGGTGCACGAGCGGGCGGGCCTTCTCGATCTCACCGGCTTTGCCAAGTACGACATCAGCGGGCCGGATGCCGAGGGATTTCTGAACCGCGTGTGCGCGAACCGGATCCCGCGCAAGGTCGGCGGCATCGCCCTCGTGCACATGCTTTCACGCCAGGGACGGATCCTCGGCGAGATGACGGTCACCAAGCTGGCCGAGGAGCGCTTCTACGCGCTCTCCGCCGCCGCCGCGGAGCTGCGGGATCGGGATTGGTTGTCGCAGAGCGTGCGCGCCGGCGAGCGGGTCGAGATCGACAACGTCACCGAGAAGCGCGGTGTGCTCGTTCTGTCGGGGCCGCGCTCGCGCGACATCCTCGCCGCATTGACCGATGCACCGCTCGCCACGGCGCAGTTCCCGTGGCTCACGGGCCGGGAGATCCGCGTGGCCGGCCACGACGTGCGCGCGCTCAGGGTGAGCTACGTGGGCGAGCTCGGTTGGGAGCTGCATCCGCAGATCGGCTCGATGGCGGGGCTGTATGAGGCGCTGTGGGAGCGCGGCCGCGACTTCGGCATCGCGAACTACGGTCTCTATGCCGTCAACAGCATGCGCGTCGAGAAGGGCTACAAGGCCTGGTCGACGGAGCTCACCAACGAGCTCACGCTGCTCGAGGCGGACATGCCGCGCTTCTTCGCCGCCAAGAAGGACGATTTCATCGGCAAGACGGCGACGCTCGAGCAGGCGCAGCGCCCGTTCAAGATCGTGTATGCCGAGGTGGATGCGGCCGACACCGATGCGCGCGGCGGCGAGCCCGTGCTGGCGGCCGACGGCCGCTGCATCGGGGTGACCACCTCGGGCGCGTATGGGCATCGCGTGAAGAAGAGCCTTGCCTTCGCCTCCGTCGAGCCGGCCTTCGAGGCCGCCGGCAGCACCTTCGACATACTGCTCCAGGGGGAAGCGCGGCGCGCGACCGTGCTGCCCGCCCCGGCTTTCGATGCCGACAATTCGCGGATGAGGGTTTAGGTTCATGGCCGTCGATCTCCCCACTCGCGCCCGCGTCGTCATCGTCGGCGGCGGCGTCATCGGTTGTTCCGTTGCCTATCACTTGTCGAAGCTCGGTTGGAGCGACATCGTGCTCATCGAGCGCAAGCAGCTCACCTCGGGCACCACCTGGCATGCCGCGGGGCTCATCGGTCAACTGCGCCAGAGCATCAACATGACGAAGCTCGCGCGCTACACGGCGGAGCTGTATCGCGGTCTCGAAGCGGAGACCGGCCAGGCGACCGGCTACCGCCAGTGCGGCTCGATCTCCCTCGCGACCACCAAGGATCGCATGGAAGAGCTCAAGCGCAATGCCTCCATGGCCAAGACGTTTGGCCTGCCCGTTCACGTGGTGAGCCTCGCCGAGATCCGATCGCTCTATCCGCTCGTCAATCTGGACGATGTGCTGGGCGGCATACACATTCCGAGCGATGGCTACGCCAACGCGGTGGACATCACGCAGGCGCTCGCCAAGGGCGCCCGGGCACGCGGCGCGAGGATAATTCAGGATCTGAAGGTCACGGCGATCCACCGCGACGGCGGGCGGGTGAGCGGCGTCGAGACCGAGCAGGGACGCATCGATGCCGACTACGTCGTACTCTGCGGCGGAATGTGGACGCGCGATTTGGCGGCAAGCATCGGCGTGACCGTCCCGCTGCACGCCTGCGAGCACTATTACGTGCTGTTCAAGGACGTCCCCGGACTCGACCCGAGCCTTCCGGTGCTGCGCGACTACGATCACTGCAGCTACTTCAAGTACGACGCGGGCAAGCTTCTGGTGGGCGCATTCGAGCCGAACGCGCGCCCTTGGGGCATGGATGGCATCCCGGAAGATTTTTCGTTCGGCGAGATCTCGGGCGACTTCGGCCATTTCGAGCCCGTGCTGCTCGACGCGATGCGCCGCATTCCGGCACTCGAACAGGCCGGCATTCAGAAGTTCTTCTGCGGGCCCGAGAGTTTCACCCCCGATGTGCGCTATCACCTCGGCGAGTCGGCCGAGCTCGCCAATTGCTTCGTCGCGGCCGGCTTGAACTCCATCGGCCTGCAATCCGCGGGAGGCATCGGCAAGGTGATCTCCGAATGGATTCGCGACGGGCATCCGCCGATGGATCTCTGGGAAGTCGACGTGCGGCGCAACATGCCGTTCCAGATCAACCGCAAGTATCTTCAAGCGCGGGTGACGGAGAGTCTGGGACTTCTGTACGCCACGCATTATCCCTTCCGCCAATACGCAACCGCGCGCGGCGTTCGACGCTCGGCGGTGCACGAACAGCTGGCAACGGCAGGCGCCTGTTTCGGCGAAGCGTTCGGCTGGGAGCGGGCCAACTGGTATGCGCCGGTCGGGGTCAAGGCGGTCTACGAGTACAGCTACGGGAGGCAAAACTGGTTCGCGCCCAGCGCGCACGAGCACCGCAGCGTCCGGGACGCCGTCGGGCTGTTCGACCAATCCTCCTTTGCCAAGTTCCGGCTCGAGGGTCCCGATGCCGCCCGCGTGCTGAATCGCGTCTGCGCGAATGAGGTCGACGTGGCGCCCGGCAAGATCGTCTACACCCAGTGGCTGAACGAGCGCGGCGGGATCGAGGCGGATCTGACCGTCACGCGCCTCTCGGAGATCGCTTATCTCATCGTCACGGGTGCCGAAACCGAAATCAAGGATTTCAACTGGCTTCACAGGCACATCGACGCCGAGGCACGATGCGTGCTCACCAACGTCACCTCCGGCATGGGTGTGTTGTCGATCATGGGCCCGCAATCGCGCGATCTGTTGCAATCGTTGACGCCCGATGATTTGTCGGATCGAGGGTTCCCGTTCGGCACGAGCCGCACGATCGAGCTCGGGTATGCCCTGGTGCGTGCCTCGCGCATCACATACGTCGGGGAATTGGGCTGGGAAATCTACATCCCCACCGAATTCATGGCCGGCGTTTACGAGGAGATCGTCGGTGCGGGTCCCAAGTTCGGCCTGGTGCATGCGGGCTACCACGCGCTCAATTCGCTGCGCATCGAGAAGGCCTACCGCCATTTCGGCCATGACATCGCCGATGAGGACACGCCCTGGGAGGCGGGGCTCGGATTCGCCGTGAAGCTCGACAAGGCCGGCGGTTTCATCGGGCGGGAGGCGCTCCTGAAGCAGCGCGACACCGGCGTGCGCAAGCGCCTCCTGCAATTCCAGCTGAAGTCCCCCGAGCCCTTGCTCTATCACAACGAGCCGGTTTGGCAGGGCGCGGACCTCGTCGGCTACATCCGCTCCGGGATGTTCGCGCACACGCTCGGCGCCGCGGTGGGTCTCGGCTACGTCGCCGATCCCGGCGGCGCCTCGACCCGTCCCGACGGTCCGGTCGATGCCGATGCCTACGAGATCGAGGTGGCCGGTGTCCGGCAGCCCGCGATCGCCTCCCTACGGCCGCTTTACGATCCCAAGAACCTGCGCATCAAGCGCTGAGGAACGAGAGAGATGCAGAATCAAGCCACCCGGCCCCCGCGCACGGAAAGCCTCACGGCGGGCCTCATTGCCGACCTGGCCGCTCATAGCCGAAGCGGCTACAGCCTCGATCAGCGTTTCTACTGCGACGATGAGGTATTCGCCGCCGACATGCGCGAGATCGTGATGCGCAAATGGATCGTCGCCGGGCACGTGGATCAGGTGCGGCGCAAAGGCGACTATTTTCTGTTCAAAGTCGGCCAGGAGTCGATCATCGTCGTGCGCGGCGACGAGACGACCATCAACGCCTTCTACAACGTCTGCCGGCATCGAGGCTCGGTCATCTGCACCGAACCGCAGGGACGGGTGACGCGGCTCACCTGCCCTTATCACGCGTGGTCCTACGGACTCGACGGCGCGTTGCTCGCCGCCCGCTTGATGCCCGTGGACTTCGCGAAGGAAGACAATGGATTGCATCGCTGTCACGTGCGGGTGCTGCACGGCTTGATCTTCATCAATCTGTCCGAAGATGAGCCGGTGGACTTCGACTCGACTTTCTCGGACCTCTCCCCTTACCTGGAGTTTCACGGTCTGGCGGATGCCAAGATCGCCCACGCATGCTCCTATCCCACCGACGCGAATTGGAAGCTCGTGGTCGAGAACTTCGTGGAGTGCTACCACTGCGCGCCGTCGCATCCGGAATTCGTCTCGATGCATCCGCCGCAGGCCCTGGTGGCTTTCGGGGCCGGACCGAGCTCCGGTCCGGCCGATGCCGTGGACCAGTACCTGCCGACGCTCAAGGCCTGGGAGGAACACGCCGCAGCGCTGGGCCGCCCGATCGGCACGGTGGACGACGGTCCGGAGTCATCGCACTTGCGGCTCTTGCTGCAGCGGACGATCCGCGAGGGCTACGAGAGCGAGACCCAGGACGGCCGGCCCGCCTCCTCGCTGATGGGCAAGCGCGTCGCGTTCGACCAGGGCCGGATGTACCTGTCGTTCAGCCCGTTCACCCAACTGGTCGCCACCAACGATTTCGCGGTGTTGTTCCGTTTCACCCCGCGCAGCACGCTCGAGACGGACGTGGATTTATTCTGGCTGGTCGACGGCAGCGCGAGCGATGTGGATGTGGAGAGGATGATCTGGGGCTGGGATCAGACCACCCGGCAGGACAAGGTCATCACCGAGAACAATCAGGCCGGGATCTTGTCGACGCGGTATCGGCCGGGGCGATATTCGGAGCACGAGCGCCGCGTCATGACCTTTCAACGCTGGTATCTGGGACAGTTCGGGCTCGCGCCGCTCTGAGAGTGCAGCGAGCGATCGCCGTCACCGGGCCCGCGCGCCACAGGCCGCCGCGCGTCCCAACAAAAGCGAGCACTCCCGCGCGTTGCGCGCAAGCGATGCCGCGCGCGAAAATTCGATTCGCGCCTCCTCGAATCGTCCGAGCTTGTCCAACAGATCGCCGCGGACGCTCGGCAGCAGGTGATACGCCCCGAGGCGTCCGTCCGCCGCAATCGCATCGACGATGTCGAGCGCTGCGGCGGCCCCGAACGCCATGGACACCGCCACCGCTCGATTCAGTTCGATGATCGGCGACGGCGACAACTGCGCCAACGCGTCGTAGAGCGCGACGATTGCGTTCCAATCGGTATCGGCCGACGAGCGTGCCCGGGCGTGGCAGGCGGCGATTGAGGCCTGCAGGGCGTAGGGCCCGAGCGCACCTCCCAGCGAAATGGCGCGCTCCAACGCGGCGAGACCGCGGCCGATCAGCAGTTGATCCCAGCGTGCGCGATTCTGCGACAGCAGGAGAATGGGATCTCCTGCGGCGTCGAGCCGCGCGCCGACGCGCGAGGCCTGCAGCTCCATCAACGCCACCAAGCCGTGCACCTCGGCCTCCCGGGGCATGAGCTCAGCCAGCATTCGCCCGAGCCGCAGTGCATCTTCGCACAGTCCGGGCCGCATCCAGTCCTCGCCGGCGGTGGCCGCATAGCCTTCGTTGAAGATGAGATAGATCACTTCGAGAACGGAGGCGAGCCGGCTGACCCGCTCCTCGGCCGGCGGAACCTCGAACGGGATATGCGCTTCCGCCAGGGTGCGCTTGGCGCGAACGATCCTCTGTCCAATCGTCGCCTCGGGCACCAGAAAGGCGCGCGCGATTTCCGCCGTGCTGAGCCCCGCCAGCAACCGCAGCGTCAGCGCGGTGCGTGCTTCGGTGGACAGCACCGGGTGGCAGGCGATGAACGTCAAGCGCAGGAAATCGTCAGGGATGTCCTGGCCGGCCGCCTCGGCGGGCTCCGGGCCCACCGTGCCCATGAGCGGCGCCTCGTTGGCCAGAGCTTGCTGCTTCCGCTCCACGAGCTTTCGATGCCGCAATTCGTCGAGTGCGCGATTTTTGGCGGTCGTCATGAGCCAAGCGCCGGGATTGGCCGGCGCACCGTTCAGCGGCCATTGCTCGAGTGCGGTCACGAGCGCGTCCTGCGCAATCTCTTCGGCGCGACCGAGATTGCCGAGCATCCGGGCGAGCTTCGCGATGATCTTGGCCGATTCCATGCGCCAGACCGTTTCGAGGCTGCTGTGTACGGCAGCGGGCTCAGACACGGCTGCCTCGGCCCGGGATCACGCAAAGCAAGGACCGATCTCCCGCACTTCGACGGTTGCCCATTGCGCCGCCGGGCACGCCTGGGCGATGGCAATCGCTTGCGCGCGCTCCTCGCAGGTCAGGATGAAAAAGCCGCCGATCATCTCCTTGGACTCCGCAAACGGACCATCGACGATGCTCGATTGGCCGCCGTGCACCGTGACCCGGGCCCCCTCACGGTCCGATTTGAGCGAGTGAGCCAGGGTCAGCAATCCCCGCTGTTTGAGCTCCTCGCCGAATCGCAGCATCTCATCGTACAACGCGCGTCCCTGCTCTTCGGTTCGAGACTTCCGTTGCCCGACAGGTTCCAGGATCATCAACGAATACGCCATGGCGACCTCATCCGGATTTGACTCGCTTGAATTATGAACGAAGCGCGGCGCAGGCCGCCTCTATGGCTTCGTCGATGGACTTCACCTGTCACAGCCGCAAGCCTGCCATAATCGATGCGTCCATGTCCGTACTCCGCGATCTCTATCCCCCCATCGACCCCTACGCGTCGGGACGATTGGACGTTCGACGACCTGCACTCCCTCTATTGGGAGGAATGCGGCAACCCGGAGGGCATTCCCGTGCTCTTCCTCCACGGCGGACCCGGCGGCGGTTGTTCGGCGATGAGTCGACGGTATTTCGATCCCAGGCGATATCGGGTGATCCTCTTCGATCAACGCGGCGCGGGGCGATCCACGCCCAACGGCGAACTGCGCGACAACACCACGGCGCATCTCATCGCCGATATGACCGCCTTGCGCCGGGCCCGGGGAATCGACGCATGGCATTTGTTCGGCGGCTCGTGGGGATCGACGCTCGCCGTCGCTTACGCCCAGGAATTCCCGCAGAACTGCCTGAGTCTGACGCTGCGAGGAATCTTCTTGATGCGGTCATCGGAGATCCGCTGGCTATTCCAGGCGGGACAGCTGTTCCGGCCGGAGGCTTGGGAGGACCTCAAGGACGGTCTGCCGCCCGACCTCAAGCTCGGCGACCCGATGGAGGGCTACGCGAATCTGCTGGAACATCCCGATCGCGACGTTCGGCTGTCCGCCGCCCGCCGCTGGTGCGTCTTCGAGGCACGTTTGGCCAATCTGATTCCAGACCTCGCGAGAATCGCGGGCGCGAACCATGAGCAGACGGCCTATGCCATGGCTCGCATCGAGGTTCACTACTTTCGCAACAACCGCTACTCACCCGAGGACCTGCTGCTGCGCCGTGTGGGCCGGATTCGCCACCTACCGGCCACCATCGTGCAGGGTCGCTATGACCTGCTTTGCCCGCCGGTCACCGCGATCGAACTGCATCGTGCCTGGCCCGGTTCGCGGCTCACGCTGGTCGAGGATGCCGGTCACTCCGCGACCGAAGCGGGCATCCGGTCTGCCCTGGTCATCGCAATGGACGCTATTGCAGCTGCGTCAAACGCTCATTGAGGTTTGATCGAAGCCGCCGCGATCCGTGGCCGGTGCGCGCGCGGGCCGTTGATGGGCTTCGCGAGCAAATAGCGATCCCCCAGCCAGTCGAGGGCCCTCGCAATGGCCGGACTGTAGTTCGCCACAGGCAGCGAGCGAATGGTATCGGTGCGAATGTTGGCCACGGGTTTACTCCTTAAATCCAAGAATTGTTGGTCGTTGAATCTATGAATTCGTCGTTCGATCGGTTCTCGAGCCGGGGGGCCAACGGCGATAAATCCAACCCGTCAACGCGACGAGGTACCCTCCCGGCAATGTCAGCATCGCCATCGAGGGGCCGAATTCCTGGAGCGCCAAGCGCCCGCGCTGCAAAAGACAATTGACGTGATTCATAGAACTTCCCGGGTATCATTGCCTTGGCTGTGTATGCCTAGGCAACGATTAGAGCCAAAAAAATCAAGCATTTTGTAACATCCGAACCAAGTACCCCTCCAACTGGCGCGCCTCCGCCTGGCTGAAGCCTCGCATGAAGTGGTTCAACACCCGCACCGAACACTCGCGCAGCTTCGGCAACGCGGCGAGACCCGCCTCGGTCAATTCCAGCTTCACCAATCGCCGGTCCTCGGGACATCGACGCCGGCTGATCAACCCCTTCGCCTCGAGGCGATCGATCATTCGGGTCATCGCGCCGCCGTCGTAGGAGAGGTCTTTGCACAGCTCGGTGGCAGAATCCACCCCGCGCTTGGCCAGTACGCTGATGATCACGTACTGCGCGGCACTGATTTCGAGGGCCGTCAGATCGGGATCTCGGGCAATCGCTTCGTCCAAGGCGTTCATATGAGCCGCGCGAACCCGGTACATCAACTGGCCGACACAATTGGACGGCTGATACGAGGCGAGGTCGTAAACCTCAGATTCAGGTCGGGCAGGAGTCACCATGGCGCTACACTACCTGCCTAGGCAGTCATTGTCAAGGCAGTCGCTGGCACAGAGGCCGCTGCCGCAGGTCACCGTCCTGGACCGTTGCGCTGCATGATAGTCTTCATGGCTTCGCCATCACGCCGAGCGCACACAGTGAGAGCCCTGGTAGCACTGCTCATATTGACCTCCGTATCCGCGTGCAGCTGGTTCGGCTCGCACAGATCCGCGGCGCCGCGGGCGCCGACGGAGATCGTCATCACCGGAGCCCCCGTGGCCTCCCTGGTTTTGGTCGATGGCGTGCAAACCGGGCAAGCGGTGACGCGTAATGATCAATCGGAGATCTTGGATGTGGCGCCTGGCTCTCACAAGGTCGAGATCAAGTTGAACGAGGCCATCGTCTATCGAGAGGATACCTACGTGGGCTCCGGCGAGCGCCGCGTAGTCAGCGTTCTGTCCGGTTTGTCGCGGTAAAGCGCCCCGCTCGGGGGTCCGCATCCGTCGCGAACCGCCCTATCGAAGCGCCGTGAGGATCGCATCGAGCTGAACCTTGAACGTTTGGTCGTAATGGTGAATGGGCGGGATTTCACGCGTGATCCCGAGCAGCTCGTAGACCGCCATCTGTGCGACCCGCACCGAGTACTCGACCGTGAACACGACATCGTCCGGAATTTCCACGAATTGACTGACGAATGCCAGGTTCTTCGATGACGCGGGGACCGGCAGCGGCCGGTCCCCGCTGGCACGAGGCATGAACATGCTGGTGATGTAGGGCAGCCGCGACGGAATGCAGACCGCCTTCGAGAACGTGGTGTCCGCATCGAAGTTGAGATGACCACAAAGCTCTCGCAATATCTCCTCTCCCGTGCACAGCGACATCGGTTTGGCGACGAAATCTCCCACTCGATCGGGATGCAGCGCATAGCCCCAGAAAACCCGGACATCGTCGGGCTGATCGGCGAAGTGCGGTTGATGCGGTATGACGATCGACATCAGCCAGCGGGAGTCCTTGAAGGTCACCAAGCCGCCGGTTCCAGGCTCGTTGCCGGAAAAAGTCTCCATCTGATCGAGAAAGGCGGCATCTTTGAGCGTGACGGTGAAGGATTCCCAATAGGACTCGGGAATCGACGAATTGAACACCGCCGGACTGCCGAAGTCCGGGTGCTCCCTGGCGAGTTTCTCCCACAGCAGCCAACCGCCGCTGTCGGCCTTGGTCAGGGGCGCAGGCACCCGGGTCATGGAACCGCGGCTCGAGGCATCGGTCATCGAGCCATTCTGAAAAAAGACGAGATCGCGGGGGCCGACGGCGAGATCAGTGGAATGGCCGCTCATATGATGAGTGAGGCGGGTGACGGCGAATTTTCCGTCGATCTGGGTGAGCCCGAGGTCGGTCACCAGGGAGCCTTTCAGGAAGCGCACCCCCTGCCCCGCGAGCCAGCTCTCGAGCGGCCGGACGAGCGAATCGTACTGGTTGAAGACCGTCCGCTTGACGCCTGCCAGCGATTGGATGCGCGCGAACTCCTTCATGAACCGGTGCAGGTAACGCTTGAATTCCACGGCGCTGTGCCATGGCTGAAACGCGAACGTGGTCGCCCACATGTACCAGAACTTGGTTTCAAAGAATCCGGGCGACAACCAATCGGTGATGCGGCTGGCAGCAAGCTTCTCTTCGCTTGCCTCGGCCAGGCGCAGCAGCTCCAGCCGCTCCTCCATCGTGAACCCCATCGAACCGACATCCACGATGGCACGATTTCGATCAACGAGCCGCGCTCTTGAGTGTGCCTTGATGCGCTCATTGAACCCGACGGTTTCCTCGAAAACCGTCTTTCCCGGGTCGCTCAACGAAGGGATCGACTTGAACAAATCCCAGGTGCATTCGTAATTATCGCTCGTGAACATGCGGCCGCCGCGCAGGCAATACCCGACCTCAGGCGTGCCTCCGGCATCGAGGCTGCCGCCCAACACGGGAGACGCTTCATGGATCGTGATGTCGGCGCCATGCCATCCGGCGTCGCGAATCAGGAATGCAGCCGCAGCCATGGTACCGATGCCGCCACCCACCATTACCGCGCGTCGACGCTCGTTCGGTTCTTTCATCGCGGATCCTCTTCATGGCGGAGCGGACATGATATCGACGACACGGTCAAGTCAACATCGTGACCATCCCTTACGCGTTTGCGGCCCGAACGGCGGTAGCCCCTACTGCCCGAACATGGCAAACCTGAGCCATCGCGCCATCAACTATGTCGCCGGAGATCGAGTTCGCGGATGCGGCATCATCGTGACGCCGAACGTCGGCGTGACCTATTCCGGCAGCACGACCATGATCGCGGATCACGGCGGCTTCGCGCACGACAACACCAACGTCGTGATGCTGATTGCGAATCCGCAGCTCCAGGCGTCCACCGTCTCGGCGACGACGACCACCACCCAGATCGCCCCCACGATCATCGAGGCGTTGGGCCTCGATCCGAGCTCGCTTGACGCGGTGCGCGAAGAAGGGACGGCGGTCCTGCCCGAGGTCGAGACGCAACTCGCAAGGTAGCGTCCTCACTGCATGAACCAGCCGTGGCTGACGACGAGCGATTGCCCTGTGAGGGCATTGGACTCGAATGAGGCAAAGAACAGCGCGGCATCCGCGACGTCCTTCACCGTCGTGAACTCGCCATCCACGGTTTCCTTGAGCATGACCTCGCGGATCACTTCCTCCTCCGCCATTCCCAAGGCCTTCGACTGCTCCGGGATCTGCCGGTCGACCAGCGGAGTGCGCACGAAGCCGGGGCACACGACATTGGCCCGAACGCCGTATTTCGCACCCTCCTTGGCGACCACTTTGGCGAGTCCGATCAGGCCGTGTTTTGCGGTCACATAAGGCCCCTTGAGGACCGAGGCTTCCTTCGAGTGGACGGAGCCCATGTAGATGATGCTGCCGCTGCGCTGGCGGTACATGGGCCGCAAAGCCGCGCGAGTCGTGAGGAACGCGCCGTCCAAGTGGATCGCCAGCAAGCGTCTCCAATCGGCAAACGCCAGTTCCTCGAGCGGCGCGACGATCTGAATCCCCGCGTTGCTCACCAGGATATCGATTCGCCCCAGGGACTCGGTCACCGTGCGCATGGCGGCGTCGACCTCCGTTTCGCTGGTGACATCCATCGCCACGGCGATCGCCTGTGTGCCCTCCCGATCGATCTCGGCGGCGGTCGCCCTGGCCCGCTCCGCGTCGAGGTCGGCGATGACGACCTTGGCGCCGGCCGCGGCGAACGTGCGGGCGATCTGCCTCCCAATACCGCTGGCAGCCCCAGTGATCACGGCAACTTTGCCGGTGAGGCGCTTCGCCTCAGTTTCCATGCGGCGCGGCTCCCCGGTGTCGGGCGAGGAAGGAGTCGATTGCCTCCAAACACAGGGGCTCGTTCAACAGCGGGGTATGCCCACGATCGGGGACCTCCACCTGCATGAGATCCGGCTTCTCGTGAGCCATGCGTGCCACCGTCGCGGCGCTCAAGATATCGGACAGGGCTCCACGTATCACCAGCAGCGGAACCCGCTTGATTTGCGAAAACAGCGGCCACAGGTCGGGAGCCGCCGCACTCGCGTTCTTCAGCGCCTCGCTGATTCTCGGATCCACGTCGGGGACGGGGACGCCGTCCGCATTTTCGCGGTAACCGCGGCGCGCATAATCGAGCCAGTCCGCATCCGTCAGGCCGGGCAATGCAAGCCCGTAAACGCTCTTCGCCTGCGCGGCCGCTGCTGCCCAGGACGAGACGGGCGGCAGCTTTCCCGCGTATCCGGAGATGCGGCGCAAGCCTGCGGGATCGATCTGCGGACCCGCATCATTGAGGATCAGTCCGGCGATCCTGTCGGGGCTCATTGCCGCCATGACCATGCCCATCAATCCGCCGAGCGAGGTTCCCACCACGAAGACCCGACCTACCGACCGGGAATCGAGCAGCGCCCAGATATCCTGGACGTAGTTGGGCAATTGATAGTGGGACGGATCGATATCCCAGGCCGAACGCCCGCGACCGCGCAGATCGGCCGTCAACACCTCGTGCTGCGGCTGCAAATGCCTGGCGAGCGCGACGAAGTCTCGGCTGTTCCGAGTCAGCCCCGGCAGGCACAACACCGGCACCGCTCCCGGCCGCTCTGCCGGATAGATCCGGCAGTACAGCTTCAGACCGTCGGTGCTCGGGTAGAAGTAATCGCTGCTTTCGATGTTCATTGGCCCCGGCATCGCGCGGTCAAAAATGGTAGCTCACCGTCCCGGAATACGTGCGCGGCGGGCCATAGTAACCAATCTGGCTGACGCCCCCGATGTAGGAGTTGGCAGCCCCGATCGGCGGCCCGAGAAAGTCGTAGCCGGCGACCCGATAGTATCGGTTGGTGAGATTCTTGCCGTCGATCGAGAAGCGCCAGGACTTGCTCGACGTGGTGAACGCGAGCCCGCCGTTCACCAGACCGTAGGCCGGCTGATCGGTCGGGCTCTGGAAGGTGGCCGCGACTTTGACGAAGCTGCGCCAGTCGTAACCCGCGCGGGCGAGCAGGGTGCCCGAGGCGAGGTCCCAGGTGTAAGTCGCATTCCCCGAAGCCGTCCAGGCCGGCGCGTTGATCGGACGGTTCGCGTCGGCGACATTGACCACCGACACGCTGCCGCCGCAGCCGGGCGTCAGCGTGAACACGTTGCACGGGATCAGAAAGTCCTTGTAATAGGAGTCGAGGTAGCCCGCGTTCAGGCCCACGCTGAGCGCATGGGTCGGCCGCCACACGCTCTCGATCTCGACGCCCTGATTGATCTGCTTGCCGGCATTCAGCTCCGCGGTGAGATTCGTCGGCGCGCCCTTGTAGGTGACGAATTCCTGGACGGGGATTTGCGCATTCCGGTACGGATCGTAGAAGACGGTGAAATTGAACAGCAGCGTGTCGTCGAGCAGGGTCGTCTTGACGCCCGCCTCGTAGTTGTCCGCGATCTCCGATTGGTAGCCGCCCTCGGTCTGCGGGTAAACCGCCGCGTTGCCGCGCATGTCGAACCCGCCGCTCTTGAAGCCGCGGCTGTAGGTCACATAGCCCATCACGTGATCGGTGAAGTGATAATCGATGCCGAGGCGCGGCGTGACGTTCACAAAGGCGCGGTTTCCGGTGTAGTTGGTCACGACGTTCGGGAAAGAAGCCGGCCGGCATGGCTCCGGGGTTGAAGAGTTGCTGCCCCGGCAGCAACTGGGTCGGCGCGAGGCTGGTGAAGTCGTTCTGATACACGCGGGCTGTCTTGTCGTCTTCGTTCCAGCGGATGCCCGCGTCGAGATGCAAGTTGTCGGTGAGCGTCCAGGACGAATCTCCGTAAACCGCGGAGCTCTTGGTGAGCACGCACCCTTCCACCAATTCGGTGATGTAGATGCCGAGGGGCGGCGCGATCGTCGGCGGCAGTGTGCCGCTCAGCGTGCCGATGGAGGCGTTATAGGCTCCGCAGGCGGTGCTGTCCATGTAGAACACCCCGCCCACCGCATTCACCCGATCGTTCTTGAAGTTGAGCTGCGCCTCTCCCGATGACTGTTGATCGTGGTAGTAGCCGGGCACCTCGAAGAGATTCTCCGCGAGCTCGGCGAAATTGATGAACTGCTGGCTCCTGCCCTCGATGTAGCCGCCCACGACCTTCAATGAAAGCTGGTCGGTGAGGTTCTGCGTGTAGGTCGCCGATTCGCCGCTGCGGTGGGAGAAGTCCCGGTTGACGGGCATGTCATCGTACATGTCGAACGGATTGCCCAACTGGGGCGCGAGGTAGTCGTTCAGCCGCTGTCCGCCCGAGGCGTTGGAATTATCGAGCGTATCGTCGGCGGTGAGCTTGAGCTTCGAGCTCTCGCCCCACTTGAACTCGAGCGTGGCCCGTCCCGATTGCACGTCCTTGTTCGACACCTGCTCCCCGGCATAGGGGTTCAAGGCAACTCCGGGCTGCGCGACCACCTCGCCGTAGCCCCTGTGCTGCAGGTCCGCGAGGGCGATGCCGAAATAGACGTGATCGTCGATCACCGGCGTCGAGAAATAGAGCTTCTCGTCATGCTCGCCGTAGTTGCCGCCGGTCGCGGTCACCGTGAGCGTGGCGGGGCCGTCGATGTCGCGGGTGACGTACTTGATCGCGCCGGCGATGGTGTTCTTGCCGTAGAGGGTTCCCTGCGGGCCGCGCAGGATTTCGAGGTCCTGGACGTCGATCACATCGAGCAGCGCGGTCTGGGGCCGCGCGAGATAGATGTCGTCGATATACACGCCGACACCGGGCTCGTTGCCCCACAAGGGATCGCTCTGCCCCACCCCACGGATGTACACATTGATCGTGCTTGAGGTCGCGCGGTCGGCGGAGATCTTGAAGTTCGGCACGAAGCTGTTGAGGTCCTCGAGGTTCGTGACATCCTGCGTCTGGATGGTCGAGGCGCTGATGGCGCTCACCGCGATGGGCACGTTCTGAAGGTTCTCGGAGAACCGGCGCGCCGTCACCACGATCTCTTGAAGGCCCGTGTCCGATCCAGATGCCGTGGTCGTGGCCGCGCTGTCGGCCTCCGCCGCCCAAACGCCGCCAGCGGCCAAAAAGACACACACGCCCGATGCCATACGCAATCTGCGAATCATGTTGAATCCCCCCCGATTGATGTGAGTGCGATGCCCACGAGCCATTTTTCAACGATCGTTGGACTTTAGTGCAACGATCGTTCAATATCAAGCGGTCTCAGCGGCTGCGACCGGAAGATTGGGGATTGGCTCACTTGGTTCGGCAATTGCGCCCGCCGCCGGCGACGGCCTCCCTGCGCGGGGAGGTAGGCTAGAATTCGTACTTTGCCTGAAGGTATTGCATGCCGCGGCCGAAGCGCGCCACCAAAGACAAGCTCATGGATGCCGCCGAGCAGCTTTTTGCGCGGCGCGGCTTTCATGGCACCTCGGTGCGCGAAATCACCGGCACCGCAGGCGTGGATCTCGCCCTCGTGAACTATCACTTCGGCAGCAAGAAGGAACTGCTTGCGGCGGTCATCGAGCGGCGCGGTCAGGTGCTGAACGAGGAACGCCTGAAGCGGCTTACCGAGGAACGACTGCGCGCCGCGCCGGATGCTCCGAGCACCGAGGCGGTGGTCGATGCCTTCCTGGACCCGATCCTCGAGCGTCTGGCGGACGCCGGGGCGGGCTGGCACAGCTACTTCTCGCTGCTCGCTTATGTGAACAACTCCCCCGAGTGGGGCAAGAAGTTGATGAGCAAGACGTTCGACGCCGTGGTGCGCGAATTCATCCACGCGGTGATGGCGTCCCTGCCCGAGGCCACGCCGGAGGATGTCTATTGGGGCTACAACTTCCTCACGGGTGCGCTCACGCTGTCGCTGGCGGAAACCGGGCGGTTGGATGCGCTCTCGGACGGCCTGTGTCGCTCCAATGACGTGGCCGCTCTCAAGGCGCGGCTCGGGCCGTATGTCGCGGCCGGCCTTCGCGGCCTCGCTCGTCCCCATCGGCCCGCCGCCGCCGGTCGCTAACGGCGCATGGGTCCGGCATCGCGACGGTCGGACTTCTATGCCAACTATGCGCTCGGACTGCTGCTGCTCGTCTACACCTTCAATTTCATCGACCGGGTCATTCTCGGGATCCTCGTGCCGCCCATCAAGGCGGAACTGCACCTGACGGACACCCAGCTGGGCCTGTTGGGTGGTACGGCGTTCGCCCTCTTCTATACGGCCCTCGGGGTGCCCATCGGCTGGCTCGCCGACCGCTTCAACCGAGTCTGGATCATGACGGTGTCGCTGGCGTTGTGGAGTGCGTTCTCCGCGGCCAGCGGCCTCGCACAGAATTTCTTCCAGCTGTTCATGGCGCGGCTCGGCGTCGGCATCGGTGAGGCCGGCGGAGTCGCGCCCGCGTACTCGCTGATCAGCGATTACTTCCCGTCCGCGCAGCGGGCGCGGGCTCTCGCCATTTATTCATTCGGCATCCCCTTGGGGAGTGCCGCAGGACTGCTGTTCGGAGGCCTCGTCGCCTCGCGGGTGAACTGGCGCGCGGCTTTCTTGGTGGTGGGCGCCCTCGGGTTGATCCTCGCACCCCTCTTTCGCTACGCCCTGCGCGAACCCGTGCGCGGCGGATTGGATGCAGCACCCGGCAGAGTGCGCCGTGCCCCGGGCTTTCGCCAGGTTGCCGGCGTGCTGGCCGGCAAGACTTCTTTCTGGTGCCTGTCGCTCGGAGGGGCATCGAGTTCGATCATGGGCTACGGCACGCTGTTCTGGCTACCCTCGTTTTATGTGCGCAGCTACCACTACACCCTGGTCCAGGTTTCCTGGTATTTCGCCGCGCTGATTCTGGTGGGCGGGCTCTGCGGGATCTGGCTGGGCGGGTGGCTCGCTGACCGCCTGGGCGGACGCAGCCGCGCAGCCTACGCGCTCGTGCCGGCGATCGCCTTTCTGCTCTCCGTCCCCCTGTATGCGCTCGGAGTGATGGCGCCGCCGAGCCACTGGTCGCTGCTGATCTTCCTGCCGCCCATCGCGCTCACGCTCGCGTGGCTGGGACCGACTCTCTCTGCAATCCAACATCTGGTGCCGCCCGACATGCGGGCGCTGGCTTCCTCGTTGTTTCTGTTCGTCAACAACCTGATCGGCCTGGGTCTCGGCACGCTGTTGATCGGCCGGCTCTCGGATCACTTCACCGCGCACTACGGCGCCGAATCGCTGCGCTATGCCATTTTGACGGGCACAGGGTTCTATCTGATCAGCGCCGTATTGTTCGCGCTGGCGGCAAGGAGGCTGACGCGCGAATGGCAGCCCTCGGCAGGTGCCTTTCAGGGTCCCGAATCGACCGGGGATGCGGCATCAGGGACTCCACCTCGCTCGGCCAGACCTTCAATCCGGACGCGTTGATCATTCGCTTGAGCCGGCGCGGGGAGGCGGCCCAAAGCCCGCTATGTACTTCCTCGTACAGACCACGGCGCCGTTTCCCGATTCAATCACCGCAACTCATCGCATCCGGAGATCTGATGATCGATTGGATTGAGACCGCGCTCGCGGTGGCAGCGACGATACTTCTGGCCTGCGCATTCACGCGTCCATTACGGGCCTATCGCTCCCTGTTCCTGGGAGGCGCGGCGCTCGCGGCGATCACCATGCTGTTCCCGCGGCCGGGGAATCGGGTCGGCCAATTTCTCTTCGCCCCGGGCTCCGGATCCATGCATCTGCCGTTGGAGCTCTTCGGGATTGCCTGGTGGATATTGGGCGCCTGGCTCATCAGAAGCCTGCTGACCCTGGTTCTCCGCAGAACGATTTTTCCGAACGACTATCAACCGCACGCACGACGCCTGTTCGCCGATCTGGCATCCGGCATGCTGTACATCGTCGCCTTTGTCGGGATCATGGACACCGTCCTCAAGCAGCCCATCGCCGGCTTTTTGGCGACCTCCGGCGTGCTCGCGATCGTACTGGGGCTTGCGCTGCAAAATACGCTGGCCGACGTGTTCTCAGGACTCGCGATCAACATCGAACGGCCGTTCGGAGCGGGTGATTGGATCACCATGAACGACACCGTCGAGGGCCAAATCATCGAAATCGATTGGAGAGCCACGCGGATCCGGACCTTCGCGAACGACATGGTCGTGATTCCGAACAGCGTCATTGCGAAGGCCATCGTGACCAACCACCGTAAGCTCGACGGGCCCTACATATCGAGTCTCGCGCTGAACATCGATTCGGCGGCCTCGCCCGCGCGTGTGATCGAGGTCCTGCAGTCGGCCACGAGCGCGAGCCCTGGAATCGCTCCCGGCAACAAGCCGATGGTCTATGCGTGCGGATTCGCCGGCTCGCTGGTGACCTATAAGATCTATTTTGCCGTTGACGGCTTCGTCGGAGCGACGGAGGTTCAGTCCGGGGTGATCATTCGCGTAACCGATGCCCTTCGAAGCGAGAAGATCCAGATCGGCGCGCTGCCTACCGATGTGAGGATTCTCCCGAATGAAATGGCGGATGGAAGCCCGCCAATCAACGCGCGAAACGCCGTTGCATGATCAGCCGGGGCGCCCGCCGACGGCTGGCGCGATGTGGGGGTGCGCGACGCAACAGCCGGGTGGTGGTGGATGTCCGCGGCCCGCACACGAAGAATCGTGGGGAAGGAGGGGGATTTAACCAGTTCGCTTCATGCGCTGGGCCGCGGCATCCGGCAGATAGAATACCGAATGCGCAGGAGGGCAATGACACAACTTTGTTCTAACGATATATCCGATCGTCGCGACGCCCGCCGGAAACTGGCGACGCGATGAAACAACCAACACGCATCCCTTATATCGAGAGAACGAAATGCTGTTGGTGTTGGACGCTCAATGCGGTATTTTTGGTCCCGAGCACCGCGGTCCACGAACGACCAGGCTGATCGAAGCTTTCGTCGCGCCTCATCATTATCCGTTCGTTCGTGCCCCGCGGACGCTCACCAGTCAAACCGCGGACGAAATCAAGCTTGAGAGTTGACCAGATTCCCGACGGATCCGCCCGATTGCAGATTCGAGGAAAACGCCTGCAGGAAGCTTGACAGGCTCGAGGCGCCGGCGGTTCCACCCAGATCACCGACCAGGGTGTCGAAGCTCGATTGCAGGGAGCTATCGGTGCCCGAGGCTGTCGAAGTGCCGGTGGAGCCGCTCGATAGCGATTGAATCAAGCTGTTCACGTCAGAAACCAGCCCTCCGCCTGAATTGCCGCACTGAGAAGTCGCCGAGGTCGAGCCGGTCGAGCTCGTCTCTGACTGAGCTTGGAGCGCAGTCATCAGATTCTGCATGAAGGTCTGGAATGCTGCGGCTATATCCGAGGACGAGGCGGAGCCGGACGAAGCGGTTCCCGCTGAGGCGGTTGTGGATGTGGAGCTCGTCGATGTGCTCGATGCGTCGACGCCGGCTGCCGCGAGGGCACTGAAGATCGCGCCGATCAACCCGCCGGCCGCCGGTGGCGGCGCGGAATTGGTGCTCGACTGCGCGCCGTTCGAGGCACTCGATGTGCTTGCGGCAGCTTGGTTCTGCTCGGCAAATATCTGCGACAAGGCGGACAAGGGGATGGAAAGCCCCGATGTTGCAATTGAACTCACGCTCATGGAATTACTCCTCGTTGGACGGTTGGTTGCATCACGCGATCCCGAGGACCGCGCTTCCACTCAAGCAATTCCTCGGCCATGAGGTCGCAAAACTTATGGAGGGTTGTGTAAATTCGCGTAAAGAGCTGTGAAGATATCTGCGATTTCCTGCCCTCGCCGCAAACTTGGGCCTGTCGCTGAGTGCCGCCGGCAAACTGTTGCCGTCCCTACGGCAAACAGCGGCCTTGGTTTGCCACTGGGGGCAGCTTCGAGATTGCCGGCTATGAGGACGTGCGGTTCTCGAAGGCACCGGACTAGGGTCGCGAACCTTCGCGCCTCAAGTGTCGCTCGCGCTCGAGCCAGGTCTCCGCGCCGTCGGCCAGTCTGACCTTCACTCGCTCGACCGTCAGATACCCGCTGTAAACCGTTTCACGTCC
The DNA here is from genome assembly GCA_963730565.1 of uncultured Gammaproteobacteria bacterium. Taxonomy (GTDB): domain Bacteria; phylum Pseudomonadota; class Gammaproteobacteria; order Steroidobacterales; family Steroidobacteraceae; genus Bog-1198. Next base: position 26,319 of record CAVSSU010000043.1, read on the forward strand.
GAGGATATGCGGCTTCATGACGCTCTAGGCCCCGCCTATTGGGCCTCTTCGGTCACCTTCCAGCTGGAATCCGGGTCGTAGGTCGTCATGGCTTTGGCAATGCGGCCGGTCTCCCGGCCGAGATCCTTCTCATGAACGATTCCATCGCTGCCCACGATAAAGGTCATCACTCCCGAGGATCGATACTCGGCGGGATAAGCCACGAACGCGAACCCCTCGATCATCTTGCCGTTGACGAGGTAGCTCTTGACGCCGCCCGAGGCATTCCTTCCCTGGCGAGTCAGCACGTGAAAGTAATAGCCGCGATACGGCGTGGCGGCGGCGCTCGTGCCCGCGCCGGCATACCCCTCGGCGACAGCGGCCGCCACCAGCGGCCCGATCGGACTTTGGGGCTCCCCCGCTTCCGCACGCCAATACAGTCCGTTGTGCTGTCCGGCATCGCTGACGATTTTACGGGCATATTCGCCTTGCGGCGATCCGCGGTATTCGTTTTCCGCGCGGACGAGCTCCCGGCAAACACGGATAGTCGACAGCTCGTTTCGACCGATTCGCCTGAACAGAATCTCCTTTTTGCCCGTGTCGGTGTCGAAGTACCAGGAGTTCGCCTTGTGCACGAGGGGTATCGGCGTGGGCCAGTTCCTGGCGCCGATGTACAACGTGACGGTCCCATCGGGTTCTTTCACCAGGCGGTGCATCTCGTGATATCGGCGTACAAAATTCGCGCGGCTGTTGGCGTCCTCGGTCTCGTCTCCCGATGACACGATCTGCTTGCCGTCAGGACCCAGTAAGTCGAGCATGGCTTTTTCGCCGCCGCTCTGCGCGGCCGTAACCAATGCATCGGCCGCCTCCTCGGGAGTGGAAAAGGAGGCCTGGCCCGGCTGCTGGGACATCGACTTGGTCGCAAAGCATCCCAGCGAGAGAGCGACCAGCGCAACCAGGCCAGCAGTCGTTGCCCATCGAGACCGTTTGATCGTCAGCTCTGCTCGCCGCATGTGGCGTCTCTCCCTATTTGACTCGATCATCTCGGTCGTCCGCCAGCAGCATGGCCCGCGCCCGCGCCGCCGGGGCTGCGGCCGAAGCTGGAGCTTCCACGTGACGAGAAGCCTCGTGCCTGACCGCCGTGATCATAGCCGCTGAAGGCGCCGGAGCGGACACCGCTCTCGACACCGGGCTCCCCATAGCCTCTGGCCCCCTCGTTCCGTTCACCGAAGGGCTGGATCGCCGGCCCCGGCCTGTTCCCGCCACCGCCGGCGCGCTCGCCGCTTCCAGCACGGCTGCCGTTGATGCCGCGTGCGACGCTTGATTGCACGCCGCGCACACCGCCCGCGCGGTAATAATTGCCCCGGTTGTAGAAAGTATTGCTGCGGGAATAATATCTCCCGTGGTTGTACAAGGGGTATCGGTGGTGCCAATCGAATCCCCAGTTCCCCCATCCCCATCCAAACCCTCCAAAGAATCCGATTCCAAAGCCGACTCCGAACGAGAGATAGGGACCGTCGTCCCAAATCCCGGGATACGGGTACCAACCCGGCCACGCCACCAGGGGATCGCCGTAGACCAGCCACGGATCATAGGCAGGAACGTAGACGATATCGGGGCTCGCCGGTTGAATGACGATCGAGTCATCCTGCGTCGCGACACTCTGTTGCGGGGTGGTCCTCAAGTTTCCCGCTTCCTGGGCGCGCTGGCGCATCGCCTGAATGGCGTCCATCACGTCCGGCTGTTGGTTGTAGTAGGCGTCGCCCAAGGAGGAGGTCCAGGCAAGGTTCTTGTCCATGTTTCCAAGGACCGAAGGGAACGCCGTGAGCGCCTTGATGCTGGGATCCCAGGGCTGCTGATCGACGGCTTGAGCCAAAGCGCCACCCTGCAAGTCCCCATGCGCTTGAACCCACCGGTTCGCCTCGACCACCTGCTCTGGGAATGTGGATGCCGCCAGAATCTGTGCCACCAGCGAATCCGGATAGAGCGCAATCGGCGCCACCAGTTGCTGCAGTTGCTCGGCTGCTTGCTGCGTGTAAGGCGGCTGGGCGGACGCGGCGGCCGCCGGGGCTTGTGCGTCTTCTTGCGCGAAAAGATCCGGAGTCCCCGCCGTGATCAGAAAAAGCGATGATGCGAGACCAATGAGGCACCGCTTGTTGAAGCGCGGTCTCGCGGCCTCTCCGGCGGCATCGAAAATATACATGCTCTTGAACACCTTTTTGGGCTTGAACGTCAGGCGGCGAACGTCAGGCGGCGTCGGCCAATCGAACATCCTTCGGCAGCATCACCGCATCGATGAAGTGAATGACGCCATTGGCGGCAACGATCTCCGTCTGCACGACGCGCGCGCCGTTGACCTGCACTCTCGACCCGGAGACCTTAACGTATACCGGCCCGCCTTGCATCGTCTTGACATCACCGGAGCGGAATTCGTTGACCCGCCAATGACCGCTGATCACGTGGTACGTCAGCACGGATTTCAACAGCGCGTTATCTTTGAGCAGCGCCTCGAGCTGCTCCTGGGGCAGCTTTTCAAAGGCATCGTCCAACGGGGCAAAAACCGTAAAAGGCCCCTTGCCTGCGAGGATCTGCATCAATCCAGTCGCCTTGAGACCGGCGGCCAGCGTGCCGAAGGCGCCGGCGTCGATGATCGACTCGACGACATTCTTGATGGGATGAGAATTGACATTCTTGGCCTGATCCATAGAGACAACCTCGGTGGGAACCCACGAGAGAGATGCGTGAGATCATCCGCTCGAAAGGAGCGCGAGCCGGTAGTTTGCGCCGTTTCGGGCAACCGTGCCGTCAGGGGGCCAAATAATTCGACGGGTCTGTCGACATGGGCATCGGCCATTCCTCGCCATGGGACGAATGACCGATCACACTACTTTTTGACGGTATCCTCGACGGCGTCGATGGCCTCCGGCATCGCTTCGAGCCTTTCCTTCGCAATGGGCCGTCCGCTTACGTCGGACAAACCGTACGTTCCGTCCTCGATTTTGGACAATGCCCGCTCCACCAGCGCCAAGCGACGCAGATCGTGAGCGACCAGGGTTCCCTCCACTTCGAGCATCGCAAGCTTCTGAGCGTCCTCCTCGAATTCACGCGCCTCATTCCGCGACTGGGCGTTGAGCCCTCCCTCCTCGGCCTCGCCCGCCCGCGTGGCGCGCCGCAGCTGGGCACGGAGCTCCACCAATCGCTGATGCTGCCGCCGTAAGAAGGCCGGATCCAACCTGGACGAGCTTGCATTCATGAGTCTCTCCCGACGCGGATGACTTGGGCGTCGGGCCCAGTATATTCGAACGGCTCGCCCGCCGTCAGGGATGTGGCCGCGCTAAACTGCGCGGGCGGTCGATCGTACATCGGAAGGATTCATGACTGAGCCAATCCCCACCCTGCTGGTCCCGGGCCTGCTTTGCTCGCCGCGACTGTACGCGGAGCAGATCCCGCAACTTTGGCGCCTGGGGCCCGTCATCATTGCGGACCATACCCGCGACGACAGCGTGGGCGCGATTGCACGGCGGATCCTTTCCTCGGCGCCACCGCGGTTCGCATTGGTCGGCCTGTCGATGGGTGGCTATATCTCATTCGAGATCCTGCGCCAGGCGCCCGAGCGGGTGGCGAAGCTCGTGCTGCTCGATACCACCTCTCGCCCGGACGTCCCCGAGCAAAGCGAGGCGCGCCGCGCTCAGATCGCGCTGGCCAGGAGCGGGCGGCTTCGTGAAGTCTGCGACGCGGCTTTTCCACGCCTCGTGCATCCCAAGCACCGCTCCGATCAGCGAATGCGCCAAATGATGCACCAGATGGCCGATGAAGTGGGCGTCGAGGGCTTCGCAAATCAACAAGCGGCGAACATCGCGCGGCCCGACTCGCACCCGAGCCTCGGCGCAATACGTTGCCCCACGCTGGTCCTGGTGGGTGATTCCGATGAGCTCACCCCGCCCGAGCGGGCCGCGGAGATCGTCAACGGCATTGCAGATGCCCGCCTTGTCTTGGTCCCCGAGTCCGGTCATTCCACCCCTTTGGAACAGCCGGCATTCGTCACCCGGGAGCTTCTGGAATTCCTCGAGAGCCGATCACCCGCGATGTAGGGCGGCCCCCGACACGAAACCGTCACAATCCGGCGGCTACAGTGCGACATGGATTCGTCAGATTTTCACCGCGCCCGCCGTTCCCTCCTGAGCCTGCGCGAGGCGATGCTGGACCTCGAACTGCGCAACACTCCCGCACTGAGTGCCGTGGCGCCGCAGCATCGGATCAGCGCCCGTAACCTTCTGCATTACCTCGCCATGCGGCGTCAGGATTTGCGTGAACTGCAAGTCGAGCTTGCCAGGCTCGGCATGTCGTCGATGGGCCGCGCCGAGTCGTATGCGTTGGCTTCGGTCAACAATGTGATCGGATTGACGGACCGAATGATGGGCCTTCACCCATCGGACGTCGACGCTCCGTGCGACCACGCCTTGGGCGCGAAGCTCCTGGAACGAAACACCCGCCGGCTCCTGGGTGCGCCGCGGCTCGACCGAGCCGTGCGCATCATGGTCACGATGTCGAGCGACGCGGCGCACGACTATGGCTTGGTGCATGACCTGCTTTGCAACGGCATGGACTGCATGCGCATCAATTGCGCACACGACGACCCCGCAATGTGGAGTGCGATGATCCGCAACCTCCGCAAGGCCCGTGCCGCTTGCAAGCGCGATTGCACCATCCTGATGGACCTGGCCGGTCCAAAGATCAGAACGGGGCCCATCGAGCCCGGGCCGGCCGTCATCAAGATACGGCCCTCTCGAGACGCCTATGGACGGGTCACGAAGCCGGCGCGGATATTGCTGAGAGCGAAGCAATCCGCCAAGGAGCCCGGCGCCGGCGTCGACGCGGTCTTATTTGCCGACGACAAACTGCTGGCCGGTTTGCGGCGCGGCGATAGCCTCCGGTTCCTGGACACGCGGGGGCGTCGTCGACGCCTCGACGTCGTCGCCGTCACACGCGCCGGTGTCATGACGGAAATGATTCGAACCGCCTACATCACCAACGGGACGACGCTGTCCCGGCCGGGGCCCGGCAAGCACTCGCGCGTGAAAGGCGATGTCCACGGCATCGCGCCGGCCGCGGGCGCCATTACGTTGTCGGTCGGCGACACGTTGGTCGTTTCCAGCGAGCCGGCAGCCGGAACTCCGGCCCGGCTCGATTTGTCCGGCCGCGTGCTGCGGGTCGCGCGCGTGTCCTGCACGCTGCCCATCGCGCTCGGCAAAGTGAAGGTCGGCGAGCGCATCAGCTTCGACGATGGCCTCATCAGCGGCCGGGTGAAAGCCATCGACGGAGGTGATCTATCGGTGCGAATCGAGCAGACACCGCCCGGTGGTGCGCATTTGAAGGCCGACAAAGGAATCAATTTCCCGGACAGCGCCATCGATCTTCCGGCGATCACCGACGAGGATGCAAAGAACCTCGCGTTCGTCGCCAGGCATGCCGACCTGGTCGGACTATCGTTCGTCAATCACGAACGGGACGTGCAGTCGCTCACCGATCGACTCGAGGCATTGACCGACGAGCCGCCCGGTGTCGTGCTCAAGATCGAAACGCGCCGCGGCTTCGAGCGCCTGCCGGCCATCCTTCTTTCCGCGATGAGCTATCCACGCGTCGGAGTCATGATTGCGCGCGGCGATCTCGCGGTCGAATGCGGCTATGAACGGCTCGCGGAAATCCAGGAGGAAATTCTCTGGATTTGCGAAGCTGCCCACTGTCCGGCCATTTGGGCCACGCAAGTGCTCGCTTCGTTGGCGAAGAATGGCATCCCGTCACGCGCTGAAGTGACGGACGCCGCGATGAGTCAGCGCGCCGAATGCGTCATGCTCAACAAAGGCCCGCACATCATCGAGGCGCTGCGCACGTTGGATCACATCTTGCAACGCATGGATCCCAATCAATCCAAGAAAAGCCCGAAGCTGCGAGCGCTCAAACTTGCGCAAGACTTTGAAAATTCAGCTAATCCGCGGCGAAAGTCCAAATCCAAGAATGAGCATCATCTTCCTATTCACCACGTCGCCCTGGAATGTTAAGGTGAGGTATGCCCGACCCAATTGCTGAAACCTATGACGCGAAGGCGGTTGCCGCGCTGTCGGAGGAACTTCACGTCTCTGCGGACGACGTGGTCGAAGTCTATAAGCATGAATTCAGCCGCCTGCACGCCCAAGCGCGCATCAAGACGTACGTCGGCATTCTGGCGATGAGCAACACCAAGAACATTCTGTACAAAACGACCTCTCGGCGTTGCTGACGCGCAGCCCTCCCGGAAGCGGGAGGGCGCGCCAATTGCCCCGCTCAGGCATTTGTCTCGTTCAGGTCTGTTATAACCAACCGGCACATGCTCATGCAGAATTGCTAGTCGACCGGGCCTCGAGGGCCGCGCTAACTTGCGGGATGGCATCGGAGCGACCCAACTTGCAAATCGTCGAACCATCGAGCCCCCCCGCGGCGCAGGGCGTGCGCCGTTCGCCCATCGGCGCCTGGCCCGGCGCCATATTGCGCAATGAAGACTGGCTGAGCAGTTTGCTCGGCCTGGCTTTGATTCTCGTCGCGGCGTCGGTTTTTGCCGCCGGCGGCAGCATCAAGTGGCTTGCCGTCGCTCCGCAGAAATGGAGTCACGCCTCGGACGTTCCTGCAGCAACTGCGGCTCAACGGGGTCCGGTATGCGGCACTTTTCATGGTCTGGGCGCTATTGCTCGGCGCGGCCGCCGCGGCGCTCGGCCTCGGAGCGTTCAAATTCTGGCGGGCATTCGTGCCGATCTTTATCGTCACTGTCGCGGTCTACTTTCTGGGGCTTTGGGACCAGGCGGCCCACTACAACCTCGAGCCCCCGTTGGTGGCGCTTGCCCTGGGGCTTCTGTTCTCCAACTCATTCGGTGTTCCGCGCTGGCTGGACCCCGGGCTTCGGGTCGAGCTGTACATCAAGGTGGGAATCGTGCTCCTGGGCTCGAGCCTGCCCCTCATGTTACTCGCCTGGGCGGGCCCCGTGGCGATCCTGCAGGCGGCCATCGTCTCATTGGTCACGTTCGGTGTGATCTACGCGGTGGCAACCCGCCTCGGTCTCGATCGCCGGCTCGCTGCCACCCTGGGAACCGGGGGCGCGGTATGCGGCGTCTCCGGCGCGATCGCCATCGGCGGCGCCGTGGGCGCCAAGAAGCAGGACATCTCCGTGGCGATCTCGCTCGTCGTCGTGTGGGCCATCGTCATGATCTTCGTGCTCCCGCTCGCAGCGCGGGCGCTCGGCCTCTCCACGGGCGTGGCGGGTGCCTGGATCGGCACGTCGGAGTTTGCCGATGCCGCCGGTCTCGCCGCGGCGCAGACCTACGGCGGTTACGCCGGCAATATCGCGGGGATATCAGGTCACCCGGATGCCGCCGTCACGGCGTTCACACTCATGAAAGTGATCGGCCGTGACATGTGGATCGGCGTATGGGCCTTCGTGCTGTCTCTCGTCGCGGCCACGCGCTGGGAGCGCACCGGAATCGAAAGCCGGAGCGGCGCAGGCGAAATCTGGAAGCGGTTCCCGAAATTCGTGATTGGGTTTCTGCTCGCATCCCTGCTCGTGACCTGGTTTGCGAGCGGTTACGCCTATGGAGAGTACAAGACCGGCGTGCTGCCCGGACTCGTCGCACCGCTTCAGGCGCTTCGCACCTGGGCTTTCACCTTCGCGTTCTTGAGCATCGGTTTGACCACGCGAGTGCGCGAGTTCGTCGCCGTCGGCACGCGGCCGTTCGTCGCCTTCACGGCGGGCGCGGCGGTCAATGTGCTGCTCGGTTTGTTCCTTTCGACGCGCGTGTTCGGCGCCTTCTGGAGCGGGCTCGGACAATGAGCTGTTCGACCTGCGCACACTTCGATCCACGCCCCGCCGCCATCGAGGCCGCGTTTCCTGGGCTGTCGAGCTTGAGCTCCGCCTATGCCGCGGTGAAGGCGGCGGACGGCCTGTGCGCGCGGCATGAGCGCTACGTCGCGGCGTCGAGCGTCTGCCGCACGCATTCGGCCTCGACCTGCACCAGGCAGTCGTAGAACAACGGCGCCCTGCCCATGTCCGTGAGCTCATCGCTACGGGTGAGCTCGTTGGCGTTCTTGCCGTCACGCGCGAGTTTCTTCCACCAGACCGATAGCGCCACGACCACCCCGCGTCTCGCCCGATCGCTCACTCTGGCGCGAAGAGTCAGACTGCCCCGGTCGTTGAACACCCGCACGTAGCTCCCGTCCGCCACCCCGCGGAGCCGCGCATCGTCGGGATGGATGTCCAGCCACGGCTCTCCCTCGAATGCGCGCAGGCTCGCGACGTTGACGAAGCTCGAGTTGAGGAAGTGGCGCGCCGGCGGGGAGATCATCGCCAGCGGATAGCGTTTGGCCAATTCGCTGCGGGTGTCCTCGAGGGGCGCGATATAGTCGGGCAGCGGATCGAGCCCGGCGGCGGCGGCCGCGGACGATAGAAATTCGACCTTGCCCGACGGCGTGTCGAAGCCGCCCTCGGCGAAACGTGCGACGCCGGCGGGCGGCGCCGATGCGTTTCCAGCCCCCGCGCGCACCGCATCGAAATCCCAGTCCTCCGCGATCGCCGATTGGGCGATCGCCTCGTCGGAATCCCGAAAGCAAGGCTCGGCGAATCCCATGGCAGCTGGCCAGCAATCGAAAGATCTCCGTGTTGGGCTTGGCCTCCCCCAGACGGACGAATGGCGGGATTGTTGGCGACCATGTAGTAGTGGCCGTAGGGCTTCACCACATCGAAGTGTTCGAGCTGGGTGGTGGCCGGCAGCACGATATCGGCATAGTCCGCGGTGTCGGTCTGGAAAAGTGCTCGAGAACCACCGTGAACAGATCTTCGCGTGCGAAACCGGCTGCGACCCGCGCCGAATCCGGCGCCACCGCCACGGGATTCGAGTTGTAGACGATGACCGCACGGATGGGGGCGGCCGCGTCGTTGAGTGCGCGGCCGATGGTCGACATGTTGACGGTGCGCGGCGTGCGTCCGGCCAACAAATCGGGCTCGCGAGAGCGCTTGATTGTCGATCTGAAATTTCCGGATGTCGAGAGGAGCATGCCGCCGGCCGCATCGCGAAATGCGCCGACGAGCGCCGGCAGGCAGGCGATGTTGCGCATCGCCATGCCGCCGCCGCTCACGCGCTGCAGCCCGTAATTGGCGCGGATCAAGGCCGGCCGGGTGGTCGCGTACAGATGCGCGAGCGACTCGATGTGCCCCGTCTCGATCCCGCAGATCGATGCGACTCTGTCCGGGTCCGTATTGGCTCACCCGCTCGCACAGCTCATCGAAGCCGAGCGTATGCCGGCTCACATAGTCGTGGTCGATGAGGTCGTCGCGAATGAGCACGTGCATGAGGCCGAGCGCGAGCGCGGCGTCGGTTCCCGGCAGCAGCGCGATGTGCGTGTGGCACTTTTCCGCGGTGAGCGAGCGGTAGGGATCGATGGCGATGAGTTTCGCACCGAGGCGCTTGGCTTGCTGTGCACGCGCCCAAAAATGCACGCTCGAGGTGATCGCGTTGCAGCCCCAGAAGATGATGAGCTTGGCCCGATCGGCCGACTCCATGTCGATTCCGATTCGGAACCCAAGGTGATTGCGTGGCCGGCAGAGCCCGCAGATGCGCAGATCGTGCGATCCAGAAGACTAGCGCCCAGCCGATGAAAGAAGCGCTGCGACATCGACTCGCCCTGCACCAATCCCATGGTTCCGGCGTAGCTGTAGGGCAGGATTTGCTGCGGATCGTCGGCGGCGACCGCCGCGAGGCGCGAGGCGATCGCCGCGATGGCTTCTTCCCAACTGATTCTCTCGAAGCGCCCTTCGCCCTTCTTGCCAACACGGCGCAGCGGATGCAGCAATCGATCCGGGTGGTAGGTTCTCTCGGTATAGCGCGCCACCTTGGTACAGAGGACGCCGGCGGTGGGGCCATGCTCGGACGATCCGGTGACTTTGAGAGCCACGCCGTCCTTGACATGCACCTCGAGCGCGCACGTGTCAGGACAGTCGTGCGGGCACGCGCCCTTGATGATTGTTGCGGGCGCCGGAGGTCCGAGGGCGCTCATGCGGCGTATCCGCCGTCGATGATGCGCTCGATGAATTTCTCGCATTGTGCGAGCTGCGCCAGCGCCACGAATTCGTTCGGTCGATGCGCCTCGGCGATGTCGCCGGGTCCGCAGATCACGCTCGGCACGCCCATCTTCTGGAACAGCCCCGCTTCGGTGCCATACGAGACCTTGCCCACCTCAGTGCTTCGGCAGAGCCGCATCGCCCATTGCACGATGGCATCGGTTTCGGAGGCGGCGAGGCCGATGGTCTGGCTGGCCCACACCAAATCGATGCCAGACCCGGCGTCGATCGCCTGCATTTCGCGCGTCAGGAGCTCGGCATAGGCGCGGATTTCCTGGTAAAGCGCGTCGGAGGAGGCCTGCGGCAGAGTGCGCATGTCGAACTGAAATTCGCAATCCTTGGGAATCGACATTGGCGGCGATTCCGCCGCGAATCACTCCCGTCGACAGGGTCGTATAGGGTACGGTAAAGCCATAGTCGCGCTGCTCGAACTGCGCCAGCCGATCGGCGATCTGGCGGATGTAGAACACGAGGCAAGTGCGGCGTATTCGATGGCGTTGACCCCGTAGGTCACATAGCTCGAGTGCGCCTCGCGCCCATGAACCGCGCAGCGGAACCGATTCATGCCCTTGTGGGCGATGATGGGCTGCATGGAGGTCGGCTCGCCCACCACGCAGCCTGCCGGATGAATGCCGTGCTCCTCCAGATCGCGGATCAATCCGCGCACGCCGATGCAGCCCACCTCCTCATCGTAGCTCAGGGCGTAATGCAGCGGCGCGTCGAGCCGCTCGGCATTCAGCGGGCCGACGAACTTCGGCGCCTGCGCTAAGCGCGACGCCGATGAATCCCTTCATGTCGGCCGAGCCGCGCGCGTAGAGCTTGCCGTCCGCGCTCCACCGGTACGAACGGATCGGTATCCCAGCTCTGGCCGTCGACCGGGACTACATCGGTGTGGCCGGAGAGGATCAGTCCCGGTTTGTTCGAGTCGCCCAGCGTGGCGAACAGGTTGGCTTTCTTGCCGGTGGCGTCGTAGCGTGAGCCGCGTGCGCGCGCCCCGCTTGGCAAGTAGTCCCGAGCCCACTCGATGAGCGCCGAGATTCGAGTCCCGCGACACGGTGTTGAAACTCGATCAGCCGCTCGACCATGGTGCGCGCCGCGGCACTCGGAGTCGAGGTTTCGGGAGCATCATCCATCGGACGGGCCTCGAGGGTTGGAACAGTGCCTATCTTACTCACACGCCGGAAATGATGCGCACGTCCCGCACCGCACCACCTGCGAGCGCCGCCAGTGCCTGCTGGTAGGCCGCACCGTCGTGCATGGCGACGGCCTGCTCGACCGAATCGAACTCGATGACGACGGTACGCTCGAGTTGACCGGACTCATAGGCTTTGGCGGCCACTCCGCGCGCCAGGAAACGGCCGCCGCCCGCCTCGATGGCCGGTACCGCGAGCTTGGCGTATGCCGCGAGCTTCGCGGGATCGGAGATCTGCCGGTAGCAGGAAATGAAATATGCCTTGGCCATGAATGTAACGCTCCTTCTGTTGACGATCCGGGAGTGTATCCGATCACCGCATGTGTTCCGCGTCGGGCGCAAGTTTCTTCAGCATCCGCTTGAGCGCGAAATGCCGGTAGCTCTGCCGGGCGAGCGCTTCGATCTCGTTTCTGTCGCCCTGCCGCGAGACGTTCGAGCGAGATCCACCCGTTGTGCCCGAAGTACGGCGGGATGCGAAAGCGCGCGTCGACGGTCATGAGATTCTGGCGATCCGCGCCCACCCAGAAACACAGCGTCAGGCGCTCGCCATCGTGCCTCACCATCGCGAAGCTGCGGGTGCCGGCCTGCCACACCGGATGGCCGAACTGCGCGGCCTCGCGCGTCTCCGGAAAATTCAAGCAGATCTCGCGCATGATCTCGATCATCCGCTTGCCGCGCGCGGACTCCAACGGATCGATATCGCTGCGCGACAGCGGCCGGGGAGCTTTGATGGCGGGCGCCTTGCCGATCCGCGCCGACAGCGCAGCGGGCGCAACGTGCTCATAGGCCTCCCGCACCAGCGCGGCGATTCGGCGCCACCCGAGACTCCGGTCAAGCCGCACGCCCACCCAACCGCGCGGTCCGACATAGGGCGGCACGAAGAAATTATCCGGGTCCGCTCGCAGGTGGTGCTCTTGCGCCCCTTGCGCCGCCGGCAACCACAGCCCCACCCGCCCGTCCCCATGGTGATTCACCACATAGGTTGTGAACGTCTTTCCGCGAACTCGAAAATTGGGCGAGCCGTGCGAGACGAACTCCTCCGACTCCGGGAGCCAGAGACACGCTGCACGTACCGTTTGGTGCATGTCGTTCGCCAAGACCGACATGATAGGCGGCATGCCCCGGCCGGACAATCCGGGCGGCTTTGGCATGGCAACGAGCCCCGCGTTTGCCGCATACTCCGCTCTCGTTTGCAAACCGGGAGCCGTCCGTTCATGACAAGATCGAAAACCAAGCGCGGCATCGGCGCATGTGCCTGTCTCATCGGGTGTGCCTGGATGAGCACGGCCTTCGCGCAAGATACGCTGCTGGTCCACGGGCACATTTACACGGGCAACGCCCGTGCGCCCTGGGCCTCCGCCATCGCGGTCAAGGATGCGCGCATCGAGGCGGTCGGCTCGGATGCCGACATCCTGAAGCATCGTGTCGGCCGCACGCGCGTCATCGATCTGCACGGGCAGACGGTCATTCCGGGCATCGTCGACTCCCACATGCACATGCTGTACGGCGCCTTCGCCTTGCACGGGCTGAATCTGTCGACGCCCGAGTCGAGCATCACGCCCGACAAGCCGGATCTGTTGATCGAGCGCGTGCGCGCCTATGCGGCCGAACATCCCAAGGATGCCGTCCTGTTCGGCCGGGCCGATTTCAGCACGGTCCCGCCCACGACCCCGCGCAGCGCTCTGCTCGACCGCGCGGTGCCCGATCGGCCGCTCGTGATACACAACACCTCCGAGCATGCGCTGTGGCTCAATACCGCCGCGATGAACATGGCGGGACTCACCGATCGTCCGGTGGGCGACGCCGACGAGGAGCGTGGCGTGGTGCGCGATGCGAGCGGTCATCCGACGGGCGTGCTGCTCGAGGCGGCAATGCAAATCGCCGCCCGCGCCGTGCTTGCGCGCATCCCGGTCGAGGAAAAAATCGCGATGCTCCAATCCGCCTCCCGCTACCTCAACAGCTTCGGCATCACGAGCGTCGTCAACGCGACCGGTGATCTGGCTGAGATCAAACTCTATGCGGCGCTCCGCGATCGGGGCGCATTGACCGTACGCACGCGCACCGCGTTCGGCGCGGTCGCCGTTCCGCATCATCTGACTCCCCAGTTCCTGGCCGATCTCGAGGAGGCGCGCCGGCTGTATCACGACGATTGGGTGTCGGCCGATCTGGTCAAGTTCTTCGCCGACGGCAGCACGGGACTCGTACCCCCGCTCGTGTACGTGCCGGCGGACTACGACACGCTGGTCATGGAACTCGACCAGCGCGGTTATCAGCTGATGACGCATGCGCTGCGCGCCGATTCGGTGCACATGGTGTTGGATGCTTACGAACGCCTGGAGAAGGCGCACGGCGCCCGTGACCGGCGTCTGCGCATCGAGCATGCCGATCTCGTCGATGCGGCCGACCTGGCCCGCTTCAAGGAACTCGGGGTGATCGCCGACATGCAACCCACTTTTTGCTGCGGCGACGACGGCGCCAACTTCGATCCCGCGCAATCCATCCCCTCGGACCGGTGGCACAGCCTGGAGGAGCAAGGCGCCGTGCTGGCCTTTTCGAGCGACTGGCCTTGCACCTGGCCGCCGGACCCGTTCGTGTCGATCCAGCAGACCGCGACGCGGCAGGTGTGGAAATCCGACGACACCGCCAATGTCGCCGGCCAACCGATGGACGGCGCCGCCCAGGGAGGCGCCAAACCGACCGGCGCGATCTACGTGCCCGACGAGCGCATCCCGGTCGAGCACGCGGTGCGGGCGTACACGTCGGGATCGGCCTATGCAGCGCGCGAGGAGGATCGACTCGGCACGCTCGAGACCGGCAAATTCGCGGACCTCGCGGTGCTTTCCCAGGACATCTTCAGCGTGAGCCCCGACACTATCGGCAAGACCCGCGTGACCATGACCCTGGTCGGCGGCAAGGTCGTGTATACGGAGCATTGACATGTCCGACCCTTCCGCCGGAAAGCGGCGTTTCGCGCGCATCGAACGGTTGCCCCCGTATGTATTCAATGTGACCGCCGAGCTCAAGCTCGCGGCCCGGCGGCGCGGCGAGGACATCATCGACATGAGCATGGGCAATCCCGACGGGCGCACGCCTGCGCATATCGTCGCGAAGCTCGTGGAGGCCGCCCAGCGCCCGGACACCCACGGTTACTCGACCTCGAAGGGCATTCCGAGATTGCGGCGCGCCATCTCTCACTGGTACGAGGAGCGCTACGGCGCATCGATCGACCCCGACCACGAGGCCGTCGTCACCATCGGCTCCAAGGAGGGCCTGGCGCATCTCATGCTGGCGGTGCTGGAGCGCGGGGACACGGTTCTCGTGCCCAATCCGAGCTACCCCATTCATATCTACGGCGCCGTGATCGCTGGCGCCGATATCCGCTCGGTGCCGATCGCTCCCGATGTCGATTTCTTCAGCGAGCTCGAGCGGGCGATCCGCGGCAGCTACCCCAAACCCAAGATGATGGTGCTCGGGTTTCCGTCCAATCCGACCGCGCAGTGCGTCGAGCTCGATTTCTTCGAGCGGGTGATCGCGCTCGCACGTCAATACGACATCCTCGTCGTGCACGACCTCGCCTACGCCGACATCGTGTTCGATGGTTGGAAAGCACCATCGATCATGCAGGTTCCGGGCGCCAAGGAAGTTGCCGTGGAATTCTTCACGCTCTCGAAGAGCTACAACATGGCGGGCTGGCGGATCGGATTCATGGTCGGGAACCGCGAGCTCGTGAGCGCGCTGTCGCGCATCAAGAGCTACCACGATTACGGCACGTTCACGCCGCTCCAAGTGGCTGCGATCGCTGCCCTGGAAGGCGACCAGCAATGCGTGAAGGATATCGCCGCGCAATATCAGCGCCGCCGCGACGTGCTGGTCAAGGGGCTCATCGAGTCGGGCTGGCCGGTCGAGGTGCCCAAGGCGTCGATGTACGTCTGGGCGCGGATCCCCGAGCGCCATCGCGCGCTCGGATCGCTCGAGTTCTCGAAACAGCTGTTGGCGCAGGCCAAGGTATCGGTGTCACCGGGAATCGGCTTCGGCGATTACGGCGACGGCTACGTGCGGTTCGCCCTGATCGAGAACGAGAGCCGCATCCGGCAGGCCATCCGGGGCATCAAGTCGATGTTGCGCCGCTGATGGCGCTTGCAGAAATCCGCGCAGCTAGCCTCCCGATTCCGTGATCCCGGTCGATGACCGGATCGGATTCGAGGCTTCCTCAGCACGCCGGGCGCGATCACTCGTGCCCGGCGTACCCTAGGAATGACGGATCAGGCCGGCTTTTGCGCCCAGACCTTGCACCAACCGGCGGCAGGGACGCTGTGGCCGGCGAAGATGTTGCAGCCCGCCGTGGCGTCGGTCGCCTTGCCCTGGTACTGCGCGCAGGTGTTGCACTTCTGGCTCGGCTTGAAGGTCGGATTCGCCGCCGCATTGACCTTGCTCCCGTCGGGAACGTAGCCGAGGGATTTCGCCTGGGGGTCATTCGGATCGAGCAGAGGCAATGCCGCTGCGTCCGCGCCGTTGCCGATCAGACCCATTGCAGGGACCAGCGCACCGGCGAGCAGGCTGCGCTTGACCATCGCGCGACGAGACATTTTGTGTTGCATGGAATCAAATCCCCATCGTGAAAAGGGGGCTTATTTTGCGCGTTTTCTCGCTCCAGGCAAGAGAATTTCGATCAGCGCAAATCGATAAGCATTCTCAATTCGATTTGAGGTCCGACGGGTCCGGCGACGACTCCGTCACCGTCTTGATCTGCTTGGGCGACATCGCATCATCCGCCGCTCCGTTTTGTTCGCCGGCGGTTGCCGCCTGTGCGCTTGCGTTGGTCGGACGTTCGCCTTGGGCGCTCGCGCTTTGCGCCTCGTGCTCCGGCATCGACAGCAAGCGCGCGGTATTGACCAGCGCCATGTGGGTCAATGCCTGGGGAAAGTTGCCGAGCATGCGGCCGGTGCGCGGATCGTATTCCTCGGCGAATAGCCCCACGTCATTACGCAGCGAGAGCAGGCGCTCGAACAGTGCCTCGGCTTGCGCGCGACGCCCGGTGAGTGCATAGCAATCGGCCAGCCAGAAAGAGCAAGGCAGAAATGCGCCCTCGCCGGCCGGCAATGCGTCGACACCCGACTCCGTCGAGTAGCGCAACACCAATCCATCGATGATCAATTCGCGCTCGATGGCTGCGATGGTGCCGCGCACCCGCGGATCGTCGGGCGGCAGGAAGCCCACTTGCGGAATGAGCAGCAGGCTCGCATCGAGGTGGGAGGACTCGTACGATTGCACGAAGGTGTTGCGGCCGGCGTCGAAACCGCGCTCACAGATCTCCGCGTGAATCCGAGCGCGCAACCCGCGCCAGCGCTCGAGCGGAGCTTCGAGATCGTCCTGCTCCGCATCCTTGATGACGCGGTCGAAGGCCACCCAGGCCATGATTTTCGAATGGGTGAAGTGTTGCGGAGGGCCGCGCACCTCCCAAATTCCATTGTCGGGAAGCCTCCACCGCGATTCGAGGAACTCGAGCAGCGCCACCTGCAGGTTCCACGCCGCAGGCTCCGGATCCAACCCGCTGAGCCGGGCCAGGTGCAGCGTGTCCATGACCTCGCCGAACACGTCGAGTTGGAACTGGCGGGACGCGGCGTTGCCGATGCGCACCGGCGCCGCGCCCTGGTATCCCGGCAGCCAATCGATCTCGTATTCGTCGAGGCGGCGTACCCCGGTGATCCCATACAGGATCTGCAAAGCGTTCGGCGATCCTGCGACCGCGCGCAGCAGCCATTCCCGCCACGCCGTGGCCTCCCGAACGTAACCGGCGATGAGCAGCGCGTTCAAGGTGAAGGTGGCATCGCGAAGCCAGCAATAGCGGTAATCCCAATTGCGCACGCCGCCCGGCATTTCGGGGAGCGATGTGGTCGGCGCGGCGATGATTCCACCGGTCGGCCGGTAGATCAGCGCCTTCAAGGTGATGAGCGAACGCATCACGGCCTCGTCCCATCGCCCCTTGAGCTTGCAGCGGCCGGACCAGCGCTTCCAAAGCGCCTCGGTCTTCTCGAGCTCCCTCGCACTATCCGCCGCCGGCATGGTGTCGAGATGCGAGGGCCGGTAGTTAAGCGAGAATGACTCGCGCTGGCCGGCATCGACGGTGAACGCCGCCACGGTCTTCATGTCTTCGCCCTGTGCGGGAACCGAGCCGCTGAGTTCGAGGGTATCCGGACCGGCGGTGATCAAGAGCACGCCATCGACCTTGCGCACCCAGGGCACGACGCAGCCATAGTCGAAACGCACGATGAGATCCATGCGCATGGAGACCCGGCCGCGAAGCCCCTCCACCACCCGCACCGCGTCCCAGCGATGGTCGGACAGCGGCATGAAATCCGTGACGCGAACGCTTCCGCGCTCCGTGTCGAACTCGGTCTCCAGAATCAGCGTGTTGCTTCGATACCGTCGCCTCACCGCAAGGACCTTTTCGACCGGTGCGATCTGCCAGCGGCCGTGCTCCGGCTGGCCCAGGAGCGCAGCGAAACACGCCGGCGAATCGAACTGCGGAAAGCACAGCCAATCGATGGAACCGTCGAGACCGACCAATGCCGCGGTATGAAGGTCCCCGATCAGGGCATATTGCTCAATGGGTAGAGGCATGCAATGTTCCTGCCGATGCAACGTGAGATCCCTGAGAGTACGCGAACACGCGCGTGAATTCGGCGCCCAGCAGGAAGATCTGCGCGGGATAGTAGATCCGCAGGAGTGAGCGCACCCCGGTAAGCTACGTGATGCGCGGCGGCTGCGCCCAGCCGCAAAGCGCGCGATGCGGAGTAGGTTGGCGCTGACACTGCGCCCGGCCGCGTCATGTCACTGAGCGCCCGCTGCGGGTCCCTCGGCGATGGCTGCCCCCGTCGGACATTGATCCGCTCGCTCCAGGGCGGCGTCCGTCGGATACAGGGCCTCGAGCTTTCGCATCACCCCGTTGGTCCATCCGAAACCGTCTTGCGTCGGATACTCGCCCCCTCCGCCCTTGCGGTCGGTGCGAATCACGTCGTATTTTTCGACCAGCTTGCCGCTCTGCCGGTACACCGCCTTGACATTGCCCATCCAGCGGCACGCGATCATCTCGGCGAGTCCGTCCTCATGGTAGTGGCGCAATCCCTCCACCCCGATCCATTGGATGGGCGCCCATCCGTTCGGAGCATCCCATTGCTGTCCGGTTTGCAACGGCGTCGTCACGAGCCCCCCCGGTTGGAGCAACTCCCGGCGGACGGCGGACGATACCGCCGATGCCTGCGCATCGGAGGCGATCGAGACGAACAACGGGTACAGGGTCGCCGCGGACAGGCGGGCGATGGGCTCGCGGAGTGTCCAGCGGTAATCGAAGTACACATGCCGCGCGGCATTCCAGAGATAGCGGTCGATGGCGGCCTGCCGGGCGGCGGCGCGGCGCGTGAACTCGCGGACACAAGCCGCATCGGCCTCGCGCTCACAGCCCGCGCGGATGGCATTTTCCAGCCCGAACAGCAGGCTGTTGAGATCGACCGGTACGATCTCGGTGGTATCGATGCTCGAGCTGTCCTCAGGGTCGGCGAACCAGCGCGAGCCGAAATCCCAGCCGCTCTCGGCCGCGGCTCGGATATCCCGATACACGGTTCGGGCCGGCCGGCGGCTGGCGCGCGCCAGTGTCAGGTCCTCGGCATAGGCTTCGTCGCGCGGGGTGTCCCGATCGTCCCAGTAACGATTGAGGATCGAGCCGTCCGGCATCGCTACCACGCGCCGGCGGGCGCTGCCGGCGGGGAGTCCCGACTCCCCCTGCATCCAGAAGGCATACTCCCGCTCGAGCTGCGGACGAAAGCGGGCAAAGGCCGCCGCAGGATCGGCGCGTGAGGTCAGGGCGATCATCTCGAAAAAAAACGGCGGTTGCGAGCGGCTCAGGTAGTAGGTCCTCGCGCCGTTCGGCACGTGACCATAAGCGTCGATGAAGTGAGCGAAATCGCTCACCATGTCCGCCACCAGATCGGCTCGGCCGCTTTCGATGAGACCGAGCATGGTGAAGTAAGAATCCCAGTAGTAGATCTCGCGAAAGCGGCCTCCGGGGACGACGTAGGGTTTCGGCAGCGGCAGGATCGAGCTGTAGGCCGGCGCGCTCGGCGTCGAGCGCGTCAACTGCGACCATAGCTGATCGATGTGATCGTCGATGGGCACGATGCTCGCGGCGGCCGGTGCTGCGATGACCGGTGCGGGGAGCGCGAAGTTCGCCTCGACGAAGGCTTTGAGCGCAGCCGCGGATGCCGGCCGCTCTGCGTGAAAGCGCGCGAGGATCCGGTCCGGCGCGGCCTTCGGAGTGGCGTCGGCAAATGTCTTGCCGTCGGTGTAGATCCGCGCGGTCTGAACCGCGACGAACAGGTCCTTGAACAGAGCCTGCGGCGGTTCGGGCGCCGCCGCTGATTGCGCGTGCGCGGGAGCATTGATGAGCCACGCGCCCGCGAGCGCGGCGGCAACGACAAACCGGCGACGCGCCGACCGCATGGACCTCAATTCTCGCGGGCCGAATGAGGCCTGCGCGCATACACGCCGAAGCCCAAGATGCCGGCATAGCAAAGTGCGGGCACCGCAAGCGCGAACTGCCATCCGTGCCAGTCCGCGGCGTGGCCGGTGATCCACGGAACGATGGCACCGCCGACGATGGCCATGCAGATGATCCCCGAGCCTTCGGCCGCCCTGGGCCCCAATCCCTCGCAGGCGAGCGAGAAGATGGTGGGAAACATGATGGAGTTGAACAGCCCGATGGCGAGCAGCGCCCATCCGGACACGGCGCCTTGCGTGGTGGCCGAGATCAAGAGCAGCCCGATCACCACGGCGGCGTCGCACGCCAGAATTTTGCCGGGGGAGAAGAGACGCAGCAGATAGGCGCCCACGAAGCGCCCCAGCATGGCGCCGCCCCAATAGAACGGGACATGCTTGCCCGCCTGCTCCGCATTCAGCCCGAGAACCGATTTCTGCATCAGATACAGGACGATGGAGGAGCCGATCGCCACTTCCGCGCCGACATAGAGGAATATGCACAGCGCACCGAAACGGAAACGCCGCTGCCGGAGCAATGCGAAGGGATGGCCGAGCACCGAGTGGTCCTGGTGGGAGACCTCCTTCAAACGGTTTCGGCGCAGCCAGACCACCGCGGCCAGAATCACCAGCGCGGCAGCGATGCCGAGGTAGGTGTCGGCGATCACCGGCGTCTCCTGGCTTCTGAGCGCGATTCGCGCCGCCTCGCCGAGCCGCGCCGGGTCGACCTTCGACAAGGATTGCAGGATGAGTATGGAGCCGACGTAGGGAAAGATCGTGGTCCCGAGCGAATTGAATGCCTGCGCGAAAGTCAAACGGCTGTGCGCCGTGCGCGGAGGACCGAGCATCGAGATCAATGGATTCGCGACGACTTGCACCACCGTGACGCCGGCCGCGAGGACGAACAGCGCCGCGAGGAACACGCCGAAAACTCCGAATGAGGACGCCGGGATGAACAGCAGGCATCCGGCCGTCATCATCAACAAGCCGAGCACCGCCGTGCGCATGTAGCCGATCTTGCGCACCACGGACGCTGCCGGCAGTGAAATGATGAAATAGGCGCCGAAGAACGCTGATTGCACCAGCATGACATCGCCATTGGTGAGCGTGAACAGGCCCTTGAGCTTCGGGATGAGCACGTCGTTCAAGCTGGTGATGCCGCCGAAGATGAAAAACAGCGCGAACACCACCAGGCGCAAATCCGGCGCGTCGGTGTAGGTGCCGTTGGCCGCTTGCCCGTCAGTAGCGTGCGAGGTGTTCATGGCCGGATGATGCCATGCGCAGGCGCGGCGCGTGACCCGATCGGTCACACCGCCGCGCGCGCATCCCCGGATCAGAATTTATACTTCAGCTGGATGTTCTCCTCGCGTCCGAAAATCGGGCGCCCGAGCGCGAAGCCGCCGGACGTACCGCTGGTGCCGCTCAGGGCACGCGCGTCCTGTTCCGTCACGCCGAGCTCGTTGGTGAGGTTCGAGCCCTGCAGCCGCACCTCGAAGTGTTCGCCGATCTGAGAAATGATGCCCGCATCGAGCGTCTGATAGGACGGCAGCACCTGGGCATTGCCCGGATCGGAGTAGCGCAGCCCGATGTAGCTGTAGGTCAGCTGGAAGCGGACGTTCCCCCACGGCACCGGCAGGTCGTAGGCCGGAGTCAGGCGCGCCTGGAAGCGCGGTTGACGCTGCAGCACGTTGCCGTCGGCGCCCTCGCTGCCCGACAGGATGATGTGCGTGTAGACCGAATCCTGCCAGTTGCCGGTGAGTCCGAGGCTCACGTGCTCGATGGGCTGCCACACCTCGGAAAAGTCGATACCGGTGCTGCTCGTGCCGTAGGAAAAGGCGATGTTCTCGATGCCGGTCGAGGTGGTCACGAACTGCTGGAACGGCACGCCCGAGAACGTGCGACGGAACACGTCGAACGTCCGAGTACAGGGTCGGCGTCTGGACGCGATAGCCGAGCTGGAGGTTGCGGATGTTCTCGGTCTGCGGCGTGCCGCTGCGCAGGTCATCGAAGCTCGGGAAATGCACGCCGTAGTCGCCGCGCCCATAGACGCTCATGTGATCGGTGATCTCGTAGGTCGCGCCGATGGCACCCGAGGGCTTGGTCTTCTTGAATTCCGTGCACTCATGCGAGTTGGCGAGGGCGATGGTCTCGTCGCAGCTATAGCTGGTCCAGGTGCCGTTCGGAACGCTCACGGAGCTGTTCCAGAGGCTCAGCGGATTCGTGGTGATCGCCTCGTTCGTGTCGTTCTCGATGGTGCCGCTCACCTGCTGCTGCTCGACGCGGAAGCCGGCATCGAGCACCCACTGATTGATGCGCCAGTTATCCGTGGCGAACAGCGCGACATTGCGGCCCGAGTAGTTGTCGACCAGCGTGAACGTCGAGGCGCTGGTTAGGCCGTTCTCGGAGATGATGGCGCCGTTGTTCAGGGTGAGGTCGATCAGGCTGGAGTTCGGCGTCGCCGTCATGAGCTCGTTGTTGCCGAGGTACCAGGTGTCATCCGAATGGTATACCGCGAGGTAGCCGCCGACGGTGAGCTTGTTCCCTGGCACGACATCGAAGGTGAAGCGCAGATCGTCGGTGAACGATTGCAGCTGCTTGTCCACGACCCAGTAGCCGTTGGTCATCACGTATTGATTCGGATTGACCGCGCCACCGCCGTTCACATACGTGGCCGTACCGCCGGTCGCGGGCTTGATGCCCGTCCCCGCGAGGGCGGCGTTTGCCGACGTGATCGCGCTCGCGATGAAGGCGGACATGGTTTCAGGCGGTGCGCTGCCGGTGAAGATGCCGGTCGTCGGCATGTCGCCCCCGGTGAATTGCGCCTTGTTCGACAAGTGCACGCCGTCCGCCACGTCGAGGTCGAGATCGCCGCCGAAGGTGTGCAGGTTCGAGCCGCGCCCATTGGCGAGATTCGCGGTCAATGGCGCGCAGCCGGGACACTCCTGCACGGACAGCCCTTGGATCCCGGTGCCGGCGTACCAGCCGGTCATCGGGTTGAAGCCGGGAAACGCCGAGTACGACACGTTCTTGCCGGTGCCGGTCGCGACCAGGGGAATGTCCGCGATGAACAGGTTCTTGTCGTTCAGTTCACGGAAGTAAAACATCACCTTGCCCTGATCGAGAGTATGCGAGAGGGTCGCGGTGACTTGTCCGCCGTCATCCGCGGGGAACTGCGATTTGCGAATGCCGTCCGATTCGCGATAGAAGCCGCCGATGCTGAAGAACCAGTCCTTGGACAGCGGCCCGCCGTAGAAGCCGTCGATCCGATACATGCCTTCCGAGCCGTAGGTGATCCCGAGATCGCCGTGCTCGACCTCGGAGCCTTCACGCAGGATGAAGTTGGCGGTGAGGCCCATCTGCCCGTCGGAGTAGAGGACGCCCGGTCCGCCCAGGACCATTTCCGCGCGCTCGACCGTGTCGTCGAGTCGGAACATGGAGGAGTCGTCCAGGAACGACAGGTTGTGGGACGGATAGATCGGCGAGCCGTTGATCGCGTAGGTCACATAAGGTGCGCCGCTGCCGCCCGGATAGCCCGCGAGCTCGATGTTGGGTCCGGCCTGACCGCCGCCGGACTCCGCCCACACGCTCGGCACGATCTTGAGCAGATCCGCGGAGCTCGAGGGGTCCACGTTGTGGATCTCCTCGAGGCTCGCGGTGGTGACCTGAAAGCTCGCATCGAGCTTTCGGGTCGATTGCGCCGTCGCCGTAACCACCAGCTCGTCCAATGTGTTGGTATTCGCAGCGCTCGATTCGGCCGCAGCCGCCGGAGCGGGAGCCGCCTGTCCTGCCGCATCCTGCGCCCCCGCGTGACCGCCGGAGAGCATCGAGCCGGTGAGAGCGAAGAGCCCCGCGATGCGCGTAAACAATCCTCTATGAGTCATTTTGCGATCCCCCTTGCTTTGACTGTCGCCGCCGGCCGGGTCACTTGCCGCCCCGGTGTCGTTGGGCGGCGGCTCGTGAGGGCCTCCAGCATCGCTCGCCGCACTGATGGCGATCGTGGACGCACTCACTTGATTGAAGGACAGCCCGGTGCCGTCCAACAATCGCTTCAGCCCATCGATGACCGTGAAGTCACCGTGGACCGCGGGGGTTTGATGCCTGGCCACAAGGGCCGACGAGAACACCAGCGTGATGTCGGCCTGCCTTGCGAACTCATTGAGAGCCGATGCGGCGCCTTGCGATTGGATGTCGAAATGCCGCACCGCGCCGTCGGCGTAGGCTTGCGCGCCGATCAACGCCAGCGCCAGACAGCGAATCACCCATCGCGTGCGCATGACACTCCCCCGGGCCCGCCCCGTCATCGCCGCGCGGCGATGCAGGACGAGCTTTGTAATGACTAGACGCACGGCTCGAAAAAAACCGCTATCCGGGGCAAACAAAATGGGAGGCTCGGCGCGGCTCGCTGGTTCAGCGCCGCGAATCGATATAGATCACGCCGTCCGGGGCGCGGCGGATGGCGATGGGCAGGGCCGATTCGAGGCCCCGGAAGAAATCCGGCACATCGTCGGTGCGAAAGCGGCCGCCCACGCGCAGCGCCGCAGTTTCGGGATCGCTGATCACGATGCGGGCATCCGTGTATCGCTCGATCTCCGCAATGGCCTGCGACAACGGTTCGCCGTCGAAAATGATGGCGCCTTCGCGCCAGGCCATCTCGCTCGACAACTGCTCGGGCGTGATTTCCTTTACCGAGTAGTCCGCGCTGGCGGTCGAGAGCCTCTCCCCCGCATGGACCGCCCGCAGCGCCGCCGCGGGCCGGCGCCCGGGTGCGGGCCCGGTGTTGGGACCCGATCCCGAAGGTGTCGCCTGGACCTCCACCCGCCCCTCGTTGACCACGATATCGACGTGTTGATCGGCGAGCAGGCGGACTTCGAACTCGGTGCCCACGGCGCGGACCACGGCATCGCCCGCATGGACCAGGAATGGTCGCGAGCGATCGTGCGCGACCCGAAAGTGCGCCTCTCCCTTGCGCAGGTGGATCTGACGGTTGCGGCGTGTCAGGTCCACCTCGACGATGGTATTGGTATTCAAGCTGACGATCGAACCGTCCGCCAGAGGCACGTCCCGCTGCTGGCCGACTGCCGTGGAGAAGGTCTGCATTTCGCTGCCCGCGCTCATCCACAATACGGCGGCGAGCGCGCCGAGGAGGACGGCCGCGGCGGCGCCGAGCCACCAGCGCGGCGACGAATGAGCCGGCGCATGCCGTGCGGCGTCCGCGAAGGTCGCCAATTTCTCATCGCGCTTGGCGGTGCCCAACCCGTCCAGCATCCGCCAGACCTTGGAGGATTCTTCGAAGGCGCGGCGGTGCCGTACATCTTGCCGAAGCCAGGTTTCGAACGCCTCGCGATCCCCGGGACCCACCGCTTCGCCGTCCATGCGCCAGGTCCATTCGGCCGCCTCTTCGTCGATCTCGGCACGAGTGCGTAATTTGACGATGTCGCTCATCCGCCGTCCCCCCGGTCAAGGGCGCGGCGGCGTGTATCGCCGGAACCGACCGGCTCGGAAGCGTCGAGCATGCCGTGGTCCCGCAGGTAGTCCCGGCATCGGAGCAGCCCCTTCGCCACGTGCTTTTCGATGGTACTGTGAGAGACGCCCAACACTTCCGCGATTTCCGTATGAGACAGTTTGTAAACCTTGCGCAGCACGAAAACGCGGCGGCATAGCGGCGGCAGCCGGTCCACCGCAGCGCAAAAGGACTCGAAGCGCCGGCTGGAATCGATTTGTTCGTCCGGCGGCACCTCCTGACTATCGACGTCCAGAGGCGCAAAATCCGCCACCGTGTCGGTGGCGCGCGAGATCTGCCGGCGGGCCCGCTCCACCGCGAGATTGTGGGCGATGCGAAACAGCAGAGCGCGCGGCGAGGCCACCGCATCGCGATCCTCGATCGCATAAATGCGGACGTAGGTCTCCTGGACCAAATCCTCGATGTCCTCCGACCCGGACGTGAAGCGGCGCAGATACCGGTGCAGCGCAGCCCCGTGGCGCAAGATCTGTTTAAGGAACCATTCGTGCCGGTCGTTCGCCATGATCATCCCACCGACCGTGGGTACGCCCCCCCCTCGTACGACCACGATAGTCTACCCGCTCCGCGGCGCTGCTGTCGCGATGCATCGGCTCCGCCGCTGTTGACCTTTCCGCACAATCTCGCACAATGGGATGCGCTGCATCAGCCACCGGGATTGGGTCATGTATTCACTGGACATCAACGGCGGGAAATACTCGGTCGACGTTCCGCCGGACATGCCGCTGCTTTGGGTGCTGCGCGATATGATCGGGCTCACGGGCACGAAGTTCGGTTGCGGCATGGCGCCAATGCGGCGCCTGCACCGTGCATCTCGACGGTCAGCCGGTCCGCTCCTGCGTGCTCGCCGGTGCGGCCGTCGCCGGCAGGCCGATCACCACCATCGAGGGCATCGGCGCGACGCCGAGCGGGCAAGAAGGTCCAGCAGGCGTGGATCGACGTCGACGTGGTCGCAGTGCGGCTACTGCCAGTCCGGCCAGATCATGTCGGCGGCGGCACTGCTCGCACGAAACGCCGAATCCCGACGCGACGCCGACATCGACGCCGCCATGTCGGGCAACATCTGCCGTTGCGGGACCTACGTGCGCATCCGCGCGGCCATCAAGCAGGCTGCGACCGGGAACGCCGAGGTATTGCAAACTCTCGCCTCGGACGCGACATGAGCTCGGTGACGCAGCGCCCCGTCGATCTCGGGCGCCGGCGGGCGATCACGGCGGGGGGCCTCTCGCTCGCCTTTCTCTGGCTCGGATCGGGCAAGGCGAACGCCTTCATCAGTGCGCGACGCCAGGAAGGCGATGCCGCTGCTGCGCTCGCCGACGGCAATCCGCCGTTCGCGCCGAACGCGTTCATCCGGATCGAGCCCGAGGGACCGGTGCGTCTGGTCATGCCGAACGTCGAGATGGGCCAGGGTATTTACACGGGGGCCTGCGCGATGCTGGCCGAAGAGCTCGATGTCGGCATGGACCAGATCGCCGTCGAGCACGCTCCACCCAACGAGGCTCTGTACGGCATTCCCTTGTTGGGCGGCCAGATCACCGGCGGCTCGACCAGCACCCGCTCTCACTGGGGCGTGCTGCGCGAAGCGGGCGCGGTGGCCCGCTCCATGCTGGTGAGCGCCGCCGCCGTTCGGTGGACGGTGGATCCGTCGACCTGTTCCGTGAAGCGCGGTGTCGTCACCCACGCTGATTCCGGGCGCAAGCTCACGTATGGGGTGCTCGCGAAAGCGGCGGCCGCCCTTCCGATTCCGGCCAAGGTGGCGCTCAAGGAGCCGGCGGCATTCACGCTCATCGGGAAGCCGCTGCGCCGCGTCGATTCGCCCGCGAAGGTGGCGGGCATCACCGAGTTCGGAATCGACGTGAAGGTGCCGGGCATGAGGATCGCCACCGTCAAGGCATGTCCCACCCATGGCG
Source organism: uncultured Gammaproteobacteria bacterium (assembly GCA_963730565.1). Lineage (GTDB taxonomy): Bacteria > Pseudomonadota > Gammaproteobacteria > Steroidobacterales > Steroidobacteraceae > Bog-1198. Next base: position 53,585 of record CAVSSU010000043.1, read on the forward strand.
GCACGGTGCGTTCGGTGGACGACAAGCGCGCGCGGGCGCTGCCCGGCGTCATCGACGTGCTCAAGATCGACAACGCGGTCGCGGTGATCGGCGAGCATTTCTGGGCCGCCAAGCGCGGACTGGAGGCGCTCGACATCGTGTGGGATCCGGGCTCCAACGCCGATCTCACGACCGCGAAGCTCACGCAGGCGCTCGCCGAGCGCTCGCAGAATGGCCCCGTCATTCCCGGGCGCAAGGTCGGCTCGAAACCCACGGACGGCAGGACCGTCGAGGCGCTGTACCAACTCCCGATGCTGGCGCATGCGCCCATGGAGCCTTTGAACACCACGGTGCAGGTCTCCGCCGACCGTTGCGAGATCTGGGTAGGCACCCAGGTGCCGGTGCGGTGCGTGAGCGCCGCCGCCCAGGTCACCGGACTGCCCGAGAACAAGATCATCCTGCACAACCACTACATCGGCGGCGGCTTCGGCCGGCGCTTGGACCACGATTCCGTGGAACAGGCGGTGCGCTTCGCGAAGCAGGTTCCCTACCCTGTGAAGATCATCTGGACGCGCGAAGAAGACATCCGACACGACATCGTGCGCCCCATGTACTACGACCGGATATCCGCAGTGCTGGGATCGGACGGCAGGCCGGTCTGGTACGGCGATCACATCACCTCCGGCACCGTGCTCGCCCGCTGGATGCCCGCGGCGATGGGCAAGGACGGCATGGACGACGACATCATCGAGTGCGCCGCGGAGACGCCTTACGCCATTCCGAATCTGGACGTGAATTGGGTCCGGCACGACATGCCCGCGGGCCTCGAGCTCGGCTGGTGGCGCGGTGTCGGCCCGACGCACAACCTCTTCGTGATAGAAAGTTTCATGGACGAGCTCGCCCACGCCGCGGGAAAGGATCCGATCGACTACCGCCGTGTGTTGCTCGCCAAGGACTCGCGCGCCTTGGGAGTGCTCGAGCTCGCGGCACGCAAGATCGGTTGGGGCGCGGGCGCCCTTCCCCCTCGAGTCGGGCGCGGCGTCGCCCTCGGCTCGCCGTTCGGAAGCCATGTGTGCCTCATCGTGGAGGCCGAGGTCACGCCGCAGGGTGAGGTGCGGCTGCGCCGCGCGGTCGCGGCGATCGACTGCGGCATCGCCATCAATCCGAGTTCCGTCGAGGCGCAGGTCCAGGGCGGCCTGCTGTTCGGCTTGAGCGCCGCCCTGTACAGCGCCATCACCTTGAAGGACGGCGCATTCGAGCAGAGCAACTTCCACGACTATCGCAATCTTAGGATGAACGAGGTGCCGCAGGTCGAGGTATATCGCGTGGACGGCTCGGAGCCGCCGGGCGGCCTCGGCGAGGTGGGCACGGCCATCGCCGCGCCCGCGCTCTGCAACGCGATTTTTGCGGCCACCGGCGTGAGGCTTCGCTCCTTGCCGGTGGATAAACACCACTTGATCGCCGACGGCGCAGCCTTGAAGTCCGTGACCGCGGGTGCGCCGCCGGTCGATCTCGAGCACACGAGGGTGCCTGTATGAAAAGAGTCCTCACGGTCATCGCTGCCTTGGCGATCATCGGCCTCATCGCGGTGCTGGCGCTGAACCGAACCGATTCCGCCGCCGGCGCCGCGCCGGCGATCGCCGGCGCGCCCGCTTCGGCGGCCCTCGTGGCGCGCGGCGAGTACCTCACCAAGGCGGCCGACTGCGTCGCCTGCCACACGGTGCCGGAGTCGGGCAAGCCGTTCGCCGGAGGCGTGGCGTTCAAGTTGCCGTTCGGAACCATCTATTCCACCAATATCACGTCGGATCCAAACCAAGGCATCGGCGGCTACAGCGACGAGGAATTCGTGCGGGCCGTGCGCGAGGGAGTGCGCAAGGACGGGCAGCATCTGTATCCCGCCTTCCCCTACACCTCGTATACGGCTCTGAGCCGCGACGATGCGCTCGCGATCAAGGCGTATCTCATGAGCTTGCCGGCGATCGCGGAGCCCAATCGGCCCGACGATCTCGGTTTCCCGTTCAACCAGCGCTGGGCCATGACTTTCTGGAACGCCGCGTTTTTCAAGAGCGCGCGCTTCGTTCCGGACGCCTCGAAGCCCGAACAGTGGAACAGCGGCGCCTACCTCGCCACCGCGCTCGGTCACTGCGGTGAATGTCACACGCCGCGCAACATCGGCTTCGGACTCGAGCACGGCCGGGAGCTCGCCGGTGAGGAGCTGCAGGGATGGCGCGCCTACAACATTACTGCGGACGCCAAGTACGGCATCGGCGCCTGGTCCGACGCCGATGTCCTCGCGTATCTCGCCACCGGTCACGCCCCCGGGCATGACTCCGCGGCCGGTCCCATGGGCGAGGCCGTGGCGCACAGCCTGCAATTTCTGAACGCTCAGGATGCGGCCGCCCTGGTCGCTTACTTACACACGATACCCGCGCGCGAAGGCAAGCACCCGGTGGAGGCGGACTCTGGAGCCGCCGCACTGGCGGGTTCCACGGCCGTGTTGCCGGGTGCGGACGAGCTCGAGTCGAACACCCAGGGATTGCAGCTCTTCGAGGGAGCCTGTGCCGGCTGCCATCAGTGGAACGGCCCGGGGCGCGAAACTCCCTATGCGTCGTTGAGCGGTACGCGCGGCGTCAACGACGCCGCCGCGGTCAATGTCACCCAGGTCATCCTTCAAGGGGCCAAATACCGCGTGGGCGACAACGAGGTGTTCATGCCGGCGTTCGGCGACGCCTACTCCGACACCGAGGTTTCCGCGCTCGCGAACTACGTCGTGGCGCATTTCGGCGGCAAGCATGGCACGGTAACACCCGCGGAAGTCGCGAAACAACGTCAGCTTTAGATGGCGGCAATCGGCAGCGAACGGGTGTTGTCGGTCCGTCACTGGAACGAAACCGTATTCAGTTTCACCACGTCCCGGGATCCGAGCCTGCGGTTTCAGAACGGCCACTTCGTCATGCTGGGCTTGATGATCGACGGCAAGCCGCTGATGCGCGCTTACAGCATCGCCAGCGCGAATCACGAGGATTTCCTGGAATTCTTGAGCATCAAGGTGGCATCGGGGCCCCTCACCTCCCGCCTTCAACACATCAAGCCCGGCGATGAGGTGCTGGTCAGCAGGAAGCCCACGGGGACACTGCTGCTCGATGATCTCAAGCCGGGCAAACGCCTGTATCTGTTGAGCTCCGGCACCGGGCTCGCCCCCTTCATGAGCTTGATCAAGGATCCAGCCATCTACGAGCGCTTCGAGAAGATCATCCTGGTGCACGGCGTGCGCTTCCGCAGCGAGCTCGCCTATCGGGATTTCATCGAATGGGATCTTACCGAGCACGAGTATCTGGGCGAGCAGGTGCGCAAGCAGCTGGTGTACTTTCCCACCGTGACGCGCGAGCGATTCCGCTATCAGGGGCGCGTCACCTCGCTGATCGAGTCCGGCGAGCTGTTCGAGAACGTACGGCTTCCCGCGCTCGATCCCGCCGACGATCGGGTGATGATTTGCGGCAGCCCCGCGATGCTCACCGACCTATCGGCCATGCTCGACGCACGCGGCTTTCGGATCTCACCGCATGTCGGTGAGCCGGGAGACTACGTGATCGAGCGCGCATTCGTCGCGCGCTAGCAGCGCTCCAGCCTCGCAACCGTTTCCACATGGTCCGTGAACGGCATCAGGTTGAACGCCGTGAGTTCCGCCAGGCGCATCGCCCGCGCCGAGGTGAGCCTCGCGACATCGTCGAGCAAAGAGGTCAGCCCGCAGCTGATGTAGAGCAGGCGATCGGGAGGATGATCGCGAAAGTGCGCCGTGAGCGCAGGTTCGAGCCCCTTGCGCGGCGGGTCGACGATGACGACTTGGGATCCGCAAGCGGCCTCGAGTGCCGAGGCGGCGGTCCCCGGCGCGACCGTGACCTTGGCGCGCTCGGCCGGTGCCAGATGCTCCATCCCGAGCGCGAGCCCCTGCAGCGAGTGCGGGCTCAGTTCGTTCAAGCGGATCTCAGCCACGCGGTCCAGCACCGACAATCCAATGGCGCCGACGCCCGCATAGAATTCGGCGACACGCGCCTGCGCGGGGATCCGCGCGCGCACGTGCTCGATGATTCGCTGCGCGATGTCGAGATTGCTCTGACCGAAGGCGCCGGGGGGATAGTGAACGGAAGACCCGCCGAAGCTCTCCACCACGGCTGCCGGTCCGCCCAGATTCTCGAACGCCGGGCCCATGATGATGTTCGTATGTTCCAGGTTCGAATTGAACCAAAGGCTGTGCAGATCGCCGCCAAGCCGCTCGCGGATCAGCGCGCAGCACCCGGCCAAGGGCTCGGCGGTCGCACTATGGGCGACGATCACCACTTGAGCGCTCTGCGAGGCCCGCTCCACCACGACCTGCAGGTAGCGGGCGATTCCCGCGTGTGCCTTGTCGGAGTAAGAGGTGATGCGCGCCTCGACCAGGGCGCGACGCACCACGTTCGCGACGCGGTTGATCAGGGGATGATGAACCCGGCAATTCGGAATGTGGACCACCCGGTGGGATCCGACTTCGAAGAGCCCGAGCTTCGGCGAGCCGAGCCTTCCGCGGATGGCGAGCCGCGCGCGCAGCCGAAATCCGGCATACGGCCCCGAGACGATTCCGACCTTCGGCAACCCGTGCGTTTTCGCCAGCTCATCGAGCGCGCGCTCGGCGGCGGGCGCGATGCCCCGCTCGCCGAATCGGGGGCATGCCGAGCAAGGCGGCCGGTGCGGACACGGGGTGAGCCCCTCGATCGGCTCCGGATCGTCGCATGCCACACCCTGCCTCAATTGGGGCGTCCCGCCGGCGCGAGCGTGCGGCCCCGCGACCTGAATTGCCTCTCGACGTTCTTGAGCCAGTTCTCCGCGATGTTGCCCGACTTGTCCCGGTCGGCGCCTTGCAGGGCCGCGAGTTCGGGGCGGCTCGCCGCCGCTCTCAGCCATCCGGTCAGCCCCGGGACGAGCATCCCGATCCTGACCAGCGAGGCCAGGAGCTTTGCCGATCGTTGCTCGGGAGTCGCGGGACCGGTTGCGCGGTGACGCTCCGCGGCCGACAGATTCGCGGGCACCGTTACGGCGCATTGCGCATCGATCCGCTCCCTCACTCGGGCGGCAAACGACGGATCGATGAAATAGGCCGTGGTCACGAGTTGCGGCGTGACCCAGCTTCCGGCGTCGATGGCTTGCCACATCGCCATCGGATCGAGACGCCTGCCGGAGTCCAGGATGAGCGCCACCGCACCGATGAGATGCGGCCGCCAGTCGGGGCTCGCGAACAGCGCGCCGACTCCTCGAACGGCGTCATCGGCGCAGAGCGCCTGCTCGATCCGGCCGATCACCGCGGCCGCCTCGGCGCCGCGCATGGAAAGCAGGGTCAGTGGCGCGGGCTCGCCCGATGATTTGAGCACGGCGGCAAAAGGTCCGTATTCCAGGTAGGTTTTGTCGCGGCTCGCGAAGAGCCATCCGATGAGCGAATGAAGCCAGGATCGAGCCATGCATCGTTCCTTCGCCCGCTTATGGCGCCCGGCCGCTCTCGGGCCGCCAGCCGCCGCCGAGCGCCTTGAACACGGCGATCTGATCGAGAATCAGCGCGGCATCGGAGGACGCCACGGACGAATCGATCGTAACCAGCAATTCTTCGGTGGTGAGCAGGTCGAGGTTGCTCACCGCGCCGGCCAGGAGCTGGTCATGGGCGATGCCGAATGCCGAATGGACCCTGCCTTGAGCATCGCCCAGCGCTCGACGGTTGTCGAGCGCTGCGTGGTAGGCGGCGAGTGCCTGTTCGGCCTCCTTGAGCGCATTGAGCACCACCGCATCGAAGGCGGCGAGCGCGGCGGCCTCACCCGCCTTGGCCTGGCGCACACGCGCGCGCGGCCCCGCCAAGTTCGGGAAGCTCCAGCTGATCGAGGGGCCGATGCCCCACGTCCGCCCGATGTTCGTGTTGAGCTGCGACAGTTCGGTCGCGGCACCCCCATACAGCCCGATCAATTGGATTCTGGGATAAAGATCGGCGGTTGCGACACCGAGCTGCGCCGTCGCCGCCGCAAGCTTTCTCTCCGCCTCGCGCACGTCGGGACGCCGTTTGATCAGCACGGCGCCGTCCCCCACGGGCATCAGCGCATCGAGATGCGGAGGGGTCTCGCAGCTTTCCACCTCCAGCGGCGCATTCGCGGGCGTTCGGCCGAGAAGTGCCGTCAACTCGAACAGCGCCGCGCGCCGCTGACCCTCGAGCGGCGGGATGGCGGACTGCACCTGGGCCACCAGCGCCTCGGTCCTCGCGACATCGAAATCGGAGTTCGCTCCGGCCTCGTGGCGATGTACGGTGATGTCCCTCTCGCGGCTCACCACGTCGAGTGAATGGCGCGCGGCCGTGAGCTCCTCGCCCAGCGCACAAACCGCTGCGTATGCGCGGGTGGTTTCGGCAACCACCACCACCCGCACGCTGTCGCGAGCCGCGGCCACCGCATCCGCGTTGGCGTTGGCCGCCTCGATGGCGCGATGCACACGGCCGAAGAGGTCGACCTCGTAGGACGCTTGGAACAAATCCTCGAACAGCCAGAAAGTCTGCGGCGGATGGCCGTTGAGCTCGAGAATCTCGTCGGTAATCGCATCCCGCCCGTAAACACCGCCCGCGACGGCTTGCGTCGTCGGATAGCGGTTGGCGTGCACCGCGGTGAGCGTGGCGCGCGCGGCCCGCAGATTGGCGTCCACCGCCGCCAGATTGAAGTTGGCCCGCAATGCCTCCTGAACCAGCTGCTCCAAACGAGAATCGTTGTACAGACGCCACCACGCATCGGGTGGAGGATCCGCCGTTTCAGCCAACGGGTCGACCGAGACCAGCGGCGCTTCCGCCTTCGCGGGCAGTGCGGGGACGTGATAGTTCGGGCCGACGCGGCAGGCGCCGAGCGCGGCAACGGCTACGGCGATCGCCGCCAGCGGGCTGCGCGGGATGCGCGGGATGCGACGTCGCGTCCGCATCACGGCTGTTTCGCCCCGCGCACGGGAAACAGCGGCGCGGCGGACGCCGGTCCCTGCGGCGCCTCGCTGCGGAACACCAAGATCAACAGGGCGACCGCGGTGAGAACGCCGACGGCGATGAAGCCGTCGATCACCGCCTGCAAAGTCGCCGCTACCCGCACCACGTTGCCCAGCACGAGCTGGCCGCGATGCAGAGCGCCGGTGGGGTCGACCCACCGCGTGGTGGCCGCGCCGTAGGCGCGCACGCGCTGCGCGACATCGGGATCGCCCACCCGTACATGCTGCCCGAGAAGGTTCGATGCCGCCTGCTCGCGCATGCGGGTGAATGTCGATACGAAGGCGGTGCCGATCTCGCCTCCCATGAGTCGAGCCGTTTGCAGCGCCGCCCCGAAGGTGAGGGCATCCTGCGGCCTCAAGTGCAGCACTCCAAAGAAGATCACGCCGGACAGCGCGAAACTCTGCCCCACCGCTTGCAGCAGCTGCGAGGGCAGAAACTGCAGCGACCCCCAGGTCGGCGTGATCGTATAGGCCACCATGAGGCAGGCGACGCTGATGAAGACGAAGCCGATCGACCCCACCAGCCGCGCATCCGTCCGCCGCAGCATCAGTGCGGACAACGGACACAGGATGAGCTGCGGCGCGGCGATCCAGACCAAGGTCTGGCCGACCTCGAGGGCCCGAAAGCCGCGCACGGACCCCAGATACAACGGAATCAGGTAGGCCGTCGCTAGAATGGTCAGGCGCAGGAAGCCGATGAGCAGCAGCTGGCTCGGCATCGGCGGCCCGAATACCACTTTGAGGTTGATCAAGGGCCGCGGGGTGCTGAGCTCGTGCACGAAGAACGCGGCGAGCAGCAAGGCGCCACCCGATAACAGGCCGCATACCAGGCCCGAGTTGAGCCAGTCCAGCCGGTTGCCTTGATCGAGCGCCGCATAGATGAACGCGAGTCCCGTCCCTCCGAACAGCAACCCGAACTGATCCACGGGCGTGGAGACGGTCGGCCGGGCGGGGATGCCTCGATGCAGGCACAGCGACATGATGAGCGCGAGCGGTACGTTCTGCCAGAAGATCCAATGCCAGGAAGCGTGCTCGACGTACCATCCCTCGAGGGAGGCGGAAATGTTGAGCGAGAGCTCGAGGTTCAGCGCGTAGATCGCGATGCCGAAGGCCCAGTAGCGCGGCGGTGTGTTCAGCAAGATGAACCCAAGCGTCAACGGGATGAAAAATCCCGACGCGAGGCCGCCGAGGAACTGCATCGTGAGCAGCATCGGCAGCGTCGCCGAGAGCGGCGTCACCAGGGAAATCACGGCGAACGAGATCGACGCACCGATCAGCACCCGGCGCGGTCCATAAGCGTTTCCCATCCAGATGGCCGGCAGCGTGATGAACATCTGTGCGACGGTTTGGGCGGTGGTGATCCATGCGCCCTCGTCGAAGCCGGCGCCCACGGCGCCGCGGATATCGGTCAGGCCGAAGCTCGATAAGCGCCCGTTCAGCGTCGAGATGAACGTGCCCATGAGCACCGCCACCAGACCGAGCCACGGAATGCGGGTCGGTACCGCCGGTGCGGCGCCGGCCGCCGATGCCGGTGCGCGGGGATCCATCAAAACCGCTCCTTGCGGGCGTCCACCCGCGCCTCGACCGACATTCCCGGCACCAGCCGGTCGGTCAGGTCGGCCGCATCGTCGATGAGGATCTTGACCGCAACGCGCTGCACGATCTTGGTGAAGTTGCCGGTCGCGTTGTCGGGCGGCAGCAACGCGAATTCCGCGCCGGAGGCGGGCGCGAACGCCTCCACGTGGCCGTGCAGCGTGCGGCCGGGAAACGTATCCACGGTGATATCGGCCCTCTGCCCCACCGCCATGTGCGTGAGCTGTGTCTCCTTGTAGTTGGCGATCACCCAGACGTTCGGAAGCGGTGTGAGCGTGGTGATCTGCGTGCCGACGCCCACCAATTGGCCGGGTTTGACCTGGCGCAGGCCCACCACGCCGTTCTGCGTGGCCGTGATGGTCGTATAGCTCAGATTCAGCTTCGCTATGACGAGCGCCGCCTCGGCGGCCGCGATCGCCGCTTCACTTTGCGCAATTTGTGCCGCGAGCACCGCGAGTTGACGCCCCGCGGCGAGTGCCTGGGCACGAGTTTGAGCGAGCTGCGCCGTGAGCTGCGCGCGGGCGGTGTCGAGTCTTTCGGTGGCCTCGATCGACGACGAGCCGGTGTCGAGCAGGCGGCGCTGGCGGGCCACGTCGCGGCCATTTTGTTCGACCGAGGCGCGCGTGGAGGCGACCAGAGCCCGCGCCGCCTCGACGTTGGCGAGCTGAAGCTCGCGCTGGGCCTTCAAGGCCTGCGATTGCGCGGCCGCCGATGCGAGGCTCGCCTGCGCCTGTGCGACCGCCGCGCGGTAGTCATCGTCCATCAACTGCGCGAGCACTTGACCCTTGTGCACCCGTTCATAGTCTTGAATGGGCAGCTCGCGCAGATAACCGGCGACCTTCGAGGAGATCGGCGTGAGGTCGGACTGCAGATAGGCATCGTTGGTGCGCTGCCATCCCGCCCCGCCCTCCCACCGGGTCCAGTTGGTGGAAACGATCAGGATGATGCCGATGGCAACTATGAATACCAGGATGCGCCAGGTGAACTCGAACGCTTTGTTCCAATCGAGCTTGTCCATATCCCGGCTCTCATTGATTTCAGCCTGGCGGTCGCCAGCCTAAGCGTAGGGTACCGCGGTACGACTCAGGATAGAGTTTCTGCTACCCTGCGATCAACCCCAGGATTACCGTGCCCGAGCCCATGAGCCGATCCGTTCCCGATCTCTTGCCGAGGTTTTTCGAGGCCCGCGACGGGGCCCGGCTCGCCTACCGCCAGCTCGGCGACGGCCGTCCGCTCGTGCTGATACATGGCTTTTTCTCGACCGCGACGGTGAATTGGGTGCGCTACGGGCACGCGGAAAGGCTCGCCGCGCGCGGCTTTCGGGTGATCATGCCGGATCTGCGCGGCCATGGCGACAGTGCAAAACCTCATGATCCCGACGCCTATCCCCCGGACGTGCTGACCGACGATGGACTGGCGCTGATCGAGGCTCTCGAGCTCGCCGATTACGATCTCGGCGGCTACTCCCTCGGCGCTCGCACCACCGTCCGCATGCTCGCGCGCGGGGCGGCCCCGCGCCGCGCCATCGTCGCCGGCATGGGATTGGAGGGCATCGTCGATTCCAGAGGGCGCGGCGAATTCTTCCGCCGCGTATTGAACAATCCGGGCACCTTCCCGCGCGCAAGCGCCGAGTGGATGGCTGAGGCATTCTTGAAGTCGGTCGGTGGTGATCCCATTGCGCTCCTGGCCGTGCTCGATTCGGCGGTCGACACGCCGCGGGAGGCCATCGGCCGCGTCGAGATCCCCGTGCTCGTGGCGGCGGGTGCCGAGGATGCGGACAACGGGTCCGCCGCAGCGCTCGCGCAGGCCTTCGCCCGCGGACGCTACGCCGAGCTGCCCGGCAATCACATGAGCACCGTGGCGAGGCCCGAGCTCGGCATGGCGATGGCCGAGTTCCTGAGTAGGGACGCGGAGCGGACATGACCAGGGCGGACGCCTTCGAACATTGGATCAGGACCTCGTTCGTGGAGATGAACACGGAACTCGAGGAGCTTTATTTCGCCCGGGCGGAGCGCAGCGACGTGGTCGGATGCGGGGGCTCGATCAAGGCCCGGCTGCGCGACGAGGGACTGGTGTTCGTATCCGCCCTGCTCGCCGAGGGCAACACCGGCGACGGATTCGACAGCGCGTTCGGCGTGCTCGGCAGCGTCGGCATGTACCTCGCGGCGCTGCGCCGGCATGAACTGACCAATCCGGTGCGCGAAGAGCGCTCGCCGTTTCCCGAGGCATCCTCGCTCGCGCTGCACCTGGGCGCCTCTTTGGGCATGGCGCCGAGATTCTCGACGGCGCACCTGGCTACGCACAACCGGGCGCGGGCCGGCGTTCGCAAGAGCTTCACCTCGCTCCCCGACGAATTCCTGTTCATCGATGAGAACACTCGCGGCATCTTGTCCCTTCAGCGCGCCGCCGATGCCCTCGGCCGGATCGTTCACCTGGGCGTCTCGAGTCCCGTGGCCGACGTGATGTTCGGGGAGGCCAAGCAGGCGCTGCACGATGTGATCCGCTTCAATGATCGTCTGATGCGCGAGCTCGATGTCGACCGTTTCTTCTATTCCGTGCGGCCGTACTACAAGCCCTACCGCGTCGGACGCCAGGAATATCGCGGCGCCAATGCGGGGGACTTTTCCGGGATCAACGAAATCGACCTGCTGCTCGGCCTGTGTCGCGCCAACGACCCCTATTATGCGCAACTCCTGGTCGACAAGATGCTCTTCATGATTCCCCCGGATCAGGCGCGGCTGCGCGATACCATGACCCGGACCAGCCTGCTAGACGAGCTCCTGCAACTGATCGACGAGCATGCCGATCGAGATTGGTTTCAGGTCAATGCCGCCGCGTTCCTCGAAGTCTGCGATTTGTTCGGCGTTTCTGCCGCGCAACATCACGACGGCCTGGTCCGGCGTTTCATCGAGACACCCGCCGGCGCACTCGATGCGAAAGGGCTCGAGGGCATCACGGCGAGCGGACCGCCGCTGCCGGCATTGATCCGATCCCTCGAGATATTGCGCGACCTGCGCGTTGCGGCCCCCCGCTCGGACATCCCGAGCCGCCACGCCGATCTTCGCCGGCTGCGCGGCGCCCTGAAGGATTCACCGGCCGGCTGAAATCCATGCCGGTCGCAAGATCTTTACGCCTCTTTACAACCGCTGCAAACACGCCGCATGACGCTATGATGTCGGCCGCATGACTCGTATCCTGCTCATCGATGACGATGCGGCCCTCACGTCGCTGCTTCGCGATTATCTCGAGAACGACGGCTTGTCGGTGCGCGTCGAGAACGCGGCGGCGCGCGGCATCGAGGCCGCGCTATCCGGCGAGGTGGCCGTGGCGGTGCTGGATGTGATGATGCCGCAACTCAACGGCCTCGAAGTGCTGCGCAGGATCCGTGAGAAGAGCGAGCTGCCCGTCATCATGCTGACTGCACGGGGAGATGACATCGACCGAATCACAGGGCTCGAGCTGGGTGCGGACGATTACGTCGCCAAGCCGTGTACGCCGCGTGAACTTGCGGCACGAATCCGCGCGATTTTGCGCCGGGCCCGGATCACGGCCGACAATTCCGCCGAGACCTCGGAGGTGATCGCCTCCGGCAAGCTTCGACTGTGGCCCGCTCGACGCAGCGCAGAATGGGCCGGCGCCGCCCTGAAACTCACGAGCACGGAGTTCAGCCTGCTTGAGACGCTGGTGCGACAGGCTGGGCGTCCAGTCAGCAAGAACGAATTGTCGGAGCGCGCGCTCGGCCGCCCGCTCGAGCGCCATGACCGCAACATCGACGTGCATATCAGCAGCGTCCGCCGCAAACTCGGCACGCTCTCCGACGGCCGGCCGTTGATCCAGGCGGTGCATCGCATGGGTTATCAGCTGCTCGAGGATTGAATTTGGGACGCCTGTTCTGGAAGTTCTTCGCGTTCATCGCCTTGGCGCAGCTCGGCGGGATCATCGCGATCGGGACTCTGTTCTGGCTCAGTCCATCGCGCGACGATCATGGTCCCCCCCGCGCCCGCCGCAGGAGCGGTTGCTGCACGGCGCGGGGCCGCCGCCGCGCGCCCCACATCACGGACCGCCGATTTTTCCTCCGATCGCGCCGACCATCGCCACCTTGCTCGCCAGTCTCGGTACGGCAGCCCTGCTCGCCTGGTATGTCGCGAAGCCGATCCGTGGACTGCGGCAGGCGTTCGCCGCGGCATCCGGCGGGCGGCTCGACCACCGCGTCGCTCCATCGATGGGCACTCGCCAGGACGAACTGGCCGATCTCGGCCGGGAGTTCGACCGCATGGCCGCTCAGCTGCAGGCGGCCATGGAGCGTCAACGCCGCCTGCTGCACGATGTTTCGCATGAAGTGCGCTCACCGTTGGCGAGGCTCCAGGCCGCCGTCGGACTGTTGCGCCAATCCCCGTCGCCGCGCGAGGCCACCATCGATCGAATCGAAGAGGAGATCGCGCGGATCGACCGGCTGATCGGCGAATTGTTGAGGCTGTCGAGGCTCGAGGCGGGCGAGCACGCGGAGGATGTTCAGGACATCGACATGAAGGAGCTGGTCGGGCAGGTGGTGTCGGATGCCCGCTTCGAGTCGCACGCTGCGGGGCTCGAAATCGTATGGAACGATACCGCCGACGCCATCGTTCGGGGCCGCCCGGAGATGCTTCACGTGGCGTTCGACAACCTCCTCCGAAATGCCATCAAGTACGGCTCGGGCGGCGGGACGCTCATCGTCGAGACCCGTACCGATGCGGCCGGCCCGCGATTCCTTTTTCGGGTCATGGACCAGGGCCCCGGTGTGCGGGAGCAAGACCTCGACAAGCTCTTCACCCCCTTCTTCCGGTCGGACAGCGCCGCATCCGCGGAAGGCTACGGCCTGGGCCTTGCAATCGCGAAACGCAGCGTCGAGGCGCACGGCGGATGGATTCGTGCGCAGAATCGTCCGACCGGCGGGCTCATGGTTGAAATCGCGCTGCCCCTGGCGACCGCAGCGCCCACGGCCTAGCTCGCGGCCTCTCGGCCGCGAGCCCCTCGGCCGCCGGTGTCATCGCGGCGGCGGCCCATCCCCACCGTGCGGCGGGCCGTCTGTACCGTGAGATCGATCTTCGCGCGGCCCTTCGGCGAGGCGCGTGCGCTGATCGGGCGTCAATAGAAGGTAGATTTCGTGGTCGGATCGTGCACGCAGCAACGCGAGCTGACTTTCCGCAGCGCCCAGCGCCTGCGCCAGGGAAGCCGCTTTCGCGGCGTCGTACTGGGCGGATTGGACCATCTCCCGAAGCCCCTCGCGAGCCTTGTGCGCCGCTTTGGAGCGTTCGCGCATCTCCAGGACAGCCGCGTGAAGGATGCCGAACACCTTGTCGTCTTGATCCTCGCTCAAATGCAATCCCATGAGATACGGCGGCGGCCGATCCTCGGCGCCGAAGCCCGGGCCCATGAGAGGCGGCCGTGGAGGTCCCCGCCACTCCGAACCGCAGCCTCGCGATTCCTTGGCTCCATCCGGCGGCTGTGCAAATGCACCGGAACACAGCAGACAGGCAACCGCGGCGGCCGCGCCCGACCGACGGATCAACACGTGAATGACGCTCATGAATACCCCACCGTGGAAATGACCCGGAAAATGATAGAGCGTGGTGTGCTCCGCGGGGGGTCAAGGTGGGTAAACTTCGGTAAATTAACGGCCGCCGACACGTTCCCAGATCTTGCGCCGGACGGTTTCTTCACCCTGTGCGCCGCTCCGGTTCGTGAACACCAGATGGCCGCCTTCCAACGACACCTTCTGGGTGTAGGTCACGCCGCTTTCGGCGGGAAGGAGCGATGAGGCCACATGGTGGGCGAGCTCGGAGGTCGCCGCATTGAGCTCCCACGTCCCGTGATACGCGTAGTAGCTGTCAAACGCGGAGACTTTCAACGCCGCGAGCTCGGCGCCGTCTTGCATGGCGATTCGCTGGCTGGGCACTTCAAACCGGGCCCGGTGCGGCGCGACGATGTCAACGCTCATCCACCCCGACCGATCGTAGATCAGCAGGCCGGTCGAGCCCGCCTGATAAAACGGGTCGACGGTCGATCCGTGTGGGCCCGAATAGTCGATGCGCACCAGGCGCCATACACCGATCAAATCCTCGCGGGTCAAGCGGTTCGGTGAGCCGGTCGGCGAGCCGCTCGGCATGACCCTGGGCGGCTCCGCTACGGCGCCGTGAAGCGCGACCATCGAGAGCGCGCATGCCCACAGCGCGCAGGACAGCGAAGCTGAAACGCGTGCCTTGCGCGCCGGATAGACATCATCCATTACGCGGCCGCACGGACTTGATGAGCTGATCGACTTCCGCCAAGACGTACGGCTTCGCGATGAACAAACGCTTCGCGCCCGTCGACGCCGACTGGGCCGCGGGTTTGTGGCCCGAGGTCATCAGCATCGGCACGTCGGGATGATGCTCCTGCAGCCACTTGGACAACGCGATCCCGTTGAGATCCCCCTGCAGATTGATGTCCGAGAACACGACATCCACGCGGCTGTGGCTGGCGAAAACCATGATCGCTGCGTCGACGCTCGCGGCCTCGACCACCCGATAACCCGAACCCGCGACTCCGGAAGTCAAGATAACATCGATGTCGGAACGTGTCTGTCGGATGCGGCGCGCCAGCGAGAACCCATCCTCGTCGCCGGCAATTGCCTACCCGGTGCGTGTAAGATTTACAACCGCTCAAAGGTCCGGGGCGTGCAAATCCTTGGTCGGAGCGGCCACCGCGCGATCGTGGGCATGGCCCGCCGCGCGCAAAATCGTCTCCGCCTGGGCGGCACCTTCCTGGGCGAGCACCGGACTGTACGCCGTGACCGTGTAGCGGGTGACGATGCGGTCGCCGCGCAGCGCGCCGCCGTTGGCGGTGTGGTGATCCTCGGTCACCATCGCGATCCCGCAATGCTGGACCTCGAACTCGAGTTCGTCGTTCGCCCTCTGCAGAGCGATGTTTTCGCGTGCGCTCGTCGCGCGCAGCGCCCCGAGGCCGCCGAGTACGTCACGACGCCCGCAGCTGTCGCCGATCGCCACGGCTCCGCCGGCCTGGTACAGCCAGGTCGCGGATTGCGGCAAACTGCCGCCGCCCACGACGCCGCCATACTTCTCGATGAGCCCCTCCTCGAGCGCGCTCTCGTGGACCGCATTGGCGGTCGAGTAGCCGACCGTATGTATGATGGCCATGACACGCTCGTGTCCGGGGACCGGCGTGAACATCACCTCGAAGGATTCGCCGTTGGTCTCATAATTTCCATCCCCTGCGGCCGAGCCAGCGCTCGACGCGGCAATCACGTTGACGAAGCGGCCGTTCGCAACCGGCTGCATCTTGCCGGTCTCGGCGTCCCGATAGCTCAGGTTCTCGCTCCATTCGTTGTGGTCACGCAGATTCTTGGACCGGAGCACCGTTCTCACTTCGTCGACCGACATGCCGAGCCTCACCCCCGATATATCGACCATGCCTGATGAGAATCGGCTGACGACGGGTGGCGCCGCCGGGACGGACGGCGCCGACGGCGCGGACGAGGGGGACACAGGCGATGGCGGTACGGGGGGCGGGGGGCAGGCATCGCCGCGGCCGTCGTCGGGGGCGGCGCCGAAGGCGCGGGTACCGTGTAACCGGCTGTGACCAGCATTCCTTGCTGTTCGGCCTTGTCGCAGCGATAGAGGGAGACCGCGCTGCTCTTGATGCCCGTCATCCCGTCGGAGCGCGGAATCGGATCCCCCACCACGCCGTTGGGCTCGCGCCGGTGGCTCTTCGGATCCATCAGACAATAGTACCGATGAACATTGGGCGGCGAGCCCACCTCGAAATGCCCTCGGATGATTTCTTGATCACCTTCCCGGAGTGATTGCTTGATGGAGGAAAAAAAGCCGTCTTGGGGGAGTGTCTTGGGCTCGCTGGCGTCCGCACCCGAAGGGGCGTTCCCCACCGCCGCGCCCTGCGGCGCCGGCGCATCCGCTCGCGTCTCCCACGTGGCCCCCACCAGCAGCACCAGCCCCGCCGCCCACGCCTGTGCGGCGCCGCCTCGAACTCGTCGCGATGTCTCCAAGGTTCCCCCTCAAGCGCGGTGTGATGAATTATTGGTCCCGGATTCTAGACGCTGGCGGTGTATACCGCACTAGCGCACTTGCCAGTACTTGCAAGCTCAAGGCCCGCTCCGCTCGATGTACCATAACGCGCTTCGCAGGGCGCCGGCACGAAGCCTACGATTCTTCACGCTCAAAAAACCCCGGGGGGCCGTAAAATGAAGGCATGGATAGGGATCTATTGCCGTGGATATTGGGCGGTGCGCTGATCACCACCGGCGCGATCGCCGCGGCGATCGAATTGGGTCATTACCCGAGCGTCACGCCCGCCTCGCCCGCGTCGAGCGCACTCGCGGGATCGCCACCCACGGCAGGCATCTCCGCTGCATCCACCGGCACGACATCCGCTTCGATAACTGCGTCCCCGGCCGCCGCACCTCAAACGGCGTCCGCGAGCGCTTCGACCTCCGCGGCGCCCGGCGCCACGATGGCAGGCGCTGCCCCCGCCGCGTCCCCCGATCTGCCGGCGGGCGAAGTGTGGCAGTGCATCGTCAACGGACAAAAAGTCTTCTCCGACAAACGTTGCGGAAACGGTGCGTCGGTCAGACAGATCGGCGATCTCAACGTGATGGATACACCCGCCGCCGAGCCGGCACCCTATGGAGTCTATCGGCCGGGATACGCTGGCGCCCCGTATCCTTCGGCGCCGTACCCCGATGATCAGGACGATACGGGCAACGCGGCCGGAGATGTATATGCCGGGCCGGCGTTCATCGTTGCGCGGGAACGAGCGCGCCGCGAGCATTCGAGCCGCCAGGACAATCACGTTCGCCCGCCGCCGAACCGCGGCGCCTCAGGGCCGCGCAATCCGCACTAGGCCGGACGCGAGGCGGCCAGCCTCAGTTCCAATCGTTCGAATTGTTCGATCCTCTATCCGACAGCAAGCTGGCCAACAGCCCTCCAACGATGGCGCCGCCGACCTGCAACGCAACGTCGCGTCCGGCGCCGCCGGAACTTTCGCCCTCCGCAGCGCTATCGGCGTCCTGATCTTGTTCGATGCGCGATACCACCCAGTCGAACTTGCCGCTGGTGACCGCCGCGCGGCAGTATCGACACTCGCCGATTTGGTTGAGGGCGATGGGCGCTCCGCAGCTCGGGCAGGTGTTCTCCAAGGTGCCGGGCTTTTCCGTCGTCGCAACGCCCACCGATCGCTGGAAAGTCCAGTCCTCGGTGAACGGGCGCACCGTGCGGTCGCCGAATACGATTCGATTGTCCTTGTCCACTTCGAAGTCCGCGGCGGATGCGCTCACCCGGACGGTGAGGTCATCGAACACCCGCCCGTGCACGATCTGCACGGGATCGATACGTTGCACGGAAAGGTTCTCCATCACGTTGCGCCGTCCTTCCGCGGCCAGCGTCTCCAACTGCGCGCTCCAGGTAAAATAGGCGCCAGGGCTCAGAAAGGCCCGTCCTGCGTCGAGATTTTGACGGCACCACGCATCCTGCAGCGCGAGGAATGCGGTTTTCACGCGAGCTTGGAACGCATCGAGGGAGAAGCCGGGGTCCGTGGTGCGCAAACTCGCCACACCCTCATCGAGCGTGGCCGCCGCGACCGCCAGGGACGATCCCGGCGCATAGCCGATGAACGGCGCGCCCTGCACGTCCGTCACCACCCAGTCCACAGATCCGTTCGTGACGCTGGCACGACAGTGCGCGCAGGTTCCGTCGAGATTCAACCGCAGCTCCGCGCCGCATGCCGGACAGCGCGAGGCGATCACGCCGCCATTTTCCGGCGTGCGCGCCGCCGTGCCGCGCGTGAACGTCCAACGCTCTCCGTGCCGTTGGTCGCTGCCCTCATCCGAGAGGACATGGTTCGATTCGTCCAGCATCCGGGCGCGGTAGACGAGATCGAAGTGGACGTCGATGCGCTCGCCCGATTGATCGCAGCCCGCGCTGTCCACGTGCACGGCGCGCACATTCAGACTCTCGAGCAGCGCGTGCTGGTGCAGCGAATTCGCTTGCGCGATGCCGCTCGAGACCGCGGCGAAGACGCGGTCTCCGAGGTACGGCCGAATGGCCGCCGCGTCATTCCGCTGGATGCCGCGCTTCACCAGGAAGAAGGTCATCTCGGCGCGCTGCAGGAACACTTCGAGCTCGAATCCGGGATCCCGGGCGCGGATCTCGTCGGTGACGGCGCGAACGTTCAGTGCGGCCGCGCCGTAGAGTCCCGCCGCGCCGCCCCCGCGCCGCGCCGCCCCGCCCTCGAGCGCTGTTCCGAGCACGGCCAGCGCCGCCGGGACGGAAGTCGCTTGCATCGCTTGCGTCGCCGTGAGAGGTCCCGCGGATGGGCGGCGCGAGGAGCGACGGATGAAGAAATAAACGATGACCGCGACGACAAGAAGCCCGATCAGGCCGTCGACCGAGCCGCCGCCCGAGCCGAAGTGAGCCGGAGAGTGGCTGCCGCTCGAAAACTGGCCGGATGAGCCCGCGTGGCTGCCTCCGCCGGCGCGCCCATAGGCAGCGCCGGCGGCACCCCACGCCGCGGCGGCCGCCCACCGCCTCATGGCGCGAGCGACGCTCCGCAATTGCCGCAAAACTTGGCCCCGGGGCTCGCGGCCGCTCCGCACTGAGTGCAGTGGCCGGCTTTGGGCGGCGCGATGGCGGTCCCGCAACTCGAACAGAATTTGGCGTTCGGGGAGTTGGGGGCGTGGCAGTTCGCGCAAAGCACTGCCGCACCGGCAGGTGCCGCACCGGAGGGTGCCGCGCCGGGAGGCGCAGGGCCGGTCGGCGCCGCGCCGCCGCCGAATCCCGGCTGGGTGCCGGGAGGCATCATGCCCACACCGGCTACGACCCCGCCCAACCCCATGCCCACTCCGAGCAAGGCTGCACCGTTGCCGCCGCCGCCCGCCGCCGCGCCCTCGCCGATGCCTTTCAACGCAGCACCGACGCCGTATTCTCGAAAGCCGCCGGCAAGCCGGGTGTAGGCGCTGTCTTTGCGCAGGCCTTTGAGGGTCTTCTCATCCTCGGGCGAGAGGCTGATCGTGACGTTTCCGAGGCGGGTGATCTTCACGCCGTAAGGCGTCAGCGCCGCCTGGACATCGGCGAGCAACGCGGACTCGATCTCAGCGGTGCGTCCGGCGATGCCGAGCACCGGCCATTTCTCCGCGGTCAATTTGCGTACGACACCGGTGCGCAGGGCCTTCAATATCTGCTCGCGCGTCCAGTCGGTGACCAGATCGTTGGACACCTGGCGCGTGCCGACCAAGGTGAGGATCAATGTCGCAGGGTCGACCACCGACAGGGCGTATTCGCCGAAGACGCGCAAGCCGACCGCCAGCCCGGTTTCCGGATCTTCGATGTTGTCGATCGGTCCACCGAAGGGAAGATTGACGAACTCGCGTGTCGAAACGAAGTAGAGCTCCGCCCGATACATGTTGCCGCCGCTCGCCCAGTCGACGATATCGCCCAGAAAAGGGATCAGCGCGCCGTCCAAGGTGGAGCGTCCCTGCGGCAATGTGCCGGCGACCTTGCCTTCCTTGATGAAGAGCGCGGTCTCGTCCGGCTGCACCGTCACCTGAGTGAGCTTGCGGATGGTGAGGTCCGGCCATTTGTAAAGGATGTCTCCCTTCGCTTCATCCGGCCGAGCGATGAACTGGCGATTCAAATCGCCATTTCCGAATAGACTCACGATGCAACCCTCCCTTGGACGCTTACTCAAACACGGAATATAAGCCTAAATGCAGCCGCCGGCATGGACGAAACGAACGGTGCGGGCGCCTCGTGCGCCATCGAGTGCTTGAAACATGATAGAAGGGGCGTCCCTGCAGCAGAACATCGACCAAGGCCATCGAATGACTGAACGATCCGTCCCCCTCCCGTCTCTCCACCGACCCTCCCGCGCGGCCAGGCTCGCCAGCACTGTGGCGGCTTTGGCGGCCGTGGCGATGGGCCTCTCGCAGCGGGCCACCGCCGCCCCGCCGCCGGCGCCGCCCGCGGCGCCGAGCGCGCCTGCGGCTGCGCCGCAGGCCCCGAGCGTCTCGGCTCAATACGCGGCGCTCGCCGCCAAACTCCAGAAGGAATTTCCCGGATATCCGATCGACAGCATCCGGCCGAGCGGCGTCGAGGGGATCGTCGAGGTTCTCGTCGGTGGAAATCGCATCATCTACAGCGACACCGCCGGGGACCACTTTTTCAACGGCCATTTGTTCGACCTGGAGAGACACCGCGACCTGACCGACGAGCGTCTGGAGGAAGTGACCCGCATCGATGTCAGGCAGCTGCCGCTCGCGGACGCATTCGACGTGGTCCACGGCAACGGGAAGCGGGAGGTCTACCTTTTCGAAGACCCGGATTGCCCCTATTGCCGCAAGCTCGAGGAGCAACTTCCCAAAGTGAACGACGTGACTTTCCACGTCTTCCTCTTTCCGCTCACCTCACTGCATCCTCACGCCTACGAGCATGCGCTTGGCATCTGGTGCTCGACGGACCGTCCCAAAGCGTGGGCGGACAAGATGCTCAAGGGCGTCGATCCCCGGCCGGCCAAGTGCGACAATCCCCTGGATCGCAACGTGGCCTTGGGCGACAAACTTCACATCGATGGCACGCCCACGCTCATCCTCGCCAACGGACGCCCGCATTCCGGGACGATGACGGCGGCGGAGCTCGAGCAGTTGCTAGCGACCGTCCCGGCGCACTGACGCGCCCGACCTCAAGGGATCAGCACGATCTTGCCGAGCGCCCCGGGCGAAGCGATGCGGCGATGCGCCTCCGCGGCTTGCGCCAGCGGCAGCTCCAACCCGACCACCGGATCGAGAAAGCCCTTCTCGAGACCCGCGCGGATGGCCCAGCCAATGTTGCGCAGCCCCTCCGCCGGCACGTTCCAGAGCGTCATGGCCATGATCGACGCGTCCCGCGCCATGAGATCGCGCGGCGTGATGGTGGCATCGCCGCGGCTGCCGATCACCACCACCCGGCCGCCGCTTGCCAGCATGCGAAGGTCGTGACCGAGATTGACGTTCGCGAGCACCTCGAGTATCGCATCGGCGCCGCGGCCTTGTGTCAGCTCCACGATCTTGGCCTGATACTCCGGTGCATGGTGATTCACCGCGTGATGAGCGCCCTGCCGCTTGATCAACTCCAGTCCCCGGTCCGTTCCGGCCGTCCCGATGACGATCAGCCCGGCGGCTCGCGCAAACTGCAGCGCCGCGATGCCGACGCCGCCGCTCGCACCGTGCACCAGGAGGGTCTCGCCCGGCGCGATCCGCGCGAGCTGGAACAGCGCTCGATACGCGGTGGCATAGGGCACGAATAGGGCCGCCCCCTGCGCAAAGCTGATCGAACTCGGCAACGACTGCACCCGGATTCGCTCGCACAAAGCAAACTGCGCGTAGGAGCCGCTGAGCGTGCCCATCGCAAAGACGCGCTCGCCCGGAGCAAGATCGGCAACCCCTTTGCCCACAGCCTCCACCGTGCCGGCGGCGTCGGACCCGGGCGTGTACGGCAGCGTCGGATTGCGCGCCCCGTAGGTCCCTGCGCGGGCATAAGTCTCGTACGGGTTGACCCCTGCGGCTTTGACGCGGATCAACACCTCTTCCGGGCCGGGCTCCGGCAGTTCCGCATCCTCGATCGCGAGGACTTCCGGGCCGCCAAAGGCGTGTACGCGAATTCGTTTCACGGTGGTTTCTCCTTCATGATCGAGCTATCGGCGCATCAGCCACGCCACGAGGGACAGGACCGCGCTCGCGAGAAGCATGGTGGTGATCGGAAAAAAGAATTTGAACCCGGGTCGATCGACCACGATATCTCCCGGCAACCGCAGCCAGGGTATTTTTCCCAACCAGGGCCACAGGAGCCCGGCGAGCACCGCAAGCGATCCGAGCACGATGAGCAGCCGATTCATTTCTCCCTAGGATACTATCTCCGCATGAACGTGACCGACGCCATCCGCAGCCGTATGAGCTGCCGTGCTTTTCTCGACACGCCGGTGCCCCTGGATACCCTTCGTGACATCTTGGACGTTGCCAAACAGGCGCCCTCGGGCGGCAATCTGCAGCCCTGGCAGGTCCACGTGCTCGCCGGCCAGCCCTTGCGCGAGTTCGTGGCGCTGATCCGCTCCAAATTGCCCACGCAACCGCAGGGCGAGGGCACCGAGTACCCCGTCTACCCGCCGAACCTGAAAGAGCCCTACCGTTCGCGGCGATTCCAGTGCGGCGAGGATCTGTATGCGACCATCGCGATCAAGCGCGAGGAAAAGCTGCGGCGGCTGACACAATTTGCGCGCAATTACGAATTTTTCGGAGCGCCGGCAGCCATGTTCTTCGTCATCGACCGCAGCATGGGTGCGGATCAATGGGCGGATGTCGGCATGTTCATGCAGAACGTCATGCTGCTGGCGAGGGAGCGCGGCCTGCACACCTGTCCGCAGGAGGCCTGGGCCTCCTGGCACCGCAGCGTGGCGGAGTTTCTCGGCCTGCCGCCGGAGCACATGCTCTTTTGCGGTTTGGCCATCGGCTATCGAGACGAGTCCGCCCCGATCAATGCGCTGCGGACGGCTCGCGCGCCGCTCGAGGAGTTCGTGAAGTTCCATCTCTGAGGAGAGACGCGATGACGTTACCCCGGCACCGCGATCAGCCATTGACTCCGGACAGCCCGCCGTCGGCCCGACCGCTGGCCACTCGCGGCTTCGCCGCCAGCTTCGGCCTCGATCCGAGAGTCGCGCTCCTCACCGTGCTGGTCGATCTCATGGCGAACAGCGCGACCATCGTCAGCGCGGGGCTGCTGTACGAAGTCGAACTCGGTGCGGCAGTCGCACTGACGTTCATCGCCTTCAAGGCGCAACGGGCGTGGTATGGCGACGATCGCGATTCAGCACTCATCAAGGCGCTGGTCGTTGGGCTGCTGACTGCCATTCCCGTTCCCATCAGTCCCTTGTTCGCGCTTCCCGGAGGCGCGATCGGCTTGCTGCGGCTGTTGCGGAGCAGGCGCGCTCGACCGATCAGGCCGAACCCTTGACGAAGGGAAAGATCCGCACCCGCCTTCCGCTCGCGGCGAATATCGCATTCGCGACCGCCGGGCCGATGGGAGCGACTCCCGGCTCCCCGACACCCGTCGGCGCCTCCGCCGACGGCACGATGTGCACTTCCACCTTCGGCATTTCGTTCATTCGCAACACGCGGTAGTCGTTGAAGTTGGATTGCTCCACGCGGCCGTCCTTGAGCGTGATGGCGCCGTACAGCGCCGCGCTGAGACCGAATCCGATGCCGCCTTCCATTTGTGCCGCGATAACGTTGGGATTGATGGGCGTGCCGCAATCCACGGCGCACACGACCCGATCGACCTTCACCCCGCCTTTGTCATCGACACTCACTTCCGCGACCTGGGCGACGAAGGTCTTGAAGGCTTCCGCCACCGCGATCCCGCGGCCTTTGCCCTTCGGCAACGGAGCGCCGTTCCAGCCGGCCTTCTGCGCCGCAAGCTCCAGCACCCGCTTCATGCGCGGTTCGTCGGCGAGGAGCTTGCGGCGCAGCTCGAACGGATCCTGGCCGGCCTCGTGGGCGATCTCGTCGATGAAGGTCTCGACCGCGAAGGTGGTGTGCGAAGAGCCCACCACCCGCCACCACAACACCGGCACGCCGACTTCGGTGGTCGCCAGATCGACGGCAATGTTCGGGATCTTGTAAGCGAGATTTGCGGCGCCCTCCACGGAGGTCGGGTCGATGCCATCCTTCATCATCGCCGCGAACGGAGTACCGGCCATGATGGACTGGCCGACGATGACGTGCCTCCAACCGGTGAGCTCGCCTTGCGCGCTCAACCCCGCCTCGAGCTTGTGGAAGAACATGGGTCGATACAGACCTCCGCCAATGTCGTCTTCGCGCGTCCACTGCAGTTTGATCGGCGTACCGTCGGCACCGTGCGCCTTCGCGATCGAGACCGCCTCGACGATGAAGTCGGACCACGCGTTGGCGCGCCGGCCGAAGGTTCCATGGGGGCGTGCGCCAGATAGGGGAACTCGTAGCTGGCGGAGATCGTGCATGCCGCGCCGCGCAGAGCCCCGGCGGCGTCGCCCTGCTTGCGCGCCGAGCGTGCGGGCAGCTCGGCGAGACGCCGATAGTCCTCCATCAGCTCAGCGGAGCTGCGCTTCTTTCCACCCGCACGCGCTCCCAATCGGCGTCAAGCTCCTCGCGGCGTCGATATCGGCATCGGTGGGAGCCGGGCTTTTCGAGAGCAGCGCCGTCGCCGACATGATCTGGCCGGATTGGCAGTAGCCGCACTGCGGCACCTGCAGCTTGATCCAAGCCGCTTGCACCGCCTTCCCCGGGCCGCCTTCCAATCCCTCGATGGTGGTCACCTGGCGGTTGGCCACCGAGGCGAGAGGCAGGACGCAGGAGCGAATCGCGACGCCGTCGAGATGGACGGTACATGCCCCGCACATCGCGATGCCGCAGCCGAATTTCGTGCCCGGCAGTCCCGCAACCTCCCTCACCGCCCAGAGTAGGGGCATGTCCGGATCGGCATCGAGCGTGGTGTTTTTTTCCATTGAGCGTGAAGGTCGTGGGCATAGGGTTATCTGTCACTCGTGACCGCGTGGGTCACAGCCTAAGGGCTGAAGGCCGCGGGGGCAATCGATCCGTCGAGCGTTACAAGGACCGTGCCAACGCGTCGAAAAACACGGCCTGCTCGTCGTAGACCGCATCGGGCATCTCCGCCTTCTCCCAGGTCGACCATTGCACGAGAATGAGCCCCCGGGAGGGATCGATCGCAATGCTCTGGCCATAGATGCCTTCGGCCCAGAAAGAATGCTTTGCAGTTTCCGTCACCTGCTCGTGCTTCGGGGGCGAGGTGGCATCGAGAAACCACCACTGATACCCATACTGACCCTCCGGAGCCGAGGGCGTCACGGAACCCAGCGCCTTGGTCCAGGTCGTGGAATCGCGGATCCAATCCGGCGGCAGCAGACGTTCCCCGCTCGGCAGGCGCCCATCCCGAGACACGAACAGCGCGAACCGGCCCCAATCTCGCAGCGTCGCATTGAATCCGTGCCCTCCCATGTCCACTCGGCCGGGGACGAGCGCCTCCCAGACACCGTCGGATTCCATCGCGAAGCGGCTCCAGATACGGGTTTGCAGATACTTCGCGATCGGCATGCCCGTCGCCTGCTCCAACACCCGCCCCGCGAGCCATGCACCGCCGGTGTTGTAGGACCAGCGCTCGCCCGGCGCCACACCGGGCGAGCGCTTGACCGAGCGGATGAGCCGCAAAACGCAATCGTACGGCTGGGGATCAGCCTCACAGCGCGTCAGGCGGGCGAAATCGGAATCGGGGTCTGCGTAATTCTCGTTCCAAGCGACCCCTGAGGTGTGTTGCAGGAGCTCGCGCAGGGTCACGTCGCGCCAGGCGCTCTCGCGAAGCTCCGGAAGGTAGTCGATGATCGGATCGTTCACCGATTTGATCGCGCCCTCCGCAATGGCCACTCCGATCAGGATCGACACCACGGATTTTGCGACCGAACGGGACGTCCACAAGGTCTTGTCGCTGTTGCCATTGCCGTAATGCTCATACGCGACGGCTCCATCCTTCAACACCAGCAAGCCCGTCACCGATTGATGCCGGAGGTAATCCTCGAGGCCATATCGGCGTCCATCGATGCGGTAGTCGATCGGGGGCAGCGCGCGCCGCGAGCGCGGCAGCGGATAGACGCGGCCGGCGCCGACGTGAAACGCATCCCCGCCGTACATGCGGAAAGTGTTGCGGAAGCCGACGACCCGCTCCGGCTGGCTCCAGATCAGCATGTCTTTCGGATCGGGAATCCGGGCGTCGTAGGGCTGAGGGCAGGAGGTCAGACCCCAGGTCGTGCAGTCTGGTCCCGCCGCCTCGCCGGCATCGACCCGCACGCACGCAAACCCCATGATCATGCTGCACGCCGCCGCGGCCCGCTTTCTGATGTTCGCCATGGGGTTTAGTATCGGCGAAAACCCGGCGCGCCGACAGACGCCGACACCCCACGAGGAGAGACGGCATGGTCGACTGGAGAATCTACGCGCTCGGCTCCGCGCTGTTCGCCGCGCTGACCGCGATCCTGGCCAAGGTCGGCGTGGTCGATATCGACTCCAATCTCGCCAGCTTCGTTCGGACGGTCGTGATTCTCGCGCTCTGTGCGCTGGCGGTGACCATCCGCGGCGGTTGGGCTTGGGGGGCGCTGTCGCCCCGGTCGATCAAGATGCTGTCGTTGTCGGGAATCGCCACGGGGTGCTCGTGGCTCTGCTATTTCAAAGCGCTTCAGGCCGGGCCTGCCTCGCGCGTTGCGCCCATCGACAAGCTCAGCGTGGTGTTCGTGGTGCTGCTCGCGGTCCTGTTCCTGCGCGAGCCGCTGACACTCAAGGTGGGTATCGGCGCCATGCTGATCACGGCGGGCGCGGTACTCATGGCAATTTGACACGCTCTTGAAAGCGGCGCACCGCGCCAGGTTAAAAATTCGTACAGACCACGAGTCTCCAATACAGGCACTGTCCCCGAAATGCACATCAAGCCAACTTGCTTTGACACCGCCCTCTGCGGCGGCCTTCTGTCGCTGGGCCTGACATTCACCGCGGCCGCCCCGGCCTTCGCGGATGCACCGCCCGTCGCCGCGCCACTCTACCGCACGACTCAAAGCGTCCCGCTCGGTTCGCCCGACCGCTGGGATTACCTGACGTGGGACGGGGAATCGCACCGGGTTTTCGCCGCCCACGAATCGACCGTCGCGGTCGTGGATGCCGATCGGCTGACCGTGGTCGGTCAAATCCCGGTCGCGGGAGCGAATGGCGTCGCCGTGGTGCCGTCGCTGCACAAGGGCTATGCCGGCAGTTCCGGGGCTCATGCGATCGTCGTGTTCGATCTCTCATCGTTGAGCGTCCGCAAGCAGATTCCCTCCGACGAGGATACGGATGGCGTGGTTTACGATCCCGCCAGCGGGCGCGTATTCGTGATGCATGGGGACCCGAAATTGGTGACGGCGGTTGACGCACGATCGGATACCGTCGCGGGACGTATCGAGCTCGGCGGCAAGCCGGAGTTCGCAGCCGTCGACGGCGCGGGAAAGCTGTACGTCAACATCGTGGACCAGGGCGCCGTGCGACGAGTCGACACACACTCGCTGCGGGTGGACGCGACCTGGCCGCTGCCCGGATGCGAGCGTCCGCATGGGATGGCGATCGATCTACATGCGGGCCGGCTGTTTTCCGGGTGCGTCAATCAGCGGTTGATGGTGCTCGATCTGCGCGACGGGCGCGTGGTCGCCGAGCTGCCGATCGGTGGCGGGAGCGATGCGCTCGGCTTCGATCCCAAGCGCCGCTGGGCGCTGAGCTCGAACGGAGCGGGAAGCCTCTCCGTGATTCGCGAGACGGGCCCCGATCGATACGTGGCGATGCCGGAGGTGCCGACGCAGCCCTCCGGCCGCACCATGACCATCGATCCTGAAACCGGCAGGGTCTATCTGCTGGCGGCGGAACGCATCGAAAAGGACGCGAGCGCAGCCGACCCGCGCAAGCGCTATGGCATTCGCCCCGGCTCGCTGCGTTTGCTCGTGGAGCAGCCCTCGGATGCCGGCGCCCCGATCGCTGCCAACGGTCGATGATCGCGCCCGGGTAAACTTCACGCTCACGACGAGCCCCGGTGCCGCCGCCTTCGCGTATTCCTCGCGTGGTATCCCCTCGCCGTTGTCGCGCACCGAGACGGTCGCTTGATCACCCTGTTGCTCGACCGCGATTCGAATCGTCGATCCGCTCGGGGTGTGGCGTATGGCGTTCTCGATCAGGTTGCTGAACATCTTAATCAGAAGCTCGGCTTCTCCCCGAACGTGTGCACACCCGGATGGACGTTGCATTCGAGCGCGTGCTGATGATCTTTGGCCACCGGCCGGTACATGTCGAACAGTCTTTGGGCGACCTCGCATAGCGACACATCGGAGAAGGTGCTCACCCTCGTGCCGGCCTGCACCTGGGAGATGCGCAGCAGCGCCGAGAGCATCGCGAGCAATTGATCCGTGTCCTCAAGCGCCCGCGACACGGCGGCGGCGTATTCGCCCGCCGTGGACGAGCTCGCGCGAGCGGCCTCCAACCGGTTGCGCAAGCGGGTCAAGGGAGAGCTCAGATCGTGTGCCACGTCGCCGGAGACCTGAACCGGGCGTCCAAAATGCCCAAATTCCATAGCCGCGGGCCCGGCTGGCATGGTAGCGTCGCCGTTTCGACGCCGACCTGTCGCGGGGTGACTTCATGCGAGATTTGGACCGGGCGCTGCTCGACATCAACTTCGTCCGTGAGCACATCGCTCGCACCACGCAATTCAAGGGGTACGGCCCGCTCACCTTGGCGGCCACAGGCATCTTCGCGTTGGGCGTGGCCGCCCTCGAGGCTCAATTGCCGGCGCGTTCCCACGGCCGCGCGCTCGAGTTCATCGGCATATGGTCTGCCACTGCCGCCGTCGCGGTCATCCTCATCGGGATCGAGGCGATCGTGCGCTCCCGGAGGCTCCACGTCGGAATGGCGGCGGAAATGCTGCAGGCCGCGATAGAGCAATTCCTTCCCGCCGTTACCGCCGGCGTGCTCATTGCCTTCGCCCTGGCTCGCTGGTCGCCGAGCTCGCTCTGGATGCTGCCCGGATTGTGGCAAATCGTCTTCAGCCTGGGCGTGTTTTCGACGGCTCGCATCTTGCCCAAGGTCGTGTTCATCGTCGGCATCTGGTATCTGGGGTGCGGCCTAGCCTGTCTCGCCATGGGTCAAAGCGACCCGCTCTCGCCCTGGTCGATGGGCATCCCTTTCGGAGTGGGCCAATTGCTTGTAGCATGCATCCTTCAAATATGCCGCCGGTCGAGCCACATCGATGAATAAGGGAAAAGGCCGCACATCCGAGGGCCGTTACGCCTACCCGAACCTCGATCTCGTCATCCACGAGCGGGCTCGATTGAGTATGATGACTTCGCTGATCGCCCATCCGAAGGGGCTGCGATTTTTGGATTTGAAGCGGCTCTGCAATCTCACCGACGGCAACCTGAGCCGCCATCTGCAGTTGCTGGCCTCGGAAAACCTCATCGCCATAACCAAAAGCTACGAGGACAGCAGGCCTCAAACCTGGTGCCGGCTCACGGCCGAGGGAAAGCGCCGCTACCTGCGGTACCTGTCCGTGCTCGAGCAGATAGTGGACGATTCAGCCGCCAGAAATAGATCCGGCGACGCCGTGCTCGCGGGATCCTCCGGCAACTGACTCCGCCGGCTCAGGGCGCCGATCCCCACGCACGGCCATAGTCGCTCAACAAGATCTGAATGCCGAAGTAGCCGGTGAATTGCGGTTCGGTGCCCACTCCGCGACCCGCCATGAACAGCGCGATCAAGCTGCGCTTGATCTGGTAGCGGCCGCCAAGATCCAGCGTCGTGGTGGAGGTCGATGGCGGTCCCAGAGGATGGTCGCGGTAGACCTCCGCAGCCAGATCGAAGCGCTCGGCGAACGTGTGGCCCGCGACCAGCCCGAAGATCTCCTCGCGGGGTCCCCGCTTGGGAAAGTAATAGCCCCCCTCCACGTCCAGATCGAGGAAGCCCAGCTTCGTCGCCGCCTCCACCGGCAGCAATAGCCGGGGGCCGGGGGAGCCGATGCCGCGCTGCTGGGCGGAGAGCGTCGACCCCGTCTGCACCTGCGGGAACAGCGAGACCTGCCACCCGCCCTCCCCCTGATCCATGAACCGCCATTTCACGCCCGGATAGGCGTTGCTCCAGCCGGAGTGGCTCGACTGAGCGTCCGCCGTTTGCAGGACATAGGGGACCTCGTAGGTGAGCTGTACGCGGTCTCCAATGCCGAAATTCAGATCGATCTGGGGAAGCTGGTACGAAGCGCTGGCGCGCTCGATGGTCTGCGCCGCGGCGAGATTGATCTCCCAGTTGCCATTGCCCGGTGTGCCGGGATCGTTCGACAGGAAGGGAGGGCCCGCCTGCGCGATGCCGACGCGCGGTATCACGATGGTGAGCGCGCAACTCCAAATGATCCCGAGCACCCGCACATGCGGTGGCAGAGATAGTTCATTCACCGCCGAATTCCCGGGCGCTGTTCAAACGGCGAATGCTGCATGGGTCGGCGCTTCACGGAGTTTACAAATTTATAACATGAATTTCGCACTGCAACCGCGCCATGTGTCATGAAGACTCAACCCCGAGGTGTCGACGTTTCCCACGAGGGTTTCAGGCACGGATGCGAACGCGGATAATCAAAGCGCTCAGTCCAAGGCATTGAACAGCCCCGACCCCCTGCTCGTGACGCCCCGCGCTGCGGCGATCGGTCCTCGACAGCCGCGCGGGGCCGGATGATCGAAATTGCATCGGAAAGGGCTCGTATCGGAACGGTGAAATGCTGCTGATTTGCGAGAACTTTGCGCAACAAAGCATCTGGAGCTACACTCTGCGGTGCAAAGCATGGGAAGCGTCATGTGGCCCGCGGGAATTCAAAGTTTTGGGTGCGTGTAACGTCGTGAACGCCGCGAGATCGCTGGAAACCGAGGAAGTTCTCCCGCCGGGCGAGGCCCGCGGCGATATCGGCCGCGACCGCGATGCCGATGCATTCCTGCCTCCGCAATCCTCGGTAGCGCTTCTCGCGGCGAGCATGCTGACGTGCATCCTGCCCATTCCGTTCATTTTCACGAACGGCCCGCTTTGGGCGGCCCAGCGCCTGCTGCCCCCCATGCGCGCTGCCGGCTGGATCGCCCTGGCGTTCAACGCGGCGGCCCTTGCCCTCTGTTGCGTGTCGAAGCCGCTGCGCGCACCCATCGGTGTTCTCACTTATCGTCTGACATACCTATACGGCGGGATCGCGTGGCTTTCCGGTTTGGTGGTCACCTATATGCTGTGGGGCGTGGGAGCCGTGATTGCCGGCATCGTCTGCCTGGGCGGCGGAGTCGTGACCACGGGCCTCCTGGCCGCACTCGTGCGCGGGGAATGGCAGGGGTTTGCACCTCTGCTGGTGTTCGTCGTACTGACATTCGCTGCACGCGCCGTGGGCATCCGACTCGCGCGGCATGGAGCGAAGTTTCGGGCCTAGCAAGCAAGGTCCTGCATGGCGCATCGACTACAATGCGGGTCAAAAGACCATGAGCACCTCCCTCCTTTCCCCCTCGGCGGCGGCGCATTCGCCGGCTCGCGAGCGCCTACGCGGCATCGCCTCCATGATCGCCGCAGTGTTCACGTTCTCGATCATGGATGCGACGCTGAAGCGGCTGTCCACGCACTACGGACCGCTCCAAGTCTCCTGCATGCGGTGCCTGTCGTCCTTGGTATGGCTGGTGCTGGTCATCGGTTACCGGCGCTCCTGGCCGGTGCTGCGCGCCAGTCAGCCCCTGTTGCATGTGGGCCGCGGCGCGCTCGGCATCTGCATGCTGGGGTCCTTCGTGTACGCGGTGAACAAAATGACGTTGGCGCAGACGTATTCCTTGTTCCTGGCCGCCCCGCTGCTGATGACCGCGCTTTCGGTCCCCTTGCACGGGGAGCGGGTCGCGGGCAGGCGCTGGGCTGCGATATGCATAGGCCTCTGCGGCGTTCTCGTCATCCTCCATCCGTGGAGCAAGGGCCCGGTGCCGCTCGCGGCCGCGCTCGCGGCGGCAGGGGCGGCGATCTGCTACTCGCTGTCCGCTCTGACGGTGAGATCGTTGGGGCGCCGCAATTCGGTCCTGTCGACCGTGTTCTGGAACTTGTTGCTGGTGGGCATCGGCGCCGGAGTGTTATCGATCGGAAGTTGGCGCGCGATCCCCGGCTCAGACTGGCCGTGGCTCGCGGGCACGGGCCTCGCCGGCGCGCTCGGTCAGTTTTGGATCACGGACGCGTTTCGGCGAGCTCCTCCCGCCGTGGTGGCGCCGTTCGAATACACCTCGATTCTCTGGGCCTTCGCCATCGACTGGATCTTCTGGTCGGCGACGCCCTCGTCGAGCCTGATTCTGGGCGCCGCCATCGTGATCGCAACGGGGATCTGCGTGATCTGGGATGAGCGCCGGTCCGTCGATCTGCCGATGAACCCGGCGAGCCCGCCGCCCTGAGCCAGCCCGTCACCCGCTTTGTTCACGAGCTTGCTCGCGATGAACCCGGCAATCAAACCCAGCACGATCCACGCTATAAAGGACATTTTGAGCTCCCGTCGATGGTGCGAATTGCCAATCGATGTCTTGCTTGGAGCGATATGTCGACAGTCCCACCCAGTTGCCCGAATCCGCAAGGCTCGCGAGCACAACGTAATCCAGGTGGGTGGGACAGCCCTCGACACGCGTCGCGCGCAGGGCGCGATGTCCGGAAGCCGCGCTCACGCCGAGCGCCGCCGTGGCGCAAACCGCCAGCAGCACCGAATTCGAGAGACCGTGAGACATACGCAGCTTTTTATTAATTTTTGGGGGCGCCCCGCAGGCAAGCACATCCTGCGCCCAAGGACTGTCACCCGAGCAAAGAGCGTCGACGCCGCTTAGCCGGCGTCGACGTTGCTCCCGCGGCAGTCCGAGAGCACCTGCTGGTGCGCTGCGGCTCCTAGATGCGTCCGGCGACCACCAGCACGAGAAGGACGATCACTACCAAGCCGAGCCCCCCCGCCGGGTAGTAACCCCAACCTCCGCTGTACGGCCACGTCGGCAACGCGCCGATCAACAGCAGAACCAGGAGGATGAGGAGGATGGTGCTTATGGACATGTTGTTCTCCCAAACGAGCCAGGGGTACAGATCTGTCGCAAGATTAGCTTGGGCCGAAATCGGTGAAAGCCGGGCGGCTGCGACAACCCGTGTAGGGAGGCTCCTACCCCCGCTCAGTGCGGCGCGACCAGTACCAATAAAACGGCAAGCCGGCGAGCAGCATGGCGACGCCCCGCAGCGCTTCGCGCGGTGTCGCCACGAAGGTGTTGACCAGGAGCGCCGTGGTCGCGAGCGCGAAGGCCAGGGGAATCCACGGGTAGCCCGTTGCGCGGTAAGCGCGCGGTGCGTCCGGCATGGTGCGGCGGAACACGAACAGGGAGGCGGCGGCCAAGCCGTAAAACAACCAGGATGCGAAGACCACCGAATCGGTGAGCGCGTCGTAGCTACCCGAGACGGCGAGGACGCTCGCCCAGAGCCCTTGCGCGATGAGCGCTCTCACGGGCACATTGGAGCGCGGCGACAGCTTCGCGAGACCCCTGAAAAAAAGGCCTTCGCGGGCCATGGCGAAGGGAATGCGGGAATTCGAGAGCACGCTTGCGTGCAAAGACCCGAACGACGAGATCATCATGGCGATGGCGGTCAGGGACACCGCGGCCGGGCCCAGGAACCGTTTCAAGACCTCCGTGGCGACCGACGAGCTCGTGGGTATGCTCGCGATCTGCAGCGGCGTCAAGGTGTAGTAATAGGAGGCGTTCACGAACAAATAAATGGCGCCGACCAGCAATGTCCCGCCGATGAACGCTCGCGGTAGATTCTTCTGGGGATCGCGGATCTCACCCGCCAGCGGAGCGACGTTGTTCCAGCCGTCATAGGCCCACAATGCCCCGAGCATGGCCGCCCCAAAGCCCGCGATGCCGCCGCGCGCACTCGCGGTGACGCCCTCGCAGGTGCCCGCCAGCCCCGAGCTGTCAAAGTGCTCGAAGCTTCCCGGGGCGAGCAAGAAAGCCCCCATGCCGACGCCCAACACCAGGCCGATCTTCGCGATGGTCACCACCAGCGCCGTGCGGCCCCCGGTCGCCACCGTGGTGCAATTGAGGAGCGTGACGACCCAGATCGCGCAGAGGGTGGCGAGCGACAGACCGTCGACCCCGACCGGCACGCCGCCGACCACGCCTCCGATGTGCCACCGCGCGAGCGCCCCACCCATGGATACGTTCATGAAGATCGCGAGGCCTACGGCCAGCGCCGCCTGCGCACCCGACCTGAACACGCCGAATGCCATCCATCCGAACAGAAATCCGGCGAGGCGCCCGAATGCGCGGCGCAGGTACACGTAATCGCCGCCGGCTTCCGGCATCAGCGCGGCTATTTCGGAATAGCAAAAAGTGCCCGCGAGTGACATGAGCCCCGCGGCCACCCATACCAGCATGACGGTTTTCGCGCTGCCGACGTTGCAAGTCATGACGCGCGTCTTCAGGAACACGCCCGCACCGATCATGTTGGTCACGTTGACGGCAATCGCCGCCCACATGCCCACCCCTCGGGTCAGCGCCGGGCCGCCCGTATTTTTCGCGCTGAATTGGCTCATCCCTAGTGTAGTATCCACCAGATGCCGCCGGCGTTCCCACGAATTTGGCCCTGGCTTTTCGCGTTGCTGGTGGTCTTCCTCTTGTACCGGCGGTTCCGCCGCAATTTCGGCCGTCAGTTGCTGCGCCCTACCCGCATGACCGTGCGCGTCGTCCTGCTGATCGTGCTCGCGGCGGTGTTGGCGCCGATGGGGCTGCGCGGCAGCGACTACGCGCTCGCCGCGATGTCGGGCCTCGCCGCGGGCATCGCGCTCGCGCTATGGGGCGCCTCGCGCACGCGCTACGTGCGCGACGGCGGACGGCTCTTCTACATTCCCCACACCTACACGGGCATCGCCGTTTCGGCGCTCCTGCTCGGGCGCATCGTCTACCGGCTCGCTGTGATGTATTCGACGGGTGGTTCGTCCATACCGGGCAGCCCGGGCGCCCAAGGCGCGATGGTGAAAACGCCCCTCACGCTGGGGCTGTTCTTCGTGCTGATCGGCTATTACGTTTGTTATTACAGCCGGGTGATCTGGAAATCGAAGCGGATCACGCCTGCGGATCTGGAGGCGTCAACGACGCGCTCCGAACCCGCAGCCTAGGTCGTTATTTGACCAGATAATAGAAAACCACGACCGTCAACAAACCGGTGCCGGCGAGCAGCACATTGTGGCCCCAACGGGCAATATTACTCAGCATGCGAATCTCCTGAATCCTTGTTTCCTCGTGTTTCCGCGCCAATCGCGGACGAGGCGTTTTATGTGGGGGCGCAAGCTAACATTTCCAGGGTCGCGGAAGCTTGCGCTGGGTCGCAAAACCGCGCAGAACCCCTATGAAATCGGGCTTTCCGGCGCGCCGGCCGCCCGACCGGCCGCCTGAACGCCCGTTCAGCTGGCTTGGCGCCGCGGCAGGCCTATTGCCCCGTTTTGATGCGCGTCCAGACCCGGGTACGCGCCCTGTCGTAGTCGCCGCCGAACTCCGCCGGCAGGTACAGCCGCGCGCGCAGCTCCGGCGGCGGATACACCGCCGGATCCTCCAGAATCGCCTTGTCGACATACGGGCGCGCCGCGAGATTGTCGTTGCCGTAATGGATGTCGTTGGTGATCGCGGCGATGACCTTGGGCTCCAGAATGAAATTCAGGAATTTGTGCGCCGCTTCCGGATGCGGCGCCGAGGCTGGAATCAGCAGGGCATTGTAGGTGATGTTGGAGCCTTCCTTGGGCAACGTGAACGCCAAATGGGCGCCGGTCGCGTCCTCGCGGGCGCGCGCCTGCGCAACCGTGTAGTCGCTCGACCAGGCAATCGCGATGCAGATTTCCTTCGACGCCAGTTGATGCCAGTAGGAATTGGAATCGAACATTCGAATGTAGGGACGCACGGACATGACGACCCTTTCGGCGGCTTCGAGATCCTGCAGGGACTTCGAATTCGGATCCTTGTGCAGATAAGCGAGCGCCAGCTGGATCACGTCCTCCGGCGAGTCCAGGAAGCTCACCCCGCAGCTCGCGAACTTCGACACCACCTGCGGATCGAACAACATCGCAAGGCTGTCCACCGGCGCTTCGGGCATGCGCGCCTTGACCGCGTCCACGTCGTACACGAACCCGTTCATGGCGTGCAAGTACGGCACCGCATATCGATTGCCCGGATCGGTCCCGGCCTGGATGGCGAGCACCGCCGGATCGATGTTCTTCAGGTTCGGAAGCTTGCTCTTGTCGAGCGGGAGATAGGCGCCGGCGCGGATTTGCCGGCCGTAAAAGCCGGTGGTGGTGCTGACGATGTCGTAGCCGGAGTGCCCCACCATGAGGGTGGCTTCCAATGTCTGATTGGAATCGTAGGTCTGATAAACGACCTTGATGCGGGTCGCCCGCTCGAAGTCCGCGATGGTTTGATGGCCGATGTAATCCGCCCAATTGTAGATATTGAGCACTTGATCCCCGGCCGAGTCCTCCGCCGGCCCTGCCGTGTGCGCATCACGGCCACCGCCGCAACCGGCGATCAGAGCCGCGACGAGTGCGAGCGCGGCGACCCGCAGAGAACGGCGCTTAAGCACGTGCCAGTTCGGCGGCAACCCACTCGTGGAACTGGCGGATGACGTATTCCTCGGGCATGACGACTCCGCGCGCATGCGGCCCGGCGTGCAGACCCAGCTGGTTGAGCTCGCACACGTCCGCATCCTCCGTCATGACCAGGTTCGTGAAATCGACCACGTTGCGCATGTCGAACTCCGGGCTCGCCAATGCATCGGGTGAGAACAGATATTCGACCCGCAGCTGCGTGCGCTCGGGGCCCAGCGGCAACAGCCGCACCACCCGAACGTAATCGACATGCCCGACGATGAACATCGACGGCAAACCCGTCATGTACACGGCGCCCAGCTTGCGATCCTCTTCGGAAAGGCCGGGAAATTGCGGCCCCGTGACCCGGCCGTCGTTGGACCAGGTCGCGGCCCCTTCACGAAGGCCGCCCTTGTACTTGGGATCGACCTCGGCGTGGTGATCGCTCCATCGGGGATCGTCCCGCTCCTCGAGGAGTCCACGCCCGTAGATCGGCACGAGGCTCGAGAGCTTCGGATGGACGCCGGGGCAATGCAGACACTCGTTGTAGTTCTCCCAGAAGATTTTCCAGTTGCTCTTCACGGTCTTTTCGAGGGTGTGCGCCAGCACGAGATTCTCCAGCGGCCACGCAGCGAGGCGATTCAGCGGCGTGTCGAACAACCGATCGAAAGCCGGCGGCTCCTCGCTCAAGGCGATGAAGATGAATCCGCTCCATTCGCGCACCTTGACCTTGTAAAGCGGGTAGTCGGCGACATCGAACCCGTCGGCATGCGCCTTCGAGGACGTGCGCAACAGATCGCCGTGCAAATTGTAGGTCCATGCATGGTATGGACAGACGACGGTGGGCGATCTCAGGACCCCTTCTTTTTCGCGGCAGAGGAGCGCCCCGCGGTGACGACAGGTGTTGTGGAAGGCCTCGAGCACCCCGTCATCGTCGCGGACCAACAGGATTTTCTGATCGCCGACTTCGAAGGTGCGAAAGGCGCGCCTCGCCGACAACTCGCTCGAGCGGCACACATAGATCCAATTGCGGTACCAGATCCGCTGCAGCTCGCGCTCGTAATGCCGCGGATCGAAATAGGCCTCCGCCGGCAAACCTTCGGTGAGCTCCGTCAAGCCGTTGTAACCGGCCGCCTTATCGTTCGCCGTGACCAGCATGGTGTGCCTCCTCCGTTCCTATCAAACTCTCATCCGTGCGCCGCTCGGATCGTAGGCGGGCTCGTTCAAGCGAACGGCCGCGCAGCGCTCACCGATGATCTCGATCTCGAATCCGGAATCCGCACCGGCCAGCGAGGCGGGCACATATCCCAACGCGAGCGAAGCGCCGACTCGATGGCCGTAGGCGCCGGACGTGACCCACCCCACCGGCCGGCCGTCATGCCATATGGGCTCATCGCCGATGGCGTCCGCATCGTTGGCCTGCACCTTGAAGCATAAAAGCTTGAGCGCCCCGCCGCCATCGCGCTCCTCGAGGGCTGCCGCACGCCCGATGAAGCGCTCCTTCTTGAAGTCGACGAAGCGTCCGAGACCCGCCTCGGCGGGGCCATAGATCGGGCGGTACTCGCGCGCCCACGTCCCAAAGCTCTTTTCGATGCGCATGGCATTGAGGGCGCGCCCCCCATAGAGCCTGAGGCCGTGCCCGCGGCCGGCCCGGATCAGGAGGTCGTA
Organism: uncultured Gammaproteobacteria bacterium; assembly: GCA_963730565.1. Classification (GTDB taxonomy): domain Bacteria; phylum Pseudomonadota; class Gammaproteobacteria; order Steroidobacterales; family Steroidobacteraceae; genus Bog-1198. The sequence goes on from CAVSSU010000043.1 coordinate 92,119, forward strand.
AAGCGCGCGCTGATAGTCCGCCGTCACCCAGATCTCGAAGCCCTGCTCGCCGGTGAAGGAAACCCGCCCCACGAGGCCCGGCACCATGCCGATCTCCATGCGCCGAAACGACATGAAAGGGAATGCGGCGCTCGACAAATCGTCCCGCACCAAGCCTTGCAGCAGGGCGCGGGCCTGCGGGCCCGCGATGGCGAGGCCCGTGTATTCCATCGCACAGGGACGCACGGAGACGCCGCTGGAGGGCAGATGCCGCTCGAACCAGCGCATGTAATACGTCTCCGCCGCGTAGGTGCCGATCAGGAAGAAGCGCTGTTCCGAAGCCCGGCACACCGTGAAATCCCCGATGAGCTTGCCGCGCTCGTTGAGCATCGGCGTCAACACGATGCGGCCGACGCCCGGCACGCGGTTCGCCATCGTGTGCGACAGCCACTCGGCGGCGCCCGGACCTTGAATGTCGAACTTGCCGTAATTGGAGATCTCCAGAAGCCCGACGGAGTCGCGCACCGCGATGCATTCCTTGGCCACGTGGGGATGGGCGTTCGAGCGCCGGAAGCTCACGTCATCGTGCGCCTCATCGGCGCTCGGCGCGAACCAGAGTGGATGCTCGAGCGCGCAATAGTCGCCGAATACCGCATGCTCGGCCTGCAGGCGCTCGTAGATCGGCGTCGTGCGCAAGGGCCGCGCCGCGTGCAGTTCCTCGTTCGGGAAACGGATCCGGAAGCGGCGCGAATAATTCTCGCGCACCTTCGCGTTGGTATAGGCGAGCGTGGTCCAGTCGCCATACCGCGCCACGTCCATGCCCCAGACATCCGCGCCCGGGTCGCCATCGACCATCCAATGCGAGAGCGCAAGGCCCACGCCGCCGCCCTGGCTGAATCCGGCCATGACCCCGCAGGCGACCCAGAAGTTGCGAAGCCCGCGAACGGGCCCGACCAGGGGGTTGCCGTCGGGAGCGAACGTGAACGGGCCGTTCACCACTTTGCGGATGCCCGCGGACTCGAGCGCCGGGAAATGCTCGAAGCCGACGGCGAGGCTCGGAGCGATGCGATCGAGATCGTTGGCGAGAAGGTCCTGCCCGAAGTCCCACGGCGTGGTCTCGGGAGACCACGGAACCCCCGCCCGCTCATAGGTTCCCATGAGCATGCCGCCGCGTTCCTGCCTCAGATAGATCTCGCCTTCGAAGTCGATGGCATGCAGCTGTTCCTTCTTGCCGGCGAGCTCGGGCATGTCGCCGGTGATCAAGTACTGATGCTCCATCGCCAGAATGGGCAGCTCGATGCCGACCATGCGGCCGACCTCCCGGGCCCACAGTCCTCCGGCGTTCACCACGTGCTCGGCATGCACCGTGCCCTTCTCGGTGATGACATCCCAGGAGCCATCCGTGCGCTGCTTGAGATCGACCACCCGATTCTGCCGGACGATTTCAGCGCCGCCGATCTGCGCGGACTTGGCGTACGCATGGGTCACGCCATACGGATCCACGTGACCCTCGATGGGATCGTACAGCGCGCCTGCGAAATGACGTTTGTCCAGCAACGGAAACAGCTTCGCCGCCTCCTCCACCGAGATGATCTCGAGCTCCATGTTGAGGTAGCGGCCGCGCGCCTTCGCCATTTTCAGCCAATCGAGGCGCTCTCTCGTTCCGGCGAGCATGATGCCGCCCGTGATGTGCACGCCGCAGGATTGACCGGAGATGCGCTCGATCTCCTGATACAAATTGATGGTGTATTGCTGGAGTTTCGCGACGTTCGGGTCGCCGTTGACCGTGTGCATGCCGCCCGCGGCATGCCAGGTCGAGCCCGAGGTCAATTCCGCCCGCTCCACCAGGAGCACGTCCTTCCAGCCCGCCTTGGTCAAATGATAGAGAACGCTCGCACCGACCACCCCGCCGCCGATCACCACGACTCTCGCATGACTCTTCATCGGATTTCCGGACTCATATGGGTTCAATTACTCGTTGGAGACCGCCAGCCGCAGACCGGAGCCTGCCGGGGTCGTGACGTTGCCGAAGCGCTCGATCAGCCAGGAGCGGAACAGCGCGATTGCGGTGTCGCCCAGGCTTTCCGGATGGGTGATCAAGTAATACCCATAGCCGTCGTCGAGAATATTGTCGAAAGGGGTGATCAGGCGGCCCGAGCGGATGTAGTCGCCGAACAGATAGGTGTCGATGAGCGCGATCCCCTCCCCGCTAAGGGCGTACTGCACCGCGAGCAGCGCCGTATCGAACACCAATCCCCGCTCGACGTTCAAACCGTGGAGTCCCGACTGGCGCGCGAACTGCGACCACAAATGGTGGCGCGGCAGATCCGAGAGGCGCACGTGAATCAACTCGTTCGCCTCGATGAAGCCACCCAGGCCTTGGTCCTTGTGCTTCTCCGCGATGGCCGGATGGCAGATCATGCTCAGCCGCACCGGCCACAACAGATCGCGCACCATGTCGGTGACGGTGGGCTTCGAGTAGACCACGGCCACATCGACCTCGCTGACGGGCGCTCCGACCCCGTACGGACTCACCAGATCGATCTCGACATCCGGTGCGGTGTGCCGAAAGTCGCGAAGGATCGGAACCGCCAGATGGGCCGCGAAGGTGGGCGGCATCTGCACGCGGAGCGTCCGCAGCACGCTCGTGCCGTCGTTGCGGATGTCGTCGAGGGCGTATTCCAGCCGATCGAACGACTTGGTCACCGCGGCGAGCAGATGCTGCCCCGCCTTGGTCAGGACCAGCGCGTGCGGGCGCCGCTCGAATAGCTGAACGCCGATCAATTTCTCGAGCGCGATCACGTGACGCGACAAGGCGCTCTGCGAGATCAACAACGCGTTCGCCGCCGCCGTGAAGCTCAGATGCTGCGCGACACCCTCGAACGCGCGCAGCGCGTTCAGCGGCAGCCAGCGTCGATCCATCGGAGCCTTGGCCATCCCCGGCGGCTCCCTACGGCGCCCACGACCGCGTGTAGCCGACGGCTCTTCGTTGGTCCTCGACGATGGTTCGCGAGGCGAGCCACAGGTGGTAGGCGGCCCAAAAGCCCGTCGGGGCGAGGCAGAGCAAGGCCAGCCTGAGCGACGCGGCGTCCACCGCGTGGGTGCCCGCGAACCAGTCGGAGAGCGCGCCCACGGCCTGCGGCGCGACGACCAGATTCAGGATGTTCGCCACCAGCAGCGATATCGCGATGAACATGTTGCGCATGTGGCAGGGTGACAGGTTGTTCAGCAGGCCGAAACACGGCCCGATGTAGAAATAGATGGCCGGAATGAACAGCCAGAACATCAATTTACAAACCACCAGCGAGTGCGTCCAGTAGGCGACGATCGAGGGAACGGTGGCAAGGCCGATCCCGAGGGTGAGAAAAATGGCGACGCGACGCGGATCGGCCATGCGGGGTCTCGCGAGCAGGCAGGCGGTGCCGATGCTCGCGGCCGTGCCGCCGATGAGATGGATGTTTCCCGTCACATCGGCCGCCTGGCTGACGTTCAGGCCGTACGCACGCTGCAGATAGGTGGTCGTCCAGAAAATGAGACCCCACCCCCAGAGGGCGCAGAGACCTCCACCGATGACCACGTGAAAAGCGGCCTTCTGTTTCCAGAGGAATTTCATCGATTGCCAGAGCGTCGGCTTGATTTCATCGAGAATGCCGTCCAGGCGCCCTCGCGCGGGTTCACGCACGGTCAGATAAACCATGACGCCCACCACGAGCCCGGGGATGCCGAGCGCGATGAAGGCCATCCGCCAGGTGTACGCGTTGGCGACCCAACCCGCGAAGTTCAGACCGAGAAACGCGCCGATCGGCGCTCCGAGCGCAAGTACCGTCATCGCCATCGGGCGGCGGTCGGCCGGGAAATAATCCGAGACGATCGCGGTGGAGGGCGGCGTTCCGCCCGCCTCACCCACACCCACCCCGATCCGGCCGAGGAGGAACTCCAGATAATTGCGCGAGCGGCCGCAGAGCACGGTGAACGCCGACCAGATGATCAGCGAGAGCGCGAGAATGTTGCGCCGGTTCATCCGATCCGCCATCCAGGAAATGGGGATGCCAAAAGCCACATAGAACAGGGCCAGGGGGGTGCCGCTCAAGAACCCCACGCCGTTGTCGGTCAGGTGCAGCTCGAGGCGGATGGGCTCGAGCACCGTGGATACGACATAACGATCCGCGATGTTGATGGCGTAGATGAAGCACGTAAGGATCAATACGTACCAGCGCAACAGCGAGGTGGGCGTTCGGGTATCAGCGAGGTCGACGGTGGTGCTGCTCACGTAGATCCGGGCCTGTCGTTCGATCCCCGGCACCATACAGGGTTCGCATCGGATATGCGACGGGGCGACGCGGGAGCCTGCCGGCCCGTGCGCGACGGGGATGTCCGGGAGACAAGGCGCCTAAAAATGACATGGGCGAATCGCGAAATGGCATAGCGAGCTGACACGATAGGATTAAGCTTCGCGACAGTGGAGAGCTTCGACTACGTCATCGTCGGCGCGGGGACCGCGGGCTGCGTGCTGGCCGATCGCCTTTCGGCGGAAGGTCGCCACCGCGTGCTCGTTCTCGAAGCCGGCGGATCGGACGACCGCTTCTGGATCAAGGCGCCCATCGGGTACGGCTTCACTTTTGCCGACCCTTCCGTCAACTGGAAATACCAGACAGCAGCCAGCCCCGGCCTCGGCGGGCGCAGCATGTATTGGCCGCGCGGCCGAGTGGTCGGCGGCTCGAGCTCGATCAACGCCCTCGTCTATTGCCGCGGCATGCCGGCGGACTTCGACGACTGGCGCTCGCTCGGCAATGCGGGTTGGGGCTGGGATGACGTGCGACCCTGCTTCGAGAGATCCGAGCGCCGCGTGGCACCCGACGGACGCGCGATCACCGACGGGCCTCTCGACGTGAAGGATGTCACCCCTTTCCTGCATCCGATGCGCGAGCAGTGGCTGGCGGCTGCGGCCGAACTGGGTCTGCCGCTCACCGAGGACTTCAACGGGTCGAGCCCCGAGGGCTTCGGGTGCTACCAGGTGTCGATCCGCGACGGCCGTCGCTGGTCGGCGGCGGACGCCTTCCTACGCCCGGCCCTGCGCCGCGGCGGCGTGAAGCTGGAGACCGGGGCCTGGGCCGCGAAGCTGCGCTGCGAAGGACGGCGCGTCATCGGGGTCGACTATTTTCGCGGCGGCGCGTCATGTTACGCCCGCGCCGATCGCGAGGTGATCGTGTCGGGCGGCGCCGTGAATTCGCCCCAGCTCCTGCAGCTCTCCGGCATCGGCCCCGGCGCCACGCTGGCCGCCCACGGCATCGCGCCGGTGCTGGACAACCCGGCGGTCGGCGGCAATCTGCAGGACCACTTGGCCGTGGTGTACTCGTTCAAGGCGACCCGCCCGACCTTGAACGAGGAACTTCATTCTCCGATCCGCCAGGCGATCGCGGGAGTGAGATACCTCGTCACGCGGCGCGGCCCGTTGAGTCTGAGCGTCAATCAGTTCGGCGGATTCGTTCGCGCACGCCCCGATGCCGTTCGCCCCGATGTGCAGCTGTACTTCAACCCGGTCACCTACGGAGCGGGTGACTCGACCCGCAAGCGCATCAAGGTGGACGGCTTTCCCGGCTTCTATTTGTGCTTTCAACCGACGCGCCCCACCAGCACGGGCCGCATCGACCTCAAGAGCGCCGATTTCCGCGAGCCGCCGCGCATTGCCCCGAACTATCTGTGCACCGACAGGGACGTGGAAGATGCGAGGTACGGCGGGCGTCTAATGCAGGCGATCGCACGCACCCGAGCCATCAGCAGCTTGATCCGCGAGCCGCTCGCGCCGGACCTGTTGCGCATGAGCGAGGCCGACCTCGTCTCCGACTTCCGCGCGCGCGCGGCCACCGTATACCACCCGGTGGGGACCTGCCGGATGGGCCGCACCCTCGGCGAGTCGGTGGTCGACGCCACGCTCCGCGTGCACGGCATGGAAAGGTTGCGCGTCGTCGACGCCTCGGTGTTCCCGACGGTCACGTCGGCCAACACCAACGCACCGACGCTCATGGTCGCGCAGCGAGCGGCGGACATCATCTTGGCAAGGACGTGATCGTGGAGCGTTATGAAACTCGATAGTGTGAAAGTTTTCGTGGTCGGAAATCCGCCACCGGGCTACGGCGGCCGGTACTTCGTCTTCCTGAAGCTCAAGACCGCATGCGGCATCGAGGGCTTGGGCGAGGTATACGCGGCCACCTTCGGGCCCAAGATCATCGCCGCGATGATCGAGGACGTATTCACGCGCCGCTTCGCGGGGCGCGACCCCTTCCAGATCGAAGCGCTGTGGCGCGACAGTTACGGCTCCGGGTTCACGCTGCGGCCGGACCTCTCGCTCATGAGCGTGGTGAGCGGCCTGGAGATGGCCTGCTGGGACATCATCGGCAAGGCGGTCGATCGGCCCGTCTACCAGCTGCTGGGCGGCCAGGTGCATGAACGGCTCCGCAGCTACACCTATCTCTATCCGGCCGAGGGCGAGGGCGAGGATTTCTATCACGACCCGGACCGCTCCGCCGCGCGTGCGGCCGAGTACGTGAAGCTCGGATTCACCGGCGTCAAATTCGATCCGACCGGGGGATATTCGGTGTTCGACCCGCGTCAACCCACGCAGGAGCAGCTCGCGCGCACCGTGGAGCTGGTCCGCAAGGTGCGTGAAGCCGTGGGCGGTCGGGCGGACCTCCTCGTGGGCACCCATGGACAGTTCACCACGTCCGGCGCCGTGCGGCTGGCGAGGCAGCTGGAACGCTACGATCCGCTCTGGTTCGAGGAACCCGTGCCGCCGGAGATGCCGGAGGAAATGGCCAAGGTCGCGCGCGCCACGAGCATCCCCATCGCCACCGGCGAGCGCCTGACCACGAAGTACGAGTTTGCCCGCATTCTCGCCACGGGCGCCGCCAATATCCTGCAAATGAATCTTGGCAGGGTGGGAGGAATCTTGGAGGCCAAGAAGGTCGCCGCGCTCGCGGAAGTCCACTACGCGCAAATCGCTCCGCATCTTTATTGCGGCCCCGTGGTCGGCGCCGCCAACATTCAGATCGCGACTTGCTCGCCGAATTTCCTGATTCTGGAAAGCATCCAGCAGTGGGGCGGATTTCACGCGCAGATCCTGAAGAAGCCCATTCGATGGGAGGAGGGATACGTCATACCGCCGACGGCCCCCGGGCTCGGCGTCGAGCTCGACGAAGCCGTGGCCCTCGCGCATCCCTTCGCCGGGAGCGCTTTGCACCTTGAAATGGAATCGCGCCCGTTGGGCTGAGAAGTTGGGAGCATCGATGCGTTATGGATTCGTCGGCCTGGGTCATCTGGGCAAACACTTGGCGGCGAACCTCGCCCGCGCCGGCTTCGCGCTCGAGGTCCATGACCTCGAGCGCCGTTCGGCCGATCTCGTCCTCGCCGCCGGCGCGCAATGGTCGCCGTCGGTACGGGAGCTCGCGGCGCGCTGCGACTGCCTGATCACCTGTCTGCCCTCGCCCGCCGCCACCCAGGCAGTGCTCGGCGAGGCGCTTGAGGTCCTACGCCCGGGAACGACGTGGATCGAGATGAGCACCAACGATTTCGCCGAAGTCGAAGCCCTCGCGAAACGCGCTGAGAGTTCGGGTGTCGCCACCCTCGCCTGTCCCGTCACCGGCGGGGTCCACCGCGCCGAGGCCGGCGAAATCACCGTCTTAGTTGGCGGCGCGCAACAAGTATTCGAGACCCACGAGGCGGCGCTCGAGGCGATGGGTGGACGGGTCATTCATCTCGGCGGGATCGAGCAGGCCGCGGTTACCAAGGTGGTGACCAATATGCTGGCGTTCATTCATCTGATCGCCGCCGGCGAGGCACTCATGCTGTGCGCCAAGGGCGGCGTCGACCTCACCGCGGCGTTCCACGCCATCGCGGCGAGCTCCGGCAACAGCTTCGTCCACGAGACCGAAAGCCAGGTGATATTGAATGGCAGCTATGACATTGGTTTCACGATGGATTTGGCCTGCAAGGACGCCGGTTTCGCGGTCGAGTTCGGGCGCCGTTTCGGAGTCCCCCTGCGGCTCGCGGGAGTGATGGAGCAAATCTTCATCGAGGGCCGCGCGCGCTATGGCGGGAGTGCCTGGTCATCGATGATCGTGAAGCTATTGGAGGACGCGGTGGGCACGCCGCTACGCGCGCCGGGCTTCCCGGCACGTCTCGCTGACGAGCAATCCTGAGCGGGCAGCCGCTCGGCGAGTCATCGAATTTATGCATGAGCGAATCGATTTTTGGCATGCATCGATGCTTGCCAGCAACAAAGTTCTCTGTCACAAATCTGTAAGACCGCGCGGCCAAGCGAAAGCGGCGACAACGAATCACTTCTAAACGGGATGGGACGCATGAACTCGAACTCGAAGCTGTCTTACGCGATCGCCGCGATTTTGAGCGGCACGGCCGGCGGATTGGCGCATGGAGCGACGGGCACCGACACCGCCAGTACGGACAATGCCTCGGACACGATCCAAGAGATCACCGTCACAGCGCAAAGGCGGACCGAGAATGCGCAGGACGTGCCCATCACGATCCAGGCGATGACCGGCGAGACGCTCAAGCAGTTGAACATCTCGAACTTCGATGACTTCGTGAAATACGTGCCCAACGTGACCACCGCCAACTTGGGGCCAGGCCAGAGCAGCATCTTCATGCGCGGTCTGTCGGTGGGCGTGACCGGACAGCAAGGCACCGGCACGACCGGTCCCATCCCCAATGTCGCCGTCTACCTCGATGAGCAATCGGGCGCTCTGCCCGGGCGCAACATGGACGTCTACGCCGCGGACATGGAGCGCATCGAGGTGCTCGAAGGTCCTCAGGGCACCCTGTTCGGATCCGGCGCGGAAGCCGGCGTGCTGCGTTACATCACCAACAAGCCGAAGTTGGACACGACCGAGGCGATCATCAATGGCGGTTACAGCTATACGGCCCACGGTGATCCCAACACCAACGTCGATGCGACGCTGAATCTGCCGATCATTCCGGACGCGTTGGCGATCCGCGGCGTGATCTACAGCGACAGCCGCGGCGGCTATATCAACAACGTGCCCGCGACATTCGCGCGGCAGAGCACCGATGAGGGGATCACCCGCGAGAACGGCGGCGTCGTTCCGACCAACAGCGAATCGATCAACAACAACAACCTCGTGGGCAACGCCATCAATCCCGTGACCTACCAGGGATTGCGTTTGTCCATATTGGGCAAAATCAATGATGACTGGAACGCGCTGCTTCAGCAGAGCTACCAGAACATGAATGCACAGGGCGTCTTCTACCAGATGCCCAACGGACCCGAGGGGGTGCATTTCAACAGTGTCGGCGAGCCGCTGGGCGGCGAGCCGCTGCCGCCGCTGTCCGTCGCCACGTTCGAGCCTTCGTATAACAAGGACAAATTCGAAGATACGGCGCTGACCATCAACGGCAAGCTCGGTGACCTGAAATTGGTTTACAGCGGCGCTTATCTGGTGCGCGACATCCAGCAGCAACAGGATTACACCAACTACTCGCGCGGCGTATACGGCTATTATTACCAGTGCACGGGCGTGACCTATTCGAAGACCGCCGGCAACAAGAATGCCACCTGTTATTCTCCGGCCGCCACCTGGCAGGAGACCGAGAAGAACACCCATCAGAGCCACGAGTTTCGCGTGAGCACGCCCGACGATTGGCGCGTGCGCGGCATCGCCGGCCTCTACTGGGAAGAATTCAAGATCTACGACGACACCGATTGGACCTACAAATCGGTTCCGACCTGTTCACCGACCTTCGACGTGAACTGCTTCAACAACGTGGAGCCTTGGCCCGGCGCGACGGCGAACAACCCGAACGAGCGCAACGACAACGTGGGCTTTTTCGACGACACGACCCGTACCATCATTCAACGGGCGGCGTTCGGCTCCTTCGACGTGGATCTCATCCCGAAGACGCTGGTTTTCACCGCCGGCACCCGCTACTACCACTTCGACGAATCCGAGCTCGGCGGCGATGTCGGCAGCTTCTACTGCAAGAACTTCAGCGTGACCACCTATTACGGCCCGTGCACCACGGCGACCAACGGAGCAAAGGCGCCGTACGGGACCGACCTGAACAGCGCCAGCTACAACAATTCGACGTACCACGGGTTCAGAAGCCGCGCAAATCTGAGCTGGCACATGAGCGACGATCTGCTGCTCTACTACACCTGGTCTCAGGGCTTCCGTCCGGGCGGTTTCAATCGCGGCGCGAAATGCACGCAGCCCAGCTCGACCTATCTCGCGAATGGAACGTGCAGCGGCGCGAGCCAGTACATCACGCCGACCAATTACTCGCCCGATACGCTCGTCAACAACGAAATCGGATTCAAGACCGAATTCTTCGGCCACCGTCTGCAGATCAACGGCGCCATCTACCGCGAGGATTGGAAGAACACCATCGTGGAGTTCTTCGACCCGCAACAGGGCTTCGGCAACTTGACGTTCGTGACGAACGGTCCGAACTATCGCGTGCAAGGCGGCGAGTTGCAGATCGTGACGCGCGTGACGGAAGGTCTCACCATCCAGGGATCGGCGTCGTACAACAAGAGCGAGCAGGCCAACTCACCGTACCTGACCATCAACAACCCTGCGCTCACCACCGCCGGCAAGCCTCTTACGTCGGTGCCGAACGTGTTCGGCCTGCAGGGAACCCCGCTCGGCGAATCGCCATTGTTCCAGGGAAACATGCGGGTGCGATACGAGTTCCCGCTCGGCGACTACAAGGCGTTCACACAGGTGGGAGGCCAGTACTACGGCGGTTCCTGGTCGACCGTCGGTACCGTGGATAACTATTACATGGGCGGCTATGCGACATTCGACGCCTCCACAGGCGTCTCCAAGGACGCATGGAACGTGCAGCTGTTCACGCAGAATCTCGCCAACCGCAACGCGAGCACCTACACGAACTCTGCGCAGTTCATCCTGACGGAGACGCCGCTGCGGCCCCGCATTGCCGGCGTGCAGTTTGGGTATAAGTTTTGAGACTGACGGGCGGCCGGGCGGATACTCCGCTCGGCCGGATCGATATACGAAGCGGGCCTCAAGGCCCGCTTTTTTTCGAGGGTACGCAAGCGTTTGACCACGACTCGAACGGCGCCTACACGTCTCTCTTCGCGCATCGAAACGGAGATTCTGCGCGTGGGTTCACTGCTGAACCGCGGCGAGAATGCCGAGGCTCTCGCCGCCGCGAAGCGGCTGTGCGTGGAAGTGCCCGAGAATCGGGATACCTTGTGCCTGCTGGCCGTGTGCCAGCGCAGAAGTGAGCGGGTTCGCGACGCCCTCGAATCGCTCGATCGGCTGGAACGTCAACACCCCCGCTTCGGGCGACTGTTCGAGGAGCGCGGTCATTGTCATCTGCGACTCGATTCGGCGGGCGCGGCCATCGAGGCGTACCGCCGGGCGGTCGAGCTCAACGAGTATCTTCCGGCGAGCTGGAAGGCCTTGGAAGCGCTCTGGCGTGGCAATGGATTCGGGCCGGAGGCCGACCTGGCGGCTGCCCAATCGGCCCGGCTCGCTGCGCTTCCGGCGGAAATCCGCGAGGCATTCATCTCGTTTGCCGACGACGACCTCATCGCCGCCGAGGAGCGCATCCGTGCCTGGTGCCGGGATCACGGCGAGCATCCGGCGGCGCTCCAGCTGCTCGCGAAACTTGCGGTGCGCTTCGAGGTGGAATATGACGCCCAACTCCTCCTCGCCCGCGCGCTCGAACTGTCGCCCGGCAGCGATTCATTGCGCTATGACCTTGCCTTGGTCCTGCTCGCGCGGGGCAAGCACGGGGATGCTCGCAGGGAAGCGGAGAAGCTTCTGGCCCGGGATTCCACGAACCACGCATACCGGACGTTGCACGCCTCGGCCTGCGCTTCCTTGGGCGATTTTGAGGCGGCGCTGCCCGCGTACCGGCAGCTGTCGATGGAGATGCCCGGCCAAGCAGAGCTCAGCCTCGCGGTCGCCAATCTGCTGAAGGCCCAGGGGCGAGCGGCAGAAGCGGTCGACACCTACCGGATGGCCTGCCGCCTGCGCCCGTCCTTCGGGGAGGCGTTTTCCAGTCTTTCCAACTCGAAGTCCTATCTATTCACCGGCGAAGAAATCGAGCACATGCGCGCGCAGGAGGCGGACGACACGGCATTGCGCGCGGACCGGTACCATTTTTGCTTTGCGCTCGGCAAGGCGCTCGAGGACCGGAGCCGCTTCGCCGAATCGTTCGCATACTACGATCGCGGCAACCGCCTCAAGCGGGAGGAATTCCGCTACCGGCCGGAATCGCTGGAGCGGCGGATGCGGGCGTCCGCCTCCTTATGCACCCGTGAGTTCTTCGAATCCCGTGCGGGCTTCGGATGCGCGAGCGAGGAGCCCATTTTTGTCGTGGGCCTTCCGCGCTCCGGTTCGACGCTGGTGGAGCAGATCCTCGCATCCCATTCCGCGGTCGAGGGCACATCCGAGCTGGCGGATATCCCGCGGCTCGTCGAGGAATTGCAGTCCAGCAATTTGGGGCAGGCGGCCTCCGGCTACCCCGCCCTGCTGTCGCACATGAGCGCCCGGACCTGCGCGCGGCTGGGCGAGAAATACTTGCTCGACACGCGGCCCTACCGGAGCGGCCGGCCGCGCTTCGTCGACAAGATGCTGAACAACTTTCGGCACATCGGCCTCATTCATCTCGTCCTGCCGCGCGCCAGGATCATCGACGTGCGTCGCGATCCGATGGCATGCGGATTCGGGATCTTCAAGCAGCTCTTTTCCGGCGGCCAGCGATTCGCCTACGACCTGACCGAGATCGCGCGGTACTATTGCATGTACATGGAGCTCATGACGCATTGGAACGAGGCCCTGCCGGGGCGAGTTCTGACCATACGATACGAGGACCTGGTGAGCGATTTCGAGCCGGGCGTGCGCCGGTTGCTCGATTTCTGCGGTCTCGATTTCGAGGCGAATTGCCTGAATTTTCACGAGAACACCCGGCCAGTCCAAAGCGTGAGCTCGGATCAGGTGCGGCGCCCTCTATACCGTGAAGCACTCGATCATTGGCGGCATTTCGAGCCGTGGCTCACGCCCCTGAAGGACGCATTGGGCATGGGGGCCGGTCATGACCCCTGACGCTCCGATCGCTCGAGAGGCGCCCTCGCGTATCGAAACCGAGGTGTTGCGCCTGCGTGGGCTGTTGGAGAAGGGGCAAATGGCCGCGGCGCTCGAGGACGCGACGCGGCTCCTGGCGGAAGTGCCGGAGAACCGCGATGTCTGGTACGTCATCGCCGTCGCCCAGCGCTATCTCAATCGCATTCCGGAGGCGCTGGCGACTCTCGCACGCTTCGAGAGGATCCATCCGGAATACAGCAGGTTGTTCCAGGAGAGGGGCCACTGTTACGTCGCCCTGAGAGAGGCGCCGGCCGCCATCGAAGCATTCCTGCGAGCCGTGAACATCAACCCGGCGCTTCCCGCGAGCTGGAATGCGCTGAAGATCCTTTATGGAATCACCGGCCAGCGCGCGGACGCGGAAATCGCTTCGGCACATGTGGCGACCCTTGCGAAGCTGCCGCCGGAAATCGTCAACGCCACGAGCATGTTTTCCGACGGCGAGATCCATCCGGCTGAACGCATCGTCCGCGATTTTCTGCTGAAGCATGGCAATCACGTCGAGGCGATGCGGCTGCTCGCGCGCATCGGCATGAAGCTCGAGATATACGACGACGCGGAGTTCCTGCTCGAGAGCGCCCTGATTTTGGCGCCGGACTACCACGCCATGCGTTACGACTACGTGCTGACGCTGCTCCAACGGCACAAGCATGTCCAGGCGCTGACGCAGATAGAGCGGCTGCTTCGCGACGATCCGGGGAACCGCGCGTATCGGATCACGCAGGGGACCGCCCTCATCGGCGTAGGCAAGAATGAGGAGGCGATCGAGCGCTATCGCGCCATCCTCGCCGAAACTCCGAACGCCTCGGACATCCACCTGTCGATCGCTCACTCGCTCAAGACCCTCGGCCGGCAGAAGGAAGCGGTCGACAGCTATCGCGCTGCCTATCGGTCGAGACCCAGCTTCGGCGATGCGTATTGGAGTCTCGCGAACCTGAAGACCTACCGCTTCACGGACGATGAGGTCTGCGCCATGCGCGAGCAGGAGCGCGCCCCCGGGATCCGCACGGAGGATCGCTACCACCTGTGCTTCGCCCTCGGCAAGGCGCTGGAGGACCGCGGCCGTTTCGAGGAGTCGTTCGGCTACTATGAGCGCGGCAACGCCCTGAAGAAAGCTGAAATCCGTTTCAAGATCGAACCGATCGAGCGCAACGCGGCGCTCCAGACGGCGGTTTGCACGCGCGAATTCTTCGAGGCGCGCCGGGGGTACGGCTGTTCATCGCCCGACCCGATATTCATCGTCGGTCTGCCGCGAGCCGGGTCGACCCTGATCGAACAGATTCTCGCCTCTCATTCCCGCGTCGAAGGCACGATGGAATTGCCCGACATCCTGCGATTGGTCGGCGAGTTGCAGGGGCGCCAGCCCGACCCCGGCAATGCGCGATATCCCGCGATTCTCGCCGAGCTGTCTGCGTCGGATTTCGCGGCGTATGGCGAGCGCTACCTCGCAGACACCCGCATTTACCGCACCGGCAAACCGCGCTTCATCGACAAGATGCCGAACAATTTCCGCCATATCGGGCTCATTCATCTGATCCTGCCGAACGCCAAGATCATCGATGCACGGCGCGACGCGATGGCGTGCTGTTTCAGCAACTTCAAGCAATTGTTCGCGTCAGGCCAGGAATTCACCTATAGCATCGAGGATATCGCCCGCTATTATCGCAGCTACGTCGCACTCATGCGGCATTGGGACGATGCACTACCTGGAAGGATCCTGCGCGTCCAGCACGAGGACTTGGTCGAGGATCTGGAGGGGAATGTGCGGCGAATCCTCGAGTACTGCGGCCTCGATTTCGAACCGGCTTGCCTCACGTTCTACAAGACCGAGCGCAGTGTCCGCACGGCGAGCTCGGAACAAGTGCGCCAGCCGATCTTCAAGGAAGGTCTCGATCAGTGGAAGAATTTCGAACCCTGGCTCGGAGAACTCAAGAGCGCCTTGGGCGTCTGATCAGCGCTTCAGACGCTTCAGCCGGCCAATGTCGCGTCCGGCCCGATGAGCTGCCTGGCCATCTCGACAGGGGCGCTCGCCGCCTCATCTCGCCCCTTGCGTCAGTCTGTCCTCGAGTTCCCTGCAGTACCAGTCCACGAATTGAATGACCCCGCCCTCGTGCACGGGGGAGTAAGGGGCCGGATCGTAAGCGGGCGAATTGACGCCGATCTGGTTCTCCTGGCACACGCGCCGGTCCGACTCGTTGGTCGCCCGCCACACCTCCGTCAGCCGCTCGACATCGTAATCGACGCCTTCCACCGCGTCCTTGTGCACCAGCCACTTGGTGGTGAGCTGGGTCTGGGTGGGGCTGATCGGCAACAGCCGGAATGAAATCGCGTGGTCCGCCAGCACGTGATTCCAGATGGTCGGATAGTGGAACAACAGGAGCGTCCCGAGGTCGGCTTCATGCACGGTATCCGTGAGCGGGCGCTTGACGCCGGCCTTGCCGTCCATGGTGAAGCTCACCGCGCCTTCCACGAGCGGCATCCGGGTCGTACGGTACTGGCCATTCTCGGCGATGCGAAATCTGCTCGGCAACCCGATCGACTCCCAGTGTGCCCACTTGCCGGTGATCTCGGGATTGCTTTCGGCACCCGCGACGCCGGTGATGGTCGGCGTCTCCGGAAAGGTCCGGATCAGCTCCGGGTGATTGGCCGAACAGTGGTAGCACTCGCGGTTGTTCTCCCAGACGAGCTTCCAATTGGCCTCCTCGATGATGGTGGTTTCGTACGCGATCTTGGCCTGATGCAGCTTGTGCGGGAGGAAGTAAGGTTCGAGATGCCGTCGAATGGGCTCGAAATCCGGCGCCGCCTTGGCGAGGCACACCCAGATGTAGCCGCCGACACTCGCGCAATGCACGCGGTGCAGCCCGTATTGCGAGCGGTCGAATCCCGACCCCATGTCGCGCGCCGCGAACAATCGGCCGTCGAGATGATAGGTCCATTGATGATACGGGCACACCAATCGGGTGACGGACCCTCTCTCGGCGGAGCAGATTCGCGATCCGCGATGCCGGCACGAATTGTGGAATGCGTTGAGGCCGCCGTCGCGGTCACGTACGACGACCACGGGGTACACGCCGATCTGCACGGTCAAGTAGTTTCCGGCATTCGGCACCTCGCAATCATGACCGACGAAGAGCCAATCCCGGTACCAGATCATGTCGAGATCGACCTGGTATTCTTCCGGGCTGCAATAAAACTCCCGCTCGAGGGCGGTCTCGGGTTTCCTTCTTCGCAGGCGGCTCAATATGACATCGCGCGTATTCATGCTCGGCTCCTTGGCAGTCGATATGCCTCAGCATAGCAACGGCGGCCGCGTAGGCTTGCTCCGATGCGACCTTCGGCAGGCGATAAACGACTCGGCCGCCGCCGTCGCCGTAGCCGGCGCTGTCGCGGCGCTCGGGCGGCTGGGCGCGGCGATTGTCGGGATCATCGCGCTGCTCTCGTCCGGCGCCCGTGCGGCACCCCCCGCTCCCGGCGCTCCGCCGACGCTTCGGATGGGCGCGATGACCCTGTCCCTGTGTGCCGACGTACCCGCTCCTCGCCCCGCTTACTGCGGCCGTCTCGAACGGCCGCTCGATCCCACCGGCGCACAGGACGGACGCCTGTCGATCTACTTCGAACTCTATCCGCACTCGGGCCCCGGCAAGGCGGTCGGCATGATGGTGGCCACCGAGGGGGGACCGGGCTACCCCGCGACGCAATCGCGTGCCGAGTACCTGGCGCTGTTCGGTCCGCTGCGGCGCAGCCGCGACATCTTGATCATGGACAACCGCGGAACCGGAAAGTCGGGCGCGCTGGATTGCCCCGAGCTGCAAACGGCGGAGCGATGGACCACCGCCCTGGTCGGCGCCTGCGGGGAGTTGCTGGGCGATCGTGCCGCGCTCTTCGGCACCGCCCCGGCCACGGATGACTTGGCGGCCATCCTGAGCGCACTCGGCGCGGGCAAGATCGATCTGTACGGCGATTCGTACGGAACTTATTTCGAGCAGGTGTTCGCCCTCAGGCACCCCGCCCTGTTGCGCTCGGTCGTGCTCGACGGCGCCTATCCGTTGAATGGTCCGGACTATGCCTGGTACCCGAGCTATGCCCCCGCCATGCGCGACAAATTCGATGTGGCTTGCCGGCGCTCGCCGGACTGCGCCGCAATTCCCGGAAGCTCGATTGATCACATCGTGCCCCTGCTCGCGCAGCTTCGTCTGCAGCCGTCCTCCGGCCAGGCGATCGATGCCGACGGCAAGGAACGTCGATTCATGGTGGATCCCACCCATCTTGCCACCGTGATGTTCGGCAGCGCCCCCGCCCTGGCCACCGTGCGCGAGCTCGACGCGGCCGCCCGGGCGTACCTCGACGGCGATCGGCCGCCCCTCCTTCGCCTCATGGCCGAGACCAGCGGCAGCGTCGACAGCGAGGACGCGCGCAACTCCGCCGCCGACATCACCCAATGGAGCGCGGCCCTCGAGGTGGCGGTCATGTGCCAGGATCCGCCGCAGATTTTCGACATGCGGCTGCCGCCCGTTCAGCGAGCGGCAGATCGCGACCGTGTGCTCGCGGAGCGCCGCCGCTCCCATCCCGACACCTACGCGCCGTTCACCATCGACGAATATCGCGGCATGCCCTTGGACTACAGTTTCATCGACCAATGCGTCGCATGGCCCGTGGCGCCCGCGGGCCAGCCGGCGGGCCGGCCTGCGCCGCCGAATGCGGTCTATCCCGATGTACCGGCGCTCGTCATTTCCGGGGAACTCGACAACATGACGACCCCCGCGGACGGCGCCGCGGCGGCCGCAGCCTTCGGACGCGGCAAACGGGTGCTCATCGCGAACGGCTTCCACGTGAACGCCCTGCCACATGCGCGCAGCGGCTGTGCCGCCGAGATCGTGCGGCATTTCATCGCCTCGCTCGAGCCCGGCGATGCGTCCTGCGCGGCCGAGGTCCCCCCGGTGCGGCTGGTGCCCCGCTTCGCCGTGCACGTTGACGCGGTCGACCCTGCGATCGCGGAGGCGGGAAATGCCGCCTCGGACCGCGCCCTCGAGCTGGCGAGCGCAGCGGTTCAAACCGCCGGCGACATCCTGGTGCGCGCGGCCGTCAATTCCTCCGGGCATGGAGCGGGGTTGCGCGGTGGGCGTTTCGAGATCTCCCGGGGCGAGGGCTCCCGCCGCACCACGCTCGATCGAGTGCGCTGGACGGACGATCTTGCCGTATCGGGAACGATCGATGAGGCGCGCGATGCCGCGGGGCGCGTGCGCGCGAAGCTCACGATCGAAGGGCCGGATGAAATCCGCGGAACCGTCGACGTGCGATGGGAGGATCGCAGGCCCGATGCGCAGGCGCACATCCGGGGGCAGATCGCGGGCCGGGCGGTCGAGGCGCACATGCCGGCGCCATAGCGCGGCCCGGGATTGCTACAACGCGACCGCCGAGGCCGCGCTTTCCCCGACCGCGGCCCTCGCTTCTCCGATCTTGCGCTCTGCGCTCGGCGGATAGCCGTATTGGCTGCGGTAGCACTTGGAAAAGTGCGGCGGCGATTGAAAGCCGCAAGCCGCCGTGATGTCCATGATGGGCATGGCGGTTTGCAGGAGCAGCTCCCGTGCCCGCCGCAAGCGCATTTCCAGGTAATAGCGCTTCGGAACACAATTCAAATCGCGCTTGAAAAGCCGTTCGATCTGCCGGCGCGAAAGGCCCGTTGCCTTGGCGATCTTCTCGAGCGACAGCGGCTTCTCGATGTTCTCCTCCATGATCTGCGCGACCCGGATCAGGCCGCGATGCGAGACGCCGACGCGGGCTCTCAAGGGCACATATTGCCGATCCCGATCCTTGCGGACCCGATCGACGATGAACTGCTCCGACACGCGCTGCGATATCCTCGACCCGAGTTTCGCCTCGATGAGGTTCAACATGAGATCGAGCGGCGCCGTTCCCCCGGAGCACGTGAAGCGGTTCCGGTCGATGGTGAAGAGTTGGTCGCTGATCAGCACGCGTGGGAACTCCTCGCGCAGCGCCGACAGATTCTCCCAATGAATGGTCGCCCGAAAGTTATCCAGCAGCCCCGCCTTGGCGAGCGCATATCCGCCCGTGCACAACGCCCCCAAGGGCACACGGCGCTCGGCGACGCGGCGCAATGCCGTGACCAGAGCCGGCGAAACCGCTTCCCGGATATTGATGCCGCCGCACACGAACAAGATGTCAACGGGACCGAGCTTGTCGAGCGAGCCCGCCGGCGAGAGCTTCAGCCCGCTGCTCGATTCGGTCGGTTGACCGTCGAGGCTGACCACCGACCATTCGTAGACGTCCTTGCCCACGAGGCGGTTCGCCATGCGTAACGGCTCGAGCGCATTGGAGACCGCAATCAGCGAGTAGTTGGCAAGGGTCAGGAACGCATACTTGCACTTGCGGAGCACTGCGGGCGATTCCAAACGAGCCTCCCCTTTGACAACTCGATTTCTCACCGACTTGGGCGCCTCATTATGCCATCCGCGTTGCCAGAAATATCCATTTCCGACATAAATATGTCGCATTCCAGATGCAAGCCGGGCTCTTGCGTTCCTGCCTGCGACCTCGAACTTCCTCTTGGCCATAAGGCCATGGCGCATTTACATCCGGGATTGTCGCAATTAGCTTATTGTTTCGGCGGGCGCTGGTTACACTGCGGAGCGAATTTCCCAAAAGGGTCGATAGATGAAAACTCATGCCCGCGTCGTCGTCATCGGAGGGGGCGCGGTAGGCGTCAGCACGCTCTATCACCTCGCGCAAAAAGGCTGGTCGGACGTCGTGCTGGTCGAGCGTTCCGAGCTCACCGCCGGATCGACCTGGCACGCTGCGGGGCTGCTGCCGCTCTTCAACATGAGCTATACGGTCGGGCAGCTGCACAAATATTCGGTGGACCTCTACAAGCGCCTGCCGGCGGAAACCGGACAGGACGTGAGCTTCCACGTCACCGGTAACCTGCGCCTCGCGACCTGCCGCGACCGCATGGACGAGTATCAGAAGTATTGCGGCACCGCCAACACCATCGGTGTCCCGTTCCAGATCATCTCCCCCCAGGAGGTGAAGAAACTCTGGCCGCTGGTCGAGCTCGGCAACGGCGGCGACACCCAGAACATCGTGGGCGCGCTCTACCATCCCGATGATGGCCACATTGCGCCGGCGGACCTGACGATGGCGCTGCGCAAGGGCGCGCGGGCGCGCGGCGCCGAAATCTACGAGCAAACGGAAGTCACGGGCATCAAGCGCACCCCCTCCGGCGAATGGCATCTGACCACGAGCAAGGGCGACATCGTCGCCGAGCACGTGGTCTGCGCCACCGGCAACTATGCGCGACAAACCGGGCGCATGTTCGGACTGAACGTGCCCGCCATCCCGGTCGAGCATCAGTACATCGTGTACGACGAATCCCCGGAGCTC
This sequence comes from uncultured Gammaproteobacteria bacterium, assembly GCA_963730565.1. Lineage (GTDB taxonomy): Bacteria > Pseudomonadota > Gammaproteobacteria > Steroidobacterales > Steroidobacteraceae > Bog-1198. The sequence continues at coordinate 112,644 of CAVSSU010000043.1, forward strand.
AAAGCCTATCGCAAAGCCGGCGGCCGCGAGCTCGCGGTGCTGCGCGAATCCGATCAGTCCTACTACCTGCGCGAGGAGCGGATGGGCTGGATCCTGGGGCCGTACGAGGCCGGCGCGCCCGCCCGGTTCGCCGACGGCGTGCCCGACTGGTTCGGCAAGAGCTTGTTCGAGGGCGACCTCGAGCGGCTGTTGCCGCATGTCGAGGCCGCGCAGCGGCGTGTGCCCTGCCTCGCCAACTGCGGCATCAAGGACATCGTCAACGGCCCGATTTCCTATACGCCCGACGGAAGCCCGTTGATCGGCCCCGCCTGGGGCGTGCGCAACCTCTGGCTCAACGAGGGCCACAGCTTCGGCATCACCGCCGCCGGCGGCTCCGGCTGGCAGCTGGCCGAATGGATCATCAACGGCGAGCCCGGCATCGACATGATGGCGGTCGACCCACGCCGCTACGGCCCCTACACCAGCAAGCGCTACGTCGTTCAGAAGAACGAGGAAACCTACCGCAACGTCTTCGTCATCCACTTTCCGGACGAGGAGCGGCCCGATGCGCGCCCGGCCAAGACCAGTCCGATCTACGACAAGCTCGCCCGCATGGGCGCCGTCTTCGGGCAGCGCTACGGCTGGGAGCGCGCCAATTGGTTCGCGCCCTCAGGCGTCGACGCCCACGGACAAGTGGAGCTTCCGCCGCTCCAATTATTTTCCGCACGTGGGCGACGAGGCGCTGAATCTGCGCAGAACGTGTCGGCGTCATCGATCTCACGCCCTTCACCAAGCACGAGGTGACGGGGCCGGGCGCCGAAGCCTGGCTCGACGGGCTGGTCGCCAACAAGGTGCCCGACCAAGATCGGCCGCATGGCGCTCTCCCATGCGCTCACGCGCCGCGGCGGCATCCGCTCCGAATTCACCATCACCAAGATCGCCGACCAGCATTTCTACGTGGTGAGCGCCGGCGCGGCGGAGCGCTACGACAGCGACTACCTGCTCGAGAAGCTGCCCCACGGACGGCTCGGTCGACCTTGCGCAACATCACCTCGAGCCGCGGGTGCTTCGTGGTCGCAGGTCCGCGCTCCCGCGACGTGCTGGCGAAACTCACCGATACGCCGCTCGACAACGTCTCCTTCCCCTGGCTCACCGCGCAGGTGGCCGAAGTCGGGCTCGCGGTCGATGTGTACCTGTTGCGCGTGAATTTCGTCGGCTCGCTGGGTTGGGAGCTGCACTTCCCCATCGAATATGCGCATCATCTGTTCGATGCGATATTCGAGGCGGGCGCCAAATTCAACATCGGGATGGTCGGAATGCGCGCCATGGAGTCGCTGCGCATCGAGAAGTCCTACCGCATGTGGGGCAGCGACCTGACGCCGGACTACACGCCCTTCGAGGCCGGACTCGACCGCTTCGTGCGGATGAACAAAGGGTCCTTCATCGGCAAGGAGGCGCTCGAGAAGCAGCTCGCGGCAGGGGTTCCAAACCGCTTCGTCACGTTCGAGGTTCACGGCGTGACCGATGCCGACGCGCTCGGCAACGAGCCGCTGTTCGATGGCAACGGACAGCTCGTGGGTCGAGCGACCGCGGGCTACTACGGCCATGCGCTGAAGAAGAGCCTCGGGCTCGGGTATGTGAAGCCCGAATTCTCCAAGGTCGGCAGCGAACTCGAGATCGAGATCCTCGGAGAGCGAAAGCGCGCGACGGTGTTGGTGGATTCGCCTTATGATCCCGAGAACAAGGATTTGAGAGCCTAGGACTCGGGAACGGAATTCGTATGAGCCGCCAATCCTTTTCCGGATGGGCCCTGATCAGGCGCGGCCTGTCGGGTCATCGCAGCTGGGAGCCGCAATGGCGCAAGGCCACGCCCAAGGAAAGCTACGACGCCGTGATCATCGGCGGCGGCGGCCACGGCCTGGGCGCGGCCTATTACCTCGCCAAGGAGCACGGCATGACCAACATCGCCGTGCTCGAGAAGGGTTGGATCGGCGGCGGCAACACCGGCCGCAACACCACCATCATCCGCTCCAACTACCTGTTCAATGAGAGCGCGGCCCTCTACGATCATGCCGTCAAGAAGTGGGAAAGCCTCTCCCAGGTCTTGAACTACAACGTGATGTACTCGCCGCGCGGAGTGATGATGCTCGCGCACACGGTGCACGACATCCAGGTGTTCAAGCGCCATGTCCACGCCAACCGCTGCAACGGGGTCGACAACAAGTGGCTCGATCCCGCCGAGGCCAAGGAGTTCTGTCCGCCGCTCAACATCGAGGACAACATCCGCTATCCCGTCCTCGGAGCCGCGCTCCAGCGCCGCGGCGGCACCGCACGACACGACGCGGTGGCCTGGGGCTATGCACGGGCCGCGGACGCGTTGGGCGTCGACATCATCGAGAACTGCGAGGTCACGGGCATCCGCAAAGACCCGAATGGCGGCGGCGTGGAGGCATTGGAGACCACGCGCGGAACCATCCGGGCGCGCAAGGTCGGCGTCTCGGCGGCGGGATCGACCAGCGTCGTGCTGGGGCTTGCCGGGGTGCGCCTGCCGTTGGAGAGCTATCCGCTCCAGGCTCTGGTCTCGGAACCCATCAAGCCCATATTTCCCTGCGTGGTGATGTCGAACACCATCCATGCCTACATCAGCCAATCGGACAAAGGCGAGCTCGTGATCGGCGCGGGCACCGACGCCTACACCTCATACACACAGCGCGGCGCGCTGCACATCAACACCCACACGCTCGATGCGATCTGCGAGCTGTTCCCGCAATTTCGCCGGTTGCGCATGATGCGCAACTGGGGCGGAATCGTCGATGTCACGCCGGACCGCTCACCCATCATCGGCAAGACACCCGTGCCCGGCCTTTACGTCAATTGCGGCTGGGGCACGGGGGGATTCAAGGCCACCCCCGGCTCGGCGCACGTATTCGCGTGGACCATCGCGCGCGACGAGCCGCATCCGATCAACGCGCCGTTCACGCTAGAGCGCTTCCGCGACGGGTACCTCATCGACGAGGCCGCGGCGGCCGCCGTGGCGCACTGACTCCATGCTGCTCATTCACTGTCCCTACTGCGGCGATCGCCCCGAGCTCGAGTTCGCCTACGGCGGCCAAGCGCACATCGCACGGCCCGCCCGCCCCCAGGACCTCGACGATCAGGCCTGGACGGATTTTCTGTACATGCGCGACAACGTCAAGGGAGTGCATGCGGAGCGCTGGAGACACGCGCGCGGCTGCGGGCGCTTCTTCAACGCGCTGCGCGACACCACCACCGATCATTTTCTCGCAACGTACCACACCGGCGAGCCCAGGCCGAATCTGGCGAAGCTCGGCGGGCGGGCACCGTGAGCTTCCGCACCAACTTCACCGGCCGGGTCGACCGCAGCCGGCCCCTCACGTTCACGTTCGACGGCAGGACCTATCGGGGGTTCGCGGGCGATTCGCTGGCCTCGGCACTCCTCGCCAACGGCGTGCACCTGGTGGGCCGCTCGTTCAAGTACCACCGGCCGCGCGGCATTTTCGCCGCGGGCCCCGAGGAACCCAACGGGCTCGTGACGGTGTTCCGCGACGAGGCGCGCTATACGCCCAACCTTCGGGTCACCCAGGTGGAGCTGTACGAGGGGCTTCAGGCCGTGAGCCAGAACCGCTGGCCAAGTCTCCAGCGCGACGTGGGCCGGGTCAATGACTGGCTGTCGGCCTTCTTCCCGGCGGGCTTTTACTACAAGACCTTCATGTGGCCGAAGAGCGCCTGGAAGAAATGGTACGAGCCCTTCATCCGCCGCGCCGCCGGGCTGGGCGTCGCGCCGACCAAGCCCGACCCCGACCGCTACGCCCAGCGCTACGCGCATTGCGACGTGCTGGTGGTGGGCGGAGGCCCGGCGGGGCTTGCCGCCGCGCTGGCGGCGGCGGATTCCGGCGCCCGCATCATGCTCTGCGACGAGTCGGCGGAATTCGGCGGGAGCCTGTTGGGCGACGCCTCGGCGCGCATCAACGGCGATGCGGCGCTCGATTGGGTCCGCCGTTCGGTCACGGAGCTGCGCCGCAATGCCCGCGTGATGCTGCTCGCCCGCACGACCGCGTTCGGCTATTTCCCGCACAACCTCATCGGCTTGAACGAGCGCATCACCGATCATTTGGCGACGCCCCCGCGGCAGCTACCGCGCGAGCGACTGTGGCAGGTGCGCGCCCACCAAGTGATCCTCGCGACGGGCGCGATCGAGCGCCCGCTGGTGTTTCCGGGCAATGACCTTCCGGGCATCATGCTCGCAGGCGCTGCGCAAACCTACCTCAACCGCTACGGCGTGCTGGTGGGGCGCCGCGTCGTCATCGTCACGGCCTGCGACACCGCTTATCAGGCCGCGCTCGATCTGCGCGCGAGCGGCGTGAGCGTCGCCGCCCTCGCCGATGTCCGGCCGCAACTGCCGAGCGGTCTGCCGGACGCGGTGCGTGGCGCCGGCATCGAAGTCCTGGCGGGCGCGACGGTGCTCGGCACGGAGGGCAATCGGCGCGTCAAGGCGATCTCCTTGGGCGAGGTCGACGCGGCAGGTCGGGTGAGCCGGACACGCCGCATCGAGTGCGATTCGGTGCTGATGTCGGGAGGCTTCACACCGAGCGTACATCTGTTCTCGCAATCGCGCGGCAAACTCGCCTGGGACGAGTCGCTGGGGGCCTTCATTCCGAGCCGGTCGGCGGAGCGAGAGCGATCGGTGGGCGCCTGCCGGGGCATCACCGATCTCGCGCAGGCGCTGGAGGACGGCGCGAGCGCCGGTGCGCAGGCGGTCGACTCGTTGGGCGAGTCCATTTCGCAGGCGGGCGCCGAGGATCGCCGCTTCGGCGTCGAAGCGTCCATCCGGCGCGCAGGCGCGATCCTCGGGGCGCTCCCCGCCGCACAGCCCGCCAGCAAGCTCAAGGCCTTCGTGGACTTTCAACATGATGTGACGGTGCGCGACGTGAAGCTCGCGGCCCAGGAAGGCTTCCAATCGATCGAGCACTTGAAGCGCTATACCACGACGGGGATGGCGACCGACCAGGGCAAGACCTCGAATCTGAACGCGCTCGCCATCGTGGCGCAGAACCTGAGCACGTCGATCCCCCAGGTGGGCTTGACCACGTTCCGCATGCCTTACACGCCCACCACCTTCGGCAGTTTTGCCGGAATCTCCCGCGGCAATCTGTTCGATCCCCGGCGTACCACTCCGACTCACGACTGGGCACAGAGCAAGGGCGCGGTGTTCGAGAACGTGGGTCTGTGGCTGCGTGCCCGCTACTTTCCGCGCGGCCTCGAGGACATGCATGCGGCGGTCGCGCGCGAATGTCTCGCGGTCCGCAATGCCTGCGGCATTTTCGACGCCTCGACCCTCGGCAAGATCGAGGTGGTCGGCGCGGATGCCGCCGAGTTCATGAACCGCCTGTACATCAACAGCTGGACGGGTCTCGGCGTGGGCCGCGCACGCTACGGAATTCTCTGCCGCGAGGACGGCTTCATCTACGACGATGGCGTGGTCGCCCGCCTCGCGCCCGACCGCTTCCACGTCACCACGACCACCGGCGGAGCGCCGCGCGTGCTGGCGATGATGGAGGATTACCGTCAGACCGAGTGGCCGGATCTCAAGGTGTGGCTCACCTCGACCACGGAGCAGTGGGCCGTCATCGCGGTGCAGGGTCCCCATGCACGGCGCGCGCTCGAGCCGCTCGTATCCGACATCGACCTGAGCGCGGCGGCGTTGCCGCACATGGCGGTCGCGCGCGGCAAGATCTGCGGCGTGCCGATGCTCCTGTTCCGGGTGAGCTTCACCGGCGAACTCGGTTTCGAGATCAATGTGCCCGCGGATTACGGCGCAGCGGTCTGGGAGAACATCTACGCCGCCGGACAGGCGCACGGCATCTCGGAATACGGCACGGAGACCATGCACGTGCTGCGTGCGGAAAAGGGCTACATCATCGTCGGCCAGGATACGGACGGCACCGTGACACCCGGCGACGCGGGCCTTACCTGGGCAATCGGCAAGACCAAGACGGACTTCGTCGGCAAACGCTCGCTGGAGCGTCCGTCCATGAAATCTCCGGATCGCAAACAGCTGGTGGGCTTGCGCGCTTGCGACGGCCGCACGATCCTCGAGGAGGGCGCACAGGTCGCCGCCATACCCCGGCAGCAGCCGCCGATGGAACTGATCGGGCACATCACCTCGTCCTATTCGAGCAGCGTTCTCGGCTTCCCGATCGCGCTCGCGCTGGTGGCGGGCGGCCGCGCCCGCATGGGCGAGCACCTGTACGTACCCATGCCCGATGGCGACATCGAGGTGGAAGTCACCTCGCCGATTTTCTACGACCCTGCGGGAGAACGGATCAATGCTTAAGCTCGCGCAGCGCCGCCCTCCCGCCATCGCCCCCACCGATTGGCTCAAGCTCCTTCCCCCAGCAGGCCGATGGGTGCTGCATGGAGACCCCGGCGCCCGGGCCTTGGCTGCACCCGTCTGGGGCGTCGCATTCTCCGAGGAGGCGTGCCGCGCCGTGGTCTCGGGATCGCGCGCGACGCTGTGGCTCGGCCCCGACGAATACCTGCTGCTCGATCTCGGGCCCGGCGACGGTGCGAATGGCGAATCGCACGCGGCGATGGCGCAAAACCTCGCGCGTGCCCTCACCGACGAACCGCACGCCCTCGTCGATGTCAGCCACCGGCAATTTGCGCTCGAGATCTCGGGCCCGCATGCGGCGACCCTGCTGAGCGGAGCGTGCCCGCTCGATCTGGACCTGCGCGCCTTTCCAGTGGGAATGTGTACGCGCACCGTGCTCGCCAAGGCCGACATCGTGCTGTGGCGGACCGGTCAAAGCACGTTTCATCTCGAGGCGTGGCGCTCCTTCGCAGCCTATGTCTCGGGCCTGCTCGGCGAAATCGCCCGCGAGTTCTACGGCGACATCCAATCGCCGGCCTGATCCGCCGGCCGCCGGGCGGTGACAACCCGTCTCGCAAGATGCTAGCTTGCTGCGGTCGCCCGATCTGGTGAACCGCCATCGAAACACCCGCACTGACGAAATCCGACGCACCGACAGACCTTGCGGCGCCCGCCCTGCCGGCTGACGCCACCCCCGCAGGCACCAGGGTCCTGCGCCGCACGCTCAAGCGCCGCCACATGGAAATGATCGCGCTCGGCGGTGTGATCGGCGCCGGGCTGTTCGTCGGTTCCGGCGTGGTGATCCAATCGGCCGGACCGGCTGCGGTGGTGTCGTTCGCGCTCACCGGCCTCCTGGTCGTCTTGGTGATGAGAATGCTGGGAGAGATGGCGGCGGCGTATCCCTCGGTCGGTGGCTTCTATGAATACAACCGGCTGGCGCTCGGCGAGCTCGCGGGCTTTCTGACCGGCTGGATGTACTGGTACTTCTGGATCATCGTGGTCGCGCTCGAGGCGGTGGCCGGAGCACGCCTGCTGATGTATTGGTTCCCGGGAATGCCGCCCTGGTCGTTCACATTGGCGTTGACGCTCGGGTTCACAGTCTTGAACCTGTTGTCGGTGCGTTCCTGGGGCGAGGCCGAGTATTGGTTCGCCTCCATCAAGGTCGTCGCCATCGTGGTGTTCCTGTGCCTCGGTGCGGCGTTCATCCTGGGCCTCTGGCCGAACGTCGCCGGCGGCCTGTCGCATCTCACCGCTCATGGAGGCTTCATGCCTCACGGCATCGCGCCCGTGCTCACGGGCGCAGTGGCGGCGACGGGTTTCTATTTCGGCTCCGAGATCGTGACGGTCGCGGCCGCCGAGTCCGCCGAGCCCGAACGCGCGGTGGCGCGCGCCACCCAGTCGGTGATCTCGCGGGTGCTGGTGTTCTACGTGGGATCCATTTTCGTCGTCGTCTGCATCCTGCCGTGGAATCATCCGGGCATCGATCAGCCCTACGTGACCGCCCTCGAGGCGCTGCACATACCGGGCGCCGCCCAGATCATGAACGGCGTCATCCTGACGGCGGTGCTCTCCGCCTTGAACAGCGGCCTGTTCGCCTCCTCGCGCATGATTCTGGCGCTCGCGCGGCGCGGCGACGCCCCGCGCGCCCTTGCCAAGCTCAACGGCCGCGGGGTGCCCGTCCCTGCCCTGGTCACCGGCACGCTGTTCGGCTATATCGCGGTCATCATGAGTTATGTGTCGCCGGACCGGGTGTTCGCGTTCCTGGTGAATTCCTACGGCACGGTCGCCATCTTCGTTTATGTGTTGATCGCGGTCGCAGAACTCACCTTGCGCCGCCGCCTGGAACGCGAGTCGCCCGATCGGCTGCGCGTGCGCATGTGGGGCTACCCCTATCTCACCATTCTCGCCATTCTGGCGATGGTCTCGATCGTGTCGGCGATGGCATTCATCCCGAGCCTTCGCTACTCGCTGCTGTTCGGCGTGTTGAGCGCAGCGGCCATGGTCGCCGCGTATGCGCTGCGAAACCTCGCCCGATCCCGCAGGCTCAGCGGTTCCATCAGTACGGACGGTCCCCGTTGACGGTCGCGCGGTGCATGGTGCGCCGTTCCGGCAGATAGTCCGCAATTGCATAGTGCTGGGTCACCCGGTTGTCCCAGAAGGCGATATCGTCGACGCTCCAGCGCCAGCGGACCGTGAACTCCGGCTGTGCCGAATGCTTGAACAAAAAGGCGAGCACGGCCCCGCTTTCCCGCGGCGCGAGCTCGTTGATGTGCGTCGTAAAACCTTCATTGACGAACAGCCCCTTGCGGCCGCTCACCGGATGGGTGCGCACCACGGGATGGCTCACCGGCGGATGCTTCGCCACCGCACGCTCGTAACGCTCCTTGAACGCAGGATCTTTCTGCCAGCGTTCCGGCGGGAACGATTTCGCGATCGAATGCGTCGCGGTGAGGCCCTCCAGCATCCGTCGCATCGGCTCCGAGAGCGCTTCGTAGGCCGCGGAGCTGCTCGACCAGAGCGTATCGCCCCCGACGCTCGGCAGGCGCTTGGCGGCCAAGATTCCCGCGAGCGGCGGCGTCGGGCTGAAGGTCACATCGGTGTGCCAGTTGTCGTTGTCGGGCAAGAAGCTCGCGTGGGTGTCGATCAGCAGGATCTCGGGAAGCTCGGGCAGCACCGGGTAGATGGGATGCACGTGCAGCGAACCGAAGCGCGCGGCAAAGCGGGTTTGCGCCTGCGGCGTGATGGGCTGGTCGCGGAAGAACAGCACCTGGTGCTCGATCAGGAACTCCCCCAGGCGGTCGACCTCCGACAGGGCGAGATCCCGGGACAGGTCGATGCCGCTGATCTGGGCGCCGAGGGCGCGGCCGATGCGGGTAACTTCGATGGACATAATTGCCGTTGTTCTGCGCCCTACGCCGGGCCCGGTGATTATACGAGAGGGAGCCTTGCGCATGAATAAATGTGAGAATGCGGGGGTATGGGCGACCAAGAATCCGAGACCCGGCTGCGGGCGGCCTATACGGAGGCGCTGACGATGCTGCGCCTCGGGCGAGCGGCGACGGCCGAGCGCCAGCTGCGCGCCATCCAGACCGCAGCGCCTGGGGAGATCAACTGCTTGCATCTGCTCGGCGTGGCGCTGCTCGATCAGGACAAGACGGCCGCGGCCGTCGAGACGCTCGAGCGAGTCATGCTGGCGCACGCCCGATTTCGCCCGATGCGCGCGTCGATCTTGCGCGAGCTTATCGTCGCGCCGGCCAAGCCGCGCGCGCACGCGAGGAGGTGCGGCGCGTGCTCGAGGCCGACCCGCACCATCACCGCGCGTGGCTCGCATACGGCGATGTGCTGGTCGAGCTCGAAAAGTACCCGGATGCGCTCGTGGCCTTCGAGCGCGCTCGACTGACCGACCCGCAGCGGCCGCGGATCGAGGCGGCGACCGCCGCACTCGTGGCGGACGAGCGCCGCAAACCCGAGGAGCTGTTCCGCGAGATCCTGAAGGAGGATCCGGGTCACGTGGCGGCGCTGTGTGGACTTGCGGCGCTGGCATTGAGTGCCGATCGTCCCATCGAGGCAGAGCGACTGCTGCGCCACGCTTTGCGGCAGTCCGCCCATCTCCCGCTGGCCTACCGAGGGCTTGGGCCTGCGCTGGTGCGGCTCGGTCGCCTCGAGGAGGCGGAGGCGGCCGTGCGCTATCTCGAGAAGATCGAGCCCGACAGCCCTCAAACCTGGGTCGCGATCGCCTCCGTCGCCACGCGCATGCTGCGGCTCGGAGGAGGCGCTCGACGCCTACGAGCGCGCAGCGATTCTCAAGCCGGATGAGGCGGGGCTGCAAGATCTCCGCCGGGCACCTGCAGAAAACCCTGGGCCGGCGCCCCGAGAGCGAGGCATCCTACAAGGCGGCGCTGCAGACGGACCCGGGCCGAGCCGAGGCGTGGTGGAGCCTCGCGGACCTGAAGAATTATGTCTTCAGCGATGCGGAGATCGCCGAGATGCAGCGGCTGCTGTCGAGCGACAAGCAGGCAGCGCTCCAACGAGGCGCAGCTGCATTTCGCGCTCGGCAAGGCCTTCGAGCAGCGCGCGGCGTACGCGCCGGCGTTCGCGCACTACGCGGAGGGGAATGCCCTGCGCCGTCTGGACGAGCCGTTCGACATCGAGGTGTTCGAGCGCCGCTGTGCACGCATTCGCGCGTTCTTCGACGCCGGCTTCTTCGCAGCGCAACGCGGCAGCGGCGACCCGAGTCCCGCGCCGATCTTCATCGTCGGCCTGCCGCGCTCCGGCTCGACGCTACTCGAGCAGATCCTCGCCAGCCACTCGCAGGTGGAAGGCACCATGGAGCTGCCGAACATCCTCAACATGGTGGCGCAGTTCGACGATCTGGCGCCCAGCCGGGATGGCTATCCGGACACGGTCGGCCAGGCATCCCTCGCGCAGCTCGCCGCGCTCGGCCGCCGCTATCTCGAGGAGACGGCGCCGCTGCGCTCGGGGCGCGCGCACTTCACCGACAAGCTGCCCAATAATTTCAGCCACATCGGTCTGATCACCGCCATTCTGCCGCGCGCCATTGTCATCGACGCGCGCCGCCACCCGATGGATGCGTGCTTCAGCACCTTCAAGCAGCACTTTGCCGAGGGGCAGACCTTCAGCTACGATCTGACGGACCTCGGCCGCTATTACCGCTGCTATCTGTCGCTCATGGACCACTGGGACGCGGTGCTGCCGGGGAGGGTCTTGCACGTGCAGTATGAGGAGCTGGTGCGCGAGCCGGAGGCGAACATCCGCCGCTTGCTGACGCACTGCGGCCTGTCTTTCGAGCCCGCCTGCCTGAATTTCCACGCGACGCGCCGCGCGGTGCGCACGGCGAGCGCAGAGCAGGTGCGCCAGCCGCTGTACAGCTCGGGCGTCGGCTACTGGCGACATTTCGCGCGCGAGCTCGAGCCGCTGCGTCGCGCGCTCGGGGACAGCCTGGCGCGCTTCGCGGAGCCGGCTGCGAAGGCGGTAATGAACGACCGTTGACTAACGGCGGTCACAACGACGATCATCGATGAAGGGCGATCGCACGCAGGTGCGAATACCGCGCGTGATACTACAATATTCTTCAAGGGGATAGTACATGGGGGCGAAGCCAAAGAAACCGGTAAGCCCGGTGATTGCGGCGCTGGGACGTCCACGGGCGCAGCGCGGCGGGGTCGCGGGTCCGGTTTGCCGTTGCCGCGGCACTGGCCGGCGCTGCACTTCCCCACGCGCCGCCGAGCTTTGCCGACGCGGCAGGCGGGGCCGCCCGCGCCCGGCGGCCTTGCAGGAGATCGTCGTCACGGCGCGCAAGGTCTCGGAGAACCTGCAGGACGTTCCCCTCAGCATCGATGTCTTCACCGCGAAGGACATGAAAAACCTCGGCATCGCCAGCATGGACGACTACCTGCAGAAGACGCCGTCCATCTCCTACGTCAGCACCGGACCCGGGACCCAACTGTTCGTCATGCGCGGCGTGTCCGACGGCAGCAACCCCAATTATGCCAACACCGCCTCGACCGGCTTCTTCGTCGATGACCTGTCGATGAACTACGGCGGCGCGCAGCCCGACCTGCATCTCTACGACATCGAGCGCATCGAGGTGTTGAACGGGCCGCAGGGCACGACCTATGGCGCTGCCGCCATGTCCGGCGCGATTCGCTACATCACCAACAAGCCGGACTTGCACGCCTTCAGCGCGGGCATCGACACCGACGTCGGCCATATCCAGTCAGCCGCCACCAATCAGACCTACGAGGCGTTCGTCAACATCCCGCTGATCGACGGCGTGCTCGGCTTCAGGGCCTCGGCCTTCAGCGTTTCCAACGGCGGTTTCATCGACAACAAGCTCACGACACGCACCTGGGTCAACGGCGCCGTGTCGAACAATGCGCCCTGGGCAGGCCATGACTACAACCATGAAAACGTCAAGGGCGGCCGCGTGGCGTTGAAAGCGGATGTTCAATGAGAATTGGAGCGTGCTGTTCACCTATGGCTTCCAGCAGCAACACACCAACGGTGCGTGGGACGAGGATCCGACGCTGTCAAAGCTCACCGTGGAGCGCTTCGGTCCGGAGCAGAACCTGTTCGAGACCAACATGGCGGATCTGCACATCGAGGGCGATGTCGGCATCGGCGACCTGGTGTTCGCGAGCGCCTTCTGGAACCAGGAACGGCGGCAGTGGGACGAATATTCCCAGTACGAGCAGAATTACAACGCCGGCGCCGGGAACACCCCCCGACCGGCTACCCCGGCACCCAGGAAGGCTTCACCTGCCTCAACGATCCGTATTATGGCGGTGGTGCTTTCACGGGCTGTAACCCGGCGACGCAGTTCTACTCTTACAAGATCAATCCCCAGCGCTGGTCGAACGAGCTGCGGCTCTCATCCAAGGCCGGGCGGACGTTTCCACTGGCTGGTGGGCGGCTACTGGCAGGTGACCAACGATCACAACTTCGGCGAAGACTATTTCATGCCGGGGCTGCAATACAAGGGTGCCGCGTTCCAGACGAGCTCAATTACTACCAGATCAGCCGAGCTTCGCTGCCGCCCGGTATCTGGTACGCGTACACCGAGACCAGTCACGACCTCGAGACCAGCGAATTCGCCAACATCAGTTTCGACGTCACCGACAAGTTGAACGTGGAAGCGGGGGCCGTGTACTTCCACTCCTATTCGAACTACGACACGCCCTTGTTGGCCTTTGCCTACGCGCCCAACATCCCGAGTGACTTTAGCCAGAGCTCGCACAAGTGCGGACGGCAAGGCCGGCGTCAACTACAAGATCACCGATCACGTCATGGTGTACGCCGATTGGGCGCAGGGCTTCCGGCCGGGCGGCAGCAATTCCGGATTACCTTCCGGTTGCTACACCAGCGGCGTGACCCAGAGCTATGATCCGGACACGCTCAATAACTTACGAGCTCGGCTGGAAGACGACCAGCCTGGACGGCCGGCTGCTGTGGAACGGCGCGACTCTACTACATGGATTGGAAGAAACTGCAGGCGCTCATCTACGACGCCGCGGTCTGTGCCACCTCCAGCTACAATATCAATGTCGGCGATGCGCGCATCTACGGAGCGGAATCGAATATCGATTACAAGGTCGACGAGCACTTGGTCGTTCCAGGCATCCGCCAACTATACCGACTCCCGGGTAACTTCCGCGGCGACTGCGGCTTACGATAGTTACGTCAATGAACGGCTGCCGTTTGCGCCCTATTTCAGCTGGAGCTGGAACGCGCGCTACCAGAGGCCCGTGAGCGACGCCCTAAAGGGCTATGTGCAGTTCGACATGGCCGACAAGGGCGACATGTGCAACGGTCTCAATCCGGACGACAAGAACACCGGACTGCCGCGCATCCTGCAGCCCCCCTACATCATCATGAACCTGCGCATGGGGGTCAATCCCGGCGGCAGCGAGGCATGGTTTGCCGAGTTATACGTCACCAATCTCGCAAACAAGAATGCGATCATCTACAGCAACACCGGCAACTTCGACCTGCGGCTCACGGTCAACGAGCCGCGCGTCTTCGGAGTGCGCTTGTCGTATCGTTGGGGAAAAACCAAGGAATGACGAGGATTGATGCCCGCCGCAATCTGCGGCGCCATGCAGAGTTCCGGTCCCATGGTCCGGGACTCTCGGAGAATGTGACCGACGCGTCAAATTCATCAATCCGCGCATGAATTATGTGAATTCACTTGCCCCGGTGGCCAACTCCGCGCTAGCGTTTTGCAGTGTTGATAGAAACCCCTAACGAGCCGAAGCAGTCCAAGCCGGCGCAACCCTCAAAGGTTTCGCGGCACCGCTGGCATGCGGTCGTCATCGTCGCGCCCTCCTCGGCGTGCGGCGCAGCACAGGCGTGCAAGGGCAAGCGGTATCTGTCTTCGGAGGCACCCCGCCTGCCGCTCGCGAATTGCGATGCGGCGGCCTGCGGATGCAAATACCGTCATTTCGACGACCGCCGCGCAGGTCCGCGTCGCGCGGAGGAGCCGGGTGGCCCCGACCCGAAGCGCCCGGCGTCGAACCGGCGGACTCGAAAAGGACGCCGCGCCCTCGACTAAATCCCGCCCGGATTCGTTATGCTTGCGCGTCATCCGTCGAGCGAGCCAACGTGCCCCCTAGAGCACCGTCGATCATCCGCAGAGAGTGGTGGCTGGGCGTCAGCATCGTCACGGCGCTCCTGTATCTGGTCGGGGGGGCGAACCTATATCCGGAGAGCTCGGGCCTCGTCCGCCAGGTCGTGATCTCCGTCTGGCTGTTCGCGGTCATCCTGGGAGCGGCCTTGAGCGTGGTGAGGCATGCCGAGGACCTCGCGGCGCACCTCGGCGAGCCCCTCGGCACCCTGATACTGACGTTGGCGGTGACGGCCATCGAGGCCGCGGCGATCTCGGCCGTAATGATTCACTCGAAGGACAGCGCCTCCGTGGTCCGGGACACCTTGTTCGCGGTCATCATGATCATCCTCAATGGCATGGTCGGCGCATCGCTTCTGCTCGGGGCGTGGCGGCACCGCGAACAGCACTACAATCTTCAAGGCGCGAACGCCTATCTCAGCGTCATCATCCCGCTCGCGGTGTTGAGCCTCATCATGCCGAACTATACGCAGACGACGCCCGGCCCCACGCTGTCCGCGCCGCAGGAGACCTTCCTCGCGCTGATGTGCGTCGGGTTGTACGTCGCGTTTCTCAGCGTCCAAACCGGTCGGCATCGCGGCTACTTCATGCTCGGCAGCGAAGCAGCGGAATCGCACCACGGCGCCGGAGGCCCGGCCGCTCCCTGGGGGGTGCACGCCGCCTTGCTCGTGGCCTACATGGTGCCGCTGGTCTATTTGGCGGAGCAGTTCGGCAGCCCCATCGACGATCTCATCGCGACACTGCACGCGCCGGCGGCACTCGGGGGCGTGATCATCGCGGCATTGGTCGCGACGCCGGAGGCGATCGGGGCGGTCCGCTCCGCGGTCGCGAACCACCTGCAGCGATCCATCAACATCTGCCTGGGGTCATTGCTCGCCACCATCGGCCTCACCATTCCTCTCATGCTGGTGGTCAGTCATCTCCTGGGAACGCCGATCTACCTCGGCCTGCAGCATTCCAGCTTCATGATGCTGCTGCTGACTCTGCTGCTGAGCGTCGTCACCTTTGCGAGCGGGCGGACCAACGTGCTGCAGGGGGCGGTGCACATGCTGCTGTTCATCGCCTATGTGCTGTTGATATTCCAGGGCTGACGCGCCGGGCGCTGGGACAACCGCGCCGCGCTCTCGAGAAAGTCGTCCACTTCCGCCGGCGTGGTGGCGTAGCTCGTCACCAGACGGATGGCCGCGCCTTCCGATGGTTTCAGCCACGGCCAACGGTAGAAGTGAAATCCCTCGCGCTCGAGCGCCGCGATGAGTGCTTCGGGCACGGCTATGAAGAGCTCGTTGGCCTGCACGGGCTGAAGAAGCTCGGCGCCCCGCACCGTCGAGAGCCCGCCGGCGAGCCGCGTCGCCATGGCGTTCGCCTGACGCGCATTGTGCAGCCAAAGATCATCCTTCAGGTAGGCGAGCAGCTGGCAGCTCAGGTAGCGCAGCTTCGACCATAGATGTCCCGCGCGCTTGCGCCGCCGCTCGAAATCCTCCGCGCGGCCCCGGTCGAAGAACACCACGGCTTCCGCGCCCAAGGCACCGTTCTTGGTGGCGCCGAACGACAGCACGTCGATGCCCGCCTTCCAGGTTGCCTCGGCCGGTGAACAGCCGAGGTGCACCAGTGCATTGGCAAACCGCGCGCCGTCCATGTGTACCGGCAGTCCATGGCGCCTCCCCGCCGCGGTCAGTGCCTTGAGTTCATCGAGCCCGTATACCGTGCCGAGCTCCGTTGCCTGCGTCACGCTGATCGCCGACGGTTTGACGTGGTGCACCCCCATGTCATTCGCGAGCGCCACCGATGCCTCGATCGCCCCGGGTCCGATCTTGCCGTTGGGCGACGGGAGGCCGAGGAGCTTCGCCCCGCCCGTGAAAAGCTCGGGCGCACCGCATTCGTCCGTTACGATGTGCGCGCCTTCGTGGCAGTAGATGCCGCCGAACGGCGGCGCGAGTTGCGCGAGCGCCAGGGCGTTGGCCGCGGTTCCCGTCGCCACGGATAGATCGCCACCTCCCGCTCGAATAGGGTCGATGCGGTCCCTTCAAGCCTCTCGGTGAACTCATCGGCGCCGTAGGATGGCATGAGCCCCGAGTTGGCCGCATGGATGGCCGCCATGATGGGAGCGCACACGGGGGTTACGTTATCGCTGCCGAAGTTTCGGCTGAAAGGGCTGTTCATCCCGGCATTCTAGCGCCATTTGATCGACGCGCATCCGGGGCGAACGCCACGCCCGCCGCGGCCCGGCCGCTCATCCGGCGCGCAGCACGCGCAACTTGCTCTCCACATCTTCCTTGTTCAGGTAGGCGCCGCAGAGCCGCCGATAACCTTGATACGCGCGGCGTCCATGCAGGGTGCGCCAATTGTCGAACAACAGGGCAGTTCCCGGGGCCAGCCGCATGGTGATCTCGTAGGCCGGATCGTTGATGAGCCCGTTGAACAACTTCAGTGCGCGGTAGAAGGCCGCCATGCGGGGCGGGGAAAGACTGAACGGCGCTCGATCGTAGTTGTTATAGGCGATCTGCGCGAAGTCACCGTTGTGATCGAGGCCGATCACCGCGTGCTCGGCCCGCAGGTGAACGCCGTCCCCCAGGTACTGGGCCGGCACCTTCACGCTCGTCAAGACCTCGAACGCGAGCGGATCCGTCTTTCTGATGTGATCGGCTACCTTGAATCCATCGACGAGCGTGCTTTCGCCGCCCGTGCCGTCGAATTGCAGGCAGTGAAACAACTGATAGCCGGGCGGGTCGAGGCTGTATGTCCCGTCCGTATGCGGACCGATCGCGGCCGAGGTGTACGCCGTGTCCTTGAACGCGAGGTTGGCGGTGAAATCCCACATGCCGCCGAAGATGCTGTGGCGCACGTAGCCGATGCGGGTGATGAGCTGCTCGGTGGCCTCCAGCGTCGCCGGAACCCCCGATGCCAACGCGAAGCCGTATTCCTCGACCAACGAGAGCCAGCGCAGCAGACCGGCATCCCCGGACATGATCTCGGAATGTTCCACGGTCGGGAAACCCTGCCCCATGCTCGCGCGATCCCACAGGCGATGCCGCGGCGCCGCGGAGCGGCCGGAAGTCTCGGCGATGCGCCACAGGAAATCCGAGGGCAGCACGCTCACGCCCCCGTCGTGGCTCCAGCTCACGCGCAGGCTCCTCCCGCCGTCGCTGATCTCGAGGCGCGCAGGCGCGATGTCGCCCGGTATGGCGAACGTGTCCACCTGCCGTTGAAGCGTGACCGGATTCAGGCTGTCCTTGGAATGGCAGTGATCGCGCAGCCAGAACGGCGCGAACCGGGCGGTCGCATCGCCGTGCCGCCAGGAGACTTCCACTTCGCCGTCGACCAGCATGGCCCGCTTCAGCAGCGCGCCCTGCCCCGACGATCCCTGCACCGCGCTATCGGGCATCTCGTTCTCCTTGGCCTCAACCGGCCCGCATCGCGAGCCGTTCTTATTGAACGAGTGTATAGCACGTACGGCGCGCCGGTCAAACGCCCGCCTGCGCTACACTGCGGGTCCCGACTTCAGCCAGGGCTGGGACACGAGCATGTACATCAGAAGCGCGCGGGGCGCTCTTCTCCTTTGCGCGGCGGCCGCGTTGGCGGGTTGCGGCCGTACCGGCGGGACCCCGCCCCACTCCGGCGCACCGGCGCGCACCGATGACGGCAAGGTCGTCGACCTCTACAACTGGGCGGACTACATCGCGCCGTCCACGGCTCAGGAATTCGAAAAACGCACCGGCATCAAGTTGCGGGTGTCCACCTTCGAGACCAATGAGACGCTTGAATCGCGGCTGATGACCGGGGATAGCGGCTACGATGTGGTCGTTCCAACGGCGCCCTATCTGCAGCGTCAAATTCGCAGCGGCGCCTATCGACCGCTCGACAAGAAGCGCCTTCCGAACCTCGCGAACCTCGACCCCGCCCTGATGGAGCGCGTCGCGCTCAACGATCCCGACAACGCGCATTCGGTGATCTACATGTGGGGGACGTACGGCATCGGCTACAACGTCAGCAAGGTCGCCGAGGCACTTGGCGGTCCTCCGCCCGATGGCTGGGCGCTGCTTTTCGACCCGGCCTACGCGTCTCGCCTGCAAAAATGCGGTATCGGCACCATCGACGCGCCCGCCGGCGTCATCCGGCTGGTGCTGAAGTATCTGGGTCGGGACCCCAACGCACCGGGTCCGGGCGATCTCGCGGACGCGGAACGTGTCTTGCTTGGGATTCGCCCCTTCATTCGAACCATAAACACCACCAACGTCATCGAATCCATCGCCAATGGCGACCTCTGCATTGCGCTCGGCTATAACGGGGATTTCGTCCAGGCGCGAAGCAGGGCCAGGGACGCGAAGAACGGGATCCAGATCGCTTTCCTGCTGCCACGCGAAGGCTCGCTCCTTTGGTTCGACATGCTCGCCATCCCGAAGAATGCGCCGCATGCCGCCAACGCCCTGGCGCTGATCAATTTCCTGATGGACCCGCACGTCATCGCAGCGATCTCCAACTTCATCGGATTCGCCAACGCGAACGTTGCCGCGACGCCGTTCTTGGACCCCTCGATCGCGTCCGACCCGATCGTCTTCCCGACGCCCGATCAGCGGCGGCGGCTGTTCGTCCAGGCCGAGGACTCGCCCGAACAGGCGCGCGCCCTGACCCGCATCTGGGAAAGATTCAAGACGGGACAATGACCGATGCGGCGCAGCCCGGATTGCTCGGGCGCCGAAAGCGGTTACTCCGACGGGTCCGGCGGCAAGGTCTTCGGGCTCGAGGCGGTATGCAGGTCGCCGGACGACCAGCCTCCGCCCAGATCGCCGATCAGGGACACCGCATCGGCCAGGCGGCTCTCCTCGACGTTGAGCGCGTTCTGCTGATCGAGCAACTGGGTCTCCTGCGCCTGCGCCACGGTGGTGTAGTCGACCGTGCCCGCCTTGAACTCGGCCATGGCGATTTCGGTGCCGCGAATGGCGTCCTGCACCGCGGTGTCGAGAGCCTTGGACTGGGCGTCGAGGATCCGCAGCCCTGAGAGATCATTCTCGACGTCCTCGAAGGCGGTGAGCACGATGTTGCGATAATTCGCGACCGGCTGCTTCATAGGCGGCCCGCGCTGCCTGGACCTGCGGCGTGGCGCTCGCCGAAGTCGAACAGCGTTTCGGTTCCGTTCGCGCCCAGCGACCAGATGTGATTCGCCGTGTGCAGCAATCCGTTCAAGGGCGATTGGGTGAAGCCGCCTGCCGCCGAGAGCGAGATGGTGGGGTAGTACGCCGCGACGGCGACGCCGACCGCGGCATTCTGCGCCTTCATGGTGCGCTCCGCGGCCGCGATATCGGGACGCCGCTCGAGCAGCTGCGAAGGCACGCCTACCGGAATGGGAGGCAGCGTGGGCATGACGTTTCCCTTGGGAATGGTCAATCTTCCGGGTTCTTTCCGACCAGCACCGCAATCGCGTGCTGCGTATTGGGCGCGCGCGACGCCGAGGCCGATCAGACTGGCCTGGGCGGTCTCCAGGGCGACCTGCGCCGTGATCACCGCGGAGGGCGGCGTTGCCGTGATGCCCGCCACGCCTTGCGCCTTGGTGATCCGCAGCGCCTCGCTTGTAAGCATCCACGGTCTTCTGCTCGAGATCGATATTGGCGTCCGCCAGGCGCAGCTCGATCACCGTGGTGGCGAGCAAGCGTCTGTTCGGACAGCGTCGCGTTGGCGAGCGTCGCCTCGTCGGACTGGGCGATCGCGGTGTTCTCCTCGATCAGACGGCGTACCTGGCCCCAGATATCCGGAGTCCAGCTGGCCGTGCCCTCGAGAGTCGCAGAGGTGACGCTGCCACGACGAGTGCTGGTCGTGCCGGTGGTTCCCGTGCCGGTCGTGCCGGCGGTTCCCGTACCGGTCGTGCCGGTGCCCGTGGTGGTGGTGCCCGTCGCGGTCGTGGTGCCGCTCCCCGCGTAGCCGGGGCCGCCCTCGCGAGTGACGGAGCCTGTGAGGCCGAGCGTGGGAAACAACTGCGCGCGGGCGACTTTCACCTCCGCAACCGCCTGCAGGTAGGTGGCGTAGTCCTGGCGCACGGTCTGATTCGAGACCGCCACCTGGGGCTCGAGCTCATCAAGCAGCGGATCGTGAAACTCGGTCCACCAGTCGCCCTTGGGTGCCGCGTCCGACGGGGCCGCCTTGGCCCAGCCTTCGGGCGGCTGCTCCTTGAACTGCGGCGCGACCGGCGCGCTCGCGCGGTGATAGTCGGGGCCGACCATGCAGCCCGAGAGCATCGCGCCGGACGAGCCGGCCATGACCGCCACCGATGAAAAAAACCTCGCCTCATTCATGGTGAGGCTCCCGCACTGACGCTGCCGTCTCTGCGGGGGCGCCGGCGAACCCGGCGCGCATCCATAGCCGCAGCCGTCTCGAAGCCCAGATAGATGACGGGCGTCGTATACAGCGTGAACACCTGGCTCAAGATCAGGCCCGCCGATCACCGTGATGCCGAGGGGCTGGCGGAGCGAGGCGCCCTGGCCGATGCCGATAGCGAGCGGCAGCGCTCCGAGCACCGCGGCGGCGGTGGTCATCATGATCGGCCGCAGCCGGATGACCGCGGCGTCGTGAATCGCCTGTTTTGCGCCCGCTGTTGCCTTCCTGGCGCTGCAAATGCAGCGCGACGTCGATCATCATGATGGCGTTCTTCTTGACGATGCCGATGAGCAGGATGATGCCGATGAAAGCGATCACCGAAAGCGGCGTGCCGAAAATGAGCAGCGCCAGGGTGGCGCCGATCATGGCGGATGGGAGCGTGGAGAGGATGGTGATCGGATGGATGGTGTTCTCGTACAGAATGCCGAGCACGATGTAGATGGCCCGAAGGCCGCAAGCAACAGCAGCGGCAAGGCCGCGCATGTTCTGAGCGAACACCTGGCCCGCCCCCGCCGGAGCTGCCATGGATGGACGCCGGCATGCCGAGATCATCGCATCGCCTGGGTGATCGCCGCCTGCGCCCGGCTCAAGGAACCGCCGGGCGGCAGATTGAAGGAGATCGTGGAGGCCACGAGACCGTTTTGATGATTCACCTGGGTCGCGGTGTGGTTGTTCACATACGTGGTCATGGCGGGCAGCGGCACCATGGTTTCCGCCGCCGTGCTGTCGGCGCTGCCGGTGGAGCTGCCGCCGCGGCTGTTCGAGATGCTGTTGGTGACCGCGTTGGCCTGTGCGTTGGCGTTCAGGGCGTTGGTCTGGATGCGGCGCCGCGGACGCGCCGAGACCGCCGCGTAGGGCGTCACGCCGCTCACCGTGCCGCCCTGCGCCTGGGTCTGCTGCGGTGCCGCTCGCATTGCCGGCGGCGGTGCTCAAATAGGTGCGGTCGAGCATCTGCGGGTATTGCCAATACTTCGGGGCCACCTCCATCACCACGTAGTACTGGTTGAAGGGATTGAAGATGGTGGTGACGGTGCGCTGGCCGAACGCATCGTAGAGCACACTGTCGATTTGATTCGGGCGCGAACCCGATAGCGGCTCGCGGTGCGCGCGGGCGATGTTGATGTAGGTCTGAAGGCCGTTTTGCTGCATGTCGGAATTCACGTCCACGATCTCGGTGTGGTCCTTGCCGAGTTCCGTCAGAAGCTTCGGGGTCCAGCTGTACAGCGCCGCGGTATCATCGCTCGTCAGGGTGTACTGATATTCGGCGGCCGATTGCCGGCCACCGATGCGCAGATCCTGCACCGCCTGCAGGAACAAGCCGCGCGCCCGAAACCCGGTTGAGCTTCGGCCGCAGCCGCTGCACCA
Organism: uncultured Gammaproteobacteria bacterium; assembly: GCA_963730565.1. Taxonomy (GTDB): domain Bacteria; phylum Pseudomonadota; class Gammaproteobacteria; order Steroidobacterales; family Steroidobacteraceae; genus Bog-1198. Next base: position 134,888 of record CAVSSU010000043.1, read on the forward strand.
CCTGGTCGGCGGACAGCTTGCGCTGCGACCAGGGGCTTGAGCGCGACGTAGACATTGGCGGTGTTGAGCGCGCGGGTGCCGGTGAATCCGATCACCGAGGCCACCGCCGGATCCGTCTGCACGATGCCCTGAAGCTGCTTCGAAGCTTTTTCGCCATCGCCGGGAACGAGATGCTCTGGTCCGCGATGATCTGGCCCATGAGCAGACCGTTGTCCTGCTCCGGGAAAGAGCGTGAACGACAGGAATCGGAGCAAGAGGAAGTTGAGCAGGATCATCCCGATCAGGAGCCCGCCGACCAAGCAGCGCATGGTCGAGCACCTTGCTGAGCGTGCGCGAATATCCGGCCTTGAAGCGCTCGAATTGCGCCTCCGCCCAGAGCGCCCAGCGCGCCTTGGAATGCAGCGAATCTCCGCGCGACAGGAGATAAGCGCACATCGTCGGCGTGACGGTGAGCGAGACCAGGAGCGAAATCAGGATCGCGATCGACAGGGTCACCGCGAATTCGTGAAACAGCAGCCCGATGATCCCCGGAAACAGCAGGATCGGGATGAATACGGCGATCAGCGACAGGCTCATGGAGACCACGGTGAAGCTCACCTCGCCGCTGCCGATAAGCGCCGCCTCGCGCACCCCCTTGCCCGATTCGATATGGCGCACCACATTCTCCAGCACCACGACCGCATCGTCGACCACGAAGCCGGTGGCGATGGTGAGCGACATCAGCGAGAGGTTGTCGATGCTGTAGCCGAGCAGATACATCGGACCGAAAGTGCCCAGGATCGAAATCGGCAGGACCACCGCCGGGATGAGCGTCGCCCGCGGGGATTGCAGGAACACGAACACCACGCCGATGACCAGCACGACGGCGATCATGAGGCTGCGCTCGGTGTCGCCGACCGCGGCGGTCACCGATTGCGACCGGTCCATCGCGATGTGCATGGTGATGTTGGGCGGCAGGGTCGCCTGGACCGACGGCAGCACCTTCTTGATCTGCGCCACGGTCTTGATGATGTTCGCGCCGGGCAGCGGATAGACGATCACGCCCACCGTCGGCAGGTTGTTGAAGAGGCCGGCGTTGCGGATGTTCTCGTTGGAATCGACCACCGCCGCCACGTCGCGCAGCATGCACCGGCGCGCCTTTGCGATAAGGCGATGACCAGGTTCTGATAATCCGCCGCCTTGGTGGCCTGATCGTTGGACATCACCTCGTAGCGTTGGTCGCCCTGGTCGATGTGGCCCTTGGCGCTGTCCGCGTTGGCCGAGGAGATCGCCGCCCGCACGTCCTCGAGGCCGATGCCGTAGCTCGATAGCTTGTCGGGCTCGAGCTCGACACGGACCGACGGCAGCGCGCCGCCGCCGAGCTGGATCTGCCCCACCCCGGTGATCTGGGAAAGCTGCTGCTGCAGCACGGTGTCGGCCGAATCGTAGAGCTGGGCCTGTGTGAGCGTGCTCGAGGTCAGCGCCAGGATGATGATCGGGGAATCGGCCGGGTTGAACTTTCGATAGCTCGGGTTGCCGCGCAGCGTCGTCGGCAAATCGGCGCGCGCCGCCTGAATGGCGGCTTCGACATCGCGCGCCGCGCCGTCGATGTCGCGGTTGATCGCGAATTGGACCACGATCTGCGAGCTGCCGACGCTGTTGGACGAGGTGAGCTCGTTGACCCCGGCGATGGTGGCGAGCCGCCGCTCGAGCGGCTCGGCAACCGTCGACGCCATGATATCCGGGCTCGCGCCCGCCATGGTCGCCTGCACCGCGATCACGGGCATGGTGACGTTCGGCAGCGGCGCCACGGGCATGTGGAAATAAGCCAGGAGGCCCGACAGCGTGACGGCAAGCGCGAGGAGCGACGTCGCGACGGGCCGGTTGATGAAGAATGATGGGATGTTCACACGGCACGCTCACCGGAGGGCGCGCTCGCCTTGCGCCCGAAGCGCTGCGCGACGCGATCGAACAGCAGGTAGATCACGGGCGTGGTGAACAGCGTCAGCATCTGGCTCACGAGCAGACCGCCGATGATCGCCAACCCCAGCGGTCGGCTCAATTCCGAGCCCGTTCCCGTGCCGACCAGGAGCGGCAATGCGCCGAGCATGGCGGCGAGCGTGGTCATCATGATCGGGCGAAAGCGCAGAATCGAGGCCTGGAAGATCGCCTCCTCGGGCGACTTGCCGTGCTTGCGTTCCGCCTCGAGCGCGAAATCCACGATCATGATGCCGTTTTTCTTGACGATGCCGATCAGGAGCACGATGCCGATGATGCCGATCACGTCGAGGTCGCTGCCGGCCAGCATGAGCGCGAGGAGCGCCCCGATTCCGGCCGACGGGAGCGTCGACAGGATGGTCACGGGATGGATGTAGCTCTCGTACAGCACCCCGAGGACGAGGTAGACGGTCACCAGGGCGGCGAGCAGCAGGAATACCTCGCTCGACAGCGAGTCCTGGAACGCCTGGGCGGCGCCTTGGAAGGAGGTGGTGATCGAGGGCGGCAGATGCAGCGCCTTCTCCGCATCGCTTGATCTCATCCACTGCGGCGCTCAAGGAGGCGTCTGGAGCCAGGTTGAAGGACACCGTGACGGCCGGGAACTGCGCCAGATGGCTGATCACCAGCGGCGACTTGGTGACTTTGATGTCGGCGATGCCGCTCAGCGGCACCTGGCCGGTGCTGCCCGTTTGCGTCGGAAGATACAGATTGCCGAGCGCCTGGAGGTTCGGAAGGCTCTCGGGCTTCGCGACCAGCACCACGCGGTACTGGTTCGACTGATTGAAGATGGTGGAGACGATGCGCTGGCCAAGTGCGTCGTAGAGCGCGTTGTCGATGGTCGCCGGCGTGATTCCGTAGCGGGCGGCGAGTTGGCGGTTGACCTCGACGTTGACGCTCAAGCCGTCGTTGTTGAGGTCGCTGGTCACGTCCGAGATCGACTTGATATGCTTCATGCGCGCGACCAGCTCGGGCACGTACTGCTCGAAGGCCTCCTGACTCGGGCCTCGCAGCACGAACTGATACTGGTTGGGCGAGACCACGGTGTCGAGCGTGAGATCCTGCTCGGGCTGCAGGAAGAGCTTGATCCCGGATATATTCGCCACCTCGCTTCTGCAGGCGCACCGCGATCTGCCTGCGCCGAGAGCGAGCGATCGTCGTGGGCTTTCAGGTTGATCAGAAAGCGGCCGTTGTTGAGGGTCGTGTTGGTGCCGTCGATGCCGATGTACGAGGTGATCGAGGTCACGTCGGCATCCTTCAGGATCGCATCCGCGAGCTGCGACTGGCGCGCGGACATCGCGGCATAGGACACCGAGTTGTCGGCGACGCTGATGGCCTCGATTACTCCCACGTCCTGCACGGGAAACAATCCCTTCGGAATCACGATGTACAGGATCGCGGTCAGCACCAATGTCACGACGGCGACGGTCAGTGTGAGGGGCTGATGACCCAGCACCCATTTGAGTCCGCGCTCGTAGGTCGAGAGGGTGCGATCGAACAGTCCCTCGCTGATTCGCTCGAAGCGGCTCGGCGTGCGCTCGGCCTTGCGGCGCAAGATGCGCGCACACATCATCGGCACGAGCGTCAGGGAGACGACCGCCGAGATCACGATGGTCACGGCGAGCGTCACGGCGAACTCGCTGAACAGGCGCCCGATCACCCCGCCCATGAACAGGAGCGGTATCAGTACCGCAATCAGCGAGACGGTCAAGGACATGATGGTGAAGCCGATCTGTCCGGCGCCGGCGATCGCGGCGTCCAGTGGACTCATGCCTTCCTCGAGATAGCGGACGATATTCTCGATCATCACGATCGAGTCGTCGACCACGAAACCCGTGGCGACGATGAGCGCCATCAGCGACAGATTGTCGATCGAGTAATTGAGCTGGTACATGACCGCCAGGGTTCCGATCAGGGAGACCGGCACGGAGATGCTCGGGATGATGGTCGCGGGCACGTTGCGCAGGAACACGAAGATCACGAGCACCACGAGCGCGATCGAGAGCGACAGCTCGACCGCCGCGTCGGACACCGAGGCGCGGATCACGCCCGTGCTGTCGGCGACGATTTGGACGTGCATGGCCTGGGGCAGGGTCGCCAGCAGCTGCGGCAGCTGCTCCTTGATCTGATTGACCGTGGCGATGACGTTCGCGCCCGGCTGGCGCATCACGTTGAGCACGATGGCCGGGACATGATTGAACCAGGCGCCCTGCTCCACGTCCTGGGCGGCCTGCGTGACCCGAGCGACATCGCGCATGAACACGGGAGCGCCGTTCTGGTAGGCGATCACCGTGTTCAGATAATCCTTGGGATCCTGAATCTGATCGTTCGCATTGATGGTGTAGTCGAGTTCCGGGCCGTCGAAGTTGCCTTTGGGCTGGCTCACGTTGATGTTGGCGAGGAGCGTGCGGATGTCGTCGACGTTGAGGCCGTAGCCGGCGAGCTTCTGCGGGTCGACCTCGACGCGCACCGCCGGTACGTTGCCGCCCGACGGGGTCACGAGTCCCACGCCCGGTACTTCGGAGATCTTCGAGGCGAGCCGGTTGTTGGCGATGTCCTGCAGCTGGGTGAGCGACATCGAGTCGGAGGTGACCGCGAGAGTCAAGATCGGCTGATCGGCGGGATTGACCTTCGCGTAGACCGGAGGGGCGGGCAGACCGGTCGGCAACAAGCTGTTGGCGGCGTTGATGGCCTGCTGGACGTTTTGCTCCGCGATGTCGAGACTCAGCGCCAGATTGAACTGCAGGGTGATGACGGATGCGCCGGCGGAGCTCGTGGACGTCATCTGGGTGAGGCTCGGGATTTCTCCGAGCTGCACCTCGAGCGGTGCGGTGACGGTGGTCGCCATCACCTGGGGACTCGCGCCGGGGTAGAAGGTCTGCACCTGGATGGTCGGATAATCGACGTCCGGGAGCGATGAGACCGGCAGGAATCTCACCGCCACCAACCCCACCAGCACGAGCGCGATCATGAGCAGCGACGTCGCCACCGGCCTCAATACGAACAGGCGGGAGATATTCATGTCGCGGGTGCCAAGGGCGTCGTCGGTCGCTCAGCCCGCGGTGCCGGTGCCGGACCCTCGAGCAGCTGCTGCGCCCGGGGGTGCCGCGCCCGGGGCGGCGGGTTTCCTTCTTGCCTTGGATCCTGGCGGCGAGCCCTGCGTGGGGGACGATCCGGCGGGCGCAGATCACCGGGGCCGCCGCCGCCGCGATGCTGATCTTGGCTCCGTCGCTCAGACGGTCGGTGCCGTCGACCACGACCGTGTCGCCCGCGGACAACCCCGACAGAATGGCGGTATGGATGCCATCGCTCGGGCCGAGAGCGACCTTGCGCACCGACACCGTGTCGTCGGAGTTGGCCAGATAAACGTAATCGCCGGGGGCGCCGCTCAGCACCGCAGGCGTGGGCACCAGAACCGCCTGGCTCAGCGTATCGACCAGGATCTTGATGTTGACGAATTCGTCGGAAACAGCGCTTCGTCTCGTTGGCGAACTCGCGCGCAGCGTCACGGTGCCGGTGCTGGTCGCCATCTGGTTGCTGAGCGCGTAGAGCGTGCCGGTCGCGATCTCCTGGTTGTTGTCGCTCGTGTAGGCGGTGACCGGAAGCTGCGCGCCCGGAATTGACGCGCGCGATCACCTTGGCGAGATCGTTCTGGGCGACGGTGAATTGGACCGTGGTCGGCTTCATGGTGGTGATCACCACGATGCCCGGCGAGCTCGACGCGGTGACGTAATTGCCCGGATCGATCAGGCGCAATCCGACCCGGCCCGCGACCGGCGCGGTGATGTGGCAATAGATGAGATCGAGCTTGTACTGGGCGATGTTCGCCTCATCGGACTTCACCTGGGCTTCATCCTGCTTGACGGTATATTCCTGATCGGCCACCGTCTGCTCGGCGATCGCCTTTTGATCGCGCAGCTGGTGATAACGCGCGAGGTCCGAGCGGGCCTGGTCGAGCGATGCCTGGTCCTTCAACAGCGCGGCTTGCGCCTGCTGCAGGTCGATTTCGTATTGACGGGGATCGATCTGCGCAAGGAATTGACCTTTCTTCACGTCCTGGCCTTCCTTGTAGCCGACTTCGGTGAGATACCCGCTGAGCTGCGGCAGCACCGTCACCGTCGCGACCGGGGACACCGTGCCGAGCTCGGACAGCGTCTCGGGCATGTCGCCCAGAGCCGCCTTCGCGACCTTGACCACCTGCGGTGGGGCCGCGCGACGGGTTTCGTGCGCCTCAACAGATGAATCACCACGATGACGACAAGGACCGCCACGACCACTCCCACGATCCAGGAGAGTGCGGTGTCCCCGCTGACCCGGGGGGGCTTCCTGCGTTTCGCTCATACCGACTCCACGTGCTTAATTGCTTGAACCAATATCCCGCCAGCGCCAGGAAACCCGCGGCGACGAAAGGCAATTTGAGACGATTCGTGCAGGAATGTTCCACGACGAACGCACTCGACCGGGGATATCCACAGGAGCGCCCCCGGAAAGTGTACAGCACCCCGCGCCCCGCTTTTAGCCGGGCCACGGCGGCCCGGAACCATCGCCGCCGGCGCCAGTCCATCGTGAGGGAGCCCTGCAATACTAGCCAAATCAGCCATGGATGAGTCGAACCGCTGGGGATCTTTACAGTACTTGACGCTGCTCCTCGTCATGGTGGCGCATACGGCTCTCCTGGCCTGGCTGATGATGGCTATGCGCACTCGCGCGGGCACCGCGGCCCCATCGGAATCGGTTCAGCTGGTGTTGCTGCCGCCGCGGAGCCTGCCAAGAGTCCGGATCGACAGCTTGCGACCGCGGCGCATCGAGATCCGTCGCCTTCCGGCCACCCCACCGCCTTTGCTCGAAGGGGTTTCGTCCTCGACGACGGCGCCCGCGTCCCAATCCGGATCGACGGACGGCGGAGCGGGTGTGGATTGGGCCGCGGAGGCGCGGCGGGCATTGCAGGCCTTCGAAATACGCAACCGTCAGCCGGCCGGCAACAACTCCGTCTCGAGAAGTTCGCCCGCCGAACAGCCGTGGTGGCCGGCTCACCGCCCCGGCGAGCGCGTCAAGACTGCGGAAGGCAATTGGATCGTCTGGATCAATTCGAGCTGCTATCAGGTGGCCACGTCGCTGCCGTCCACGAGCGGCTCGGGGCCGCAGCCGCTGACCATCTGCCCGAGACGAACCGACGCGCCCGCCGCGCCCGACGCCGGCCCCGCCGCTCCGACGCACTAGCCAACGGCCCCTCGGCCGCCGGCGGGCGTTCAGAGCCGCCGCGCGGCATCCCTGCCGCGCGCAAACCCGTCAGCTACGTCGAATCGCGTCGCACTCAAAACTTGTAGCCGAACGACCCTCCGATCACGCGCGGCCGAAGCGGCGTCTGCTCGACGATGAATTGATCGGTGCTGATGAAGGTACTCGCATTGGAGTTGGCGAGGTTCTCGCAATACACGTTAAACCACCAAGGGTCCTTGGCGATGCCGACCGAGGCGTTGGAAGTCGAGTAAGCGGGAATCTCGAACCGTCCTCTCGAGGTCGCGACCGATGCGCCCGGCAAGATCGTGGGGTTCGACCCCGCCTGCGTGAACGAAATGCCCTGATGAGTGGCGCCGGCTTGTACGAATGCGGTGTAGTCGGACCCGATGGTCCATTCGTAACGGGCGCGCACGCTGAACTGCAACGGCGGCGCGTCCGCGCTCGGAGCGCCGATCGGGCCGAACGGATTGGTGACCGCCGTGCAACCGGTGCCCCCGGCGCCGCAGACCTCCGTGATCGGCTTGCCGTAGTTCGCACTCGCCGGATTGTTGTCGATGAGCGCCGGCGAGTTGGTCTGCCGGCTTTGGTTCCAGGACGCCGAGTACTGGAGGGTCAGGCCGGTGATCACCCGGGCGACCAACGAGGTCTCGATCCCCTTGATGAGGAAATTCTGGCCGTTGGTGTCGTAGAAGAGGTTGCCGACCACGCCGGGGTTGAAGAACTCGATCTGCACGTTGTTCCAGTTCTCCCGGTACACGGCGCCGTTCCACTGCAGCCGATGGTCGAGGAATTCGGTTTTCCAGCCGATCTCGTTGTTGGTCAGATTATCGGAGGGGAAGGAGCGCGGAATCTCGTACTGCGCCACGCCGTCCGGCCCGATGGCGTGCTGGGCGCCGCCGTTCTGATTGAAGCCGCCCGGGCGAAAGCCCTGCGAGTAGGTGTAGTACACCATCGCTGTCCGGTGTGATGTGCCAGGTGAGGTTGCCGCGGCTCTTGAAGCCCGTTTCGGTATCGCGCAGATTTTGGGCGTTGAGGTTGTAGCTGGAGACCGGATCTGGCAGCCGCCGGGCGGCATGCCCGCCTCGTAGCAGCCGAAGCTCGAGAGCACGCTGCCTTGATTGTTGTTCTCGAACTGGAAGTGGCGCGTGCCCGCGGTGATCGTCAGCACCTTCGGGATCATATCGAAGTCGGCGGAGGCGAAGAATGCGGTCTGCTTGGTATCGCGGTACTGGTCCTGATAGAAGGAGGTGTTGTCGCCCTGTACCCCGGGATTCACCACGGAGGTGCCGGGGAAGGTACCGACGTTCGACAGGCAATCGGTGTTGCCCGGCGTGCCGGGAGTCGCCGTTGGTGGTGCACGGCGGGATGGTCTTGTACATCCACGTGGTCTGGTCGTAGAGCTTGTTATCCTCCACGTAGGCGCCAACGATGCCGCGCAGCCGCCAGTCATCCGGCGTGCTGAGGCGCAACTCGTTCTGCATGTGCTCGTTCTTTTCGACCGAGTGCCAGGTGGCGCTCGGCGAGTAGCAGTCCGGCGGGGATGCCCGCGCCCGGGCCATAGCACTGATAGTAGTCGGCGTACATGCCGCGCGCGTAATTGGTGTAGTCGCCGGCTTGGTCGACATTGCGCTCGAGGTAGCCGCCGGTATAGACGGCCTTCAGATGGGCCCGAACTTGCCGTTCAAGCGTCCACGCAGTGCTCTCGAATTTGTCCTTGTCGTAGGCGGGGTTGAACAGCGTGACTTCGAGCGGCTGCAGCGGCGCGCCGTCGGAGGCGTTGGGCTGCTGGTAGAACACGCCCTGAGAATTCATGTCCTGGTAGGACTGGGTGACCAGGAGGTTCCAGTCGTCGTTGAACTTGTAGAGTGCCTCGGCGCGGATTCCCTGGTAGGTGACCGGGTTGATGGCATTGCCGACCAGGTTGTTGTTGTTGAGCGTGGGGCTTCCGGGCGGCACGCAATAGCCGGCGTTCGGCTTGCCGTCCGGGCAAACCCCGTTGACCGCCGGATAGCCGGCATAGTGGATGCCGATGTCGGTGTCGTTGCGCGAGAAGGTCGCCGGCACGTTGTCGATGTAGCCGCCCCGGTGGTCGTCGTAGATGACCGCGCGCACCGCCATGGTGCCTTCGATCAGCGGCAGGTTGATCACCGCCGTCACGTCCGCATTCGGGTCGCCGTGCGCGGTGGTTCCGTAGCCGGCCTTGAAGCTCGCCTCGGTCACGTCGAGCTTCGGCTCGTTGGTGATGTAGCGGATCACGCCCGCTTCGGCGCCTGCGCCGAACAGGGTGCCCTGCGGGCCTTCCAGCACCTCGATGCGATTCAGGTCCGCCGCATAGATGTCGAGGTTGCGGTTGGGGAGCTGAGCGGATTGGTTGTCCAGATAGATGGCGACGTTCGGCCACAGCCCGGTCGAGGCGCTGCCCTGGCTCGCCTGCGATCCGGCGCTCAAGCCGCGCATGAACACCTCGTTCTGGCCGGGCCCGTTGTTCGCGCTGGTCACGTTCGGCAGATACTTGATGTAATCGTCGAAGGTCTGGATGTTGAGCTGCTGAAGCGTCTGGCCGGTGAAGGCCTGCATCGAGATCGGCACGTCCTGCATGCTCTCGGAGCGGCGCTGCGCGGTGACCGTGATCTCCTGCAGGCTGTCGGAGGAAGCGCTTGGAGTGGCCGCAACATCCGGCCCGTCGGCCGGCGACGCCATCGCAGCCGCGCCGAACGACACGCCTCCCAATATGGCCGCTATCGCAGTTGAAAGCTTCGAATTCATTGCTGCATCCCCTCTCTAGATTTTGGACAATTCGTCACGCCGGCGGCAGCTCTACCCAACTGCCCCGAAACTCGATCGTCAGCGCTGCGCGCTCTCCCAATTCGCCGCCGCATGGAACGGCACGTCCTCCGTGGACAGCATGCCGCGGCCCAGAATGTGATCCGCCGCCTTCTCCGCCAGCATGATGGTCGGTGCATTGAGATTGCCGGTGGTCACCGACGGCATGATGGAAGAATCCACCACCCGCAGCCGCTCCATTCCGCGCACCCGGGTTTCCGGGTCCACGACCGCCATCGAATCCCGCTCGTCGCCCATCTTGCAGGAGCACGACGGATGATAGGCGCTCTCGACCTTCGCGCGCACGAAGGCATCGATCTCATCGTCCGATTGCACGTCCGCCCCCGGCTGAATCTCCCGGCCCCGATATCGGTCGAAGGCCGGCTGCGCGAAGATCTCCCGGGTCAAGCGCACGCACGCGCGCATCTCGCTCCAATCGTCCGGATGGCTCAGGTAATTGAACAGGATGCGGGGTTTGTCCTCGGGCCGGGTGGACGCAAGCCTCACCCAGCCCCGGCTCTTGGAGCGCATCGGTCCCACGTGCGCCTGGAAGCCGTGCTCCTGCGCGAGCGTGGATCCGTCGTAGGCAACCGCCATGGGCAGGAAGTGATACTGGATGTCGGGGTACGCAATTCCCGCACGGCTGCGGATGAATCCACAGCTCTCGAAGTGATTCGTCGCCCCGAGGCCGTCCTTGAACAGGAGCCAGCGCGCGCCGATCAGCGCGCGGCTTGTCCAGTTGATCGAGGAATAGAGCGTGATCGGCTCCTTGCAGGCGACCTGGAAATAAAACTCCAGGTGATCCTGCAGATTCTCGCCGACGCCCGGAAGCTCCTGCACCACCTCGATGCCGAGCGCGCGCAGCTCCTGCGCGGGTCCGACGCCGGACAGTTTCAGCAGTTGCGGGGAGTTGATGGGCCCGCCGGACAGGATGACTTCCTGGGCGGCGCGCGCCCGGTGGGTCACCCCGCCGCGGCGGTATTCGACGCCGGTCGCCCGACGCCCATCGAACAGCACCCGGGTGGCAAGCGCGTGCGTGAGGACTTTCACGTTGGAGCGGGCCATGGCGGGCTTGAGATACGCACGGGCTGCGCTGCAGCGCCGGCCCCCGCCCACGGTCATGTCCATGCGTCCGAAGCCTTCCTGCCGGAAGCCGTTCACGTCGCTGGTTTGGGGATAACCCGCCTGCGCACTCGCGGCAAGCCAGGCGGCGTGCAGGGGGTTCTCCATCCGGCCGTAGCTCGTCTTGAGCTTCCCGGCACCGCCGCGGTATTGGTTGCCGCCCTCCTCCCGGCTCTCGGCGCGCTTGAAATAGGGCAGCACGTCGCGGTACGACCAGCCACGCGCACCCTCGGAAGCCCAGCGCTCGAAATCCATGCGGATTGCCGCGGATGTACACCAGGCCGTTGATCGAGGAGGACCCGCCGAGCACCTTGCCGCGCGGCGTATGCATGCGCCGCCCGTTCAGATGCGGCTCCGGCTCGGTGTGGTAGAACCAGTTGTACTTCGGCATGTTCATGGGAATGGACAGCGCCGAGGGCATCTGGATGTAGATCGATCCATCCGCACCGCCGTACTCGATCACCAGCACGCGACGCCGTCCGTCCGCGCTAAGCCGATCGGCCAGCACGCAGCCGGCGGAGCCGGCCCCGACGATCACATAATCGAAAATCTCATCGGCCAAACGCTTGCTCCAATTTCGCCCGGCGCCTCGCGCCGTCAGTACGGGGCGTCCACATCGCCCATGGCGACGTACACACTCTTCAGCCGCGTGTAGTGCTCGATGGCCGCGCGCCCATTCTCGCGGCCGAGGCCCGACATTTTCACGCCGCCGAACGGCAGCTCGATCGGCGTGACGTTGTAATGGTTGATCCAGCAGGTTCCCGCCTCGAGCTTGGCGATCACGCGGTGCGCTCGGGTCAGATCGTTGGTGAACACGCCGGCGGCAAGACCGAACTCCGTGGCATTGGCGCGCTCGATGACTTCGCGCCTCGTCGCTCGAACTCGAGCACCGACATCACCGGTCCGAAGATCTCCTCGCGCACGATGGCCATGTCGTCGTGGCATCCGTCGAACACCGTCGGTGCGACGAAATATCCCTTGCCGAGATCCCCGGCGGTCACCCGGTGGCCGCCGATCGAGCACGCGCGCGCCCTCGGCGCGGCCGCGCGCGATGTAGCCGAGCACCTTCTCCATGTGCTGTTCCGAGACCAGGGCGCCCACCTGCGTTGCGGGATCCAGCGGATCGCCGATTCGCATCGCGGCGACGCGCTTCACCAGCCGCTCGAGGAATTGCGGCCTTGATCCTCGAGTGCACGAACACCCGCGTGCGCGTTCGAGCACACCTGGCCGGAGGAGTAGAAGTTGGCGAGCAGCGCGCCGGCAACCGCATTGTCGAGCTGGGCGTCGTCGAACACGATCAGCGGCGATTTGCCGCCGAGCTCCAGCGTCACGTGCTTGAGCGTTTGCGCCGCGTCGCTCATCACCGCCTTGCCGGTGCCGACCTCCCCGGTCAGCGACACCTTGCGGATGTCGGCATGCCGGGTGAGCAGGCGGCCGGTGTCGGCGAAGCCCTGCACCACCTGGAAAACGCCGGCCGGGAGCCCCGCCTCCGGCGAAGATTTCCTCGAGCTTGATCGCGGTCAGCGGCGTCAGCTCCGCCGGCTTGAAGATCATGGCGTTGCCGCAGGCGAGTGCGGGCGCGGCCTTCCAGCAGGCGATCTGCAGCGGGTAGTTCCAGGCACCGATGCCGGCCACGACGCCCAGAGGCTCGCGGCGCGTATAGCCGAATGCCTGGGACCCAGATCGAGATGCTCGCCGCTCAGGGACTGGCAGCGCTCGCGAAATACTCGAGGCATTCCGCGCCCGGAGATCACATCGACGACGCGGGTCTCCTGAATCGGCTTGCCGGTGTCGCGCGTCTCGAGCTCGGCGAGCTCGTCGTTGCGCGAGCGCAGCAGCTGGGCGGCCCGGCGCAGCACGCCGCGCGCGTTCCGCGCCGGTCAGCGCGGCCCATTGCACCTGCCCGCGCTGCGCCGCGCGCACCGCCGCGTCGACCTCGTCGGGACCGTCCACGTTCACATAGCCCAGCACCTCGCCGTTGGCCGGATTGATGGACGCAAAACGCTCGCCCCCGGAGCAAGTCGGCGGGCGGGCGGGCGCCGTTCCGGCGGTGCGCTCTGCCGCCGTGCGACGCTCGGACGCGGCGCGTAGTCCCTGCAGGCGCCGATCGACGAATTCCGTCAGCAGCGCGCGCGCGCTCTCGCTGTCCGCCTCGCGCCATTCCGACAGCGCGGCACGCAGCCAGACGCCGTCGATCATCGCGGCGATCATGGCGGCGAGGCTGCGCGCTTCGTCGGGCGGCACCAGCTTGTTCAGCGCGCTCCTCAAGGTTGGACAGCATGCGGCGCTGGTAGACCGTCTGGACGCGCCTCAGGCTCTTGACCTGCAGCACCTGGCCCCAGAAGGCGAGCCAGGCGGTGCCCGTGCGCTGGTCGAATTCCTCCGGCGCGAGATTGGTGTCGATCACCGCCTGGATGCGCGCGCGCGGCGTGCTAACGGCGAGGCGCGGCAGCGCGCGTGGTCGCGACGCGGCGCGCGAGCGATCGGAACGCCGCATCGAGCAGTCCGTCCTTGTCGCCGAAGTAATGCGCCACCAGTCCCGGCGAGACACCCGCCCGGCTCGCGATCTGCGCGAGCGTTGTGCCGACGTAGCCGACTTCGGCTAGGCTATCGATCGTGACCTCGATCAGCTGCCCGCGGCGCGTCTCCTCGATGGGCCCTCCCATCGGTTCCGTCGAGGTGGTTGACTGGCGGTTCAATGTAGCGTCTCCCGAACTCCAAAAGCTCTTCTATGGACGGCCGCACCGGCTTCTGATTAAGATTGGGAACCTAAAAATTATACTTTTAATTCAATCCACTAGGGACACAAGGTGATCGCCGATAACATGTCGTTAAACGGTCATTCAAGCGCTCGCCCGTCGGCGCCATCATGCCGCCGCTGTCACCACAGGGTCAAGCTCGCCCGGCTGGTGGGTGTCGGTGCCCTGCTGCTCGGCGCCGCAACTGCCCTGTCCGCAAGCGCCCAAGCGGCGTCCGCGACCGCCCCGGCCGATCCGCCGAGCTGCCGCACGGTCCGATTTTCCGACGTGGGCTGGACCGACGTGACCTCGACCACCGCGCTCACCGCACAGCTCCTCCGCGACATCGGGTACACCCCGACGGTCACCGTGCTGTCCGTGCCGGTGACCTTCGCGTCGATCAAGAACAACGACATCAACGTCTTCCTCGGCAATTGGATGCCTGCCCAGGTCGCCGATCGGGCCCCCTACGACGCCGACGGCTCGGTGGTCGTCGTTCGTCCGAATCTTGAAGGCGCCAAGTACACGTTGGCCGTGCCTTCGTATACGCAGGCCTTGGGGCTCAAGGACTTCAACGATATCCACCGCTTCACCGCCCAGCTGAACGGGTCCATCTACGGCATCGAGCCCGGCAACGACGGCAATCGGCTGGTCCTCAAGATGATCAAGGACAACCAGTTCGGCCTTGGGGACTTCAAGCTGGTCGAGTCGAGCGAACAGGGCGAGCTGGCCCAGGTCGAACGCGCCGTGCGGAACAAGCAGCCCATCGTGTTTCTCGCGTGGGAGCCCCACCCCATGAACATGCGCTTCGATCTGAAATATCTGACCGGCGGGGACACGGTGTTCGGTCCGAACTTCGGCGGCGCGACGATCTACACCGTGACGCGCAAGGGCTACAGCGCGCAATGCCCGAACATGGGCCGTCTGCTCGCGAATCTCTCCTTCACGCTGCGGGGCGAGAGCGAGATGATGGCCGGCATCCTGGATCGCCACGAGCAGCCCGAGGTCGCGGCGACGCAATGGCTGAAGTCGCACCAGGACTTGGTGAAAACCTGGCTCGACGGCGTGCGCACGTTCGACGGCCGCCCGGCCTACAGCGCACTCGCGCAAGGATCGAGCATGAACACGGGCGGATTGACGCAGTGGATCGTCAGCCACAAGATTCCCGTGGGTGATGCCATGACGGTGGCCATCGATACCATCAAAGCCCATGGCACCCTGGTGTTCGATGGGATCTCCATCGTCATCAAGCGGTACGGTCGACGGCGTGACCGCGCTGTTGCGCGCCCTCCCCGCGCTCTTGTTGATCGTCGCCGTCGGCGCGCTCGCCTGGTTTTTGCGGCGCTCATGGTCGCTCACCGTATTCGTGGTACTCGCATTGACCTACATCCTGAACCAGGGTTACTGGGACGCGACGCTCGAGACGCTGGCGCTCGTGCTGGTGGCTACGGTCGTCTCGGCGCTGATCGGGGTGCCGTTGGGAATTGCCGCCGCCCACCGGCCCCGGGTGTTCTCGGCCATGCGCCCGGTGCTCGATCTCATGCAGACCCTGCCCACCTTCGTCTACCTCATCCCGACGTTGGTCCTGTTCGGACTGGGCGTCGTTCCGGGGCTCATTTCCACGGTGATATTCGCGTTGCCCGCGCCGATCCGGCTCACGCATCTCGGTATTTCCTCGGTGCCCCGGCCGCTGATCGAGGCCGGCGAGGCCTTCGGCGCCACCCCGCTCCAGCTTCTCTGGAAGGTCGAGCTACCGAGCGCCGCGGGCACCATCGTCGCCGGCATCACCCAATGCATCATGTTGAGCCTGTCGATGGTCGTGATCGCAGCCCTGGTGGGTGCCGGGGGTCTGGGAGTGCCCGTGGTGCGCGCGCTGAACTCGGTGCAGATCGGCATGGGCTTCGAGGCGGGCTTCACCATCGTGCTGCTGGCCATCATCCTGGACCGCATCAGCCGGCCGAAAGATCGCGAGGTGTCCCGTTGAGCGCCGCAGTCGAGTTTCAGAACGTCGATATCCTCTTCGCCCGCGAGGGCGGCCGCGCGGGCCGCACCGCCATCCGGCAGGCGCTCGCTGCGTTGGACGCCGGCGGCACCCGCACCGACATCCAGACGAAGTTCGGCGTCATCGTCGGCGTCGCCGGCGCGAACCTGAGCGTGGCGCAGGGCGAGATCTCGGTGCTCATGGGCTTGTCGGGCTCCGGGAAATCGACGCTGCTGCGCGCCGCGAACGGTCTCAACCCGGTCACCCGCGGTCACGTGCGCGTCCGCAGCGGCGACTCCGATGTGGATGTGGCCACCTGCGATACGGTGCAGCTGCGGCGCGTGCGCCGCGAGCGCATCGCCATGGTTTTCCAGCAGTTCGGGCTTTTGCCGTGGCGCACCGTGCGGGAGAACGTCGGGCTTGGGCTCGAGCTGCGCGGCGAGAGCGCCGCCGCGCGCAAATCGGTCGTGGACGAGAAGCTCGAGCTCGTGGGCCTGTCGCAATGGGCGGACCGCTATGTGAGCGAGCTGTCGGGCGGAATGCAGCAGCGGGTCGGGCTCGCCCGGGCCTTCGCCACCGATGCGGACATCCTCTTGATGGACGAGCCGTTCTCGGCGCTCGATCCGCTGATTCGCGGCAAGCTCCAAGGCGAGCTCCTCGCGCTTCAGGAGCGGGTCAAGAAGACCATCCTCTTCGTCAGCCACGACATGGACGAGGCGCTGCGCCTCGGCGACCGCATCTCCATCCTGCAAAACGGCCGCATCATCCAGACCGGCACCGCGGAGGACATCGTGCTCGCGCCCGCGGACGATTATGTCGCGGAGTTCGTGCGCCACATGAACCCGCTCGACGTGCTGACCGGCGCCATGATCATGTGCGAGCGCGAGCGCATGGCGTCCGAGAACGGGGCTCTCTGGCTCGATCAGGCGCACCGGTACCGGCTTTCCTTGAATGCGGAGCAGCAGCCTCTCGGCCTGCATCTCGACGGCACCCGGCACGAATTGCGGCACATCGCCGACGATTCGGCCGGCGAGGCCGCGCTGGCCGATGCCGAGATCGGGCTCGCGGTGGTGCCGGCCTCGTTCTCGCTCCAGACCATCATCCGCCTGCGCCAGAAGACCGGGCATCCCGTGCTGCTCTCCGACGCAGGCAGGATCGTCGGCGTGTGCGGCGAGACCGAGATCATCCGGGCGCTCGCGGGCGGCCGGCACTGACCCTAAGGCGGCCGATCAGTCCGGAGTTGATCGGGACGCGCTTAAATATTATCATCGAGATAATATAAAGCACCGGATGCCTAGAAGAGCTCCCTCACACCTCCCAGGAGTTGCCATGAATCACGACGTCATCATTTCCTGCGCCGTCACGGGAGATGACACCAAGGTCACGAAGAGCCCGCATTGCGCCATCACCCCTGAAGCAGATCGCCGCCACCGCCATCGCGGCGGCCAAGGCCGGCGCGGCGATCGTCCACATCCACGTCCGCGACCCGGAGACGGGCGACTTCAGCATGGAGACCCGCCACTATCGGGAGGTGGTGAAGCGCATCCGCGAGAGCAAGGTCGATGTCATCGTGAATCTCACCTGCGGCATGGGCGGCTACATCGTCATCGGCGAGCACGGGCTCAAGGACACGCCCGCGCCGGGGAGCGACTTCTGCACCCAGGAGGATCGCATGCGCCACATCATCGATCTCGCCAGGAGGGCCTGTACAGGCCCGACATCGCGACTCTCGATTGCGGGAGCCTGAATTTCGGCGACGGCAATCGCGCCTACATATCGACACCGAACTACCTGCGTCAGGGCGCCGCGATCGCCCGCGATCTGAAGGTGAAGCCCGAGCTGGAGGTGTTCGACACCGGCAATCTCTGGTTCGTCAAACAGATGGTCAAGGAGGGCCTGTTCGACACTCCCGCGCTCATCCAGCTCTGCATGGGCATCCCCTACGGCGTGCCGGCCGACACCGGGCATCTTGCTCGCCATGGTCAACGCGCTGCCGGAGAACTGCAATTGGGGCAGCTTCGCCATCAGCCGCATGCAGATGCCCTGGGTGGCGCAGTCGGTACTGCTCGGCGGCAACGTCCGCGTCGGGCTCGAGGACAACCTGTACTTGAGCAAGGGCGTCTACGCGAGCAATGCGCAGCTGGTCGAGAAGGCGCGCACCATCATCGAGGCCATGGGCGCGCGAATTCTGACCGCCGGCAGCAGGCCCGCGACCGCCTGAAGCTGCATTGAGCCTGCCCACGTGACCGAGCTCCCCGCGTTTCGAGCGACACATCGAGCCCGAGTGGATCGACTACAATGGTCATCTGCGCGATGCCTACTATGTGGTCGCGCTGAGCTACGCGGTCGACGAGGTCATGGACCAGCTCGGTCTCGATGCGGCCTACCGGCGAGCGCACGCACTGCACGCTCTATACGCTCGAGCTGCACATGCATTATCTGCACGAGATCAAGGCGACCGACGAGCTTCGGGTCGTGACCTCCGTGTTGGACTATGACGCGAAGCGCATCCATGCGGCCTGCGATTTCCTCTGTCCGCGCGTTCAAGGATCGGCGGCGGCCGCGGATCTCATGCTGCTGCACGTGCATCAGGGCGAGAAGCCGGCCGGCGCCCCCTTCCCCGCCGAGATCGCGGCGCGGCTCGAGAGCCTCAAAGTACCCGCCGCCGAGGCCGCCTCGCGCAAGGACTCCTCCCGCAAGATCGAGATCAAGCGGCGGTGAGTCGCATGCGTGCAGGCGACATCCGGCGGTTGATCGCACCGCGCAGCATCGCGCTCATCGGCGCCACCGCGTGGACGGACGCCGTGGCGGCGGGCAATGCCGCGATCGGCTTTCAGGGCAAGATATGGCGCGTCCATCCCAGCAAGCCCTCCACCTCGGGCACGCACTTCTATCGTTCGGTCGCCGAGCTGCCCGGAGCGCCCGACGCGGCGTTCATCGCCGTGCCGAATCACGAGGCGCCGGCGGTGGCCGGGGCGCTCGCGGCGCGCGGCGCAGGCGGCTTCGTGTGTTTCACCTCCGGCTTCTCGGAGCTCGGCACGGAGCTGGGCCGCCGGCTCACCCGCGACCTCGTCGACCAGGCCGGCGAGCTGCCGTTCTTCGGCCCGAATTGCTACGGCTTCATGAACTTCTTCGACCGCGCGGCCATGCTGCCCGACCAGGTGGTCGGAGCCCCGATCGAGCGCGGCGTGGCGATCATCTGCCAGAGCGGCACCATCGCGCTGACGCTGAGCTTCAACGAGCGCTCGGTGCCGATCGGCTATCTCTTTTCCGTGGGCAATCAGACCCGGCTCGCGGTGGAGGATCTGATCGAGATCCTGAGCGACGATCCGCGCGTCACCGCTTTCGGCCTCTACCTCGAGGGCATCAAGGACACGGAGCGCTTTGCGCGGGCGGCCGACAAGGCGCGCAGCGCGGGCAAGCCGATCGCGGTGATCAAGTCGGGCCGCACCGCGGCCGCGGCGCGCACGGCGCACAGCCACACGGGCGCGCTGGCCGGCGCGGATAGCGTGTTCGATGCGTTCTGCCGCCAAGCCGGCGTCGCCCGCTGCGACACGCTCGGCACGCTCTGCGAGACGCTCAAGGTATTGCATTCCGGCGGCGCCCTGGCGGGCCGCAAGGTGCTGATCATGGGCGCCTCCGGCGGCGACATGGCGATGACGGCCGACGTCGCGCGCAGCTTGGACCTGGATTTCGCACCGGTCCCGCAAGACGCGGCCGCGAAGCTGCAGGAACTCCTGACCGACCGGGTGACGGTCGCCAACCCGTTCGATATTCACACCTATCTCTGGTTCGATCCACCGGCTCTCGGCCGTGTGTTCTCCACCGCCATGCGGGCGGGCTACGACGCCGTGGGCTTCATGCTGGACTTTCCGCCGGAGGGCAAGGCCGACGCATCCTCGTTCGACGCGGCGATCGACGCCTATATCGAGGCCTCCCGCGGCGCACCGTCCCGGGTCGCCCTGATCGCATCGCTTCCCGAGACCCTCAGCGAGCGCGTGCGCCGACACTGCCTCGAGGGAGGCATCGTTCCGCTGCAGGGTCAGCGCGAGTCGCTCGAAGCGCTGGCCGCGGCCGGAGCCGTGGGCTCGGCGTGGCGCACCGGGCCCGGGGTCGAGCTGCGCATACCCGCGCCACGCGCGCGCTCCGGCGGACGTTCAGAGCCTGAGCGAGGCGGAAGGGAAGTCCGCGCTCGCGAAATTTGGCGTGACGGTTCCGCGCAGCAGCCTGGTGGCCGCCGTCGCACGCCGCCGCGAGCGCCGAGTCGCTGGGTTTCCCGGTGGTCATCAAGGCGGTCGGCGCGCATCTCGAGCACAAGACCGAGGTGGGCGGAGTCGTGCTCAACGTGCGCAACGTAGGCGAGGCGAGGCCGCGGCACGCAGGCTCGGCGCCCTGTCGGACACGCTGCTGGTCGAGGAAATGATCGCCGACGGCGTCGCCGAAATCCTCGTCGGACTGATCGTGGACCCGCAGTTCGGACAGGTGCTGGTGCTCGGGCTCCGGAGGCGTGCTCACGGAGCTGCTGGCCGACTCGGCGACGCTGTTGCCGCCGTTCACCCGGTCGTCGGTCGAGTCTGCACTCGCCTCGCTGAAGCTCGCAAAACTGCTGCGCGGTTACCGGGGAAAGCCCGCGGGGGACATTCCGGCGCTGATCGAGACGGTTCTCAACGTGACCCGCTACGCCGCCGCGAATCTGGACTCGCTCTCTGAAATCGACGTGAATCCCATCATCGTACGGCCGGCCGGCAAGGGAGCGGTCGCCGTCGACGCGCTGATACGTATCAAGAAAATCGCTCAAACCTGAAGGTGTCGCCCATGTCCGAAGGTGTCAAACTCGTCAAAGACGGCAATATTCTCACCGTCACCATCGATCGCCCGAAGGCGAATGCGATCGACCTCGCCACCAGCCGCGCGCTGAATCAAGCTTTCATCTCCTTTCGGGACGACGACTCGCTTCGTGTGGCCATCGTCACCGGAGCCGGCGATCGATTTTTTTCGCCGGGGTGGGACCTCAAGGCGGCTGCGGGCGGAGAGGAATCCGACGAGGACTGGGGTCCCAGCGGATTTGGCGGCCTCAACTACCCGCGCAACCTCAACAAGCCGATCATCGCGGCCGTGAACGGCATCGCTTGCGGCGGCGGATTCGAGGTCGTCCTCGGCACCGACATCATCGTCATGGAGGAGCATGCCAAGTTCGCCCTTCCCGAGATCAATGTGGGCGTGCTTGCGGATGCCGGGACCATCAAGCTGCGCCGCCGCATCCCCTATCACGTGGCCGTCGAATTTCTCATGACCGGCCGGTGGATGGATGCCGCCGAGGCGAAGCACTGGGGTCTGGCCAATCATGTGGTTCCCAAAGGTGAGGCACTCGCCAAGGCGCGCGAGATCGCCCGACAGCTCGCCGACGGGCCGCCCTTGTTGTTTCCAGCCATCAAACAACTGCTGCGTCATACCGAAATGGTGCCGGAACACGAGGCCTTCGAGCTTCATGACTCGCTCGACATCGTGCAGCAGGTCATCCGCTCGGACGATCTGAAGGAAGGCACCCGGGCGTTCACGGAGAAGCGCAAGCCCGTCTGGACCGGACGCTGATCGTTTGCACTAGCCAGCGGCGGGATTTGCGTCCATGCTGGCGCCAGGATGGACGTATTGCTGGTTGAAGATAATGTTGAAGTGAGCCTGATAACCGTTGAATATTTAACGGAATTGGGCCATCACGCCACGGCCGTGGCGGCCGCGGAGCCCGCCCTCGTCCGGCTGGCGGAAGGGCGCTTTGATGCCGTCATGACCGATGTGAGTTTGCCGGGAATGTCCGGCATCGACCTCGCCAAAGAATTGGTCAAACAATATCCGAAGTTACCGGTGGTGATTTCTTCCGGATACGGCGCCTTGGACGTGCAGCAGATTCTGGGCCAACGCCAGGCCAGCGTGTTCCTGCTGCCCAAACCGTACGACATGCCCACGCTGGAGCGCACCTTGAACGAGGCGGCGGAGTTCACCCGCCGCTGATCTCGGCGAGCGGCCTGCAGCCCGCACCCGATCAATGCCTGCGCGGCCCCTTGATGGCGGCGCGCCCGCGCTTGTTCGTCCTCCAGGATCGGGGCTTCGTAATACCCTCGGTTCCGTGCGTGGATTCCATGAAGATCACGCGTAATGCACGATCCCACGCCGCCGCTTGCGGCGCGGGCTCCGGTGGATCATGAGGAGCGAGCGGGGGTTGTTCGGGGTTGGGGCCCGGAGGGACGCTTTCCTCCCAAGACCTGGGGGTACCGCTCATCGTGGTGTGACTGAACCTGTCCATCAACCCTCCTGTCCGATGACGCACTGCGTTGTCGCGGCATTATCCGAGCGCCTAGGTCGCAGGTGGATCGGTCCAACGCGGCACTGCCTGTAGGAATAGTCAGACGGCGCCCGGAACTCAGGCAAGGAGCTTATCCAGGGTCGCTTAGAAGGCGCCGCTCAGAACGCCAGGTAAGGCCAGTCGCCCTCGAGAGCCGCCCCGAGTTCGCCGACCACTGCCTCGGGCCGCGACGGACGCAGTGCCGGCCGATCCCCGGCAACGACGTTGCGCATCTCGAGGGCGAGCGCGGCAGCCACTGCCTTGATCTCGAACTGAGATCGCGCCAAGGCCTCGCTGAAATCCGAAGACCATGCCAGGGAGATGCAATCCTCCAGGTGTCGCGACAACCCAGCCACCTGCGCCTCGAGCACCTTGAGCGCGGAGAGGCGGCCCTTGTTGATCAATGCGAGGCAGGAGGCGTGCAGGCGGTTGGCCGCACGGGTTGCGGGGCCCGCATCCTTCTGATACTCGGTATAGGGATGGCCCCTGAGCCGGCCGGATATCACACGCGCGATGCGCCAGCTGGCGCACGCGCTACGATCGAGCAGAGACTCATTCGCCGCCCATTGACTTGACTCGAACGTGCGGGCGATTTCCCGCACCAGCAGCGCCTCATTACGCAACCGTCGCAAACGTGCAACTTCTGGATCAATCATGGTCTTCCCCTTTGGCTTTTGGCGCAATCCCGATATCGGTACTGCATCACTATTTTCAACGATTTCCTGCGGAAATGATGTAGGACGAACGCTTATAGCCCAGCAAGCGTTGACCGGGGAGCTTATGTCGCATTTTTGTAACGGAGCACCGAAATCGAGCGCAGGGGACGCGGTTCCACCGAGCGCGGCGAGCAGCCAGGCGCCCGCCCGCGGAAGCTCATGGTCGCATCTTACATATCGGTGGATGAGGTCGGCTGAGACCGCACCATTGCGGGGCACGCAGGTGCCCTCGAGGGCTAGCCCCCGAGCGGCCTTAACAACGCCCGTGAGATGATATGGCGCTGCACCTCGCTGGTGCCGTCCCAGATGCGCTCGATGCGCGCGTCCCGCCAGATTCGCTCGAGCGGAAGATCGCTCATGAGTCCCATGCCGCCGTGGATCTGCAGCGCCTCGTCGGCGACCATGGCCAGCATTTCCGTCGCCTTCACCTTCGCGATGGCCATGTCCATGTCGGTGGCGATCTTCTGATCGTTTTTCCACGCCGCCTCGAGCACCAGAAGCTCCGCTGCCCGCAGCTCCACGGCCATGTCCGCGAGCTTAAAGCTCACGCCTTGGAACTTGCCTATCTGCTGTCCGAACTGCACCCGATCGACCGCCCATTGCTTGGCGAGCTCGAGCGCCCGATCGGCGCGCCCGAGGCAGGTCGCGGCGACCTGGAGGCGCGTGGCGCCGAGCCATTCGTTGGCGACCTCGAAGCCTCGGTGCACATCGCCGAGCACCGCGCTCTTGGGCACGCGGCAGTTGTTGAACTCGAGAATGCTGTTCTTGTAGCCCCGATGAGAAACGTTCTTGTACCCCGGCAAGACCTTGAAGCCCGGGTGTCCCATGTCGATCAGGAACGAGGTGATTTTCTTGCGGGTGCCGCGCGTTCCCGTCTCCTCGCCGGAGGCCGCGAACAGAATCACGAAGTCCGAGCGATCGGCATGGCTGATGAAATGCTTGGTGCCGTTGATCACGAAGTCTCCGCCCGACTCCACCGCCGAAGTCTTCATGCCGCGAAGATCCGATCCGGCGCCGGGCTCCGTCATCGCCAGGCATTCGGCGCGATCGCCGCGAACCGCGGGCAACAGGTACCGCTCGCGCTGTTCACCCCGGCAGGCGAGAAGGATGTTCGAAGGCCGACCGACGCAGGACCAGTGCAGGGCATAGTTGGCCCGGCCGAGTTCCTTCTCGTAGAGCACCCAGGAGACCGTATCCAAGCCCGCGCCGCCCACGTCCGCGGGCATGTTGGCGGCATAAAGACCCGCGTCGATGGCCTTGGCCTTGAGCTCGCGATAGAGATCCTCGCGCAGCTCGCCGGTCTCCTCCACTTCCTTTTCATGGGGATAGAGCTCGTTGACCACGAAATCGCGCGTGGTTTTCACGATCATCTGCTGTTCATCGTTCAGCGAGAAATCCATCGTCATTCCCCCTTAAGCGTGGATCTTTGGCGCGCCCCGCGGCGCTTCGGAGCGGCCCAGTGCCGCAACAGCTCGAGATGGAGCCTCAAATGTTCGACTTGTTTTTGCGCCGGCCAGTCGCGCGGGCTGGTGACCGCGCCCGCGGTCAAGCCGTTCATGCAGGTCACCAACGAGCGCAGCACCTGGTCCCGGACGGCGGCCGGCCGCGACTTCCACTCGGGCCAATATTCGGCGAAGCAGCGTTCGAACAGCCGCATGTATTCCCGGTGCACCCACACATTCAGGCGCTTGAGCTTCGGATCGGCGGAGATCTGCCCCCAGAACGCGAGCCAAAAAGCGGACTCGGTGAAGCGCTGGGCGTCGATGGCGATGGCCTCGGAGAGTACGCTCAGCAGATTCGCCTCGCCGCCGTCACGCTCCCTCGTCAGCCGCTCCTCGATGCGCTTCAAGATCAGCCGCAGGGCCGCGAGGATGATGTCCTGTTTCGAGTCGTAGTAATGGGCCACCATGCCGGTGGTGTAGCCCGCCGCCCGTGCGATGCGCGCCACGGTTGCCTGCTCGAACCCGTGGTCGGCCACCACCTGGCAGGCGACCAGCGCAATCTCGTCCCGGCGCTTGGCATGGTCGACGATCTTGGGCATGGAGAGGCTTAAGAAGCTTTGCTGCCGATCGCCTTGCCCGCCTCGGGCGGCACCGGCAGCGCGGCATGGGCCTTCGAGATCGGCTCGAGCTTCGCACGCAGCGCGGGATCGATCGCGGTGGCCTTGGCCTTGACCGTGTCGACGAACAAATGCATCTGCTCTCCGGTGGCGATCAATGCATCGTCGCGCTTGCGGTACAGCCGATGGAACACGTGCAGCCGCTTGTCGTCGAGCGCGAGCACCTGGGTGGTCGCGTACAAGGGCTCGCTCACCTTGGCCTCGCCGAAGTGCTTGACGTGGCTTTCGACGGTGTAATACATCCGCCCTCCCTTGCGGAAGGCATCGTCGATTCCCACCTGGCGATACAGGCTGTCCATGGCTTCGCCGAACACGTGGCCGTACCAGAAGTCGGACATATGGCCGTTGTAGTCGACCCACTCCGGCCGCACCGTGGTCTCGAACCGGGGAAGATTCCCACCGACCGCGGGCTTGGAGCCCGCCTCCCTATAGAGGCGCTCCTCGAGCTTGCGCAGCGTCGAGCCGGCGCCGATGTCGAACTGGCGCAGCACCTGCTGAATGGCGACGAGGTAATTGTCGCGCAGACGCTCGAGTTCCCGGATGGAGCGGCCCGCCGCCTGCTCCTGGGTGCCGGTGACCATGCGATCGATCAGCTGTTCGGTGAGCTCCGGCGCCTCGAGCTTGGTCCAAGGCCATTTCAGCGCGGGGCCGAACTGATGCAGCATGTGCCGCATGCCGGTCTCGCCGCCCGCCAGGTGATAGATGAGGTTCATGCCCATCGCCGCCCAGCGCAAGCCGGGGCCGTAAATGATGGACTCGTCGAGCTCGCCCGTGGTGGCGACGTCCTCGTTGACCATGTGCAATATCTCGCGCCACATGGCTTCCTGGAGCCGGTCGGTCAGATGGCCGGGAACCTCGCGCCGCACGCGCAGCGCATGCATGCCGATGTGGGTGAAGAACTCGGCGGCCGCCTCGATGGTGGCGGGCGCCGTCTTGGCCCCTGGGACGAGCTCGACCAGCGGCAGGAGGTACACGGGATTGAACGGATGAGCGACGCAGAAACGCTCCGGGCCGACCATGTCGCGCTGCAGATCCGTGGGCGTCAAACCGGAGGTGCTCGATGCGATGATGACATCCGCGCCGGTGTGCCGGCTGACCTCGGCCAGCATGCGCTGCTTGAGCGGCAGCTGCTCGGGGATGTTCTCCTGGATGAACTCCGCGGCCTTCGCCATCTCGCGCACGTCGGCGGTGAAGGACAGCTTGCCCTTGGGGGGGAGCGGCGCGAAAGTGAGCCGGGCCAGCGCAGGTTCGGCATTCTGCACGGCGCCACGGATCCACTCCTCCATCTCGGGCTTCACGTCCGCCGCGATCACGTCGATGCCGAAATGCATCGCCCGCGCGGCCCAGCCCCCGCCGATGACGCCCGTTCCCAACAAACCAAGTGTTTTTACCTTGCGCATGAACCCTGCTCCCCAGCCGCGTGTGGGGTTTATAATATCCTCACTATAATATAAAAACCAGGCGGCTGGAGCGCGCGCCGGTCCGGCCGCCTATCGGTGCAGGACGTCCGCGACAGGCAGCGCCGCGCGCGGAACCGCAGCGTGGTAGTCCCTGCCCACCAGGGCGGCCACGGTGGCGGCGATTTGAGCCTGCACCAGCACGCCGCCGCCGCGCCGCTCGCCGAGCGCCTGGGTGTCGGGTCCGATCACGGCGACCCAGATGTTCTCCGACCCCTTCTCCTCGACTCCATGCTCCTTCCACTCGGTCAGCCCGCCGCCGCGGCCATGATCGGTGGTGATGATGAACGTCGTGGTGCCGTGATACTGCGGCATCGCCTGCATGGTCTCCCAGAGCTCCCTGACGAAGCCGTCCGTGCGGTGCGCGCTGTCCAGGACGAGGTCGTAGCGTCCCTGATGCGCCCAATTGTCGGTCTCTCCGTAGCCGACGAACAGCACCCGCGGCTTCGCGGATTTGACGTAGTCGAGCAGCGCGACCTGGAGAAAGGAGTTGTCCACGTCCTCCTCGTCCAGCGGGGTGGTCGTCGCATACAGGCGCTTGAGCAGCGCGTCACGCGGGCTCGGCGGGCTCTTCCCGGGCGGCGGCGTCCAGCCGGCCTGAATGATCAAGCCGCTGCGCCGCCGGTTGAATATGTTCTCGAACACATTCCAGGTGCCGTAGATCGCCACCCGACCGTGAAACTCGTCGAACTTGTTCAGCCACTCGAACACGCTGGGCGTCGGATTAGGCCCGAACTCATTGCTGTCGATGGCATCGTTCGGAAATCCCGTGCTCATCTCGTTGTATCCCGGATAGGAGAACGCCTTGCCGTTCGAGACCCGGGCGATGCTCCCCAGGGCCTGATTGCCGAAAATCTGCCCCTGCTTCGCCACGGTGCCCCACAAGAACGGGAACAGCGCCTCGCGACGCTCGGTGGGAGTCGCGCGCCAGTAGCGCTTGCGTAGTTCCGCGTCCGACAGCCAGCTTCCGCCCGCGCTGTCGTTGAGCAGATCCTCCTCGGCGCCGGTGAACACTTCCTGCCAGCGCAGGCCGTCGCTCACGATCAGCACGACATTGCGCGTTTTCCCGGGGGCCTGGGTGGCGGCCGGCGCCGAGGCCGGCGCAGCGGCGTTGCAAATCACCGCTGCGAGGCAGGCCAAAGCCGGGACCCAGAGGCGCATCGACGCCCGACGGGTGAGCCGCCTCATTCGTGCAGCACCACCGCGCAATTCGCGGTCCAGCTCAAGTACACCTCGTCGCTCCAATCGATCGTCCATTCCGAGGTGCGCCGGTCGTTCTGCGCGAATACCGTGATCATTTTTCCCGTCTCCGTCTTGATGCGATACGTGGAACGATTGCCGAGATAGCCAAGTTCCCACACCATCCCCTTGATCTGGTTCGCGGCGGCGCCGGGAAGCGGGGCCTTGCTCAGCCGGATCTTCTCCGGCCGCAGGGACACCCAGACGCGCTGGCCGCTGCCGAACCGCCCGGGGTCGTCGACGATGAGGCTGCAGCCCGCCTCGGCGCTCTTGACCACGACATGCCCCGGAATGGCGCCCGCGTCGACCGTCCCCTCGAATAGGTTCGTGGTGCCGATGAAGTCGGCCACGAACCGATTCTGGGGGAACTCGTAGATTTCCGACGGCGTCCCCACCTGCACGACCTGTCCCCGGTTCATGACCGCGATGCGCGTGGAAAGCGCCATCGCCTCATCCTGGTCGTGGGTGACGAAGACGAAGGTGATGCCCACCTCGTATTGGATGTTCATCAGCTCGAACTGCGTCTGTTCGCGCAGCTTCTTGTCGAGCGCGCTCAGCGGCTCGTCGAGCAACAGCACCTTCGGCCGCCGGATGAGCGAACGGGCGAGCGCCACGCGCTGCCGCTGGCCGCCCGAGAGCTGATGAGGTTTGCGTCTGGACATGGGGCCGAGCTGCACCATATCGAGCGCATCTCGAATGCGTTTGACGCGCTCGCTCTCCGCGAGCCCGAGCCGCCGCAGCCCATAGCCGACGTTCTCCTCCACGGTCATGTGCGGGAACAGCGCATAGGATTGGAACATCATGTTCACGGGCCGCTCATACGGCGGCACCCGCGTCATGTCCGCATCCTCGATGAGAATGCGCCCCGAGGTCGGTGTGGTGAAGCCCGCGAGCATGCGTAGCAGCGTGGTCTTGCCGCAACCCGAGCCGCCCACCAGCGCGAACATCTCGCCCTTGTAGATGCGCAGGTTGATGCCATCGACGGCGGTGAAGGCGCCGAAGGTCTTACCGACGCCCTCGATGACGATCTGCGGCTTGGCGTCGGGATCGAGCCAGGGGCGGTCGGCGATGGATTTCTGGGACGACTGCATGGCTACGGCGCGCCGGCCGGAATCTCAGAAATCCCCGGGAGGCGTCGCCCGTCGGCGCTCGGGGAGGAAAAAGGGACGCTCCACCACCACAGCTCGCGACATCCGGCGCTCCCAGACCAGTTCCCGGCTCAAATAAATCTCCGCCCAGAGGCCCGTGCCCATCTTGAAGTAAGGTGCGTCGACCATAGCAAGCGCGATGTTGCGCTTGCAAGTGGGCGACCACGCGGCCGACGTGACGCTGCCGATCTCCCGCTTGCCGTCGGCCTCCGTGTACAGCAACGCGTTGTGGGCCGGCTTGTTGCCTGCGATGTCGAGCCCCACCAATTGGCGCCGCGCGCCGCGCGC
Source organism: uncultured Gammaproteobacteria bacterium (assembly GCA_963730565.1). Taxonomy (GTDB): domain Bacteria; phylum Pseudomonadota; class Gammaproteobacteria; order Steroidobacterales; family Steroidobacteraceae; genus Bog-1198. Next base: position 164,074 of record CAVSSU010000043.1, read on the forward strand.
CCGCTCGGCCAGGAGAGCGCGCCGTCCGTTGAAGTGACCCTTGTCGAAATCGAGCAGCCAGGAGAGGCCCAATTCGATCGGGGAACGATCGCGGCCGGTGCGGATGGTCTGTTCCGCGGACACGAAGTCCAGATGCGGCATCAGGAAGCCCGCTTCCAGACGCGCGATATTGAGGGCCTGCGATCCGATGGCCCGAATCCCGCGAGTGCGGCCGGCCGTCATCAGCGCGTCCCACACCTCCTCCGCCGCGGTGGGGTCCATCCACAGCTCGTAGCCCAGATCGCCGGTGAAGCCCGTACGCGAGACCGTGAGCGCGACCGCCCCCAGCGTAAAGTGGCCGATATCGAAGGGCTTCAGCGTCTCCACGCCCGCAAGCCCCGCCGTTCGCAGCACCGCGTACGAGGTGGGACCCTGCAGCGACAGCGCCGCGATCTCGGTGGTGATCTCGCTCACCTCCACATCGAACCCCACGGCCGAATCCAGCAGCCAGTCGATCTGCCGCTCGGCCGTGCAGAGCCGATACTCGTCCTCTCCCAGCCTGAACACCGTTCCATCGTCGAGCACATGGCCCGCATCGTTGCACCAGACGCAGTACGCCACCCGGTTCGGCTTGAGCTTGGCGATATCGCGCGTCACCAGCCGATTCAGATACGGCAGCGCATCGGCACCGGTGATCCGGTACTTCACCATCGGCGTGAGGTCATACAGCGTCGCGGCGTTGCGAATCGCGAAATATTCCTGCTCGACGGTGGTGAACACGTCGACCGTGGTGTAGCCGGACCACGGGACGAAGCTGTCCACTTGGGACAGCGCCCGTGCGCGCCCATGAAACGGCGTCTCGAGCAGCGGCTTGATGAAATGCGGAAGGGGCGGTTGCGATTCGCTCATATCAGGCAGCCTCCAACACCTGGCGGGCGGCGTTGCGTCCGGCGGTGCCCATGATTCCGCCCCCCGGATGGCAGCCCGCTCCGCAGAGGTAGAGGCCCGGCAGCGGCGTACGATGCTGAGCGGCGCCCGGCACCGGCCTGACCATGAAGAACTGGTCGAAGGCCAGCTCGCCGTGGTGCCAATGTCCCCCGCTGATCCGGAACTCCTGCTCGATATCGAGCGGCGTCAATAGCTCCGCCGCCACGATGCTCGCCTTGAGCCCCGGAGCGTGCGCGTCCAAGAGGTGGGTGCAAAGATCGATGAAGCGATCGCGTTGCCG